>JBEKYW010000001.1:0-180783 GCA_049510555.1 Bryobacteraceae bacterium
CTTCTAGTCTATGATGGCCTGCATCACGGCGTTTTCGAAATCGCGCTGCAACTGCGGCGTCTGGGTTTGCATCATGAGCACCCGGACGATTTTGTCCTTGGGGTCGGCCCAGAAGATGGTACCGAAGGCGCCGTCCCAGCCGAAGGTGCCGTTGGCCAGCCGCATGCCCGAGGTCACGTTGTCCAGAATCACATCCATCAGGAAACCGAAACCCATGCCCTGGGCCGGACGCCCAAGCTTCCCGTTGAACATGTCACCGACGTGATTGGCGGACATCAGTTCGACGGTTCGCGGGCCGAGATAGCGCTTACCGTTCAGTTCGCCGCCATTGGTCAGCATCTGCGCAAACTGGAGGTAGTCCTCCGCCGTGCTCATCAGACCGGCGCCCCCGGAGAAATAGGCCTTTGTGGAGAATCCATCTTGGTTCGGGTTCTTCTCCAAGCCCTTTGGAGTCCGTTGATAGAGGGTGACCAGGCGCGGGCGGGCTGAGTCGGGGGGGTAGAAGAACGTATCCTTCATGCCCAGCGGGTCGAACAGCCTCTGCTTGAGGAACTGGTCGTAGGTGAGGCCGCTGACGATTTCGACGATGCGCCCCAGCACGTCCGGCCCGGCGGCGCCGCTATAGGCCCACTGCGAGCCGGGCTGGAAGTCCAGCGGGACGGTGGCCAAGCGGGGAATGTAGGTTGCCAGGCTGTCGTCCGGTTGCCGGGGAGCCAGCTTGTTGACCATCCGCGAACCGATTCCGCCGCTGGCGAGGCCCGAAGTGTGCGTCAGCATGTCCTGTATCGTAACCTCGCGGTTGGCCGGCACGACGTAGTACTCGGGGTCGCGCGGGGGCTGTCCCGGCATCATCATGGCCGGGTCGGCTTGGCGTGCGATGGCCACCTTGGCATCCTTGAACTCGGGCACGAACTTGTAGACCGGGTCGTTCAAGCGGATCTTTCCCTCTTCGACGAGCATCATGACAGCTACGGCAGTAACCGGCTTGGTCATCGAAGCCAGGCGGAAGATCGTGTCCTTGGCCATAGGCCGCTTGGATTCGATATCCGCCAGGCCTTGAGCCTCAAAGTGCGTGATTCGGCCCTTGCGGGCAACCAGCGTAACGGCGCCGGTGACGTCGCCGGCGTCGATGTGACGCTGGACGGTTTCGCGGATCCGGCCGAGACGCTCCGATGAGAGGCCGACCTCTTCGGGTCTTGCCGAAGGGATGGAGCCGGCCGCCAGCGGCGCGGCCGCGAGCATGGAGAAGCAGGCAAATCGCAGGATTGTATGCATAGGTCCTCTCGGATAGTGTACTGCCACAATGGCGCGACCGTTCGCGCATCTCCCAATCTTGCCCAACCCCCGTCCTGCCAGTAAACTAAATTGAATCCATTTGAATGTACATGGTTCGGGAAAGTGGCAGGTTTCAGTTGTCCGCGGGAAGCGCCCGGCGTTGGCCGGGATTTCTAAAGGTGTGGACCGCGTCCCGCAAGATGCTATCCCGGAGCAGCGGCTTGAGAGTCCTGCGGTTTACCACGTCGCCAGTGCCGTCGAGGATCTCGTTAATATACAGCTTGAGCCTGGCGTATTCGAAGATTCCCATCGGGCGACGGTCATCGAGTACCACCAGCACATCGACATCGCTGTCGACCTTGGCCTCTCCGCGCGCGACCGAGCCGAACACCGCAGCATGGGACACGCCGAACCGCCGCAGATCGCCCTCATGATTGCGCAACGTTTCCAGAACGTCGTCCAGCGAGCCGGTCATGCCTACGAGTTTACCGAACGCGCGGCGTGAACGCCGTGTGTCCCGACGTAGTGACTGACCACGTAACTGGCTAGACTGATGGCCGTTTTCGGGGCACAGAGCAAGCGTTTTGTTTCCTGTGAGTTCTGGTGAGCGCGGCAGGAATCGAACCTGCAACCTAGTGATTAAGAGTCACTTGCTCTGCCAATTGAGCTACGCGCCCGCTCTCGAAGACCGGCTGGAAAATGGCGCCACGCAAGCTGCGCCAAGAGCCGATTATACCATCGTGCAGCCGAATGTCACGGTAATTTCGTCGGCTCCGGCGGAAGCGAGGCGGCTGCGAGCTGCGCGATATCCAGCAGCTTCGGCGGCGCTTGCGCCAGCGCGCCCAACGCGTCGCGGAACATCGACTGGCAGAACGGACAGGCGGTGCCGATCACCTGCGCGCCCGTGGCCACCAGCTCTTCGGTGCGCTCCACGTTGATGCGCTTGCCCTTTTCCTCGCCCAGGAACATCTGGCCGCCGCCGGCGCCGCAACAGAAGGAACGCTCGCGCGCGCGGCGCAGGTCCACCACGCCGGCGAAACGCGCGATCACCTCGCGCGGCTCGTCGTACACGTTGCGATAGCGGCCCAGGTAGCAGGGATCGTGGAAGACCACTTTTTCGGAAGGCAAGGCAGTCGGGGAGGCCGGCAAGCGGGCCAACAGCTCGCTGTGATGCTCGATCTCGAACGTGGCGCCGTACTCCCGCCAGTCCGTGCCCATGGTGCGTACGCAATGCGGGCAGATCGAAACCATCTTGCGGGGCCCGGAGGGCCCCCCGGCCGCGCGCAGGGTTTCGATATTCGCTTGGGCAAGTTGCGACACGGCCAGGTCGTTGCCCAGACGGCGGGCCGGATCGCCGGTGCACCTCTCCTTGCGCAACACGCCGAATGTCACACCGGCGTGGCGCAGAACGCGCGCCAGGGCGAGCACGATCTCGCGGCCTTGCGGGTCGTATGCGCCCATGCAGCCGAGCCACAAGCAGTACGCCTGCGTGCCGTCGTAAACCGGCAGCTCGTTTTTCTCGATGAATTTCTGGCGCTCGGCGGTGGGGAAGCCGAAAGCGTTGCCGTTCCGCTCGAGGTTCAGGAACAGGCGGGCGCCGTGCTCGTCCTCCCACTTGCCGGTGTTCACGGCGCCGCGACGCAGGCCGACGATCACCGGCAGGTGCTGGATGCCCACCGGACACTGAAACTCGCAGGCGCCGCAGGTGGTGCACTGAAACGCGGCCTCTTCGGAAATGTGCCGCCCCAGCAGCGCGGCTTCGCCGGCCGGTCCGAACTGGTTGAGGTAACCACGCAGGCCGAGGATGATTTCCTTGGGGTTGAGCGCCTTCCCGGTGTGGAAAGCAGGGCAGTGCTCCGTGCAGCGCCCGCATTCCACGCAGGTGTAAGCTTCGAGAGCGTCGATGCGGGTGACGTCTTTGCCGGTGTCGAGACCGAAATCCTCGTCGCCTTCGAGCGGTGGAATGCGGCTGAAGCCGGCGCGCCGCAGAAACACCGTCAGGGGGCTGAGCGCCAGGTGCAGGTGCTTGGTGTGGGGAATCAGCGGGAGGAAAATCGCCAGCGCCAGCGTGTGCGCCCACCAGTTCGCCCGGCCCCAGAGAGTGCCTTCCGGAAGCCACAGGCCGCCGAGGTAGGTCGCCATCAGCAGGAAGATCAAGAGCGCGATCACGCCCGATTCCGGCGACACCTCTCCCAGCCACACCGGGCGCACCAAGAAACGGCGGATGAACAGGCCGGCGATGGCCACCGCCACGGCCACGGCCCACACCGCCACGAACCCGAGATAGAAACTCCCAAAGGCGGTTCCAGCGGAGAGAAAGCGCGCGCCGAACGCGGACGCCACGTGATTGACGGTGGCCAGCGCAAACGCGCAGAAACCCCAGAAGATGAAGGCGTGGGCGAGGCCGGGCAAGGGCCGCTGCCCGATCACCTTGCCTTGCGCCATCACCTCCCACAGAAGCTGGCGGATGCGCGGGCCTGGAGGCGCGACCTCGAAATCGGGGGTGGGGCGGGAGCCGCGGATGGCCCGGAGGACCTTGCGAAAACGCGCCCAGAACAGCGCCAGAGACGCGGCCAGCAGCGCGATCAGAGCGAATCGTTCGGTCCACGACACGCCGGTCATATCGGTCAGATCTGAATGTAGCATGGGAGTGTTGCGCGCGGTCCGCTAGAATAGGGCTTTCGGAGGATACTTGCGCATCGTCGTTTCAGGAGCGGCGGGTTTCATTGGATCGCACATGTGCGACCGTCTTCTGGCGGACGGCCATAGCGTCGTGGCGCTGGATAATTTTCTGACCGGGAACCGCCGAAATATAGCGCATCTCGAAGGCGAGCGGCGCTTTTGTTTTATCGAGCAGGATATCACGCGGCCGTTCTCCATCGAGGGGCAAGCCGATGGCGTGGTGCACATGGCTTCTCCGGCCAGTCCCAAGGACTACCTGGAGCATCCCATTGAAACGCTGGACGTGGGATCGGCAGGGACGCGCCGCATGCTGGAACTGGCTCGCGAAAAAGGCGCGCGGTTCCTGCTGACCTCCACATCGGAGTGCTACGGCGACCCGCTGGTCCATCCGCAGGTGGAGACCTACTGGGGGAACGTGAATCCCGTGGGACCGCGCTCCTGCTACGACGAAAGCAAGCGTTTCGCGGAAGCCATTACCATGGCGTACCACCGCAAGCACGGCGTGCGGACGAACATCGCGCGCATCTTCAACACCTACGGCCCGCGCATGAAACTGGACGACGGCCGCGTGGTGCCGGCGTTTCTGGACCAGGCCCTGCGCGGCCAGCCCCTCACGGTTTTCGGCGACGGCTCGCAAACGCGCAGCTTCTGTTACGTGAGCGACATGGTGGAGGGGCTGTGCCGGCTGATGCTCTCCGAGGAACGCTACCCGGTGAACCTGGGGAATCCGAGCGAGCTGACGATCCTGGAATTCGCCGCGCGCATCCGCGCCATGACCGGGAGCAGATCGGAGATCGTGTTCCAGCCGCTGCCCGAGGACGACCCCAAGCAGCGCCGTCCGGACATTGGCAAGGCGCGCGCGGTGCTCGGCTGGGAGCCGCGCGTGCCGCTCGAGGAGGGGTTGCGCCTCACGGTCGAGTATTTCCGGGGGCTTCGCCCGGCTCGTTCTGGAACACCCTGAGTCAAACAGGCCCGGCCATCTCCCTGTTTTTCTAATATCGCTACGGTTCTGGCGCCGCGGCTCCCCCTCGGATAGAATTGTTTCCATATGCGTTGCCAATGGCGAATTCTGATTTGCGTCTTGGTCTGCCATGCCTGGTGTTTGGCCGACCCCCTTTCGTGCGACATGGCCGCCTATCGCGCCCAGCCAGGGCTGCGGGCGCAGGTCGCCGGCGAAGCCTTGCAGCTTACCTGGGATGGAGCCAGAGGCCAGGAGCTGCGCGCCTCTTTCGGCATCGAGAACGGCGTGCCCGTGGTGCGCGAGCTGGCCGTGCGGAAAAAGGGCGGCCAGTGGCAAGTCCTGGGACGGTCCCTCACCCCGGAATTCGATACCGTCAGCGGGAAGCGCCGGATCGGCACCGACCAGCTCGCCCCGCTGCGACAGCTTGGCATCACCGACCCCAAGGTGTTGGACGCGAAAAAATGGAATGCCTTCTGGGATGCCCCGCTACAGGTGCCCGGTCTCGGCGGCCGCAATGAAGACCTTCCCCGCAAGCCGGAGGAGATCCGCCGCGGCGTCGCCTCGTTCCACGCCAACGCTTGCGCCGTCAAGACGGACGGCGCCCGCATCGAGGTTTCCTTCCCCGGCTTGTCGATGGGGATCTTCTCCGGCCGCCTCCAATTCACCGTCTACAAAGGGACCAACCTTCTGCGGCAGGAGGCCATTGCCAAGACCGATGAGCCGGACGTAGCTTACAAGTACAACGGCGGCTTGAAGGGCTTCCGCACCGGCGAGGCCAGGCGCGTGGTGTGGCGCGACGTCGCCCGGGGCTGGCAGAAATACGAGTTCGGCGGCTCACCCAACCAGGGCCCCGTGGGTCTGCTCGCCCGCAACCGGCTCGGCATCGTGGAGACGGCCGGTGGCTCGGTGGCCTTCTTCCCCGCTCCTCACAAGTTTTTCTGGGCGCGCGAGATGGAACAGAACCTCGGCTACGTTTACTATCGCAAGGACAATGAGGAGTCGTTCGCCGTCGGCGTGCGGCAGCCCGAGCGGGAAGGGTTCTTCCGCCCTTACGGATTCACCGACCAGGTTTGGAACCGCCGGGTGAGCCAGTCTCGCGAGTTTCGAAACAATTTCGCCCTATACAACGCGCCGCCCGGAACCTGGCAGCGCATGGCGGTCTATTTCTACCTGAGCCCCGATCCCCCGCCCGCCACCGCGGAGGCCGTCATGGCTTTCACCCACGACGATCGGTACAAGCCGCTTCCCGGCTATCAGGTGGCGGCCAGCCACTTCCATACGCACATCAACGAGGAGATCAGCGATGCCGGCACGTTGGATTGGGTTCCCGCGTGGATTCCCACATTCCGCGCCCTGGGTATTAACATCGCCATGATGTCGGACTTCCACTCCGACAGCCACCCCAGCGATCCCGGCCCGATCCGGCTGGCCGAGCAGAAAGTCTACTTCGACGCCAGCCGCCGCCATTCGGACCGGGACTTCCTCATCATTCCGGGGGAAGAGCCGAACCGGTATCTCAGGGCGCATTACACCACGGTCTTTTCCAGGCCGGTGTACTGGACCATGGTTCGCCGGGAGGGGCAACCGTTCGTCGAGACCATGCCCGAGTACGGCAAGGTCTATCACGTCGGCTCATTGGCCGATGAGATGGAAATGCTTCGCCTGGAAAACGGCTACGTCTGGCTGGCCCATCCGCGCACCAAGAGCTCCGACGGTTACCCCGAGGCCATCAAGGACAGCGTGCAGTTGAAGAGCGACCGCTATCTGGGCGCCTCCTGGGAATCGCTGCCGGCGGATCTCTCCCAGGCCCGCCTGTGCGAGGAGCGTTGCTTCGGCGTGATGGACGACATGAATAACTGGGGCGGACCCAAGTACCTGGTCGCGGAGGGCGATACTTACACCAAGTACCCGGATGACGAAACCTACCCTGCCCTGAGTGTCAACTACATCAAGCTGGACCACCTTCCCCGTTTTGACGAAGACTGGTCGCCCATCTTGAACGCCATGCGCGCCGGCGACTACTTCCTCACCACCGGCGAGATGCTCATCAAGCGATTCGCGCTGGAGGGCTCCGGGACCAAGCGCGCGGTGGTTGCCGATCTGGAGTGGACCTACCCGCCGGAGTTCGTCGAGGTGGTGTGGGGCGACGGCCAGAAGACCGGCCGGCAGATCATTCCGGCTACGGATCTGCCTCCCTTTGGCACGCACACGTTCCGCATTCCGGTGGACCTCAGCGGCAAGAAGTGGATTCGGTTCGCCGCTTGGGATTCGGCCGGCGACGGCGCCTTCGCTCAGCCCATGCACGTTACTCCATAAGAGCGCGCAGGGCGGAGCAGGGGAGAGGCGTGCCTCTCCCCTCGAGTTTCTACATCTTCGACCGGCTCCCGGATTTCGACGCCGCAGGCTGCGGAGTCTTCCCTCAATGCTTGCGTGATGCCAAAGCCCCGCAGGGTCTGTGTGGCAACATCGAAATGGCTGCGTCCAGGCGCAACCTGTTGTGGTCCCTTTGCGCGGTCATCACAATAGGTGGCCTCAATCTGTAGTTGCCACACAGACTCTGCGGGGCTGGTGATCTGCGGAACTCGGCCCCAAAATGTAGAAACTCCAGGCGCCGGCACTCGTGCCGACGCCTGGCCTGCCCGATGTTGCGAACACGTGTACTTCGTTAATGCCCCAGGAACTTCTCGAGTTTCGAAACTTCCTTCTCCGCCAGATCGAGGTTTCTTTTCGCGGCCACGGGGTCGCCCCGCTGCAAGGCGGCGTCGGCTTCGCCGAGAAGGTAATCCATGCGCTGCGCGGAGGCTGCCATGTCGGCGCGAAGCCCCAGCCCGGAGCGGGCCTGTGCGCTGCGCAAAGAGTCCAAACCGGACCTGACGGTTCCAGCGCGGATCTCGAGCAGCACCACCTGCTCGCGGACTTTCTCCAACTGCTCCGCCTTGGCGGCATCCACGGCTCCCGCCGCGGGCGCTTGCCGAGCTTGCTCCGGAGCCGCCTGCGGGGGCGGCGAAACCGGCTGTGCGACGGGTTGCTGGGCCGGCGCCGGGCCCGGTTGCAAAGCGGTGGGCGCGGCGCGGCGAACCGGCTGCGCCGCGGGTTGCGAACGCTGCGCGGCGCTCTGGACGACGGGCGCGGGCGTCTCCACCGGCGGTGGGCTGGCCGGTTGTGCCTCCGGCGGCGCGGGAGCCGGGGTGGGCGCCGCTGCCACCGGCGCCTGGGCGGGCATCGAGGCCTTCGGAGCGGGCGTGCCTTCGGCGGCCGTGCGCCGGAATTTCGGAATCTGCGTTGCCGCGAGGACGATCACCGCGATGGTGGCCAGCGACCCCAGGGCGATGTATAGCCCGCGGTGACTGCGCGCGGCCGGAGGAGGCGGCGCGACCGCCACAGGCGCCGCCGCTGCCGGGGCAAAAGATGCCGCCGCGGCGGATGTCGCAATTGGAGCCGCTGCTGCAGCCGCAGCCTCTCCCGGCCCTTGCACGCTCAGAAGGGCCGCCCGGAACGCGTCGGCGGTCTGGAAACGCTGCGCCGGATCCTTCTCCAAAGACATGAGGATGATCTCGCTGAGGGCCGGAGGCAGGCTCGGATCGATCTGAATGGGCGGCGGCGGATTGGTTCCCAGGTGCGCCGCCATGATGGAATACTCGCTGTCGCCCTGGAACGGACGAGCTCCGGTGACCATCTCGTAAAGCGAGATGCCCAGCGAGTAGAGATCCGAGCGCGGGTCCAGATCGACGGCGCCTTGGATCTGCTCCGGTGACATGTAGTACAGCGACCCCACGGTGCGCCCGGTCTGCGTGAGTTTCCGGTCCGCGGCCATTTTGGCGATGCCGAAATCCATCAGCTTGACGACGCCGCTGGGCGTGATGATCATGTTGGCCGGTTTGAGGTCGCGGTGGACCACTCCCCGGGCGTGCGCGTAGGAAAGCGCCGAGAGCACCTGGGTTACGTAGTCGATGGCTTTGTCGATCGGCAGGGGGCCGGAGCGCAGAACCGCCTCAATGGTGACGCCTTCGACGTACTCCATCAACATCAGCAACTGGTTGTCCAGACGCAACGCCGTGTGCAACGCGGCAATGTTGGGATGATCGAGGCTCGCCTGAACCTTGATCTCGCGCATGAACCGGTCCGCCAGCTCGGAATCGCCTTCGAGAACGGGCAGGAGGACTTTCATGGCCTCCACGCGGTCGGAAATGACATTCCGGACCTTGTAGACACGCCCCATTCCGCCGGCCCCGAGGACTTCCAGAACCTCGTAGTCGCCAGCACGGGAACCAATTTCGTAGTTCATGGATGCCTCACCGCCTCCGTTTGTCTCTTAGATTATACGCCGCTCATCCTCTCTCGCCTACCCTACCAGCAGGCACAAGCGGAGCAACTCCTGGAGACTGACTTGGAGCGACCTCTCGACAGCAGCCGGGTCGGACGGGGTGCCCTCTGGGCCCGGCGCAACCTGGCCCATGGCGGCGACCAGCGCTCCCCGGTCACGGGTTCCATCGAGCAGCGAGACCAGGGCGCGGCCGGTCGCGTCGGGGAGGTCGATGCTTTGATGCCGCTGGTTGGTGACCATGGTCAGGCCCAGCGAAAGCTGGAAGCGCGCCAGTGGACTCGCAACCGGCCGCTCGCCGATCACCGTAGCCACGCGAGGAGGCTGCTGGCAGAGCTCGATCGCCTCGGCCTCGATCAGGCGCATGAGCATATCGGCCGCGTCCTCCGGCGGGTACCCGCCAAGGGGAAGTTCGGCTACCGGAACGGAGCCAGGCCAGCGGGAAGCCAGGAGGCACAGCACATCCTTCACCAGAGGGTGGTTGGTGGTCAGGCTTCTGCCCTGCGAGAGCTCGAATTTCTGGGCACCGTCCGGCTGCGGCTCGGCCAGCTTCACCCGGGAGGCGGCGGCGAGCGCCTGAAAACGGTCCAACTTCAGTGCCCGATCGAGCGGGATCTCCTTCCGGCAAAGGATACTCTCCCGGAACTTCCGGCAGTCCAAGAAATCGCCGTACTGCCGGGCCGCGAGCCAATCCTCAGCCGGCAGCGGGAGATCGCGGACATCGTCGCGCACCGGCTCGGCGTCTCCCAGGTACTGCAACCCATGGCGGGCGGCGTGCTCGATGAAGCCCAGCAGATAAACCGGATCGTTGGTCTCCGCCAAATCGTCGTGAAATATGGCTTCCGCGCCTCGCGCCAGCAGATTCTCCATCTCTTTGCGGATGGCGGCGCGGCCGGGCTCATCGGCGGGACGCGCGGCGATGAGACGCGCCACTTCGAGCGCCTTTTCGATCCGGCTCCGCGACGACGGCGCGCGGCTGGTGTGAAATCTCAGAAGGTCCCATACGTAGCGCCGCAAGTGGCTGCCCGGCAGAACGTTATAGCTGATGTACGCGACACCGCCGGAAGCCAGCGCCGCGCCGCACAGCGAGAGCAGCCGGTCGCGAATCTCGAAAGGCACCCACGAGTAGAAGCCGTGAGCGATGACATAATCGAACTCGCCCTCGGGTTTCCAGTCGAGCAGATCGGCCTGGCAGAGCTCCAGGTTAGCAAGGCCGAGTTTCTGAGCCATGTCGCGCCCCCGCGCCAGGGGAACAGCGGCCCGGTCTACGCCGGTGAAGCGGCCCTCCGGGTATTCGAAAGCCAGGGGCAGCAGGTTGCATCCGTCGCCGCAACCGATTTCGAGGACGCGCCATCCGCTGACTGGCGCTGGCGTCATTCCCGCGATTGCCGCCAGCGCCGCTATGCGCGCGGGGTGAGACTGCGGGCGCGGCAGGCTCGGGTACGGAATCTCGTCGTAGAGATCGGGCAAGGCCTTAGTACGTGGCGCTCACCGATGTCGAGCTGCCCTGTGCGTTGGTGAGCACTACCGAGACGGAGGCCAGCGGGGCAGTGCTAGTGGCATTCGTGATCGTGAAGGGCATCGTCAGCGAGAAGTTGCTTCCGTACTGCGCCGAAGTGGCGTCCGCATACCAGGTCGTGAAGACCGTGGAGAGCGAAACTGTGGCTGAAGTGCTGGACAGCGTCACGCCGGCAGCCGGCGTGAACGTGACGGCGGCCGAGACCATCTCGCGCGAGGTGGCATACCCCACCACCACCAGGTTGAAGCCGGCGCTGGTGCGGGTGACCGTCGCGCTTTTGATCACCGGCGCGCTCTTGGCGATGTGCAGCGTAGTCGGCGTCGCCGACGAAGGAGTCACGTCGATGCCCGCGGCAGTCAGCTTCAGAGTGAGGGTGATGGTTCCGGACACGGTACCGGTCTGCACGCCGGGCGTGGCACCGGTAAAGACCGCCTGGGTGGTATTGGCCGGCACCTGGAAACTGACGGTACGCCCGCCGGTGGTAAACACCACTTCCTGGCCGTCCGGAGAAGGAGAATCGGGGGCGAAGGTTAAGGTGACCTGCCCGGTGATAGCGAGCGGATACGTATTCCCGATGCTGATCCCCAGAGCCGGTTGCGTGGCCGGCGCGGCCGTAGCCGGCAACCCTGTAATGGTGGCGGGTGGCCCAGGCGGCACTCCTACCGTCACGGCGAATGCCTTCGTGGCAGTCTGGCCGCCACCCGTAACGGACACGGTAAAGGTAAATGTGCCCGGCGCGGACGGAGTCCCACTGAGGGAGCCGGCGGATGGATTCAGCGTGATTCCCGCCGGCAATGCCCCCCCGGAAATCGACCAGGTATAGGTGATAAGATACGGCGCACCTCCACCAGTCAGGGCCAGCGTCTGGTTATAGGGAGTGCCCACGGTGGCGGGGGGCAGTGGGCTGGCGGTGGTGATGGTCAACTGAACGACCACGATGGTGAATGCCTTGTTAGCGGTGCGCGCGGGCGAAGCCGAATCGGCAACCTGGACCGTGAAGTTGAATGTCCCGGTCGCCGTGGGCGATCCGGTAAGGCTGCCCGCGGCACTCAGCGTGAGACCGGTCGGCAGCGCACCGGCGGAGACAGACCACTGGTAGGGTGAAGTCCCACCGGTGGCGGCAAATACCAGGGAGAATGGCACGCCGACCATACCGTCCACGCTCCCCGGGATCGGATATTGGGTGGTAATGGTGAGCGCCGCGACAATCCGGATGGAGAAAGCCGCGCTGTCCGTCTGCTTGTTCTGGTCGGTGACGCCGATCGTGAAGGCGTAAGTTCCGGGAGTAGTCGGAGTGCCGGAAAGCAGGCCGGTCGTCGTGCTCAAGCTGAGCGCGCTGGGGATGGAACCGCTGGCGACACTCCACGTGTAAGGAGTGACTCCGCCCGTGGCCGAGAACTGCTGCGAATACGAAACCCCGACGGTTCCGTCCGGCAGAGGAGGAGCTGTAGTTAGTTTCACGCCAGCGGCCACCGTGATGGTGAACGCCTGGGTCGCCGTGCGCGCGGCCGAGTCTTTAACCTGGATCGTGAAGCTGAATGTCCCCGCTGCCGTAGGCGTTCCGGCAAGGCTGACCGTGGTGGTGGTGTCTGTGGTGGCATTCAGCGTGAGCCCGGTTGGCACCGTGCCGGCGGAGACGGACCACTGATAGGGTGGAGTCCCGCCCGTAGCGGCAAATGCCTGTGTGTACGGCACGCCGACCACGCCGCCCGGCAGGGGAGCTTGCGTGGTAATCGAGAGCGCCGCAACAATCCGGATGGAGAAAGTTGCGCTGGCGCTCTGGCTGTTCGCGTCGGTGACGGTAATGGTGAAGGTGTAGGTTCCGGCAGTGCTCGGAGTGCCGGAAAGCAGGCCGGTTGACGGGGTCAGGCTAAGCCCGGGAATGGAACCGCTGGTAACACTCCACGTGTAAGGAGTAACTCCGCCGCTGGCCGAGAACTGCTGCGAGTACGCAACCCCGACGGTTCCGTCCGGTAGAGGGGGAGCCGTGGTGATCTTGGGTCCCGAAACCACGGTGACGCTGTAAGCCTTGGTCGCCGTGGCCTGCCCCGAATCGGCAACCTGGATCGTGAAGCTGAATGTCCCGGCGGTGGTTGGCGTGCCGGAAATGACGCCGGCGGAACTGATCGTGAGGCCGGTCGGAAGGGCGCCCAAACCCGCGGTTGCGCCCGAAACCACGGACCAGGAATAGGGCTGAATCCCGCCAGTCGCCGCGAGAGTAGCCGTATAGGAAGACCCTACATTCCCGCCAGGCAGCGAAGCGGTCGTGATGACGAGCGCTGCCGGAGCGATCCGGATGGTGAACCTGGCGGAGGCGCTGCCCGACTGAGAATCGCTGACCGTGACCTGGAATGCGAAGGAGCCGGCGGCGGTGGGCGTCCCGGAGATGGTTCCAGAGGAGTTCATGGTCAGGCCGCCAGGCAAGCTGCCACTCGTCACTTGCCAGGTATACGGCGGTGATCCGCCGGTGGCGTCTAGAGCCTGCGCGTAGGTTGCGCCAACGGTTCCGGCTTGCAGGCTGGTGGTAGTAATGCTCAAGGGTGGGAGCGGAATGTTGATGGTGAAGGTACCGGACGCCGACACCTGGGGATTCGTGCCGGTCTGGCTGGTGACGCCCACGGTGAAGCTGTAAAATCCGTTAGCCGTAGGCGTGCCGGAAATCGCGCCGCCAACGGACAGCCCGAGGCCCGGAGGAGGAGATCCCCCGGTCAACGTAAACGTATACGTTCCGGGGCCGTAACCGCCCGCTGCCGTCAGATTTTGGTAATAGAACGTGCCCACGACTCCGTCGGGCAGGCCCCCCGATGCGATAGTCAGTGGGGGCGCACCGATGGTGATGGAAAAGGCGCGCGTCGCATTGATCGGCACGCCGATGCCGACGTTAGCCTGGACGGTGAAGAAGTAGGTCCCGACGACCGTGGGTATGCCGCCAATGGTCGTGCTGGGCCCGGTGGGAGGGCTCATGGTCAAGCCGGGGGGGAGCGACCCCTGGACAATCGACCACGTCGCCTGGGTAACGGGGGGCGTGACGGTCAATTGCGCTGTGTATTGCACGCCGACAGTACCGTCCCCTACCGTCCCAGTGATGGTGTACAGGGCCTGGGCGAACAGGGCGCCGCTGGCGAACGGCAGCAGGAACAGCAGAGCAAGGCGTTTCATTGGCGGCCTCCGTTGTCTGCCTGCGGCGCGCCGGGTGGAATGGCCACAATGCGCGGATCGGGGCCGGAGGCATCCAGGACCCACATGGGCGCGTCAGAGGGTTCCGTGAGCCGGAACGTCGCGGTTCCGGAGAGCCGGAACAACCCCGCCGGCGCGCACCCGCATGGGAGGGACGAGACGGATCCCCGTTCACGGTCGAGAATGGTCAGATTGCCCTCTCGATCGGCGAGGAAGATCCGCCGCCCCGCGGAATCGGCTTCCACGGCGATCGGTGCGCCCAGGCCGTCGCGCGCGGACGCAATCATCTCAATGGCCGCGGCTCCCGGCAGATCGCGAATGAGGTAGAGCGCGCCAGCGATGGAGTCCGCCAGCAGAGCCTGGCGGCCGCTATCGAGCAGGCGCAGCGCCGCAACGCTGCGAAAGGACGCCAGGAACTGCGGGGCGGCATCCATGGTGATGCGGTAGAGGGAGACCGTTTCCGCTTCACCGGCCGCGAGCAGCAGCGAAGTTCCCGCATCGTCCACCGCCAGGGCGGCGACCGGGCCGGCCAAGGCCGAGACATCGATGTCGCCTTGAACCGTGGCGGCATCCGGCAGGCCGGTCAGGATCTGCACGCGGCCGGAGGCGGAGTCATAGAGCGCGGCGGCGGCGCCGTCCGGGCTAAAGACGATGAGCGCGGGCGCGGACCGAGTCCCAGCAACGGCGGCAGAGGAAATCTCCGCACCGCCGGCACGCACCAGCACGAGAGAGGAATCGTCCGCCTTCCATGCGAGAGCATAGTCCTGGCGCGGTGAGACCGCCGCCGAAGCGATTGCAAACCCAAGATTCACGGGCTCGCCCAGGGTCGCGGCACCGGGTATTCCCCGGATGGGCCGCAGGGCCGACTGAGACGAGTCAAAAACCAAACCCATGGTGGGGCCGCGCAGGACCGGATCCGCGGGGGCGGCGGCGAGGACGCGCATAAGAGGAACCACCACTAGGATCGGAAGCAGCCATCGTTGTCTCATGTTCGATACCTCCTTTTTCCGGCAGCGGCTACTAGGGGTGGCCCACTGAGGGCGTCCCCGGGGTGATGATGACAGACGGAGTAGGGGTTGGGGTGGGGGTTGCGGCCCCGCCGCCACGGGTGGCCAGAACACCCGCGACTGCCGCGCCGGCGGCGGCGACCACGATCAGAGCGATGACCTTGCCGGAGACGGCGGCGCCGCCGGCCGCGGCTGCTCCGGCGGCGTTCGTCTGGGTGATAACGGCATTGGCATTCAATGCCTTGAATTGGGCGGAGACGCGAATCTCCATTTTCCCGGCGACCTTATTCGGCATGATGCCGTGGACCGCGGCATGCCCATTAGTATCGGACATCACAGTTATGCTGCGGCTGCCGTTAGAAAAAACACCACTGGCGCCGTGATTGGGAAGGAAGAACGTGACCGCCGCCCCTGCTACCGGCTTATGATTCTCGTCTTCCACCTGCACGATGGCTTCTCTCGCCGTGCGCTGGCGGATGTTGTTGATGGCGCCTTCGCCCTCCAGAATCGAGATGCTTAACTGTTTGGGCTCAGGCGCTTGCGCGCGTACCGGGGATGGAACTAATGGTATGGCGATGATCTCCGCGAGCATCATGCACAGGAAGCGCGACGCTCGGGGTACTCGCGGGCGGGTTTTCATAGACGTCTCCTAGCCTGCAATGCAATGATAAATGATAGTCGTTAGTGAGCGGAATTGGAAGCATAATTATGAGAGGGGGTACGGGGAATGCCCGGGAGAGAACTTATGAAAGCCGGTAGATGGATGTGTGGGTTCTTGTCGGTGGCAGCCGCCGCCATGGCACAGACGGCTCCGGAGAGCGGCAAGAAGCTCTCGGCGCGAGAGTTGTTCTACGCGGAGGCCGCGCCTTCGGCGCCGGTCAAGACCCCGGAAGCCAAGCCGGCCAGGAAGCCGGCGGCCAAGCCAGCCGCGCCCGCCAGGCCAGCCGCGGCGGCGGAAGCGGTCACTGCGGCGCCGAAGGCCGGTCCGCCGCTGAATGTTCCCGCCAGAACCAGCGGCCAGGTTGCACGCATGCCGGTCGGCGCGGCCATCGTTCCGGCGGCCTATTCTCCGGAAAAGCCGCTCGGGCTGCGGTACAGCTTTCTGCGCAACCCGGGCGGGGACCAATACCGGGAAGTTGACGCCGACACCGTTTTCCATTCGGGCGACCGCATCCGTGTGAGTGTCGAGTGCAACGACGAGGGATACTTGTACATCGCTATGAAGGGAACCAGCGGATCGTGGAAGGTGCTGTTCCCCAGCGCGGAGATTGAGGGAGGCTCCAATCGCGTCACCAGCGGGCGGCAGTACACCATACCGCCGGCGCCGGGCCGGTTTGCCTTCGACGAGCAAGCCGGAGAGGAGCATCTGTTCATCGTGCTCGCGCGCCGTCCCGAGCCGAGCCTGGAGCAACTGATTTACTCGCTGGGAAGCAGCACCCCCGCGCCCGCCGCTGAGGAAGCCAAGGAACCGCCCAAGCACTTGCTGATGGCATCCCTGACGCCGATGGACGACGCGCTGGTGGGCCGGCTGCGGAACCAGGTGCTGGCGCGCGACCTGGTCTTCGAGAAAGTGGACGAGGCAACACCGGGGGAGAAGAAGGAGAAGGCTGTTTACGTGGTCAATCGCACGGGCAGCCCCGAGTCGCGGCTGGTTGCCGATGTGACGCTGAAGCATCAGTAGCCGACCGCTCTCTGACGTTCGCGGCTCTGAAACGCAGACGCTTACCGAGCCGCGAACGTCAGAGAGCGGTTGGGCAGGTTGTTTGGGGAGGGAGACGCTTCATGAAGCGGGGACTCGCGGCAATAGCCGCGCTGACAGTGCTGGCCGCGGCCGCCGCCGGCCAAACCAAGAGCCTCGGGCAGGGCCCGCACCGGATCGAGCTTACGCTCGAGCGGCTCGAGGGCGGAAGCTGGCGGGCGGTCGATCCGGGCCTGGTGTTCGACACCGGCGACCGCGTGCGCTTTCGTTTCCGCGCCAACTTCGATGGCTACCTCTACGTGATGAATCAAGCCACCTCGGGGAACTACGAGACGCTCTTTCCGCGCGAGGATACCGGGGAGCAGAACCGCATCGAGGCGGGCAAGGAGTACGTGGTTCCGGCAACCCAGGGGTGGTTCCGGATCACGGGCCCTCCGGGCCACGACGTGCTGTACTGGCTGGTGACGCCGCTCTCGCTGGGGGCGCAGCCCAAGTATCAGCCCCTGCCTCCACCTCCCAAGAGCGGGCCGGTACCGCCCCGCCTGACGCCGCGCTGCGACGACACCATCTTCAAAGCTCGCGGGGAGTGCGTGGACAGCTCCGCGGGGCCGAAGGGCGTGCGGCCCGCCGAGAAACTGCCGGAGAACCTGAGCGGCGTCCCGGGGGCGGCCTCGCGCGAGCTGATGTTCATCCGCGAACAGAATTCCTCGCTGATCGCATCTCCGGCGCCGCTCAGTGGGCCGGCGATTTACGAGTTCCGCGTGGCACACAGGTAGACGACGATGCGCTTTCGAACCTTGGCGATTTTGACCCTCGCGGCGGGGATGCTGCCGGCCCAGCAGCCGCCGGCGCAGCAGCCGCCGCCGCAGAAGAAGGAACGGGACCTGAAGTACGAGACGGGCGCGGCCGAGGCCAAGCCTGCGGTTCCACCCGCAACCCAGCCCGCGGCGGTGACCATTCCACGCTCCTACGCGCTGGTGGTGGGGATTGCCACTTACAAAAGCCTGCAAGCCAAAGATCAACTGCAGTTCTCGGAACGCGACGCCGAATCGGTCTACTCGATTCTCATCAGCCCGGAAGGCGGCAACTTCCACGCGGAGAATGTCCACAAGCTGGTGGGCGCGAGGGCTACCCTGGCCAACCTGCGGCACGAGCTGGAGGAGTGGCTGCCCTCCGCGGCGCGCGACGACGACCGCGTGCTGGTCTACTTTGCCGGCCACGGTTTCGTCTCCAGCGGACGGGCCTACCTGGCGCCTTACGATCTGGACCCCGGCAACATCGCGGGGACGGGATACCCGATGGAGACGCTGGGCTCGGTGATCGGCGCGCGGATCAAGGCCAAATGGAAGGTCTTGATGACCGACGCCTGCCACAGCGGAGCCATCACGCCGGAAGAGGACCGCGTCGCAGTGAGCCGCGCCCTGCTGGACTTGAACCGCTCGATGTTCTCGCTGACGGCCAGCCGCGACCGCGAGCGTTCCTTCGAGAGCGCCGATTGGGGCGGCGGCCACGGGATCTTCACGTACTACGTGGTGAAGGGCCTCGAGGGCGCCGCGGACGAGTCGCGCGACGGCATTGTGACGGCCGACGAGCTGGCCGAGTATGTCCGCCGCAACGTCCGCGAGGCCACCAACGGGCAGCAGAACCCCACTTCCGAGCGCGGCAGTTTCGACCCCAACATGCTGCTGGCGTACCTGCCCTCGGGCGCCAGTCCGGGCGCGCCCCCGCCGCCCAAAGACGGCGCCCTGGTTTTCGAAACCAACATGGACGGCGTCGAGGTGTCGGTGGATGGCACGACGGTGGGAGTGGTGAACAAGGGGAAGCCTTTGCGCCTGCCGGGATTGCGGCCCGGCGTGCACACCGTCAAGGGGGTCCACATGGGCTACGAGCCCGACGGGCCGCGCGAGGAGATGGTTTATCCAGGGCAGGAGGTTACCGTCACGCTGAAGATTCTGATCGCGCGCCGGCGCCCGCGCGCGGCCGTCGAGCAGTTCGACAAGGGGCTGGAACTTTACAACAAAGGAACGCCCGAGAACTACCGCAAAGCCGTCGAGAGCTTTCAGGCGGCGCTCCAGGCGGACCCCAACTACAGCCAGGCGGCGCTCTACCTGGGCCGCGTGTATCGCGATCTTTTCCAGAACGATGACGCCGAGAAGTGGCTGCGGCGGGCCATCGAGATCGATCCCGATTATGTGGAGGCGCGCGCCACCCTGGGAGGCATGCTGCTCGACAAGGGAGCGCTCGACGAGTCGATCCGCCAGTTGAACGCGGTGGTGCAGCGCGACCCCAAGCACGCGCTGGCATGGTACCTGCTGGCGGAGGCGCTGCGCATGAAGGAACTGTACGCGGATTCGACGGAGGCCGCGCGCAAGGCCATCGCGCTCACCCCCAACAATGCCGAAGCGTATTTTTGGCTGGCGGAGAGCCTGCGGCTCAGCGCCAAGTATCAGAACGCCTGCGATTCCTACCAGCAGTACCTGAAACTGAGCGATTTCGACAGCAAACTCGCCGGCAAGATGAATTACTACGTGCTGGGGTTTCTGGCCGGTTTCGGGCGGAAGAAGCGCGCGGCGCAGCGCGACGTGTGGAAGGACCTGCGCAGCCTGGCGTATTTCGGGCTGTGCGACAGCGAGCGGCTGCTGAACCAGTTCGATACGGCCATCGGCTACTGCCAGAAGGCGCTCACCTACGATCCCTCGGACCCCTACGCGCATTTCGCGCTGGCGCTCAGCTACACCAGCAAAGCGCAGGCGTCGGGCGCGGTGGAACCGCTGGTCCCGGCGCGCAAGCATTTTGCCGACACCATCAGCCTGAACCCCGACATGGCGGAATCGGAACGGGCGAAGAAATATATCGTCAAGATCGACGCGCTGCTGCAATCGGTGAACTGAGGGTAGCGCCGGCGACGCAACGTCATGTTATCCTTTCTCACATACGAGGGCTTCGCGGAATGTGCCCGCATGTTGAACTTCCCGCCGATCTGGGACTGTCTGTAACCCCCGGCTGCGATGAGCACGTCCACATATTAATCGCCACCGTTGCTTGACGGAGCTGCATGTTCGAGATCCTGTTCAAATACCCGGCTGGTATTTTTCACAAGGGTCGCTTCGTCTTCCTGACGCCCTGGCCGGTCTGGCTGCTCGCCGTCGCCATCCTCGCTCTCTCGGGGCTGCTTTTCTGGCATGTGCGCCGCCATCACGGCATGCTCAGCGGGTTGCGCCCGGTGGCCATCTGGCTGCTGGAAGCCTGCCTGGTCGCGCTGGTTCTTATTCTGCTGTGGCGCCCGGCTTTGAGCGTCTCCACGCTGCGCCCTCAGCAGAACGTGGTGGCCGTGCTGGTGGACGACTCCCGCAGCATGTCCCTTGCCGACGCCTCCGGCACGCGCGAAGCCGCCGCGCAAGCGGTGCTCAACGGGGGCCTGCTGAAATCGCTGGGCGCCCGTTTTCAGGTGAGGCTCTACAAGTTCGGCGGAGAGCCGGAACGCATTCAAAGACCCGATCAGCTTTCGGCGGCCGCGCCCGCCTCGCGCATCGGCGATACCCTCGAGCGCGTGCTCGCCGAATCGTCCTCGCTGCCGCTCGGCGCCATCGTGCTGCTGAGCGACGGCGCCGATAACGCCGGCGGCATCGATCTCCAGACCATCTCCGCCATCCGCCGCCAGCGCATTCCGGTCCACACCATCGGGTTCGGCCGCGAACATCCCCGGCGAGACGTGGAAATCACCGACGCGGTGGTGCCCACGCGCGCCCTGCCGCAATCCAAGCTCACCGCGCTGGTCACGTTCCAGAACTACGGGCTTTCCGGCGGCAAGGCGAAGATCGGCATTCGCGACGGCGCCAAGGTGCTGGCTTCCCAAGAGGTCGCGCTGAGATCCGAGGGCGCGCTTCAGACCGAATCGCTGGTCTTCAATTGCGGCGATGCCGGGCCGAAAACGCTCGAGATCTCGCTCGACCCCATCCCCGGCGAAGAGAACGTCCAAAACAACAAAGTCACCCGCCTGGTCAGCGTGGAAGCGCGCAAGCCGCGCATCCTTTACATCGAGGGCGAGCCGCGCTGGGATTTCAAGTTCATCCGCCGCGCCCTCGACGATTACCACAACATCGAATTGGTGAGCATGTTGCGCACCACCCAGAACAAAATCTACCGCCAGGGCGTGCCCGACCCGCCGGAGCCGCACGAGCTGGAGGACGGATTCCCCTCCAAAGCCGAAGATCTGTTCGCATACCAGGGGCTGATTATCGGCAGCGTCGAGGCCAACTATTTTTCGCCCACCCAGCAGCAGTTGGTCCGCGATTTCGTGGACCGCCGCGGCGGCGGCCTGCTGTTCCTCGGCGGCCGCGCCACGCTCTCCGACGGCGGCTACCCTGCTTCGCCCCTGGCCGACCTCGTGCCTGTCAGGCTGCCGGAGGCCAAAGGCACTTTCCACCGCGATTTCACGGGCCAGGAACTTACCGCGGCCGGCGCCCAGAGCGTCCTCTGCCGGCTGGACGAAGACCCCGCGCGCAACCTCGAGTTGTGGAAGAAAATGCCGCAGATGGCCAACTATCAGGAGGCCGGCGATCCCAAACCCGGCGCCACGGTGCTGCTCGTATCCACCCCCGCCGGAAAGCGAAAACCGCCTCTGCTGGTCACGGAAAATTACGGCCGCGGCCGCACCGTGCTGTTCGCCACCGGCGGAAGCTGGCGCTGGAAGATGTGGCTGCCCCATGACGACAAGACCCACGCCACTTTCTGGCAGCAGATTCTCCGCTACCTGGTGACCGACGCGCCCGGCCAGGTGACTGCCTCCACGCCCAAGCCCGTGCTCTCCGATGAGACCAAGGTGCCGCTGCGGGTAGAGGTGCGCGACAAGCAGTACAAGCCCGTGACGAACGCCAGCGTGCAGGCCCGCTTCATGAGTCCCGACGGCGCTTCCGCCACCGTGGAGCTGACGCCACAACCGCTCGAAGAGGGCGTCTACAGCGGCGAATGGACCGCTGGGAAGCCCGGCTCTTACGTCGCCGACATCATCGCCGGCCGCGAACAGGAAGAGATCGGACGCGATGTGGTGACCTTCCGCCGTGAAGACGGCGTGGCGGAGAATTTCCATACCTCGCAGAACCGCGAGCTCCTGGAGAAGCTTTCCGAGCAGACCGGCGGCCGTTACTACAAGCCCGGTGAAGCGTCCCAGCTTGCGAATGAAATCTCTTACTCCGAAGCGGGCATCTCCACGCGCGAGACCCGCGACCTCTGGGATATGCCCGCGATCTTCCTGCTGGCTTTCGGTATCCGCGCCTGCGAATGGCTGCTGCGCAGACGGTGGGGTGTGGTATGAAGCCGCTCTCCCTCCTGCTGCTGGCTGCGCTCTCCGCGCCCGCCGCCACCTTTTATGTGACCATTTCCGGCCTCGGCGGCGAGCCCGATTACGACCAGCGCTTCAAGATGTGGGCCGAAGACATCGACTCCAGTTTGAAGCGCGCCGGCGGCGATTCCAGCGTGATGACCCTCCTGGCGCCCACGCGCGACCAGATCCGCGCGCGTTTCACGGAAATCGCCAAACAGGCCAAACCCGCCGATGCCCTGGTGGTCATGCTGATCGGCCACGGCACTTTCGATGGCGTGGACTACAAGTTCAACCTTCCCGGACCCGACATCACCGGCGCGGAGCTGGCCGCGTTGTTCGATCGCGTGCCCGCGACGCGCCAGCTCGTAGTGAACATGACCAGCTCGAGCGGCGGGTCCGTCCAGGCCCTGCGCCGCCCCACCCGCGTGGTGGTCGCCGCCACCAGGACGGGGACGGAAAAGAACGCCACGGTTTTCGCCCGCTATTGGGCCGAAGCGCTGCGCGATCCGGCGGCCGACGTCGATAAGAACGAAACCATCTCCGCCCTCGAAGCCTTCCATTACGCGCAGCACAAAACCTCCGATTTCTACGATGCGCAGTTGCGCCTGGCCACCGAACACTCGGTCCTCGAAGACACCGGCAAGAGCGAGGGCGAGCGCGTCCCCTCGGCCGAAAATGGCGAAGGCAAGCTCGCCGCCGCCTTCCCCGTGGTGCGGCTGGGCGCCAACGCCGCCGCCGCGCGCGACCCCGCCAAGCGGCCGCTGCTCCAAAAGAAGGAGCAGCTCGAACAGGCCATCGACAAGCTGAAGTACGAAAAGGCCGCTCTGCCGGTGGATGCCTACAAGAAGCAACTCACCGGGCTTTTGCTGGAACTCGCCCGAACCCAGGAGGCCCTCGAGAAGTGATCAGACTGGGCGCAATCGCGCTGCTGCTGGCGTCACTTCTGCCGGCGCAGACGCTCGAGCAGGCCGAGGCATTCTGGAAAGCGCGCCGCTTCCAGGATGCCAACAACGTGTTCCGTGCGCTGGTGGCCGAGAATCCGAAGAATCCCGATTACAGGGTGCGCTGGGGCCGGCTGTACCTCGATCACTCCCAACCTGGCGATGCCGTGGGCCTCTTCAACGAAGCACTCGCTCTGAAGAAGGACCACGCCGGCGCCCTGCTTGGCCTGGCCCTGGTTGCCACCGAGAATTTCGAAGGTGTCGCCGCCGGCCTGGCGCGCCAGGCGCTCGTGTCCGATCCCAAGCTGCTCGAGGCCCAGGAGCTGCTGGCGCGCCTCACCCTCGAGGACAGCGACACCGCCAAGGCCGTGGAAGAGGCGAAAAAGGCCCTCGCCATCGACGCCGATTCCGTTCAGGGCAGAGCCATCCTCGCCACCATCGACTGGCTTGCCGATAAGAAGAACTCTTCCTGGGACCCCCGCGCCGCCCGCGGCTACGAGACCGCCGGCCGCTTCTTCGTCCTCAATCGCCGCTACCAGGAAGGCGTTCAGTATTACCGCCAGGCCCTCGAGCTCGATCCGCAACTCTACAGCGCGCGCTCGCAACTGGGCATCAACCTCATGCGCCTGGGCCAGGACGAAGAGGCATTTACCCAGCTCGAGACCTGTTACAACAACGATTTCCGGGACAAGGCCACCATTAACTCGCTGAGGCTGCTCGATAGCTACAAGAAGCTCGTCACCTTCCGGGCCGGCCGCGCCATCCTGATGCTCGATAAGAAAGAAGCCGAGCTGCTTCGTCCCTACTTCGAATCCGAAATGGAGCGCGCGATCGCCACCTACGAGAGGAAGTACCGGATCAAGCTGGAGAAGCCCGTGCGCGTGGAGGCCTACCCCGACCACGAAGACTTCGCCGTGCGCACCCTCGGCATGCCCGGCCTGGGCGCGCTGGGAGTCACCTTCACCTCCGCCACTTATGGCTCCTTCATTGCCATGGACAGCCCTTCCGGCCGCACTCCCGGCCGCTTCCACTGGGCTTCCACGCTGTGGCACGAAATGAGCCACGTGTTCACTCTGACCATCACCAACTCCCGCGTGCCGCGCTGGTTCACCGAGGGCCTGGCCGTGCATGAGGAGACCGCGGCCTCGCCCGAGTGGGGCGACCGCCTCGCACCCCCCATCATCATAGCGATCAAGGATAAGAAGTTGCTGCCGGTCTCGGAGCTCGACCGCGGCTTCGTCCATCCTGCCGGCCCCGAGCAGGTGCTGGTGAGTTACTTCCAGGCCGGCCGCATCTGCGATTACATCAACAGCAAGTGGGGCTGGGACACGCTCCTCGCCATGCTCCACGATTTCGGCAACGACGAGGGCACCGCCGCCGTCATCCTCAGGGAGTTGAAGATCGAGCCGGCCGAATTCGACAAGCAGTTTCTCGCGTTCATCGAAGCCGACACCAAGCGCGTGGTTGACCACTTCGACGAATGGCGGAAGAGGCTCAAGCAAGCGAGCGAGATGGCCAGGAATAAGGATTACGACGGAGTCATCCAGGAAGGCGTCGCCATCCGCGACATGTATCCGGACTACGTCGAGGACGGCAGCGTCTACGAGTTTCTTGCCGGCGCTTATCTGGCCAAGGACGACAAGCCCGCGGCCATCGCCGAGCTCGAGCGCTACGTCAGAGCCGGCGGGCGCAATCCCGACTCCATCAAGCTGCTGGCCAAACAGCTCGAGGATGCCGGCCGCAAGCGGGAGGCCGCGGACGTCCTGAACCGCCTGAACTATATCTATCCCATCGATAACGATTTGCACCAGAGGTTGGGCGCCCTGTGGATCGACCAGGGCAATCTGACCGGCGCCATTCGCGAGTTCCGCGCGGTGCTGGCCCACAACCCCATCGACCCGGCGCAATCGCACTACAACCTGGCGCGCGCCTACCATCTGAACCATCAGCCCGAGCAGGCCAAGGACGAATTGCTGGCGGCCCTGGAAACCGCCCCGGGGTACCGTCCCGCTCAAAAGCTCTTGTTGGAGTTGAGCACTACCGAAGCCAAGTGAAAATGGAACCATCATGTCAACAACCGTGACCCCTCGCATTGATTCCGAGGTTTTGAAATCGCGCATCGAGCGCTTCCGCCAGGTGCATTCCGAGATGGTGACGCAGGTGCACCGCGTGATCGTGGGCCAGGAGGAGGTGCTGGAGCAGGTCATGATCGGCCTGTTCGTGGGCGGCCATTGTCTGATCACCGGGCTGCCGGGCACCGCCAAGACCCTGCTGGTGCGCACGCTGGCGCAGACCCTCGGCTTGGTTTTCAAGCGCATTCAGTTCACTCCCGACCTGATGCCCAGCGACATCACCGGCACCGACATTATTGAAGAGGACCCGGCCAGCGGCCACCGCACCTGGACCTTCGTCCCTGGGCCTATCTTCGGCAATATCCTGCTGGCCGACGAGATCAACCGCACTCCGCCGAAGACGCAGAGCGCGCTGCTGGAAGCCATGCAGGAGCTGGCCTGCACGGTGCGCGGCAACAACTACAAGCTGCCCGCGCCGTTCTTCGTGCTGGCGACGCAGAACCCCATCGAGCTGGAGGGCACCTATCCGCTGCCCGAAGCCCAGCTCGACCGTTTTCTGTTCAACACGGTGCTCGACTACCTGACGGCCGACCAGGAGCTGGAGGTGGTGGACCTTACCACCGTCACCACCATCGCCCATGCCGACCCCGTGACCAACGCCGCGGAGATCCTGGATTTTCAGCAATTGGTGCGCATGGTGCCGATCGGCGAGAGCGTGGCGCGCCACGCCGTGGACATGGTGCGCGTCTCTCGCCCCCGCGACGAAACCTCGCCGGACTTCGTCAGGAAGTATGTGAACTACGGCGCCAGTGTCCGCGCCGCCCAATTCCTGGTTCTATCGGCCAAAGCAAGGGCATTGATGCGGGGCCGTTATCACGTGAGCTACGAAGATATCCGCGCGATGTACATTCCGGTCCTGCGCCACCGCATCCTGCTGAACTTCCACGCCGAATCCGACCGTCTGAAGCAGGACGACATCTTGAAGCGCATCCTGGAATGGAAGCCGGCACCGAGGGAGTAGAAATTGATTTACCGCCGAGACGCAGAGACGCAGAGTTAAGAAGAACATGATTGAAAAATCAAAACCTGAGAGCGCGGAGACAGCAGAGGTAATAAGTGGTTCCCGGGTGTCGCGGTTGGATCGGCTGACCGAACAGATTATTGGCGCTGCCATTGAAGTGCACCGAAACACGGGGCCGGGGCTAATGGAATCGGTTTATGAGGAGTGTCTGTGCTATGAACTGAGCCAGTTGGGCTTGAGCTTCCAAAGGCAGGTCCACTTGCCAATTTCTTACAAGGGGATCAAGCTGGATTGCGGTTTCAAAATGGATCTTCTGGTAGAAGATTCAATTGTTCTCGAGCTGAAAACGGTTGACCAACTCCTCCCTATCCACTCTGCGCAATTACTCACGTATTTGAAGCTCTCGGGCAAGAAAGTGGGCCTTCTCCTCAACTTTAACGAGCCGATCTTGAAAAAAGGTCTGAAACGCCTGGTGAACCATTTCAAAGAGCCCTCGGGAGCACCTGTTACCTCTGCCCCCTCTGCGCTCTCAGGTTTTGACCTTTTAATCATTTTCTTCTTAACTCTGCGTCTCTGCGTCTCTGCGGTGACATAAAATGCTACAACGCTTTCTTGACCCATCTACGCTGGCGTCCATCTCGGGGCTGGACCTTGTCGCTAAGACCGTGGTCGATGGGTTCGTCGCGGGGCTGCATCGGTCTCCCGATTTCGGCTTTTCCCAGGAGTTCGCCGAGTATCGCGCCTATTCCCAGGGCGATGACCTGCGCCACGTCGATTGGAACGTCTTCGCCCGCACGGAAAAAACCTTCCTCAAGCGCTATCGCGGCGAGACCAATACCCAACTGCTGGTTCTCCTCGACACCTCGGCCTCCATGGCATACGGCTCTCAGCCCGTCACCAAGCTCGATTACGCGCGCTTCGTGGCGGCCTCCCTCTGCTACATGGCCAATGTGCAGCGCGACGCCGCCGGCCTCATCGTCTTCGATGAAGACGTCAGCAACTACGTCGCGCCTTCCACCAGACAGGGACAGCTCTTCCGCCTGCTGCACGCCATCGAGAAAGCTGAGCCGGGCACGCGCACCGATTTTGTCAAGCCCTTCGCGCATTTCCAGAATTTTCTGCGCCGGCGCGGAATCGTGGTGGTGCTCTCGGACTTCTACGAGCAGCCGGACATCATCGTTAAGACCATCGAGCCGCTGCGCTATCGCGGAAACGACGTCATCCTCTTTCACCTGCTCGACCCGCAGGAGATCAAACCGAAATTCCACGAGCCGGTGCTCCTGGTGGACATGGAAAACGCGGCCCGCGCGCTGGAAGTTTCGCCCGAGTATACCCGCGACGAGTACCCCCGGAAAATCGGCTCGCACCTCGAGGCGCTCGCCTCCAAGGCCCGCGGCGCAGGCATGGAATACTTTCTCATGAATACCGCGCGGCCCCTGGATGAAGGCCTGCGCGAGTACCTGGCCGTCCGCAAGGGGAGGCTCTAGATGGGCTTCTTCACGCCTTGGTTCCTGGCCGGAGCGGTGGGTACGTGCCTTCCCATCTGGCTCCATCTTCTGAAGAAGCACCGGACCACACCGCTGCCGTTCAGCTCCTTGATGTTTTTCGAGCGCCGCATCCAGAGTTCCATCAAGCACCGGCGGCTGCGTTACCTGGTGCTGTTTGCGCTGCGCACGGCGCTCGTCGCGCTCATCGCTCTGGCCTTCGCGCATCCTTACGTGCGCCAGACGGTGGCGCCGGCCAGCCGCACGGGGGAAGTCATCGTGCTCGCCATTGACGACTCCCTCAGCATGCGCGCCGGCGACCGCCTCGGCCAGGCCAAACAGATGGCCCGTCGCCTGGTTGCGGGCCTGCGTGCCGGCCAGCGCGCGCAAGTGCTGGCGTTCGGAGCGCGCGTGCAGGTGATGAGCGAGGTCACCGGCGATCATGCGCCGCTCAACGCCGCCATCGATTCCATTGAAGCCTCCGACGCCCGCACCTCGTTCGCGGAGCTGGCCCGCTGGCTGCGCTCTATCGCCCAGTCGCTCCGCCTGCCGCTCGCCGCGCACCTCTATTCCGACATGCAGCAGTCCGGCATGCCCGCCAATTTCAGCGATCTCCGGCTGAATGCGAACGTGCAGCTCCATCCGCACCCCGTCGATACCAAGCTGGTCCCCAACTTCGCCGTCGAGAACGTGGTGGCGCCGCGGCGCGTGTACGACAGCCGCAAGTCGCGCGTCCTCGCCACCGTCGCGAGTTTCGGCGCTGGGCCCGGAGGGCGCCCCTCCACGCGCAGCGTTTCGCTCTCCCTGAACCATCGCGTGCTCGAGACCAAGACGGTCGAGGTCCCCGAGCACGGCCGCGCCACGGTCGAGTTCCTCTCGCTCGAAGTGCCCTACGGGAAGAACCGGGGTGAGGTGCGCACCGATTCCGCCGACGCGCTCCCCTCCGACGACGTTTTCTACTTCTCGGTCGAGCGCGCCGACCCGCACCATGCCCTGTTCGTCCACGAGGCCGAAAACAGCCGCGATCTGTTGTATTTCAAGGCGGCGCTGGAAGCCTCCGGCCAGTCCGCCTTCGAGATCGACCCCGCCACGCCGGACCAGACCGCCAACCTCTCGCCCGCTAAATACGCGTTCGTGGCGCTTTCCGACGTGGGCGCGCTGCCGGCCAGTTTCGAGGACCAGTTGCGCGAGCACGTGCGCGGCGGCGGCTCCGTCCTGATCTCCCTGGGCCGCATGTCGGTGGCCCGCGCCCGCGTGCCTGTTACCGGCGATCGCATCGAAGAGACCCGTTACGCGGGGCGCGAAGGCGAGCGCTTCCAGACCGCGGTCTGGCTCGACCGCTCGCACCCATCCATCCTGAATGACGACCGCTGGGACGACGTCAAGTTCTACCAGGCCATCCGCGTGGCGCCCGGCGACGCGCGCGTGGCGGCCAGGCTCTCCGACCAGACGCCGCTGCTGATGGATCGCCGGATGGGCGAGGGCCACGTCCTGGTGTTCGCCTCCACCTTCGACAACGTCGCCAACGATTTCCCCTTGCACGCCTCCTTCGTGCCGTTCATCCAGCAGACCGCGCGATACCTCGGCCGGCTGGACGACGGGCCTCCCAGCGTGCTGGTCGGCTCCTTCGAGGAGTTGCGCGATTCCAGGGAGAAAGGCTCCGCCGTGGAAGTAGTCGACCCCAAGGGCCGCCGCGTCCTGTCGCTCGAAGAGGCCACCCAGGCCCAGAACATTCAGTTCACCTCGGCCGGTTTCTATGAGATCCACCGGCCCAACCGGGCCGACGAGTTGGTGGCGGTGAATGCAGACCGCCATGAGTCCGACCTGACCCCTGCCCCGCCCGAGACCCTCACTTTGTGGCAGAATACAGCCCAAGGGCCCTCCGAGGGCGGCGCGGCGGCAGAAGGGGAGCAGAAACCGCTTTCGCTATGGTGGTACGTCATGCTGGGAGTGTTGGCACTGGCGATAGCCGAATCGTTGTTGGGGAATCAACATCTGTCTGTGAACAAAGAGGCGGCATGAAACCGTTGGATCGCTTGTCCGAATATCTGGGCGCCATCGAGCGGAGGCTGCGATGGCTCGCGCTGACGCGCGGTATGGCGGTGACCGCGGCCGCGGCCCTGGCCCTCACGGTGGTCGCCGTGCTGGCGGCCAACCACTTCGCTTTTTCGAAGCCCAGCGTCATAGGCGCGCGCGTGTTTCTGTTTCTCGGCCTGGCATTCGCCCTGGCGGCGGCGCTGATCGTGCCGCTGATCCGGCTCAACCGGCGGCGCGCGGCGCGTGCCGCCGAACACCAGTGTCCCCAGTTCGAAGAACGCCTGCTCACGTTCAGCGAGAGGGTCGAGCAGAACGCGGGCGATCCCTTCCTGGAGCTGCTGGCGGCCGATACGCTCTCGGTGGCCGCCCAGGCCGAGCCGAAAACGGTCGCCCGCGCCGCCTGGATTTTCAGTTTCTCTTCCGCCGCAGCCGTCTCCGCCTTGGTGTTGCTGTGGCTGGCCACGTCCGGCCCGGGCTTCCTCGGCTATGGCGCTGCCCTGCTCTGGGGTGGCTTGCCGAAGGGCGGCATGAAGCCGTACTACGACATCCAGGTCGATCCCGGCAACCGCACCGTGCGCAAACGCTCCGACCAGGTCGTCACTGCGCGCCTGGTGGGCTTCACCGCGCCCAAGGTGCGTTTCTTCGCGAAATACGCCAGCGGGTCGCAGTGGGAGCAGGCCGAGATGGGAACCGAGCCGGGCGGCTCCGCCTATCAGTTCCTCATCGCCGGCGTGCCGGAATCGCTGGAATATTACGTGGAAGCCGGCGGCGTGCGGTCCTCGTCTTACAAGCTGAACGTCGTCGAGCTTCCCTCCGTCAAGAACATCCGCGTTACCTATCACTACCCGCCGTGGACCGGGATGAAGGATTTCGTGGAGAATCCCGGCGGCGATCTGCGGGCCGTCGAGGGCGCCACCGCCGAGGTCGCCATCGAGACCGACAAGCCGCTCTCGACCGGCGCCATCCTGCTGGACGACGGGTCCAAGCTGGCGCTGCGCCAGGGCGCCGCCGGCGAGCTGGTGGCCAGCGTGCCTATCCAGAAGGATGGCCTCTATCACGTCGCCGCGGTCGAGAACGGCGAAGACGTGCGGCTCACCGAAGACTATTTCATCGAAGCCCAGAAGGTGCGCCCGCCCGAAGTGCGAATCTCGCGGCCCGGCCGCGATTTCCGCGCCACGCCCATCGAGGAAGTCACCGTCGAGGTGGAAGCCAAGGACGATTTCGCCCTGAAGGACGTCCAACTGCACTACTCCGTGAATGGCGGCCCCGAGAGAACCGTTTCCATGTTGCCGGCCAGGGACGCCAAGAGTTCCTCGGGAACCACCGTCATTGCGCTCGAGGATTTCAAAGTGGAACCGGGCGACATCGTGAGCCTCTACGCCACCGCCCGGGATGCGCGCGTCACCAGCAACACCGATATGTTCTTCATCGAAACGCAGCCCTTCGAGCGGAACTATTCGCAATCGCAGCAGGACGGCGGCGATGGCGGTGGTGACCCGGCCGACCAGCAGAATCAAATCTCGCAGCGTCAGAAAGAGATCATCACGGCCACCTGGAACCAGCTCAAAGGATCGGGCGCCAAGGGCACCGATGCCGAAAACGCGGCGTTCCTCTCCTCGGTGCAGGCCAAACTGCGCGACCAGGCGAAATCTCTCTCCGAGCGCATGAAGGCCCGCCAGATTCAGGGCGCCGGCGACTCCTTCAAGAGCTTCGTCAACGACATGGACAAAGCCGTCGAATCCATGGGACCGGCCTCCGACAAGCTGAAGGGCGCGAAATGGCAGGATGCGCTTCCGCCCGAGCAGAAGGCCCTGCAGTACCTGTTGCGCGCGGAAGCCACCTTCCGCGATATTCAGGTGGCGTTTGGCGGCCGCGGCCAGCGCGGCGGCGGCGGAGGCGGCGCCAACGGCGCCACGCGCGACCTCGAAGGCTTGTTCGACCTCGAGCTCGATACCGAAAAGAACCAGTACGAGAGCAACCGCATGACGCAATCCGCCGACCAGCGGCAGCGCGCCATCGACGAGGCGCTCCAGAAACTCGAGCAGCTCGCCCGGCGCCAGCAGGAGCTGGCGCAACAGCAGCGCCGGGGACAGCAGCAGACCTCCCAACAGCGCTGGCAGCAGGAAATGTTGCGGCGGGAAGCCGAACAGCTTCAGCGCCAGATGGAGCAGTTGACCCGCGGCGACAGCGGCCAACTGAGCCGCAACGGTCAGCCAGGACAACAGGGACAACCAGGACAACCGAGCGGGCAGCCGAGCCAGTCGGGCCCGCCAGGCCAGCAGTCCGCCCAGCAACGCGGCCAACCAGGCCAGCAGGGGCAGCAGTCGAGCGGCCCGCGCGGCGCTGATCCGCAGCAACTGCGGCAGACCCTCGACCGCCTGCAGCAGGCCGTGGACGATATGCGCCAGGCGGCATCTTCCCAGCAGGCTGGCACGCCGCAGGGTGAGGCCCAAGCCCGGCGCGCGGCCGACCGTCTGAAAGAGGCGCAGCAGATGCTCTCCGGGTTGCGCACCCAGCAAGCCGGCGGCCAGTTGGACGACCTTTCCCGTCAGGCCGAGGATCTGGCCCGCCGCCAGCAGGATTTCGAAGGCCGGATGCGCCGCGCCTACGGCCCCCAGAGCCAGAGCGTCACCCGCCAGCAAGCCGGGCAGCTTGCCGGCGAGAAAGAGGGCGAAATCAAGGACCTGAAGCGGCTCGAGCAGGACATGCAAAACGCCGTGCGCGACTTGATGTCCACCGAGCGCAAAACCTCCAGTAAGCTGCGCGAGGCGCTGGGAGACATGCAGCAGGCCGAGTTGCCGCGCGACATGCAGCGCAACGCCGATTGGATCCGCCGCGGCATGGGCGAGTATGCGGTGATGTCCGAATCCATGATCACGCAGGGCCTCAACGATCTGCGCGACCGGTTGCGCGAGGTCGCGCGCGCCATGGGCCCCGGCAAGGACGCCAAGTCCGCGCAGGATGACAAGACCATGGAGCAGGCGCTGACCAACGTCGAGCGCTTGCGCCAGCAATTGGAGCAATTGCGCGCCCAACGCGGCGGCCGGCAAGGTGGCCAACGCGGCGGCCAGCAAGGTGGCCAACGCGGCGGCCAGCAAGGTGGCCAACAAGCCGGCCAGTATAACGGTGGCAATCGCTCGAACACTGGTCCCGGCAGCTCCGATGGGCCCTGGTTGGGCGGCGGTTACTCCGGCAACTGGGATCCTCGCAATTTCCAGGACACCTATCGCCATACCCTGCAAAGCTTGCGGCAACTCGACCAGCAGTCCCAGGCCGATCCGGGCATGCTAAAGGACATCCAGGCGCTGATGCGCGACCTCCAGCGTCTCGATCCCTACACCTACGCCAACGATCCACTGCTCGCCGAGCGCATTCATGCCGCCCTCGTCTCGGGAGTCGAGCAAGTGGAAATGGAGCTCCGCCGCAAGGTGGACGAGGTCACCGGCGACGGCAGCGTCCGCAGCCCTGGCGGCGAGGCCGTCCCGCAAGGCTACGCCGACGCCGTGGCCGACTATTTCCGCAAGCTCAGCAAGTCGAAATAGGGCACTGAGTATCGAACCGAATGCGCTCTCAGAACGGCGTGCGCCACCGCAGCCCCTCGAAGCGCGCGAAGTCCCGGTCCGTGGTGATCCATTCGCAGCCGGATTCGATAGCCAGTGCGGCAAACCACGCATCCCGCACCTGGTTGCCGGATGCGCTCGCGCGCAAGCACAGGTCGCAAAAAATCCGCCAATGGCGGGGTCCGGGCTGAATGATTTGGCAGTGGGGCTGATCGAGCAAAAGATTTGCGAAGCCAATGACCTTCTCCAGCGGGTATGGCTTGGGAAGTACGCGAGGATTCGTCACAATCCTCGCCACTGCCGCAAGCACCTGTGGGGACATCCCGTAGGCTTCTTCGCCGTTCACAACGGACTCCAGCCATGCGCGGGACCGCGCGTAAGCCGGCGCGTCGGGCCGGATGGCATCGATGAGCACGTTCACGTCGGGCAGGATCACCGTCGTTTCTCGATGGGCAGGCCTTCTTCCAAAATGCCCAGAAGCGCGGCGCTGTTGTTCAGATCCACACCGGGCATCACTCCGCCGCTGGAGTCGAAGACAGGGAGTTTTACTTTGGGCCGGCGGCGTTCCGGTTTCGAACGCGCCAGCTCACGGCGCACGCCTTCCGCAATCAGCGATGTCAGAGTCTCGCCCCGGCGTTGGGCCTCCCGGCGGGCTTGCCCCAGCAAGCCATCATCGAGGCGTATGGTCGTCCTCATATGTCTAGACATATCATGGAATATGTCTGAATGTCAAAGCATGGTTTCGGCTGCCGGCCCGCCCCGCGTGCTATCGTGCGGTAGATGCACACAATCCATCGCGTACTCATCAGCGTTACGGACAAGACCGGCGTCATCGAATTTGCCCGCGAGTTGAGCGGGATGGCGCTTGAGCTGGTGTCCACCGGTGGAACGGCGCGGCTGATCCGCGAGGCGGGCATCCCCGTCAAGGACGTGGCCGAGGTCACCGGCTTTCCCGAGATGCTCGACGGGCGCGTCAAGACCCTGCACCCCAAGATCGCGGGCGGGATTCTGGCCGTCCGCTCCAATTCCGCTCACCGCCGCGCCGTCGAAGAACACGGCATCGAGCCGATCGACATGGTGGTAGTCAATCTCTATCGCTTCGAAGATGTCGCGGCCAAGCCGGACGCGCGGCTCGAGGATCTCATCGAGAACATCGATATCGGCGGGCCAACCATGATCCGGGCGGCGGCGAAAAACTATCAGGACGTCGCGGTGGTCGTCTCACCCGCGGATTATGGCGCCATCATCGAGGAGATGCGGGCCAGCGGCGGTGGGCTGTCGCTCGAGACCCGGTGGCGCCTTGCGAAGAAGGCCTTTCGCACCACCGCGGATTACGATGCGGCGATCAGCGCGCGCCTCGAACAGGTGGGCTCCGCCGGCCCCCTGCCGTGCGATCTGAGCCTGCGCGCGCCCAAGCTCACGGACCTGCGATACGGCGAGAATCCGCACCAGAGGGCGGCGCTCTACGGTAGACGCGGCCAGGGCGTCGCGGGGGCGGAGCAGTTGCACGGCAAGGAACTGTCGTACAACAACCTGGTGGATCTGGACGCGGCGTGGCAACTGGTGCGCGAGTTTTCGTCGCCGGCCGCGGCCATCGTCAAGCACACCAACCCGTGCGGGTGCGCGGAGCAGGCCTCGTTGGCGGAGGCTTACCGCAAGGCCTTTGAGTGCGACCCGCTCTCGGCGTACGGAGGGGTGACCGGGTTCAATCGCCCGCTGGATGAAGAGACCGCGCGCGAGGTGTCCAAGACTTTCATCGAGGCCATCGCCGCGCCGGATTTCTCGCCGGAGGCCCTGGCGGTTTTGCGAACCAAGAAGAACCTGCGGCTTATGCGCGTGACGCCGGGCCTAGCTCCGCTGGTGGTGAAGTCGATCTCCGGCGGCTTCCTGGCGCAGACCGCCGATGATGCCAGGCTCGATCGCACGGCGGCGGTGGTGAAGACCAGGCGTGCGCCTTCCGACGAAGAGTGGCAGGCGCTGGAGTTCGCCTGGAAGGTGGCCAAACACGTGAAGTCGAACGCCATCGTCTACGCGCGGCCGGGACAGACGGTGGGAGTGGGCGCCGGGCAGATGAGCCGCGTCGATTCCGTCAAGATCGGAGCGATGAAGGCGGTGCTGCCGCTGGCCGGCACGGTGGTGGCGTCCGATGCTTTCTTTCCCTTCCCCGACGGCGTCGAGGAAGCCGTCCAGCAGGGCGTCACGGCGTTCATCCAGCCGGGCGGGTCCGTGCGCGATGAGGAAGTGATCGCGGCGGCCGACCGTTTGGGCGTGGCGATGGTGTTCACGGGGGTGCGCCATTTCCGCCATTGACGAACAGTTCATGCGCGAGGCGCTGCGCCTGGCGCGCCAGGGCGCGGAGGCGGGCGAAGTGCCCGTGGGCGCGGTGGTCGCGATGGCCGGCGAAATCGAGGGCCGCGGATGGAACTCGCCGGTTGCCCGCCACGATCCCACCGCGCACGCCGAGATCCTGGCGTTGCGCGAAGCGGCCGCGCGCATCGGGAACTACCGGCTGGAAGGCGCCACGCTCTACTCGACGCTGGAGCCGTGCGTGATGTGCGCCGGAGCGCTGGTGGCGGCGCGCGTGGGCCGCCTGGTATTCGGCGCCCGCGACCTGCGCTTCGGCGGCGTGCGCAGCAAATTCCAGGTGGCCGATTCGGAAACGCTCAACCACCGCGTCGAGGTCATCGAGGGCGTGCTCGCCGTGGAATGCGTCGAGCTGCTCCAGGAGTTCTTCCGTGGCGCACGCACTCGTGCGTGCCGCGTCGACACTCGTGTCGACGCTCCGTCGTAAGCGCCGCTCTGACTCGCCGCTACCTGGCCACTCGCGCCACGGTGTGTATGCTGATCTCCACCTTGTCGCTTACACGCAGGAACAGCGTGCTGGGGTTTTTCATACCCCATTTCACATAGGGCACGGTGAACGTGAGGACAGCGGTGTACTGCCCGTCCGCGGCTTCCACTGCGACCGGCATTGTGAGTTCATGCTCGGCGCCGTGGATGGAGAACATGCCGTGCAACGCCACCTGCGACGCGCCCTGCGGCGCCACTTTGCCATCCACGCGGTCGGGACGGAAGACGATTTCGGGATACCGGCCGCTCTCCAGAACATTACTGTGCATGCGCCGGTCGCGCGCTCCGCTGCCGCTGTCGCCGCTCGCGGCGTCCACCACCAACTCGCCCGAGGCCTTACCGGTGGCGGCATCGAAACGGATGTCGCCGCGTTTCAGCAGGAAGCTTCCGTGAACCGAGTGCAACACATCGGCGAGCGTGAATTCCACTTTGGTTTGCGTTGGATCGATCTGGAGGACCGTCTCCTGCGCGGGAATCGAGGACGCCGCCGCCAGCATTACGGCGCACGCGAGTTGCGGAGCAATCAAACGCGGTGAATTCGTCATAGAGTCAACATGTGCCAGCCGAGGGCCAAGCCATTAGTCAAGAAATCGAACGGCGAAAGCTCGCCCACATGCATGGCGAGCATGCGGCTGAAGAGCCGCGGACGCTCCGCGAACGCGCACATAGCGCGGCGGCGCAGGCGGCCGCGCCTCGCCAGCAGCAGCATAAGGTCTGCCATAAGCGCCGGGCGCTTGCCGATGCGCCGGTGCTCGGCTTGGTAGAGCCTCAGGTCGCCCGCTTCCAGAGCGCCAGCCAAGGCCACGGCCTGCTGGAAGAGCAGACAGAGGCCTTCGCCGGTGATGGCGTCCACCGAGCCCGAAGCGTCGCCCGCCAGCGCCACGCGCCCTCGCCAGACCCGCTCCAGGCGGCGCAATGCCGAGACGCCGCCGCGTTCCAGCGTGGTCGGTTCCGCGCAGCGCAGCCGCCGGGCCGCCTCGGGAAAACGCGGCAGCGCGTCATCCAGGCGCAGATGCGGATCGCGCGAGATCAGAACCACGCAGATTTCTTGCGCGCCCACCGGAGTGATGTATAGTTGGCAGCCGTCGGCCCAGTGGATCTCCATGAATTCGCTCCAAGAGGCCACGCGGTAATGGCGGCGGAAGCCGAAGCGGCGGCTGTCTCGCTCGCAGGCGTCCAGGCCGGCCCATCGCCGCACCGGCGACTGGCCTCCGTCGGCGCCGACGATCCAGCGCGCGCGAACCAGGCGTTCGCCGGCGAACACGCCGTCCTCGCCGATGCCGGTGACGCGCGCGCCCCACGCCACTTTCACGCCGGCCTCGGCGGCGCGATCCACCATCATCGAGTGCAGCATGGTGCGGCGCAGGCCCAGCCCGTGGCCCTTGGGGAACGCGGCCTCGACCGTTGCGCCGCGTTCGCAGAAGCGGATGCCGCGGAACGGCTGGGCGCCTGTGGCGTCGAGATCGATGCCGAGCGATTGGGCCGCGGCTAGGCCATCGGGCATGATGCCTTCGCCGCAGGCCTTGTCGATAGGCGGGATCGAACAGTCCGCGAGCGTGACGTCAAAGCCGCGCTGGCGGGCGGCGATGGCGGCGGCCAGGCCCGCAGGTCCGCCGCCAATCACGAATACGTCCGTGGAACGAGGGAGCGTCATGCGATCAGATGTTGACGGCGCGGCGCGCCAGTCCCAGCGCTTCCCCCCAGAAGCCGCTGGAACTATGGGCTTGGTCCACTACATCGCGGATGGCTGCCACGAATTCCTCGAGCTGGCTTTCCGTCACCACCAGCGGTGGCGCCACTTTCAGCACCATGAAGTCGTTGCCGCAGATCTGGGTGAGAATGTTCTGATCGCGGAACAGGCGCATGACCAGCACCTGGCCGAACATTCCTGGATGAATGCGCCGGAAAGCCTCGAATGCCGCGCGCAGGCGAAGCTGGCGCGGCGCGGTGAATTCAATCCCGGAAAGCATCCCGGCGCCGCGCACGGATTTCACCATCTCGTACGGCGCCAGTGCATCCGAGAGGCGGCGCCGCAGTTGCGCGCCCAGCGTGGCGGCGCGCTCGCCCAGCGACTCGTGCTCCAGCACGTCGAGAGTCGCGAGGCCTGCGCGCATGGCCAGACCATTCTCTCCGAACGTCGAGGCGTGGACGATGGCGCGCTTCAGTGAGCTGAAGACCGAGTCCGAAACGGCCGCGGACATCAGCACCGCGCCCACCGGCACGAGGCCGCCGCTGAGCGCCTTGGCCAGCACCACCATATCGGGATCGAGGCCGAAGCCGTGCGCCGCCAGGAAAGTTCCGGTGCGGTACATCCCGGTCTGGACCTCATCCAGCACGAATAGCGTTCCGTGGCGGCGGCACAACGCCTGCGCCGCCTGAAGATGGTCCGGCGTGGGCACCCTGATTCCGGCTTCGGCCTGGATCGGTTCCACGATGAATGCCGCGAACTTTTTCGTGGCGAGTTGTTTCTCCAGGGCCTCCACGTCGAGGAAGGGGACGGCTTGCGTGTCCGGAAGCAGGGGGCCGAAACCATTTCGCCAAAAGGCGTCGCTCATCAGCGAGAGCGCCCCGCAAGTGAGCCCGTGAAACGCCCGTTTGGCATACAGCAGGCCGGCGCGCCCGGTCGATGCGCGCGAGAACTTGATGGCGGTCTCGACGCCCTCGCTGCCGGAACTGGTGAAGAACACCCGCTTCAATCGGCCGCCGGCGCGCGCCGAGAGACGCTCCGCCAGCTCCGCGGCCAGTCCGGACACGTGGCTTTGCAGCATGGCCGGCCCGCCATGGTCCAGCTCTTCTTTGAGAGCGGCGACAATGGCCGGATGATTGTGGCCGGTGTTGTGCACGCAGTAGCCGGACAGGAAATCGAGAATGCGCCGGCTGCTCCCCGTGAAGAGCTCGCAGCCCGAACAGCGCTCGTAGTGCTCATTCATCTGCAACAGGTCGAGAAACCGGACCCATTGCGGGTTCACATACTGTGCGTAAACGCTATCGAGCGACGGAACGGCTACCCTGGCGAACATATCCTCCCTCTGCGTGTTTGACCAACACCTACTAAGATGCGTGCAATCCGCAGCCCGTTTCGTGCAATGTGCGCCCGAGCGAAAGCCCCAGTCAGCCGCCGGTGGATTCACGCACGATGAGGGTGGGCTCGATGATTACGGTGCGAGGCTGCCGCCGCCGCTTGGAGCCAATGGATTTCACCAGGATGTCGGCAGCCTGCTGACCGATGGTGGCGCTGCCCTGGTCTATGGTCGAGAGCGGCACGCGCAGCAGGTCCGAATAGTGCACGTTCCCGACGCCGATGACCTTGATCTCCCCGGGAATTCCGACGCCCGCTTCCAGGATGGCCTTCATGGCGCCGGTGGCGGTGGGGTCGTTGTAGCCGAAGATGCCGTCGGGGCGCGGTTCGAGGTTCAGCAACTGGCGCCCGGCCTGGTAGCCGGTGGCGTCGTCGGCAGCGTGGACCACGTACGAATCCGGGACCGCGATGCCGGCCTCGGCCAGCGCCTCGCGATAGCCTTTGAGCCGGCCCACGCCCGGTGTGAGAGGCCGCCCCGCGATGTGGGCGATGCGGCGGCAGCCGCGCTCGATGAGGTGCGTGGTGGCGAGACGGCCGATGGCTTCATCGTCGGCGCCTACGTATGGCGCGCGCACATTGGCAAATCGCCGGTCGATCAACACATACGGCACGCCGCGCGCTTCGATGCGCTCGAACACGTCGGTCCAGGAGGGCGGCTGCGCGGAAGCCAGGATGAGCCCATCCACCTGCCGCGCCAGGAGGCGGTCGACTTCGCTCGATTCGAAGGCGCAATCCTCCTCCGAGTTGCAGATCACCACGTCATAACCGAGCGGACGAATGGCCGCGGACACGCCCTTGGCGATTTCCGCGAAGAAGGAGTGCATCAGGTCCGGAACGATCAGTCCGATCATGAAGGTGCGGCGCGCGGCCAGGCTGCGCGCCACCCAGTTGGGCTGATAGTTGAGTTCTTTAATGCGGGCCAGCACCCGCTTGCGCGTTTCCGGCCCGACGTCGGCGCACCCGCGGACGACCTTGGAGACGGTCATAACGGACACATTGAGGTCGCGCGCGATGTCTTTTAGACGAACCGGGGAGTTAGTTGGAGTAGGCATGGTCATGCACCGCGCCCGGCGGCGTCGAATCTGGCAGTAATCTCGACCAGAACGCGAGTATACCAAGTTACGCCCGCGGGTGTGGCGCCGTCGGTCTCGCTGGTCATTTATTCACGTTCCAGCCGTCCACCTCCACCACCGGCGCGGCCCTGCCAATATCCCTGGCTTGCCAGGCAGCCGTCACCTGGCGGCTTTCTCCGGGCAGCAGCGGGAAGTAATTGTCCTCCCAAAGAACCGGCAGCACCTCGTCGCCGTCGGCGCCTTTCTTCACCTTGAGGTGGATGGCGAAAGCTATAGTCTTGCCCGGATTCGCCACCGTGACCGTGGTAGCGCGGCCGGTTCCCTGCTCTTCGGTCCGTGACGTCACCTTCAAATCCACCAGCGGCAGGCTGTTCAGAGCGGTGTAGTCGGCAAACGTCTTGGTGGGAGTGTGATACCAGGTGGACTTGTCCCAATCGAGCGTCTCAAGCCTGGTCGAGAGCCAGTAGAAGTTCCTGCTGACCGGATTGCCGGACGGATCCTCGAGCGCCAGGCTCACAAAATAGGTGGAGCTGAGGCCGCCGATTTCCGGCAAGGTGAACACGCGCGTGCTGCTGTCTTCGGCGACGTCCACCTTGGCCTCATGGGAAAACTTCCCGGCCATGTCGAGGTTGTATACCCTGGCTACGACCTTCATGTTGGCGAAGGGTTGATAGTAGGAGTTCACCACCACCACCGAGCGATCGTCGTACGAGTACTGCACGTGCAGCGGCTCGCAGGCCTTCTTGGCGCCGAAGTACGATCCACCGGGGCGGAGATACCAATCGTAAAGGTGCCAGATCACGCCCGGCCAGGCGTTGTTCAGCATCCACTGGATCACGCCGGTGGACGTGTACTTGTTGCGGCCGAAGGCTTCGAACATCGCCCGGTGGCCCTCATAAGCCATCACTTGCGCTTTGCGCGCGTAGTCTTCGAGCGAGCTCGCCGCGCCATAGCGCGCGTTGAGCGCCTCGGTGAACACGTGAATGTCCTGAAACACCCCGCCGCCGGCATGGTAGTTCCACCAGGAGTCGATGGGCCAGAGGCGGTCTTCAGGCAGCATGCGGCGCAGGCTTTCGATGGGCGGCGGCGCGGGTCCGGGGCTGGTCTCGGTGTTGAAGCCGTGAGCTCCGCCGCGCGTGGTGTCCAGCAGCCAGTAGGAAGGCGCCACGTACTCGTAAGGCCCGGTCATCTTGAGGCCCGTCGGACCGGTGACGGTGGTCGGCTTCTGGGTGGCGGAGGACTGATAGGGACTGGGCCACTCGGTCTCCTGGATGATGTCGAGGTACATCCGCTCGATCTTGGGCGGCGGCGGATTGTCGCTGCCGTAGAGCCAGTCGAAGACCGCCGGATGGCGCGCGAGACGCCGAAGCTGGTCGCGAAGAGACTCGGTGGCGATGGTCTCGTCTTCCTGGTCCCACTGCGGCCACTGCTCCCAGTGGTCGCAGCAGCACCAGCCGGCCAGGACCAGGATGCCGAACCGGTCGCACAACTCCAGGAAGTGATCGTCCTCCAGCTTGCCTTCGAACCGCACGGCATTGAGGTTCATGTCGCGCACGTACCGCAGCTCGGCTTCCTGCCGCTCCGGTGTCTCGTGCAGGAGCATGTCGAAGGTGTAGCCGGCGCCGCGTATGAGAATGTTCTTGCCATTGATGTGGAACCGGCGGTGGCCTTGGCTGTCGATTTCGGAAGTCACTTCCCTGACGCCGAAGTCGATGTGGCTCGAATCGGAGACCCGGCCGTTCACTTCGAACTGCAAATCGAGCGGGTAGAGATTCTGCGGGCCGGCCTGCGCGGGCCACCATAGCCGCGGGCGCGCCAGCTTGAGTTGCGGGAATTTTTCCGGCGTGAAGCGCACCACGCGCGTCTCGCCGGGCGAGAGGCGCGCGGGTTGCGAAATCTCAACGCCTTCGATCTTGCCCTTCAGCACGCCATTCACCGCCTGGCTGGCCGCATTCTTCAGCTCGGCCGTCACGGTGAGCTGGGCGAGATCGTTGGCGGGCGGATTGAGGCGCGTCGTGACCGCCGGGAAGCGCACGGCCACCGGCCCGGTGGCCGTGATATAGACGTCGCGCCAGAGGCCCATGTTCTTGTCGGGCGGCTGCGGGTTCCAGTCGACGAAGGTGATGGCGAGATCGTGCGGCACGGACGGGAAGACCTCGATGGCCAGCGAATTTGTGTCGTCGGGCTTGGCCGTGGCAGTCACGTCGAACTCGAACAGCCGCCAGGCGCCCGCCATTTTATCGGCGGTAGCGATCTGGCGGCCGTTGAGCCACACGTTGGCGCGGAAGTTGATGCCGTCGAAACCCAGCCAGACAGTCTTGCCCTGGTAGGCGGCGGATAGTTTGAAATCGGCGCGGTACCACCAGGAGTGGCGGAAGGGGCTGTCCGGCGGCATGGGCAGGTTCGAGAAATTCATGCCGATGGGGTACGACGTGCCGGAGATGGACCGCAGGTTCATGCCGAAGTACGGATCGGGGTAGACATGGCTTTCGACGAGCGCGCGCAGGACGGTGGAAGGAAGCGTGGCGCGATACCATCCGCGCGTCTGAAACCCCGGAGTCGAAAGGACGCCGCCGGTCTCGCGCACATCGGCCGACGACTGAATGGCCCACCCCTGGCGCAGCAGCATTTTGGGCAGCGCGTCGGATTCTGACGGAGCGGCCGCGGCGAGCATGCAGGCGGCGAGGTCGACGACGACCAAGAGCGGCGTGGTTCGGGTCATGAATCGATAGTACGCCACCGTTGGGCGTCAGAGTGCGGCACAGAAGCGCCATTTCCGTCTGGGTGGGCGCGGCGGCGCCTCATAATGCGACTGTCACTGAATCGCCTCCAGCTCGTCGCCGGACCAAGTTGGTCCGGCGGCGTTTTTTTGTGACTGAAAACAAAAGGGTTATGCGGGTCGCCCGGACCAACTTGGTCCGAGGCCCCATTTCAAGACGACTGGGACGCACCGGACGGTCTCTGAAACTGAGACGCGCGCGTCGGGGTCCTCGTTATCCTCATGCCGCGAGCCTCCGCTCCCTTGACGGTCGCGGCTCGGTGACAAAGCATTCGCACTGAGCCGCGACCGTCAAGGGAGCGGAGGGCAAAATACGTCAGTGAACTTCTGACACGGCATGCTTGGCCCACCCCGGAAACTTCAGGGCTCGTCCTCCGCCGGGATCTCGAAGTTCACCAGCTCGCCGCGGAAGCCGCGCGTCTTCCATGCGCCGAATGCGATGCCGGCCAGCATCCAGACGCTGCCGGCGATCTGCGCCGTGCGGCTGAGATTCAGCCACAACAGCAGACAGACGGCGAACCCCAGCACGGGCGGAACCAGGTTTCGCAGCTTCTTTTGCTTTTCGCGAACGTAATAGCGCACCAGGGCCGCGAGGTTGACGCCCATAAAGGCGATCAGCGCGCCGAAGTTCAACATTTGCGCGCCTAGGTTGTAGTCCAGCAGAAAGGCGCCTATCAGGCTGGCTACTCCCACGAAAACCACGTTGTTGCGCGGGATGCGGCGCTTGGGCTCGATGACGCCGAAAAACGATTTCGGCAGCGCGTTGCTACGGCCCATGCCGAACAGCAGGCGCGCGGCTCCGAGCTGCGCTCCCATCCCGGAACCGAAATTGGCCACCACCAGGGTGAATCCGACAATCGCAAAGAGCGGCGCCCAAGTCCGCCCCGCGGCGTAGACAAACGCCGTGGTCTCATCCGGGAACGGTTGGGAAGCGGGCCATGCCAGTTGCGCCGCGTACACTTCGAACGCGGAGAGAATGCCGATCACCACGCAGGTGAGCACGGTCGCCAGCAGGATGTTGCGGCGCGGGTTCTCCGCCTCTTCCGACAGGGTCGAGATGCCGTCGAAGCCGATATAGGTGAGCACCGCGATGGAAGTCCCTCCCAGCACCGCCCCGGTGTTGAAGGTCGCCGGGTCGTAGAACGGTCTGGTGAAAAACGCCGCGCCGCCGTGCGGGTGTCCGAAGATGAAGCGCGCCGCGCTCACGAAGAAAACCGCGATCACCACGCCCATGCCGGCCGCCAGTCCGGCGTTGATCCTCGCGGAGGTGCGAATCCCCAGGATGTTCAGACCGGTGAACAGCAGCGCCATGAAAACCGCCCAGCCCCAGTAAGGTATGGCCGGAGCGAATACATGGGCCTGCTGGCTGACCCAGATGATGCAGATGATGGGGTTGAGCATGTAGTCCATGACCATGCTCCATCCGGTGATATAGCCCAGCGCCGGGTTGATCTCCTGGCCGACATAAGTGAACGCCGACCCGGCGCTTGGATACGCGCGCGCCATCCGTCCGTAGCTGATGGCCGTGAACAGCATGGCGACCATGGCGATGAGGATGGCCGTGACAACATGTCCCCGGCCGCGATTGCTAAGGACGCCGAAGACCGACATCGGCGCCGTGGGCTGGATCACGATGACGCCGTAAAGGATGAGGTCCCACAAGCCGAGAGCGCGGCGCAGTTTCGGTGTCACGGAAAAACGGCCTCAGAGCCCCAGCGACGCCTGGGTGTGCGGCAGCGTCGCCAGGTAGTTTCCGTAGCCCACGATGGCTGTCGAGGCCACCAACACGAAGATGCCCACCGCAAGCCATGCCTGGGTGCGGCGGCTGGTCCCCTTCCACTCGTGTAACCCGATCCCCCACAGGCTACTGAAAATGATGATGCTGGCCATTTGCAGGGTCCAGCACGAGAACTTGTAAGAGCCCATCTGCGTTTCGCCCATGGTGTAGAAGAAGAACTGGAAATACCATGTGGTTCCGGCCAGGGCGCTGAAGAAGTAATTGGCGAGCATGGGAACGCGCGGGGATTCGCGGCCGGCGCTGAAATACTCGTGACCGGTCCGGTTCTTGATATTGAGCGCCACGCACCACACGAAATTGGTGAGGAAGCCCCCGAGCACCACCACCACCAGCACCGGAAGGCCCTGCCAGAGCCTTGAGGTTCCATGTTTCAGGGTGAGCGCGCGGATGGGGTCGCCGGCCCTGAGGCCATACGAAAAACAGGCGCTCATGACGCCCGAGAAGACGGCCACCAGGATGCCCTTCTTGAGATTGAACTCCTTGATGGCCGACTGCTTCTGCTCGGCAGATAGCTCCTTCTCTTTGAACGTGCCGGCCTTGCCGACGAAAGCGATGCCGCCCAGACAGACGGCGATACCCAACAGAATGACCTGGCCGGAGGGTGTGCCCAACACCCGGCTGAGGAACACACCGTCGAAGATCGGCGGCACCAGAGTTCCGAAGGCCGCGCAGAGGCCCATCACGATCGCCATTCCCAGCGACATGCCGAGGTAGCGCATGGTCAATCCGAAAGTCAGGCCTCCGAAGCCCCACATCATGCCCCAGAAGCAGCACCACATGAGGGTCGAAGCCGGCGTCTCGCGGAGGACCGCGTGCAGGTCGTTGGTCATCAGATGCGCCATCACCAAGGGCACGATGATCCAACTGAAGAGGCCGCCGACCAGCCAATAGGTCTCCCACGACCACCGCTTCACTCCGCGGAACGGGACATAGAAGCTGCCGGCCGCCAGGCCGCCCAGCCAGTGAAATACCACGCCAAAAGCAGGATTCGGTGTCATGATGTTCCGGTCGAAAACAGATTGCTTATTGTACCGCCCGCCCCCCGGCATCCCAAGACCTTTTTGTACTGCGGAACGGCAACCGACCGCTGGAGAATCGCCCGATCCGCAATAAGCAGCGTGGCTGCCCCAATTCCGCAGGAGCTTGTGTTTTAGATGTCAAAACTGCTACAACTGTCGGCAAGGAGTCCACGTGAAGACTTCCAACCACGGCCGATACGTCGTGAAATCGCTGGTCCACGCGTCCCGCGTGATCGAAGCGTTCCAATCGGCGGGGGACGTGCTGCGCCTGCGGGACGTGGTGATCCGGACCGGCTATAACAAGGGCATGTGCTTCCGGTTGCTCTACACCTTGCACCAATGCGGTTTCCTGGACAAGGTTGGCGAGAACCATTACCGGCTGGCTTCGGAGGTGCGCCGGCGGCGGCTGTACCGGATCGGCTACGCAGCGCAGGGCCAGGACAGCTCATTCGACCGCGAGGTGGGGATCAGCCTGGCGCGAGCCGCCGAGCGGGAGCATGTCGAGCTCATCGTGGTGGACAACCGATATCAGCCCAAGATCGCTCTGCGCAGCGCCGATTACCTGGTGCGCGAACAGGTGGACCTGGTCATCGAGTTCCAGACCGATGAGCTGATCGCGCCGGCCATCGCCTCCAAGTACCTGGAGGCGCACATCCCTTTCATTGCGATCGATATTCCCCACCCGGGCGCAACGTACTACGGCGCCAACAATTACCAGGCCGGCCTGATGGGAGGGCATTTTCTTGGCCGGTGGGCCAAGAAACACTGGAACGGAGAGGTGGAAGAAATCCTCCTGATCGAGCTGCTGCGGGCGGGATCGCTGCCCAAAGCGCGCATTCGCGGCATGGCCGCGGGCATCAGCGAGGTGATCCGCCTGCCGGCGGCGTGCCGGACGGTTTCAATCGACGGCGACGGGCAGTTTCAAACTTCTCTCGACCGTGTGCGCAAACACCTGCGGGAATCCAAGTCGAAGCGCATCCTGGTGGGCGCCGCGAACGATCCGAGCGCGCTGGGCACCTTGCGCGCGTTCGAGGAGGCCGGCCGCGCCCAGGAATGCGCCATCGTGGGGCAAAACGGCGAACCGGAGGCCCGCGCCGAACTTCGCATGCCGCACACCCGGCTGATCGCCTCAGTGGCTTATTTCCCGGAGAAGTACGGCGACGGTCTGCTGCGCCTCGCGCTGGATATCCTGGCCCGGAAGGCGGCGCCGCCGGCGGTGTTCACCACGCACCAAGTCATCACGCCCGAGAACGTCGACCACTTCTACCCCAACGACAGTCTGCTGACAGCGCCGGCGTAGTGAGGGCACGACACAACCGCTCTCTTACGTTCGCGGCTCGGATCGGAGCCGCGAACGTAAGAGAGCGGTTGGCGTAGCGCCGGCCCTACTCCAGGTAGAAGACTTCCTTCAGCATGGCGAAGCGCTCGTCCGGCTGTTTGTCGGGCACCGGTTCGAAGAGCCTGCTCATGAAGACCTGCCAGCGTTGATTTACGGGGTCGCGGTCCAGTTCGTCCCAAGCCTTGTCGAACTCATCCACGCGCAGAACCAGAACCAGGTCCTGTCCGCGGCGGAAAATGGAATAGTCGGAGATGCCGACTTCTTTCAGCTTGGCCAGCAACTCGGGCCACACCCGCTTGTGCTCAATCTCATATTCTTCAATGGCGTCCGGCTTGATGCGCAGTTTGAATGCGTAACGGGGCATATGGTTCATCATCTCCGGGCGCGGAGACACAGTCAAATCATTACTCGCCGAATGCGCTGGTTTTGTAATGTGGAACCGCCACCGGCCGGACATTCACACGGAAGTCACGTGTTGGGTGATGCTTAGGCAGCTTCGGAGGCGCTTTGGGCCGGTGAGGCGTGAAAGAGCCTCGGTCCCGCCGTTGCACAGGAGTAAACAGAGGCTCTACCGAATGTGCTTGGTGGCGGCCTCCCCATTCGGATAGCATTATGAATATGCGTCTCAACATGTACAGGTGTAGTGCCCTTTCCGTGTTCGCCGCAGTGTGCCTGCTGGCGGCGGGCCCAATGGGCGCCCCGGCCGCGCCGGCGACCGTGGCGGATCTGCGGCGCGCCTTCGAGCGGCCGCCTGACGATGCCCGCATCATGGTGCGCTGGTGGTGGTACGGTCCCGCGGTGACCAAGCCGGAACTCGAGCGCGAAATGCGTTCCATGAAGGAAGGTGGCATCGGTGGGTTCGAAGTGCAACCGACTTATCCGCTGGCTCTCGACGATCCCCAACACGGTTTCCGCAACTTTCCGTATCTGTCCGACGAGTTCCTCGACGACCTGCGCTTCACCGGGGAGAAGGCGCGCGAGCTCGGGCTGCGCTTCGACCTGACGCTGGGGAGCGGCTGGCCGTTCGGCGGCCCGCACATCCCCATCACGCTGGCGGCCGGGCGGCTCCGGGTGGAACACGTGCCCGTGCCATCGAACGCCGCGTCGGTGTCGCTTCCCAACATCGTGGAAGGCGAGAAGTTCCTCGCGGCCTTTCTGGCGCGCGGAGACCGCCGGCAGTTTTCCGCCGAGGGCCTGCGCCGCCTCACGGAGATGGACAACGGCGCCGTGCGCGTGCCAGCCGGTTCGGGCGAGGGGCGCGTGGTGCTGTTCTTCATCGCCAGCCGGACGCGCCAGACGGTGAAACGCCCGGCCGTGGGCGCCGAGGGCTGGGTGCTGGATCACTACGACCGCGCGGCCATCGATACCCATCTGAAAATCGTCGGCGAACCGCTGTTGCGGGCAGCCGGCAAGAATCCGCCGTATGCCATCTTCAGCGACAGCCTGGAAGTGTACGGCTCGGACTGGACTGGCGACTTCCTGGATGAGTTTCAGAAGCGCCGCGGATACGATCTGACGCCATACCTGCCCGCGCTGGCCGGCGACATCGGCGACCAGACCAAGGCCATTCGCCATGATTGGGGCAAGACCCTCACCGAACTCGCCAACGAGCGCTATCTCACGCCAATGACCGAATGGGCGAAGCAGCACGGAACGCGCTTTCGTTCGCAGAATTACGGGATACCGCCGGTGACACTATCGAGCAACGCGCTGGTGGATCTGCCGGAAGGCGAAGGGTCGCAATGGCGGCGCTTCACCCCGACGCGCTGGGCGGCCTCGGCGAACCACCTCGACGGCCGTCCGGTGACCTCTTCAGAGACCTGGACCTGGCTGCATTCGCCGGTGTTTCGCGCCACGCCGCTGGACATGAAGGCCGAGGCCGACCTGCATTTCCTGCAAGGCGTCAACCAGCTCGTTGGCCACGGCTTTCCGTATTCGCCACCCGAGGCGGGCGAGCCGGGATGGCATTTTTACGCGGCGGCGGTGTTCAACAATCACAACCCCTGGTGGCTGGTGATGCCGGACATCACCGGGTACTTGCAGCGCGTGAGTTTCCTGTTGCGGCAAGGCCAGCCGGCCAACGACGTGGCGTTGTATCTGCCCACCGACGATGCTTACGCCGGGTTTGCCTTGGGCCGCGATTCCGTCAACCAAGCCATGGACGGGCTGTTCGGGCCCAACGTGATTCCGCAAATCCTGGACGCGGGGTACAACTTCGATTACATCGACGACGGCGCCATCGCGCACGCGGGAGTGCCCTACCGCATCCTGATTCTGCCGAACGTGGAGCGGATTCCCCTGGCCACCTACCAGAAACTCGAGGAGTTCGTCCGCACGGGCGGAACGCTGGTAGCCACGCGCCGCGCGCCCTCGCTGGCTCCGGGGCTGATGGAGGCGGAAAGCCAGAGGCCCGGGATTCGCGAATTGTCGCGCGCGCTTTTCGAAGCTTCTGGCGCCCGCGGCCACCTGGTGACCGACGAAACCAAACTCGGCGCGGAGTTGCACGCGGCGCTGGCCGCGGATGTCGCCACCGCGCCGGAGATTGGCTTCATCCACCGCAAGCTGGGGTTCGCCGACATCTACTTCCTGGCCAACACCAGCAACCAGCCGGTCCACAGCCTGGCCACGTTCCGCATCAGCGGGCTCGAGGCGGCCTGGTGGGACCCGTTCACGGGCAAGGTGACGGGCGCCGGCGGCAACCGCCTCGACCTGGATCTGGCGCCCTACGAATCGCGGGTAGTGGTGTTCTCCAAAGAGCACGTGGCAAGCTCTCCCGCGCCCAGTGGCCCCGCGCCGACGCCGGTGGACCTCAGCACGGGTTGGAAGGTCACGTTCGCGGGATCGCCGGAGCCTGTGTCGATGACCGCACTGCGCTCCTGGACCGAGGACGAAGCGAGGAAATATTTCTCGGGCCGTGCCACCTACGAGAAGACCGTGACCATTGACGCGGCCATGGCCGGTTCCAAGCGCCCGCTTTACCTGAACTTCGGTGAAGGGACGCTCGTAACCGCGCAGGAACGGCGATCGGGCGCCGGCATGCGGGCGATGTTGGAAAGCCCGGTGCGCGAAGCCGCGGTGGTCACCGTCAATGGCAAACCGGCTGGCTCGGTGTGGCGTCCGCCCTACGAAGTGGAGGTCAGCGGCCTGCTGCACGCCGGTCAGAACACCATCCGCGTGGTAGTGGCCAATCTGGCCATCAACGAGATGGCCAAAGGTCCGCTGCCGGATTACAAGGTCTTGACCGCCAAGTACGGCGAGCGCTTCCAGGATCAGGACGTGGCAAACTTACAGCCGCTGCCTTCAGGGCTGCTGGGGCCGGTGCGGCTGATGGCGAAATGACCACCATGAAGATGACACGACGTAATGCACTCGGAGTCTTGGCAAGCACGGTTTCCGCGGCCGCATTCGAGCAAGAGGCGGCCACGCAGACGGCGCCTCATGAATCGGTGGCGGTGGGCTGGCTGGGCGGAAACCCTCCGCCGATCGACAGCGGTGTCAGTTGGGGAGTCCCATGGCCGCGCGGCGCGGTGCGCAAGGACCAGTCCTTCACGCTCACCACTGCCGAAGGCAAGGCCCTGCCCTTGCAGAGTTGGCCGATGGCCTATTGGCCGGATGGTTCCCTGAAGTGGACCGGCTTCGCCACCGTGGCTGGCCCGAGCGCCTCGGGCGCGTTCCAACTGGCGCAGGGCACAGCCGCCGCTCCCGCTTTCACAGTGAAGGTGACGGAAAGCGGTGCGGCTATCGACATCGACACGGGCCGGATTCAATGCCGCATCCCGCGGCAAGGCGCTCTCTTCATCGAATCCATCACCATGGAAGGCCGCGCGGTGGCCCGCCAGGGGCGGCTGGTCTCGACGCTCGAAGACCGCTCGGACCTGGACCGCAACCGCGCCGTGCGCTTCGAGGATTTTACCAGCAGCATTCGCAAGGTCACGGTAGAACAGACCGGGCCGGTGCGCGCGGTGGTCAGGATTGAAGGCGTTCACAAGGCCGGGCCCAGCGGGCGCCCCGGCGCGCGGGAGTGGCTTCCCTTCACCGTGCGCCTGTATTTCTACGCCGGCCTGGAGCAGGTGCGCCTGGTACACACGATCGTCTTTGATGGCGACGATCAGAAGGATTTCATCCGCGGCCTGGGCGTGGCTTTCTCCGTGCCGATGCGCGAGCAGGTGCACAATCGCCACGTGCGCTTTTCGGGCGAGGGCGACGGCTTGTGGGCCGAGCCGGTGCAGCCGGCGAGCGCACGCCCCCTCATGCTGCCGGGCGGCCGGGGCAACGCCTATCCCGACCAACTGGCGGGCAAGCGCATCCCAAACAAGGAGGCCTTCGACCAGCGCGGGCAGAAGCTGCTCGCCGACTGGGCGGTGTGGGACGCCTACAAGCTGGTGCAACCCACGGCCGACGGCTTCACCATCCGGAAGCGCACCAATCCGCAAAGCTGCTGGCTGGATGCGGCCGCCGGAGGGCGCGCCTCGGGCCTGGTCTTCGCCGGCGACGTATCGGGGGGGCTGGCCGTCGGCGTGAAGAACTTCTGGCAGTCCTACCCGGCGTCGCTGGAAGTTCAGAAGGCGGCAGGAGAAGCGGCTGATCTGTTCGTCTGGCTGTGGTCGCCCGACGCCGCCGCCATGGACCTGCGGCACTACGACACCAAGGCCCACGGCCTGGATTCCAGCTATGAAGACGTGCAGCCAGGCTTCAGCACCGCGCACGGCGTGGCGCGCACCAGCGAGATGACGCTCTACCCCAGCGCCAGCGTGCCGGCCAGGGAAGACGCAGCGCGGCAGGCGAAAGCCGCTCAGGAGCCGCCCCTGCTGGTCGCCACCCCGCAACATCTGCACGCGGCCCGAGTGTTTGGCATCTGGGGCCTGCCGGACCGTTCGACGCCCGCCAAGCAGCGGCTCGAGGACCAGCTCGACGCGGCCTTCGCCGTCTATCACAAAGAGGTGGAGCAGCGGCACTGGTACGGCTTCTGGGACTACGGCGACGTGATGCACCAGCACGACGCGCTGCGCCACATGTGGCGCTACGACGTGGGCGGCTACGCCTGGGATAACACCGAGCTGGGCACCGACATGTGGCTGTGGTCGAGCTTTCTGCGCAGCGGGCGGGCCGACATCTTCCGCATGGCCGAGGCCATGACGCGCCACACCACAGAAGTGGACACCTATCACCTGGGACGCTTCGCGCCGCTGGGGTCGCGCCACAACGTGCGCCACTGGGGCTGCGGCGCCAAGGAACCACGCATCAGCCAGGCGGCTTTTCGCCGCTATTACTACTACCTCACCACGGATGAGCGCACCGGCGACGTAATGCGCGAAGTGGTGGATGCGGACTACAAGACCGCGGAGATCGACCCCATGCGGCTGGCCTCCCCGCTCACCAAGCCGATTCCCTATCCGGGGCGCGTGCGCGGCGGGCCGGACTGGCTGGCGTTCATCGGCAACTGGATGACCGAGTGGGAGCGCACCGGTAACCCCAAGTACCGCGACAAGATCATCGCCGGCATGGATTCCATCACCAAAATGCCGTATTGGTTTATGACGGGACCGAACAACCTGTGGGGCTACGAACCCGCCACCAGCAAGCTCTATCCACTGGTGGAGGACGGGTTCGGAACCTACAACCTGACTACCATCCAGGGCGGCGCGGAAGTGGTGTTCGAGCTGAATTCGCTAATCGACCACGCCGGCTGGAAGAAGGCGTGGAACCAGTACTGCCGTTTGCACGGTGCGCCCAAGGACGTGGTGGCGAAGGACATGACCACGGGAAGCGAGGGCGCCGACGGCCAGTATGCGCGCGGCCGGCTGGCGGCCTACGCTTACATGGAGACCAGGAACCCGGCGTTCGCCAAGAGGGCCTCGAGCGGGCTGCGCCTGGCAAGGTTCGCCACGACGAGTGTCAAAGGCCCGGCCGTTCTGAATCCTCTGGAAGAAGTCCCCGGCCTATCGACCAACGGCACCGCGCAAGGGTGTTTGGAGGCCATCGAAGTGCTGGAAATGTGCGGGGACCAGATGTAGCGCGGGCCTACAAGAACCGGCGGCAAAGACCGCCGGCGCTACATGGCGCGGCGGAGTACGGTGGCGCCCGCTACGTGAACACTGTGCAGGGTAACGAAGGCAAGGATCTCGCTCCAGGTGTGCTGAACGCTATACTGGGGACAGACGCATTTGTCCTTTCCTCCAGGAAAAATGCGCCGGTCCCCTTTTTGTTCGTGCCCGGGTGGCGAAACCGGCAGACGCAAAGGACTTAAAATCCTTTTCCCGGCAACGGGAGTGCGGGTTCGAGTCCCGCCCCGGGCACCACAAACGTCCCCGCCGCATGCTCGAGCAGGAAATCCGCGAGCGCGGCCTGGAAGAGATCGCCAACCGCGCCACGGCGTAGCGGGAGCTGGCAGCTTTCAGCCGCGCTGGCGGGGCTGACGGCTGATCGCTGGTAGCTCCGGCGTGAATTCGCTGAAACAGGTCTCGGCGATGGCCTTGACCCGGGCGCGCAAGCTTTCCGCGTGGCGCGGCTCACCGGCCCAGATCTCGATCCGGCGCAAGTGAAATGCGCCTTGGTCCGCCATGACGGCCATCTCGGCAGCGCTGTAGCGTTCGGCGGAGAGAAACGCGCGCTTCTCGGCCGCGCTGGCGGTCTCGGGCTGGTACATCCAGAGCCAGCGCCGGAAGCCGCTGGCAGCCGGCTCGACCGGGAATACCCGGGCATTCCACAAGCTGCGCCTGGCCGGGTCTTGCTGGTCCGGCCAGACTTCGTCCGGATCGACGCCCACGGTTGAGATCCATTCGACGAGCGGCCGGCCGCAGAAGCGGGCACCTTGAGAGACGGAATCTTTGAACTGATCCTTGACGCCATAGCAGCGGACGAACCATACCGCGCTGCCGCGCCGGTCTCGCCCGCGCAACACGTCGAGACACGCCTCCGGCGGCAACCGGAGCGGCTCATCCACATCCACACCGACCACCACGTTCGATCCGGCCAGATCGAGCGGCGCGGAGAGCCGACATCCCTCCACCCACGAATTGGGACCGCTGATGGCCGCGCCGCCGGCCATGGAATTATTCATGGCCAGTGTGGTGACGGTGGGCGGCTCGCCGCGAGCCTGCTCGACCAAGGCCAGGCCGCTCTCCACCAACTGCCGCGTAGACCCGAAGTGCAGAAAGCGGCAGTCCGGCACAAGCTGCACGTGGAAAGGGATGTTGCGCAAGGCGGGATACACCGCGGCGAGCATCTCGCCGGACCAGGTGGAACCGCTGCCGCGCGCGCTTCGGATATAGTGCTCGACCGTCGCGGCACTGCCCATGGCGCAGCAGATTTCGCGATACAGGTCCAGCCCATGCCGGAGAATCCGGTCGCGCGCCGGGCCGGCAAAGTCGAAGCGGTCGAGCAACACCGCGGCGGCCTCTGCGTCCAGACTCATCACGCCGAGGTCCAGCGCTGTCTTTCCGGCGGCATTGATAGCGCCAGTGGCCTTCTGTTCCTCCACCGACGGTTTCTGCAAGTAGAGAGTGATGGAATCGTCGGCACACAGGCAATAGACTCCGTGCCGGCTGGCCTCGGATGGCTCCGCGTAGCAGCCCAGCACGGTCATGCCGGGCGCGTCCAAACGCAGGTTCGAGGAGTCGAAACGCACCAGGGCGTCGCCGGCCGCCACCACGATTTGGCCCCGGCCGGACGCGCCTGGGGGCAAGGCGAGAAAGTCCGGGACCAGAAGATCGAAAAGAGTGGCGGCCAGGCCGGCCTGAGTTTCGCCGGGCACGGGAACAAAAATCTTGCCGCAAGGGCCGTAAGCCGGCAGCCGCCGCGAATCGCCTCCCGCATGCACGATCAGGATGCGCAGGCGGCGGAGAATTCTTTCGGAGCCGCGAACGTCAGAGAGCGGTTGCCCCTCACGTTCGAGTATTCGCGCCAGGCAATAGATGGTGCTGCCGCCGCTGCCGATGCGCCGGCCCTCCAGATCGGCCACCACAAAGGATTCGCGAACCTGCGGCATCAACCCAAGTTCCCGCCGCAACCGAAGCTGGGTTTCGTAGGCCTGGGCCTGCCTGTCGTTGGACGCCGTCACCACGAGATAGTCCCAGGAACTCGGAGTGCTTGTCATGGCGGGGAGGCAGTTCCGTCCCTCATGCGGACTCAATGATCACATTCGCGAACGGTACGGTGTCTCCGGTTCGAATCAGGCCGATGGCCTGGGGAACGCGCTTCTTAAGCTCGCTGTGCGGTTCAAACACGACGCTAACCCCCGCCAGCGCCCGCTCAAACTCCAGGTAGGTATCCTTCCCGTTCGAGGCGCGAAATTCTTCCGCCATGAAGACCTTGCCCACCACGAAATTGGAGCGAATGGCGTGGAGGACATCCAAAACTCTGGGGATACCATCCACCAGGGAGATGTCCACAGTTTCCACTTGCGGCCAGAATGGAAAACCCCGGTCCGCAATGACCAGGGTGTTGGTGTGCCGGACGCGGCTGATCAGAGAGTTGATTGCGGGATTCAAAATTCCAGTTCTTAGCATGTGAATCGCTTATCCAGTCCTGACTTTCACCTTCAATGAGCCTGCGACGGGCTCTTCGGAAACCACGATGGCGTACCCGCCTCCGCATCCCGAGTACATGGCGCCCGCGTACCGGCGTTGGTAGTAGCCGAGGATTCGCTTGAGATCAATCTCGATGGTCGGATGCCCGACGGTGTGGGGCAGAATCGCTTCCCAACATCGCATGCAGTGGTTGAACGAGGCCCCCAGCCCGCGAATGTCCTTCGCCACGATGGCGTCGAAACAGTCTTTGCCCGTTTGCCCCAACTGCCGAATCCATTCAGGGTCCAGGTTCTTGACGCCGAGCGGATTATAACCTTCCGGCCTTTGGTTAATCGGAACCAGGTGCAAGACCTCTTCCACCCAGCGGGCGATTTGCGGGTCGCAATTAGACTCGATATGCGCCGGGAAATACCCGCCCTCGAACTCCACATTGTAATCCAGCCTGCTCACACCGGGATACAGCAAGCCGATCATGTCCTGTGACCCGGACGGTTCCGCTTTGTCCTTGTTTTCCGCCCGGTAAAGTTCCCTGACAAGCTCCGCCGGGGCCCTGCCGGGCACAGTCCCGTTCCACAGCTTCAACGCGACCTTGCGGGTGCCGCTGGCCATCCCGCAGCGGTCCATGAACCAGAGGATGGGTTCGAGCGACACCACCACCATCGAGCCGGGCGGCGTTGGATTGTGTCTGGAAACGAACGGCTGATCGATCCATCCGCCGGCCAGGGCCACGCGATACGGTATTTTGCCGATGATCGAGGTGATGTCCAACCCCGGGGGTGTCAATCCTTCACCACTCGCTTGCCAGCTTTGCGGTCGGCATATTGCTGCGCGATCCACGCGTAGGTCTTTTCCATGCCGGTTCTGAGGGGAGTGAGCGGCTCCCAATCGAGAACGCTGCGGATGAAGGTGTTGTCGCTGTTCCGCCCGGCGACGCCTTTGGGCGCATCGGGGTCGTAGCGGCGCTCCAGTTTTACGCCTGCGATCTGCTCCACCATGCCGACCAGGTCGTTGATCGAGATCAGTTCGCTCGAGCCCAGGTTAATCGGAGTTGCGATGAGCCGGTCGCAATGCATGATCTGGTCGATGCCCAGCACGCAATCGTCGATAAAACAAAAGCTGCGGGTCTGGGTGCCGTCGCCCCAGATTTCGATCCGCATGTCGCCGGAATCCTGGGCCTCGAGAACCTTGCGGCAGATGGCAGCCGGGGCCTTCTCGCGGCCTCCGAACCAGGTTCCGTGCGGACCGTAGATGTTGTGGAAGCGCGCGATGTGGGTTTCCAGGCCGCGCTCGACCCAGTATTCCTGGCAAAACATTTCCGAGATCAGCTTTTCCCAGCCGTAGCCGCGTTCCGACATCGCCGGGTAGGCATCCGATTCCCGGAGCGCACGAACGTGGGGGTCTTTCTGCAAATCCGTGTTGTAGACGCACGCCGAGGAGGAAAAGAAATAGCGCTGCGCGCCGGCGCGCCAGGCAGCTTCGATCAGGTGCGTGTTCACCAGGACGCTGCGCAGGCACTCCACGCGGAAGTGCTCGATGAATCCCATGCCGCCCATGTCGGCCGCCAGGTCGTAGACTTCCGCGGCTCCTTCCACCGCCCTGATGGCGTTGGCTTTCTCGCTCAGATCCATCGACAGGCATTCCACGGCCGGCACGCGCTGGTACCAGTCCTGTAAGGGCTTGCGGTCAATGGCGCGGATTCGCGTATAGCCGAGATCGTGGAAATGCCGGGCGAGGGCGCCGGCGATGAATCCGCCCGCGCCGGCGATGACGATCGGGTCGTCGCGATTGAGTTTGCGGTCGATCTGTACTTCGGAGTTTTTCTTCATATCTCGATCTGTCTGCAAAACGAAATCATGCAGTCAAGGTTAAAGTTATCCTTGTGACGGGTGGATGTCAATTCGCGCCGGCTGGCATTCACCCGTGTGGGGCAGGTTGGAAACCTGCGGGTGGGTTGTTAACCCGCCCCCTTGCGCCGGGCCCAGAGGGCGCCCCCCAATCGGCGCGCAGGATGGCATCCTGCCCCACGCGGGCAAACTGGCTGACTACCTTACCGCCCACCCGCATACGGAACCACGCTCGCGGCCTTCTCCGAAAAGTAGGCCGCCAGCGGGTTGTTCTTGAGGCCCTTCAGCCCCGCGATCACGCACTCGGCGTTGAGCTCCGCGCCCGCCCGGCTAAGATTCCGGTTGGTCTGTTCATAGCTTCAACCCCGTGATCCTGAGCGTGAAGGCGTATTGGCAGGGCTGCTCGGCGGGCATCGTGACTTTGAGGCCTTCGGCATTCTGCGTGAATTTCAGGTCGCCCTTGTGCCCTAGCATCTTCACCCTGGCGATCGTTCCATGCAAATTCTGCCCCGTGGCCAACGAGGTGACGACGGCCCGCTCGCCGGGCCACGCCATGAGAATGGCGTACAGAGTATCGCCTTTGGTGGTGAAGCGGATGTCTTTGCCGGTGTAAGCCGGCTTGTTGTTGAGAGCTTCCCCTTCGCCGAACTTGATCCACGGGCGGGTCTCGTAGATGGCCTCGCCGTTCACACCGAGCCATTCGCCGATGCCGAGCATGAGCTTCACCTGCTCCTCGGGGATGGCGCCGTCGGCCTTGGGAGAGAAATTGAGCAGCAGGTTGCCGTTCTTGCTGACGTTTTCGACCAGTCGCCAGACGATCTCGCTTACGTTCCAGTAGTGCGCGTCCGAAAGGTAGCCCCAGCGCTGGTGCACGGAATCGTCCACCTCCCAGGGCTCGTCTTGGATGGTGGCCGGGCCGCGCATCTGCCGCTCGTAATCTTTGATAGTGCCGGCCAGGTAGGCGCCGTCCTTGGTGACGATGGAAACTTCTTTTTTCCACTCCGTGGCGCGGTTGTAATAATAGGCGGCCACCTTCAGCTTCTGGGGATCGAGGTCGCGCCCATCGACGCCGTTGTCGAAATAGATCAAGTCAGGCTGGTACTTGTCGATCAGCTCGAGGTTGCGCGCCACCCAGTCGTCGAGAAACTTCTGGTGGGCCTCCGGGCTGCGGTCGGCCACGCTATAGAAATCGGCCCATCGGGGATCGTAGAGATCGGTGGCGAGGCCGGGCTGCGGCCGGATGAAGGTGAAGTGCTCCATGCGGTGGTTGGAGACACCGAACTTCATTCCCTGCTTGCGGACGGCGTTGGCAAGGTCGCCGATCAGATCGCGCTCAGGCCCCATCTGCTTCGCGTTCCACCTGGTGAGCGCGCTGTCCCACATGGCGAAGCCGTCGTGGTGCTCGGCCGTGGGCATCACGTACCGCGCGCCGGCTTTGCGGAACAGCTCCGCCCACTGGTCCGGATCGAACTTCTCGCACGTGAACAGCGGGATGAAATCTTTGTATCCGAACTGATCCTGCGGCCCGAAGTGCTCTTTGTGCCAGGAGATGATTTCGGGATTGCCGTACATGTGCTGGACATACCACTCGCTCTGGTGCGCCGGGACGGCATACAGGCCCCAGTGCAGGAAGATGCCGAACTTGGCGTCGCGGAACCACTGCGGAGTTTTGTAGTTGGCTCTAATGGATTCCCAAGTGGGCTCGAAGGGGCCTTTGGCCGGAGCGGCCGCGGTCCCGGTATCGCCGTAAGGCCGCTGGACGTTGCCCATCGGCTCGGCCGGCACATCGAACTTGTCGATGGGGTCGGGGTGCGCGGGATCGAACGGCGCAGTGTCGTCTGTCAGGAACTTGACGAGCGGCAGCTTAGCCTGCTTGATTCCCTCGACAATGCACTTGGCCAGCTCGTAGCTGCCGTAGTCGGAGTGGTGCGTGGTGTCGTTGCCCGCAAACGCCTTGCGGGCCTCCTGAGGGCCGAGGGCTTCGTAAAAGAGCTTGCTCATGGCGTTCAAGTCGATGACCGCGGCATTCTCTTCCTGGCCCGCCTGGCGCACGGCCTCGGGATAATCGCCCAGGCTGTTGGCGATTTTGCCATCGGCGTCGAAGGTCAGGCGGTTCATCGGCGTCACCAGCACGGGCGTGGCGCCATGCTGCCGCGCTTCGGCGATGAAGCGCTTGAGGTCCGCCTTGTAAGTGGTGAACGCTCCTACGCCCTCGCCCTTCTCCTTCTGGTCGTTGTGCCCCATCTGGACGAACAGGTAGTCGCCGGGCTGGATGACGCTCATGACCTTGGCCAGCCGGTTCTCGCCAATGAAACCTCGCAGCGACTCTCCGGATTCACCGTGGTTGGCAACGGCGATATCCGGCCCGAAGAAGCGGGTCAGCATCTGGCCCCAACTGTTGAACGGCTCGCGCGGCTGGTCGGTGGAAGTGGAATCGCCCGCAATGTAGATGGTGGGAAGGTTGTCCGCCTTCTCGATCTCGACCCCACAAACGGCGGGACGCTGGTTGGTGAATTCCAGGGTGAGTTTGTCGTCCCAGGCCCGCGCTTCCGAAGTCTTCTCGCGGTCCTTCAATCGGACTTCGCCGCCAGTGGAAATCCGCGGCCGGCGAACGTTGACGATGAACGTGCGGGTTTCGAACCTGCCCGGCGCCGTCCGCACCTTCTCGAGCATGAGCCGGCGCAGCTCGGCTTTGACGGTGGTGATGGATTCGGCTTCGCGATCTCCGAATATGACGGTTACCTTGTAGTTGCCCTCTTCCGGCGCCTTGACCGAGAAGTAGAAGGGAGGCGCCGCGACACTGCCGCCTGGCTCGAATCCATAGCCGAGATCGTCGCTATACATCGTGGTGGGAAGAACCTTGGTATAGCCGGGCGCGGGCTTTCCCGAGCCGAAATCGAATTTGAAAATAGTCGCGGGGGTTTGCGCGGCCGCGGCGAAAGCAGCCAGCAGAAGAGATGCCAAGAAACATCGCTCGTTAGTCATGAGTGAGATTCCTTTTCATTGGTCACTCTATCCGGAACCAGTCGTAATCGGCGTAGCCGTTCTCATAGGTTGGACCATTTCGAACCGCAAACAGGCCCACCTTGGCCCCAATCCACCTGCCGGGGCGGGCGGTAAAGGATTCGCCGACGGACGTGAAATCCCTTCCGTCAGTGCTGTAACTGAACAAGCAGACCGCCTTGTCCGATACCTTGACTCGCAGATACAAGGTAGTAGCTTTCACCGGAACCCGCGTGCTTTCCTTTTCCGCATCGCCCTTGTCGGCATTCCGGCAAATCGTCTGCGAGACTAACAGACCTTCCGGCTTCTTAGTCACAGACAGATAAGCGTAGGCCGATCCCATGACGATCAGCCCGGTCTTTTCGTCATCGGTGCGGGCGGTGAAGGTGACCTTGGTGGTAGCGGTGAACTCGGGGGCGGGAAACTTCTGCAACAGCAGGTTCGGCACGTCCCAGAAATTCTTAAATCCTTCCGGCAGAGGGATGCAGAATAGCCGGATGAACCCCATCCCGCCAGCCGGGAACACCCAGCCCGGTTTGGGGTTGGCCGCCCATTGCCATTGCAGGCCGAGGCGGCTGTCGTTGAATTCATCCGTGTCGGCGGGAGTCATCACTGGGTAGGTTTTGCCTACGTTGGGCTTTTTGTGAGTCAGGACGGGCTCGCCGGCATTGCCCATTACGGGCCAGTCATTGACCCACTCGATCGGCTCGAGATGCACGATGCGGCCGTAAGCGCCCTTGTCCTGGAAATGAATGAACCAGGATTCGCCGGTCGTGGTATCGACCCAGCCACCCTGGTGCGGTCCGTTAATCGGTGTCCTACCCTGGGTCAGCGCAATCTTTTTCTCGTAAGGGCCATAAACCTTCTTCGAGCGCAGGACCAGTTGCCAGCCGGCCGCCACCCCGCCGGCCGGCGCAAAAATGTAGTAGTAACCGTTGCGCTTGTAAAATTTCGGGCCTTCCACGGTGGGGTCTTCCGCATGACCGTCAAAGACCAAAGCGCCGCCGTCGAGTAGCTTTGTGCCGTCGGGGCTCATGCGGCTGACAATCAGCATGCTTTTCATGGCGGCGCGGCTGGCCGCCAGGGCATTCACCAGGTAGGCTTTGCCGTCGTCGTCCCACAAGGGGCACGGGTCGATCCATCCCTTGGCCTCCTTGATCAGGAGCGGCGCGCTCCAGGGGCCGGCGGGGTTCCTGGCCTTCACCAGGTAGATGCCGTAATCGGGGTCGGGGTAGTAAATGTAGAACTCCCCGTTGCGATAGCGGATGGCGGGCGCCCACGCGCCGTTTCCATGCTGCGGCTTGCTGAAGACATCGAGCGGAGCCTCGGCGGCGTAGACGTGCCCGATCAGTTCCCAGTTCACCAGGTCCTTGGAATGAAGGATGGGGAGGCCGGGTGCGCACTCGAAACTGGAGGCCGTCATGTAGAAGTCTTCGCCCACGCGGACCACGTCCGGGTCGGAGTAGTCGGCGTGCAGGATGGGATTTTTGTAGGTGCCATCGCCGTTGTCGGCCACCCAGACCTTGGAGATGTTCGGGCGAGCAGGCGCCGGCGGCGTCGCTGGCTTTACCTGGCCCCGCGAAAGAAGCGCGCAGGCCAGAAGACAGAGGCCCGCTCGCGTGATGACGTCGGTGGTTTTCATAGATGCGCCAAGGAGCAGATCCAGAATCCCTATTCTGCCCTTTCGGATGCGCAAAGTACACACGCGCGAGAGCGTTTCGCCGCAAGTGTGCCTCACCCGCCCCTAGATGCAGAATGGAGAGCGCACTGCGGGCGCAGGGCTATCGCCACGTGAAGCCCAGGACCGTCAAGCGAGATTCCGAGTACCGGGGCAACTCGATTGCGAACCACACGCACTATTGGAAGCGGGTTACTGAAAGAGGCTTCATTGCCAAACTCCCGTCAGACAGGTAATCTGGGTTCGACTGCCTAAAACCGCGAAGGAGGCCTTATGGTGCGTCTTGTTCCGTGGTTGATCCTTCTGTTGCTGGTCACGGCTGCGGTGCAGGCTGCGCCTGCGCCCGTTCCCGGCCTCGTCCGGACCACCGTGTCCTTCGACTCCGACTGGCGCTTCCTCAAGGCCGACGCACCCGGCGCCGAGAAACCCGGATTCGCGGATACCGCGTGGCGCGCCTTGAACGTGCCCCACGACTGGAGCATCGAAGGTCCGTTCGACCAGAAGAATCCCACCGGCGGCGCCGGCGGTTTTCTTCCCGCCGGCATCGGCTGGTACCGGAAACACTTCACGCTTCCCGCGAACTACGCCAAGCGGCGCATCTTTGTCGAGTTTGATGGCATCATGGCCAACAGCGAGGTCTGGATCAACGGTTTCCGCCTCGGCAAGCGGCCCTATGGTTACGTCAGCTTCCGCTACGAGCTGACCGGACATGTGCGCTTCGGCGACAGCGACCCCAACGTGCTCGCGGTGCGCGCCGACAACTCCGCCCAGCCGGCCTCGCGCTGGTATGCCGGCGCGGGCATTTACCGGCATGTTCGCCTGGTGGTCACCGACCCCGTCCACCTGGATCAATGGGCCACCTTTGTGACTACTCCCAGAGTGGCCGCCGGCGAAGCCACCGTCCGCGTCGAGACGCGCGTCGTGAACCAGTCGGATGCGGCCCGCACGGTGATGCTTGAGGTCACCATGCTCGACCTGGACGGCAAGACCGTGCAGACCGCCGAGACCAGGCCGCAAGCCATCGCCGCCGGGAAATCGGCCGATTTTGAGCAGGAGATCGCCGTCAAGTCCCCCGCTATCTGGGACCTCGACCACCCCGCGCTGTACCGCGCCGTGGCGAAGGTCCGCGCGGGCAAGACCACGCTGGATGACGAGGTCGTCCCCTTTGGCATTCGCGAGTTCCGCTTCGATGCCGCCACCGGCTTCTGGCTGAACGGCAAGAACTTCAAGATCAAAGGCGTCTGCCTGCACCATGACGGCGGCGCTGTGGGTGCGGCGGTCCCGCTGCGCGTCTGGGAACGCCGCCTGGAGCAGTTGAAGCAGCTCGGGGTGAATGCCATCCGCACCGCCCACAACCCGCCCGCGCCGGAATTCCTGGATCTCTGCGACCGCATGGGCTTCCTGGTCATGGACGAAATGTTTGACTGCTGGACGGTGGCCAAGAACCCCTACGACTACCATCTCTACTTCCGCGACTGGTCGCTGACCGACACCCAAGACACCGTCCACCGGGACCGCAATCATCCCAGCATCGTGGTCTACAGCGCCGGCAATGAGATCCGCGATACGCCCAATGCCGAGCTCGCCAAGAGCATTCTCAAAGGACTGGTCGACGCTTTCCACCAGGCCGACCCCACGCGTCCCGTCACGCAGGCGCTCTTCCGGCCCAACGTCAGTCACGACTACGACAACAGCCTGGCCGACCTGCTGGACGTGATCGGCCAGAACTATCGGGAAAACGAGATCCTGGCCGCGCACGAGGCCAAGCCCGCGCGCAAGATTCTCGGCACGGAGAATCAGCACGGCCGCGAGGTCTGGCTGGCCCTGCGCGATAACCCTCCGTATGCCGGCCAGTTCCTGTGGAGCGGCATCGATTACATCGGCGAATCCCGCCTGTGGCCCTACGTCATCGCCGGTTCCGGCCTGTTGGACCACACCGGCGGCATCAAACCGATGGCGTACGAACGGCAGAGCTGGTGGTCCCTTCAGCCCATGGTGCACGTTGTCCGCCGGGTCGCGCCGCCGCCGGGCCCAGGGGGCACCGCGCCCACCGATCCCGGTTATGAGCAGACCGTCCGGCGCCCCGTGCAGACGCTGTTCTCCAACTGGACGCCCGCCGGCGCCTCCGCCCACAACGAGAACGTCGAGGTCTATAGCAACTGTGACGAGGTGGAGCTGGTGCTCAACGGCAAGTCGCTAGGCTCGAAGCCGCACTCCGCCGATGATGCTCCCCGCATCTGGAATGTGCCCTTCGAGCCGGGCGCCATCCAAGCCATTGGCAGGAACCAGGGGCAAATCGCCGCCACTCACGAGCTTCGCACGGCCGGCAAACCGCTGAGGATCGTGCTGGCCGCCGATCGCGCCAGGCTCACTCCCGATTGGGACGATGTCGTGTATGTCACCGCCAGCGTGGTCGATGACCACGGCGTGTTGGCGCCCGGCGCGGACCAACTGATCGCTTTTCAGGTAACCGGCCCGGGCGTCATCGCCGCCGTGGACAGCGCGGACAACGCCAGCCACGAGCCTTTCCAGGCATCCGAGCGCCATGTTTTCCAGGGCCAGTGCCTCGCCATTGTTAAAGCCAGCGCGGGCGCGGGACGGATCGCGGTGATCGCTTCCTCGCCGGGCCTGGCCGCCGCAACCGTTAATATCGAAGCCGGAGGGAAATGATGCGACTGAGAATCGCGGTCTGGTGCGCTCTTCTGACAGTGGGCGCGGCCCGCGCGGCCGAGTTTCGCGCCGGCGATTACGGCGCCAAAGGAGACGGGAAAACAGTCGATACGGCCGCGATTCAGAAGGCCATCGATGCAGCCGCGAAGGCCGGTAATGGAACCGTTGTCTTCAGGCCCGGAGTCTATCTGACCGGATCGTTGTTCCTGAAGTCGGGCACTCAACTGCGCGTCGACGAGGGCGTGGAGATCCGCGGCGTACAGGATCTTTCGGGCTACTCCATCATGCAGACGCGCGTTGCCGGCATCGAGATGAAGTGGCCCGCGGCCCTCATCAACGTGTATCAGCAATCCCATGTGAAGATCTCCGGCAAGGGAGTGATCGACGGCGATGGCAAGATCTGGTGGGACAAGTACTGGGCGTTGCGCAAGGAGTATGAGCCTAAGGGCCTGCGGTGGGCGGCCGACTACGATTGCCAGCGGCCGCGGCTGATCCAGATCTACAAATCCTCGGACGTGGATCTGGAGGGCCTGACGCTGCGGCGCTCGGGCTTCTGGACGGTGCATATCTGCTACTCGCAACAGGTGCATGTGGATGGCGCCACCATCCGCGACAACATCGGCGGGCGCGGCCCCAGCACCGACGGAATCGATATCGACTCCTCTTCCGGCGTGCTGGTGGAACACTGCGACATCGATTGCAACGACGACGCCATCTGCCTCAAGGCAGGCAGGGACGCGGACGGTTTGCGGGTGAATCGCCCCTCGGAGAAAATCGTGATCCGGGACAACACCGTTCGCGGAGGCGCCGCCGGAATCACCATCGGGAGTGAAACTTCGGGCGGAATTCGCGACGTGGAAGCGTACCGCATCCATGTGCTGCGGCCCGTGCCGGCGGGCATTATTTTCAAGTCGGCCAGCACGCGCGGCGGCGTCATCGAAAACATTGTGATCCATGATATGGATATGCAAGGCGTGGCCACGGCGATCAGCATCACTTTGAACTGGAACCCCAGCTACAGCTATGCCAAGATGCCGGAGGGGGTCAAGAGCCCGCCGGACTATTGGAGGGTGCTGACCGAGGCAGTGCCTCCCGAGAAGGGGCTCCCGCATTTCCGGAAGGTCAAGATCTCCGACATCAAGGCGGTGGATGCGCAACAGGCTTTTTCCGTGAGTTCGTACAAGAACTCGCCGCTGGAGAATTTCGAGTTCCAGAACCTGGAAATCGACGCGAGGTCGGCCGGCAGCATTCAGGACGCCGACCACTGGACGTTCGTCAACACGCACATCAAGACCGCCGACGCCAGCGTGGTAACACTGAAAGACTGCCGGAACGTCAGAGGCCTGTAGCGCCCGCGATCTTGTCGCCGGTGGTTTTCTCGTGCGGCAAAGTCACCGGCGACAAGATCGCCGGCGCTACTCACCGCACCACGATATCCGCGTCCCGCTCCGGGTGCGCGGCCTCTCCCGCGAACCCCGTGAGTTCCAGCCCGCTTACTGCTTCGGCTTCCAGGGCGTGGGTGAAGTAGTCCGGCCGCTTGTCTCCCCACTTGACGCTGCAATGCTCCAGGACCACGTTGTCCGCGTACCGGATGCTGAAGCCGGGATTACCGTGCGGCTCGATGCCCGGATAGACCGTCGTAGGCCGGTCGTCGAACAAGCCCCCGGGATATTGCGTCCAGCGGTCCAGCGAGACGGCGACGTTTTCCAGCCGGACGCCGCGAATGCGGCTCTCCTGAGTGCCTCTGATGCGCACGCTGTTCTCGGCCCGGCCACTGACGTTCTGGATGCGCACGTCGTGAATGGTTCCGATCTTGCTCTCAGGGGTGCGCGGAATGGCCGTCAGAGAAATGGCCTCGCCGCGGCCCCACCACGGGTCTGAGTGGTAGCGCGACATGAAGTGGATGTCGCGGAAGTCGATGTTGTAGACGCTCCCCTCGTCGCGGAGCTGGATGCACAGGCCCCGCGAACTGGAGCGGATCTCGCAGCGTTCGAAGCGGATGTCGTGGACGTCCTGGGTGGTTTCGGTTCCGATCTTCACGCCCGCGTCTTGCGTCTGAATGACGCAGTCGTGGACCGTGATGTTGGCCGAGGGCCCGTAGCCGGCGCCTTGCCGCGTGGTCTTCACCACGATGGCATCGTCGCCGCAAACGATGTTGCAGTTGCGGATCTCCACGTCGCGGCAATGGTCGGGATCGATGCCGTCGCAGTTGGGCACGTCCAGGAGGTTGCGGATCTTCAGATTGTCCACCAGGACATGCTCGCAGCCGATCATGTGCAGGCCCCATTCGGGCGCCTCGCTGAAGGTGATGTCGTGGACTTCGAGGCCCTTGCAGGCGGTCAGCACGAACATCTTGGGCCGGAAGCCGGAAGGCAGCCACCACTCGCCCGTCTTGTCATAGCCGGACATGAACTCGCGCGCCCGGCCGTTGATGTTGCCGGTCCCCGCGATGCGCAGGCTGTCCGCACCGGTCGCGGTGATGACGCCGCCGCCGGTGTAGTGCTGGGGGTTGGTGCTGACCAGCAGCTCGGCGTCGTCGGCCAGGTGGAAATCGATGCCGCCTTTGAGGACCAGCGTGCCGACCAGGTATCGCTTGCCGCCGCGGATGAGCACCTGCGCGCCTCCGCCCGCCGCGGCAGCCTGGTCGATGGCGCGCTGGATGGCGGCGGTATCGAGCGTGCTTCCGTCACCAACGGCGCCGTAGTCCCGGACGTCAAAGACGCGAACTTCCCGCCGCGTGTTCTGTGCCGCCGACGCGGCAGATCCGAGAACTGCCGCGGTGGCGAGACGCAGGGCCTCACGACGGCTGGGATGGCTTTCCTTCATTCGTTCCTCCTTCCCATAGTGTCGCCCATACCCGCCGCAGCTGTTTGGTGATAGCATTGATAGTCGAAAGCAGCTTGTAAAGGGGTTAGATCCATGAATCGACTTGTTGCGATACTCTTGCTCAGCGCAATCGCCCTGTTCGCGCAGACGAACCGCGGCGGAATTTCCGGCACAATCACCGACCAGACCCAGGCCGTCATACCTGGCGCCGCGGTGACCATCACCAACCTGGGGACCAACGAAGTCCGGAAGGTGACCGCGTCCCAGGCGGGCACGTACTCGGTGCCGGACCTGGAACCTGTCACCTATCGAGTTGAGGTGGAGATCCAGGGCTTCAAGAAAGCCGTGGTGGAAGACGTGAAGGTGAACACTGCCTCGATCACCGCCGTCAATGTGACGCTCCAGGCCGGCACGGTCGATACCAAGATCACGGTGACGGCGGAAGCGGCCGCGCTCAACACGGAATCCGGAACCAGCAGCAACACCATCACGGAGCGCGAGATTCAAGACGTTCCGCTGCTGAATCGCAGCGTGCTGGACCTGGCATTGACGCTTCCCAACGTAGGCGGAGACGCGGGCAGCGAGAATCCGGTCATCGTCACCGTGACCCCCTGCCCGGGCTGCAACCTGACGGTGGGTGGTGGCCGGCCCATGAGCACGCTCATGATGGCCGACGGCACCAACAACACCGGCATCAGCCTGGCGCGCACCATGGTGAGTTTCACCCCCGAGACGGTGCAGGAGTTCACGGTGCAGACGTCGGCCTTTTCGGCCGAATACGGAACCACCGGCGGCGGCGTGATCAACGCCACCACCAAGAGCGGCAGCAACCAGTTCTCCGGCACGGCGCTGTGGTACAACCGCAACCCCGATTTCGCCGCCGCGCCCTTTACGCTGGCCACCACGAACCGGCCGGTGCCCACCTTGAAATACAACCAGTTCTCGCTGGCGGCGGGTGGCCCGGTTTACATTCCCAAGGTTTACAACGGCAAGAACAAGACGTTCTGGTTCGCCGCCGTGGAGCCCTTCCGCCGCCGCGATCACCTCGATCAGTACGGCTTGCTGCCCACCGACGCCATGCGCAACGGCGACTTCAGCGGCCTGGTGAACACGGCCAGCGGCTGGCTGCCGCAGAGCGTCGTGAACCAGTTCACGGGGATCGCTCCAGCCAGCGCCCTGACCCCCAGCGACAGCGTGATTTACGACCAGTACAACGTGGTAAGCGGCAACCAGTTCACGCCGGCCACCATTCCCACAGGCTCGACCACGTTTGTGCCGTTCCCCGGCAATATCATTCCGAAGAGCATGCTGGACGCCACCGCGTTGAAAGCCTTGCCGTATTTCGCCCCAGCCTCCACCTACTTCCTGAACAGCAACGGCCTGATTTCCAACATCTTCGCCCCGCGCCTGCTGAGCCAGAACGAAACGCGCTACACGGTTCGCATTGACCAGGTCATCTCCTCGATGAACCGGATCTACGGCCGCTACAGCCTCACGCCCATCGTGAAGATCCAGGGCACGCCGGTCAGCCCCACCAACAACGGCTCCCTGTATAGCTGGGGCAGACAGGGAATGATCGCCGACACCCACACCTTTGGGCCCACATTGCTGAACGATATCCGGTTGAACTACACGCGCGGCCGGTTCAGCAATTCGGTGGACCCGCAGTGGGATCCTTATACCGGCGCGAACCTGAACACGCAATTCGGGCTGCCCAGCATCACTCCGGGCGGATTGCCATCGTTCAACACTCTCTTCCCCGGTTCCTCCCTGGGCGGCGGCGGCAGCACCGCCACCGGCTTCGGCGGCGCGGGTTCCACCAACGTCGAGGATCGCGAAGAGCGCTATGCCATCACCGACATCGTTTACAAGAGCCACGGGAACATGAGCCTGAAGTTCGGGGTCGACGTGTCCCACGCTCTACAGAACGTCATGCCGCTCTACGGCGCTTTTGGGGGCATCTACGCGTTTGCAGCCACCCAGACCAACTCCACCGGCACTTCCACCGGCACCGGCGGCAGCCCCTGGGCCAGTTTTCTGCTGGGCGTGGTGAACGGCAGCGTCACCATGCGCAACGTGCAGGTTCCCTACTATTACCGCTGGAATTCGGGCGCCGCGTTTATCCAGGACGACTGGAAGATCAGACCGGGCTTGACGCTCAATATCGGCTTGCGTTACAGCTTGCAGATGCCGCGCACCGAGAAATACAACGACCAGGGCGTCTTCCGGCCCGACCTGGCACAGTCGGTGGCGTTGGCGACCCCGCTCAAACTGGCCGATGGCACAACCCTCTCCTCGGTGCTGAACGTGCCGTTCGCCTTCAGCGGCCTGGGAGGCAACTCCCGGTATCTCACCCCGCCGCAGCACACCGATTTTGAGCCGCGCTTCGCCTTTGCCTGGCAGCCGCGCATTCTGGCGGAGCACCACCTGGTGGTCCGTGGCGGTTGGGGCATGTCCCATGCTCCCATCAGCGGCTTTACCATGTTGCCGCAGCCGGATTTCAGCGCCACCGCCGGATTTGCCTCCACCGTGCCTTCTTCAACGGCTAATCCCACTGACGTGATGCGCCTGGGCGAGAATCCTCCGGTGATCACGCCGGTCTCGCCGCAACAGCAGGTGTTCGGCTTGGCCGGACCGCCGTCGAACGGCCTGTCCTACACCAACGGCCTGTACTACCAGCAGTCTTTCGGCGGGTACGCAGTCTCGCAGAATTACCACACTCCCTACGTCAACAATTGGAACTTCACCATTTCCTGGCAGGCCAACCCCTCGACCACCGTGGAGGTCGCTTACAACGGGAGCATGGGCATTCACCTGTTCATGGGGGCCGAGAACATCAATCCCAAGAATTCCAACGTGATCAGCGCCGAGCTGGCCAACAACGTGAACACCACCGGCACCATTACCGACCCGCTGGGCCGCAAGAATCCGCTCACGGGCGCCACCCTGGCGATTCAGAACGGAACCCTGGGCAGCCCCTACCTGGGATTCTCCACGCTGAATCTTTGGTACGACGCCTCGGGCAACAGCATCCGCCACGCCGGGTATATCAACGTGGTCCACAGCTTGGCCCATGGTCTCTTCTTCACCGTCAATTACACTTACGCCAAGTCGATCGACACGGCCTCCAGCGCGGGCGGCGACAAGAATATTCTCACACCGGTGGGAGGGCAGGTGGGCGGCCAGGTGGCCTTCGGCGGAACACGCGCCAACGACCGTTCCGTTTCCACCTACGACCAGCGCCATGTGCTCCACGGAACCCTCATGTATGACCTCCCGTTTGGCAAGGGACGCCAGTGGTTGAACAACACGTGGAAGCCCCTCGATTTCCTAGTCGGCGGCTGGAGGGCCACCACTCTGATCCGCCTCAACTCGGGCTTCCCCTACATGCCCTACCTCTCCGACACCAACCAGCTCGGCGACACCACCCATACCATCCGCCCGGACATGGTTCCCGGCGTGCCGCTGGTCAATCCGAACTTCAGTCTCAGTTGCCCTACCGGCGGCGGCTGCGAACCATACGTGAACCCCGCGGCCTTCGAGCGCCCGGCATTGGGATCCCTGGGCACCGCGCCGCGCACGCTGGACGGCGCCCGCGGACCCTGGCAGGAGTACTATGACGCGTCCATTCAGAAGGACTTCCGGCTGGGTGAGAGCGGCAAGCGGCGCATTCAGTTCCGCGTGGATGCGCTGAACCTCTTCAACCATCCGGTGTTCGCCGTTTACCCTAACAACGCGGGCGGCGCCGATTTCATGGGCGCGCCCAGCACGGCCACGCTGTCCACCGCCAGCTACAACACTTGGGCCACTGCCAACAATCAGCCGCAGTACAGCACCACCGCCGGCGCGGCCGTATACAACCAGATCGTCAACATGGTGAACGCGCAGAAGAATGCGGCCGGCATTCTGCCCGCCAATTTCTTCACCATCCCGCTTCCCACGGGCTTCTACAGCAAGCAGCCGAACTCGTTCGACATCACCACGCTGCAAGGCTACAAGCTGTACCAGTTGCGGACGGCGTACAGCACCAGTTTCGGCACCTTGTACAACAACGGCACGCCGCGGTACATACAGTTCGGCGTGAAACTGTTCTTCTAACGCTGGTGTCAGGGGAGAGGCGTGCCTCTCCCCTGCCTGGAGCTTTTACATCTTGGGGCCGAGTTCCGCAGAACATCAGCCCCGGCAGGAGTCTGTGTGGCAACATCGAAATGGCTGCGTCCAGGCGCAACCTGTTGTGGTCCCTTTGCGCGGTCATCACAATAGGTGGCCTCAATCTGTAGTTGCCACACAGACTCTGCGGGGCTTTGGCATTACGTAACTATCGAGGGGAGCCTCCGCAACCTGCGGCATCAAAATCCAGGAGCCGGTCGAGAATGTAAAAGCTCCAGGCGTCGGCACGAGTGCCGACGCGGCAGGCAAGAGTGCGTGCGCCGCGGGCTCACTCGGTCCGCAGAAAATCCCGCTGCACCATTTCCCGGAGCACGGCCAGTGATCCTTGGGCTACCGCGTCGAAGCTCACCCCCAGGCGTTGCGCCACTTCCTCCAGCACTTCCCGCACGGTCTTGGATCCCTCGAAGGCCTTCAGCATATTGGCCACGCGGGCGTCCACGGAAGCCTGAAACCGGAAGCCGGAAGCCTGGCGAAGCCAGTAGCCGGCGTCGCTCCAAGCCTCGCCGCTCCAGGTTCGCGCAGTCTCCAGCGCCAGCCCGGGTGCCATTCGCAGCTTCGACTCCAGCAGGCCGGAATCGTCCGTCCGGTCGAGCGCGTCGCGGGCTTCGAACATCCGCCACACGGCGTCGCCGAACGGCTCCGCCGGGCGGGGAGGCAGCTCTTCAAAGCGCACCCAGTTTTCGCCGGGCCCAGTGGGCACCCCGCCGCGCCGCCGCATGGCGATCAGCCCATCGGAAATGGAAGCGACGTTCAGCCGCTCGAAGTAATCGGCGTATTCGCCATATAACCGGCTCTGGACTTCAGGATCGAGGACGTCGGTGTCGTAAATCGTTTCTTCGGCGTGCTCCAGCGCGTTCCTGGTTCGCATGCGCAGGACCAGCGCGTCGCACCCGGAATTGCGGAACCACCCGGCGATGCGCTCTTTCCAGTCCACGCCGGTGAACTCAGGCCACTCGGTGGAGCACTGAAAGAGCCCGCCTTCCTCCAGGAATTGCGGCGCCTCGCCAACGATCTTGCGGCAGAGGCCGTCGAGCTCCATGCCGCTGTCGCGGAATGCGTAACGGACGCCGGGGCCGATCACGCACGGCGGATTGGCGACCATCAGCTCGAACTTGCGCCCCGCGGCCGGGCCAAACGCGTCCCCCGTGGCGAACTCGACATTGGGAATTCCGTTCAATCGCGCGTTGAATTGCGCGAACCCGATGGCCCGCGGATTGATGTCGGTGGCCAGCAGGCGCCCGCCGGCGCGCGCGGCCAGGAAGCCCAGGACGCCACATCCGGCGCCGAGATCGAGAATGTGGCTGAAGCGCCGGCGCACCGTGAACAAGGCCAGGCTCACCGTGCTGTTGGTGACGCCGCAGACGAAGTCCGGGCCACCGCCCCGTTCGAACAACTCCGGCTTATCGGCTGCCAGAACCAGGTCTTCGTAGAGATGCAAGGCCACCAGGCCGCGGACGGAATCCCGGTCCGCCTCGACCAGTCCCGCTTGCACCCAGTCTTCCAGCGGGACCGGGGTCATGGCCGCGCGAGCCTCGCGGACGCCGGTGGGAACGCCTAGAAGAAAGAGGCGCACGAAAGTGTCCAGGGGCCTGCCCGCGGCTGTCATCCGCGTCACCCGCGGGACGTTCCGGCCGCCCCGGGCCCGCCCCTCCACCTCCATCGGAAGATCTCCGCTGGTCTGAAGAAACCCCGCCGAGGACAGCACATCGCGGAAGCGCGCGGCCTGCTCCGCACTGACCGCCGCCAGGCGCTCGGCATCGGCTCTGGCCGGGAATGGTTCCATTCTTTACACGTTACGGCATGGGACGTAATTGTTCAAAGCGGATCTTCCAGCTTAGCTTGACAGCTCATGTCGCGGGCCGTACAATCGGCTCGGCATTGATGAACCGCTTTGCAGCAAGGCAGAGCGTGTTGGAGGTTGAAATCAAGATGAACAGGTGGACACGTCGAGATGTGTTGAGGACCAGCCTGGCGGCGCCGGTTGCGGTGGCCGCGGCGGAGGGGGCGGTTGAGGCGGCGGCCCAGACCAGCCCGACGGCGAGCGGCGCGGCGGCCGGCGCGCGAGGCTCCGCTTCCGGCAGGGAACGGCTCCTGCTGGATTTTGGCTGGCGCTTCCATTTCGGCCATGCCGGCGACCTCGCGCAGGACTTCAATTTCAGGGGCAATTTCTCGAAGACCGGGAACTTCGGCCCCGTGAGCACGCTGCTTTTTGACGATAGCGACTGGAAGGCTGTGGATCTGCCTCACGACTGGGCCATCGAGCTGCCCTTTGAGAACGATCCGTCGCTTTCCAGCAAGGGGTTTTGTCCGCTGGGGCGGACGTACCCGGCCACCAGCATCGGCTGGTATCGCCGCATCTTCGAGCTTCCCGCCTCCGACGCGGGCAAGCGGATCACGCTCGAGTTCGATGGCGCCTACCGCGAGGCCACCGTGATCTTCAACGGCTTCTACATCGGAAGGCACATTGGGGGCTACGACCCGTTCAGCTTCGACGTAACGGATTTTGCGGCTCCCGGCGGCCGGAACGTGCTGGTGGTTCGCGTGGACGCCACCCAGAGCGACGGCTGGTTCTACGAGGGAGCGGGCATCTACCGGCACGTCTGGCTGGTGAAAACCAGCCCGGTTCACGTGAAAAAGTGGGGCACGTTCGCGCGCACGCGGGTGCGCCCCGGCGAAGCCACCGTCCTGATCCGGACGGAGGTGGAAAACCACGGTAAGGGCGCGCAGAGCATACGCGTCACCTCGACCATTCTCGACCCCGCGGGCAAGGCGGTGGGAAAAGCGGCCACAACGCCCGCGTCCATCGCGGAGGGAGACGAGCGCACCTACGAACAGCAGGTGGTGGTGAAGGCGCCGGCGCTGTGGTCTCTCGAGCAGCGCAACCTGTACAAGCTGGTAACCGAGATCGAAGCGGGCGGCGCCGTCACGGACCGCTGCCAGATCACGTTCGGCATTCGCACCTGCGCGTTCGACGCGGAAAAGGGCTTCCTCCTCAACGGCAAGTCGGTCAAGCTGAAGGGGACCTGCAACCACCAGGACCACGCGGGCGTGGGCGCGGCGTTGCCGGACGCAGTACAGTACTATCGCGTTCGCAAGCTACAGGAAATGGGCTGCAACGCTCTGCGCACTTCGCATAATCCTCCCACGCCGGAACTGCTGAACGCCACCGATGAACTGGGCATGCTGGTGTTCGATGAGACTCGCATGATGTCCTCGAATCCCGAGGGCCTGAGCCAGTTCGAGAACCTCGTCCGGCGCGACCGCAATCATCCCAGCGTCTTCATGTGGTCGATGGGGAATGAAGAAGGCACGGCGGCCACCGACCGGGGGTTGCTGATCCTGACGGCCATGAAGAAGGTTTCGAGGGGACACGACGGGTCGCGGCCGGTTTCCATCGCGCCGCTCGGCGGCAACAACATGGGGAAGTTCGGCTTCGCCGCGTGCGACGTGCAGGGCTACAACTATGCCGATCCGGCGGCGGACGCATTTCACAAGGCCAATCCAAACGTTCCCGTGATGGGCACGGAGCAGGTCAGCGCCGTGGCCACGCGCGGGATTTATGTGATGGACCCACAGCACGGCTACGTCGGCTCGTACGATCCCTACACCACCACCGGCCGGGCCTCCTGCGAGGGTTGGTGGAGCTTCTGCAACGCGCGCCCGTGGCTCGCCGGAGGCTTCATCTGGACGGGCTTCGACTACCGCGGGGAGCCTTCGCCCTACCAGTGGCCCAACATCAGCTCGCAGTACGGCATTATCGACACCTGCGGCTTTCCGAAGGACAGCTTCTTCTACTTTCAGGCGTGGTGGACGCCGAAACCGGTGCTGCACCTGTTCCCCCATTGGAGCTGGCCGGGCCTGGAGGGGCAGGAGATTGCCGTCTGGGTCCACTCGAACCTGGAACGGGTGGAGCTGTTCCTGAACGGCCAGAGTCTGAGCGCGAAAGACGTGAAGAAAGACTCGCACGTGGCGTGGAACGTCAAGTACGCTCCCGGCGCGATCGAGGCGCGCGGCTTCAAGGACGGAAAGCAGGCGATGACGGTAAGGCGCGAGACCACGGGACCAGCGGCGAAGCTGGTGCTCACGGGGGACCGCAAAGAGATCCCGGCCGATGGCGAAGACGTCGCGATGTTCGCCGTCGAAGTGCAGGATGCGCAGGGCCGCTGCGTGCCGACAGCCGATAACCAGGTGAGTTTCCGGGTCTCCGGCCAGGGGAAAGTGATCGGCGTGGGCAATGGCGATCCGACCAGCCACGAGCCCGACAAGGGCAGCTCGCGAAGGGCATTCTCCGGCCTTTGCATGGCCCTGGTGCAGTCCATGAAGACGGCAGGCAACATCACGGTGGAGGCCAGTTCGCCCGGGCTGACGCCGGCCAGTCTCACGATCTCCGCAAAAGCCGTACCACTCCGCCCCCAGGTTGCGGTTTGGGAGCGCGAGGTCCCGGCCGGCTCGGGCATCACGGGTCTCTGGAGACCGGAGCCGGTGGTTGCCGCCGCGGGCCGCGGGGGCGGTGGATTCGGCGGAGGCGCCGGGGGCGGGATCTTCACCTTCCGGCAGAATGGTGACGCCCTCGCCGGAACCGTCGAGGGCGCCGGTGGCGGCCGCGGCGGGGGTGGCGGCGAAGCGCCCGTCGCCATCGAGGACGGGAAGGTGGATGGCGCCAACATCTCTTTCGGGGCAGGAGGCGTCACGTACACCGGAACGGTGAAAGGAGACGCAATCGAGCTTCAGCGGACAGCCGCCGCGGGCTTCGGTCGCGGTGGGCGCGGCGCTCCGGCGGAGCCAACCGGGCCGCGCCCGGCGATCGGCCCTCCGCCGGACGGTTCGGACCCTTCGTCGGCAGCTTTCATTAACGCTGGAAGAGGCGGTGGCGGCCGGGGGCTGCCAACACCGGCGCCGCTCATCCTTCACCGGGCGAAGCGGTAGCGCCGGCGGCGGAACGCCCGATGCGGGTCTTCGCCGCCGGTGGGTTTGTCCGGACTGAAAACAAAGCCGGCGGCAAGACCGCCGGCGCTACTTGTCATCTGATCGGCTCGCGCACAGAATAGAGGATTGGTCCGGCCGGTTCAGGCCGGATTGGAAAGAGGTGTGAATGCAAGAGAGGTCTCGCCTGCTCCGTGTGCTCGTCGTAGTCGCGGGGATGGCGCCGCTGGCCGCGTTGGCCGAAGTGAAGCTCGTGACATCGGGGCCGCTCGAACTGCGGTTCACCTTTCCCGGCGCGGATGGCACGGCCGACAGCATCACGCTCGATCGTTTCCTTCTGAACGGCCGGCCCGTCACCGTGGCGAACCATCTCCAGGCACGGCAACTGGCCGCCGGCGTGAATGAGATCACGGGCCAATCTTCGCCCGCGGGCGAATGGGAGTTTGACCTTGCCGACGAGAGCGGCTACTACGGTTTTGGCGAGCGTTACGACCGGCTGAACCACGCGCACAGCATCATCCGGAACGCTTCGCGCGACGCGGCGGACGCCAAGGGCGCCAGCACCTACCAGCCGGCGCCGTTCTTCATGAGCCTGCGCGGGTATGGTCTGTGGGTGGACACTTTCAGCGAAGCCGTTTTCGACCTCAATGTCACGGAACGTTACCGTATCCGCGTCAAGGTCTATGCGGACAAGCTTCGCCTGGTGCTGTTTGAGGGGCCGCGATTCCCGGTGATTCTCGACCGCTTCACGGCGCTCACCGGGCGCCAGCAACTTCCGCCATACTGGGCGTTTGCGCCGTGGAAGGCGCGGGACTACCACCGCAATCGGCAGGAGGTCGACGAAGACGTGGATCGCTACCGCGAGCTGGGCCTGCCCGCGTCGGTCCTCCTGATCGACAGCCCTTGGGCAACCAACTACAACACCTACGAGTTCAACCCGAAGCAGTTTGACGATGCCAAGAAGATGATCGCTCATCTGCACGATGAGGGCTACAAGCTGATTTTGTGGCACACGCCGTGGATCAACCAGAAGACCTTGCCTCCCGGCGAGCAGGGGTTTGCGGGCAAGATCCCGTCCGCTCCGGCGGACAACTTCGCCGAAGCTGAGCGAAATGGCTATTTCCTCCACCGGCCGGACGGCTCGACGTATATCGCGGATTGGTGGAAAGGCACGGGCGCGTTGATCGACTTCACCAATCCCGCGGCCAAAAAGTGGTGGCAGGCCCAGGTGGGGAAGGCCATTGCGATGGGCGCCGACGGGTTCAAGGACGACGACGCGGAAGGGAACTTCATCGGCGACGTGAAGTTCTCGAGCGGCGAGGACCAGCGCCTGGTGCGCAACCGCTACGCCGTGGACTACAACCGCGCGGTCGCCGAGGCGCTCACCGCGCGCAAGGGCAAAGACTGGGTGCTCTTCCAGCGCAGCGGCACAGTGGGATCGCACATGCGGCCCCTTTTCTGGAGCGGGGACAACGACGCCACCTTCTCCACCGGGAACGGCCTTCCCACCGTGGTCACGGCCGGACTGAATGCCGGCATGAGCGGCATTTCGCTGTGGATGAGCGACCTGGGCGGTTACAACAAGAAGAACCGCTTCGCCGGCGACGATGTGCTGTTCGCCCGCTGGACCCAGTACTCGGCGCTCTCGCCCGGCATGGAAGTGATGAGCCAACTGAATCTCGGCCCGTGGGACTACGGCGATGAGGCGCTGCGGGTTTTCCGTCAGTATTCGGTGCTGCACATGAGCCTGTTCCCTTACCGGTATGCGGCTGCGCAGGAAAGCGCGCGCAACGGCCTGCCGATGATGCGGGCGCTGGCGCTGATGCACCAGGACGACCCCGAGGCCCGGGAAGCGGAGACGGAGTATTACTTTGGCCCGGACCTGCTGGTGGCGCCCGTGCTCAGTCCGGTTACGCAGCGGGCGGTCTATCTTCCGGAAGGCAATTGGATCGACTACTGGTCGGGCGCGCGCCTCACCGGCCGCCGGACCCTGGCCGCCGCCGCGCCGCTCGACCGCATTCCGCTGTATGTGCGTGAAGGCGCGATCTTGCCGAAAATTCCCGATGACGTGATGACGCTGGTACCGCAAAGCGAGTACAAGGACCGGGCCGTGAAGTCGCTGGACGATCGCCGCGTGTATGAGATCTATCCCGGCAGGCTGCGCTCGATCACCGATTTCGAGGGCCGGACGGTCGCGCCCGGTCCGCAGCCGGCCAGCCTGGTCATCACCGGACAGCCGGCGCGCGTGATCTTGCGCTGGCGCTTCAACGGTCCGGCTGGGGTAGCCGTCAACGATCGGAAACTGGATACCGTGAAGGCCGCGGATGGCGGCGTGTCCGTGGAGTTCGATCATAAGGGGACAGCCAGCGTGAGATGGGAATAGGCGCGGAGTGCCGACGCCTTGCTGACGGGCAGGCTGGCGCCCCGCTCTCACGATGAGAGGCTGCGGTTATGGCAGGGCCCAGTATCCCTCGCGCGTCTTGACCTGAAGCTCCGGCCGGTTCTTTACCGCGACCCGGATCGCATGAAACTGCCCCGGCTCGCCGCCCTTCGGCTGGAAGCTGAGGATGTACTGACGATGCACCTCTTCGCCCACCAGTTGAATGGCCTGCTCCAAAGCATTCTTCTTCAGGAAACCCAGGGTGCGTCCGCCGGTGGTGTTGGTGAAGAGGCGGGAAAGATCCGGCTGGTGCAAGCGAATCAACTCGCCGATCCCATAGATCAGACCCCCCGGTCCCAGGTCGGCCGGCACCGGGGTGTCGTCGGGGGGCGGGCAAAGATCGCACTCCTTGATCTTGATCCGCTCCGCCTCGGGTTTCAGATCCTCAGCGGTCTTTGGCTTAACGGTGAACGGCTCGAGGAACGGCGAATAGGTCAGCCAATAAATCGTGGCATTGAGCCGCTGGACCCGCTCGACCACTTCCGGCAGCTTGGCGGCGCTGGCGCGGTCGCGCTTCTCCGCAATCATGAGGATGATGCGGCGCCGCGCCGGCGGCCGTGCTTCCAGCATCAGCAGCGCCTGGAGGATGGCGTCCAGCATGCATGCATCGCCGCCTTCCTTGCGCAGCATGCGCAGCGCGTGGATCACGGCCTCCGGGTTGGCGGTGAACTGCTGGTGGACCTTCACCCGGTCGCTGAACGAGATCACCGCTGTTTCTCCGGCATCCGCCGCCAGCAACTGTGTAAACAGAATGCCGCTGCCGCCCAGCTTATCGATCACGGCTCCGGAATTCGCGCTGGCCTCGACCGCGACCACCAGCGAGATCGGATACATCATCCAATCCATCTGTATCGCCTGGGGCACATTGTTGTCGTAGAGAGTCAGGTCTTGAGCCGTCAGCCCGTCGACGTATCGCCCTTTGGAATCGGTGACGGTGGTCGGTGCGATTACCAGCGGAACGTTGCTTCTGAACTGCGCCCAGCCGGCGTAAGTAAGCACGACGAGGGCGGCTGCAACACGCATTGAGAAAAGCGTAGCAGCTCATGGGCCAACCAGTGGGGCAGGCCCTTCCATCGTGGAGGTTTCCTCCGCTGGTTTCACCATGACCAATTTAGCAGACCGGGTCAGGCAAGCTGCGCCTGCATGCGCGCGACATCGCGGCGCACGAAGGCCACGATGCCGGCGATCAGCAGCGCGCCCGCGGCCACGTACACGACCGCCGCCATGGCGATGGCGAGACCCAGGCCCTGTCGCTGGGCGATGTAGCCGATGGCGATGGGCGCGGTGCCGCCGCCTCCGAGCCAGCCCACCATGTTCATGAATCCCGCCGCCGTGCCGCGCGCCTCCGGCCGGATCACGTCAAACACCGAAGCGAAGATATTGGCGTCGTACAGGCCCTTGAACAATCCCCAGGCGATTAGCGCCACGATCAGCCACGGCACCGAGGTGGTCATCCCGCATAGCACCACGAACGGCGCGCCACCGAGCACGCCCACGGCCTGCACCATCATCCGCCCGCCGGGTGTGCGCCTCCGCAGGATGTCCGCCAGCCAGCCGCCCAGCGGCGCCCCGGCCATGCTCGCCAGTTGCACGAAAATCGTGGCCGTCAGTCCCGCCGCGGCGAGGCTCAGGTGAAACTTGCCGTAGAGGAATGCCGGCATCCAGGAGAGCAGCACTACCGCCACAAAGTTCGAGCACAAGAAGGCCGCCATCAGGATGAGCGCGGTGGGCGTGGCCCAGACGATGCGCAAGAATGCCGCCAAAGGAATCCGCTCGGGGCTGTGGCCTGGCGTGAATTCGGAGGCTCCGCGTTGCGGCTCCATCAGAAACCTGTTGAGGAACAATCCGAGCGCCACACCCAGCCCGCCGAAAACCAGGAACGACCACCGCCACCCGTAGTTCTGGCCGATCAGACCCGCAAAGAATCCGCCCGCAATCGTTCCGATGTAGACGCTGGTCTGATGAATCCCCAGGGCGCGCGAGCGCGTCAGCTTGCCGTGATAATCGCTGACCAGCGAGACGGACGCCGGAAAGTAGAAGGTCTCACCGAGTCCCTCGGCCGCACGAAAACACAGAAGGCTGCCGAAGTTGCGCGACACCGCCGTGGCCATGCAGATGATGCTCCACGCCTGGAGGCCACCCAGGATGGCGGACTTGCGGCGGATGCGGTCCACGATGTTCCCGGCAAAGGGCGCGCACAGGCCGTAGATCCAGGCGAACGACGAAGCCAGAAGCCCCAGCTCGACGGGCGTCAGGCGCAGTTCCTTCTGGAGCAGGGGAAACACCGAGAAGATGGCCTGGCGATCGGCGTAATTGAAAAACGCGATCCACCACAGCATTGCGACGACGTGCCATTTGTAGCGCGGGCTCATGGGTGAGGGGTGGTCATTTCCTCCCGTTGACGATCTGGTCCAGCTCCCGCAAGCGCGCGGATTCATCCGAAATCTGCCGCAAGTCGGCGAACTTCTGCTTCAGCCACACGCGGTTGTTGAGGGGCGCGTCCACGGTATCGAGGTTGGCCCCGCGGTCCACCGCGATGGCCTTGTACCGCGGCACGCTCAACTGCATGCGGATGCTCTGGAACAGGGCTTCGGCCAGCTCGAAGACGCGCGCGCGCCAGTCCGCCGCCACGGGACGGGTCACGGCGCGATCCAGAATCTCTTCCGCGCGGTTCATGGCCGCCAATGCGCCGGTGGTCCTGGCGTTCCGAAGCTCACCCATGGCCCGGTCTTCGAGTTCCATTTCATACAGCAGCCGGCTGCGCGTGCAGGCGTCGTAGTAGGCGCGGTAGAGCGCCTGTTGGAAGCGCCAATTGGCGAGCACGTTGGGAGCCGCGGTGCGCTCCATCTCCTGGAATTGCCGGAGGGTTGCGTATACGCCTGCATTGGCCGCCAGCGGCCCGCGCCAGTTGCGTTCCAACGCCATCAGAGCTTGCGCGAAGATGTCGGCGTAGCGATCGCCGATGAAATAGCGGCTGTACTCCCGCAGGATGTCGATTACGTTGGCATCGGGATTCCAGCCCAGGGCGCTCCACACCATCTTGTTGACGTCATCATTCGAGCCTTCCGAGTAGGTCAGGAAACCGATGGTATACGGCTGTTGCAGGCGGAAAATGCCGGCCTCGTCGAGGGGGCGCGGATTGATAATCTCACGCCCCTCGGTGACGGCGTACGCCGCATCCCAGTCCGGCACCGGATACTGGCAATTGCGGCTGTGGGTGATGTCCGGGTAGTGGCGGAGGGGATACCGCTGGGGCACGGCCGCGCGCAGGTCCGGCAGGCTCATGCGCACTTGCGGTCCGAATACCACGCCGCTCAGCCAAGCCGGCTGCTGGTTCTTCAGAATGCCCAGGAACTCGTCCATCCATTCCGGGTTGAAGCCCTGCGGCGAGACCCACATCTGCGCCCGGGGGTGATAGCGGCGCAGCACCCCGGTCTCTTTCTCGAGCAGCGCCATCAGGTGCTTCGGCTGGGTGTGGCCCGGATCGCCGCCCGGCACAAAGACCGCGTCGATGCGCGGCAGTTGCCGGAACACCTCGCCCCACTCCTTCAGGGCAAACTCGACCGTCTGGGGATCGGAATAGTCGCGGTCCATCGCCGGGTACCAGATCCACACGTCGAGGCCGTAAGAATCGGCGATGCGCGACATCTCGATCATCATCTGCATGGGCGGGAGCGGGAACAGCGGGCTGTCGGCGGCATCGTCGGAGCGCGGCGGAATCAGCTCGATGGCGTTGGCGCCGAAGACCGCGAGGTCGCGCACGTACTGCTCCCAGAGGGGCACGCTCCAGCCATCGTATGTATTGCTCTTGGGCCGGTAGCCAAGCTGGTGGCCGCGCAACGGATACTTGGGCGCGCTGGCCAGTTGGAGGGCGTCGGAGACCTCCAGCGTGTCGCGGTCCATGCGCAGGTTCCGGAGCAGGGCTCCGACACCGAACAGAGTGCCGCGAGCGTCGTTGCCGGCCACCAGCACCACGCCATCGATCACCTGGACCCGGTAACCTTCAGCCCCGGAGGGCGCCGGCGCCAGGCCCGCGGCGAGCTTGGGGCTGAGGCTGCGCAGCCCGGACTCCTGGCCAATGAGAATAGCCGCCCCGGAGCCGGACCAGCGATCGGTGACGGGGAGGCGGATGCGGGAGCGCCTTTCGATCTCATCGGCGAGCATGGCGGCGGCTTTCTTTTCCGGTCCGGTCAGGCTGGCGGAGGTCACCACGACGGAGTTTTTCAGGTCGAGAGCCAGGGCCGGGGTCGCCAGCAGGCGCCCAAGAGCGGCACACAAGAGGATTGTTTTGTGAGACATCACTACAGCATTATAGGAGTTGCCGGGCTGTGCGGAGGGAAGGCCAGGGCGCCGGAGTTTTCCCTGAAACTGTGAATTTGTACTAGTCCGGGACCATCCCCCGGTACAAACGGTACAAAACAGGCGCTTTTTTCTGCCCTGTCGCGGCTACAATCAGGTAATAGAAACGCCGATAGAATTACCAGGAAAATTGAATGGCTACCGTTCAGATCTTTATTTACCTGCAACTGCTGGATGTGCTCACGACCCTGGTGGGGTTCAAGCTGGGTGCGATGGAAGCGAGCCCCTTCATTCGAGCGCTGATGCACATGGGTCCGGCCGCCGGAGTGGTAGCCTCCAAAGTGCTGGCGCTGGGCCTTGGAGCGGTCTGCATTTATACCAGGAAGCACAACTTGATCCGCTGGATTACCTACTGGTACGGCGGGCTGGTGGTGTGGAACCTGATGGTGCTGCTGGCGGCGCCGGGCCACCTGGTACACTAACCGCGAACCAGCCACGACGACGTCAACAGCAGGGCTAGCAGGAGCCCACCTTCCGCCAGGACCCGGCGCCAGGGCACAGCTTCCCACCGCGCCAGACTTAACTGTTCGGCCGGAGATCCGGCAAAGCCTTCCAGTATGTGCTTCCACATGGTATGCCCGATTTCACACTTCGAATCACGACCGGGTGGCTGGGAGCCGATTGCGCCACCGTGCCCTGCATCCGGTCTTCCAGCGCGTTCAAAGCGCGCTCATCCTTAAAGAGGAAGCCGAAGAAGATCAGCGCCACCACCACCAGCGCGTAACGCTCCAACATTCGCGGCCTGGCCCCTCCCAACAGGGCGCAGACGCAGACGCCTACACCCAGAGACATGCGCTCGGCGATGTATACCAGCGCGGGGTGAAAGCCCGGGATCAGGAGGGTGGTGGGGAGGAGGAATACCCCGGCGGCGCTGATGACGCAAACCTGGAATGGAATGCTCGATACCACGCGGCGCGTTCCCCAATGGCGCACCAACTCCAGAAACAGCGCTCCCCAAACCAGCAACAATCCCACCAGCACTACGTAGTACTTGGCGTCGAAGACCCAGCTTTTGTCGACGGCCGTGGTCATGGAGATCTGCTGAAGGGATCTCTCGGTGAGCAGCGGGCTAGCCAGGGCGCGGAAGAGAACCATTCCCAGCAGAGATACGGCAATCATCCAGGCGCGCGTGCGCGGGGCCAAGCGGCCAGCCAGCCACAGGTACGCCAACAGGCCGGCGGTCCAGACTACCGGCAGCGCGTTGGCGAAATAGGCGATCACCAGAATGGGGGCCGCGGCAGCCAGTCTCCAGGGCTTCCATTCCCACGCCAAAGCCAGGGCCCAGAAGCACAGCCCGAGACTCAGATAGAAATTGAAGAAGCCCATGTGGAAGACCCAGCCGTAAGCCAGCATGGCGATCACGGGCATGAGGTGCCAGGGGCGGCGGCCCGAAACCGCGGAGATGAACGCAAACGCGCCCCACACGAATATCAGGACCGCCAGGGAAACGGAGAACCGCTGGGCCGCTTCGGTGCCCACGACCTTGAACAGCCCGCCGAGGATGAAGTCGAACAGAATGTTGGTGGTTTGGCGGACGGCCTCCAGCCCCTGCGCCCGCCCGCTCTCGATCAGCCGGGTCAGCCAGGAGTTGTAGATATGAGCGGAAATATCACCTGCGTGCAGCCGTGGCTGCCAGTAGCAGGGGGCCAGCAGCAAGAGCGAAACCAGCACATACGTGACGCGGCTCCGGCTCATGGCGGCGAGGCGGGCCTTCCGTCGCGGCCGGGACGGCGGTGCGGTTCGAGGCGGATCGGGTAGTTGCGCTTGCATTTAACTGTTCTCCATGCGAGCCCACCGGAATTCGGGGATCAGTTCAAAGGGCGTGGCCACGGCGGCGAGGCTTTCGCCAATCTGGCGGATATTCCGCTCGGTGATATGCGATTCTCCACCGGACGTCAGCCGCAGATAGGTTATCTTGAGAGGCTCGATACGCATGATGCGGCAGCAAGTGGCATCCACGGCAGCCGGATCGCGGCCGGCTACCAGCACTCCCGCGCGCTTGGGGGTGCCCTGAATGGGGCCGTTGCCTTCCATGCCGATGATGCCGTCGACCAGGGCGAAGTGGCGTGGAAAGGCCGCATGCAGGTCGGCGATGGATTCATCGATGCCAGCCCAGTGGAGCACGTTCTTGGGCCACCCATAGATGCCGCCCGGCACAACGCCAAAGAGGTTTTTCATGGCCAGCGTGGCGCCCGCCCAGTGATGGGTTTTCATCTTGGGTATGGAGACCAGCAGGTCGGCGCTCAAGGCGGTATTGGGGAGGTACAGCTCGCCGAGACTCGAGAACTGGCGGGGGGGGCGCACGCGCGTGACGTCATCCAGATTGAGATCGACGAAGATGTCTTCGAAGCGCGGCACGGTCTTAAAGTACCCAGCCGCTTCCGCTAGGTCCAAGGTGTTGCGCCGGTGCCCCGGCCCTTCGGCGATGCGCACGCTGGCGGCGCCCATGGCCCGGAAGGCTTCGAATGCGGCATGGACCAGCAGGGGATGCGAATTGATGCTGCTTTCGGGCTCAAACTCGACGAGATTGGGCTTGAGCACGACGTTGCGGCCGCGCACTTCCAGCCGATGCTCCGCCAGCATCCGGCGCACGGTCTCATAGATGCGCTGGTCATAAACGGGCGCGCGCACAATCGAGACGAGGGACGGGACGACGGGCCTTTCCCCGCCACAGCTTGTGAGCAGCGCGGCCCCGGCTCCGGCCGAGGCCGCCAGCCATTCGCGTCTGGTGAGTCTTGGTGGCATGGGTCAGGCCGAGAAGCAGTCTCGCCCTTTTTCCGCCTCGGCGACGAGAAGTCCGAGGGACGTATCGGGAAGCGTGCGGTCCTCGATCCTCACTGGATGACAGTAGCCTTCCGGCAGTTGCCCGTGCGCGAGCAGCCCCAGCCGTAACCAGTTCAGGGCGTCCGCCGAGCGGCACTCCGCCAAAAAGCGCCGGGCCACCATCAGGGCGCGTTCCGTCTCGGGCGACCGGACACCGCGCAGGGCCGCCAGCGCCATACCGGTGGTTTCCGGGTAGGGGCGGGACTCGTATCCCAGGGCCCGCACCGACCCGTGGTTCCATCCGCCTTCGTGGCACATGCGCGCCAGCAGGAACTGCCGGCCGGAATCGATCCGCACCCCGATCGCCGGCAAGGGATTCCGGCGGTACTCCTTATCCAGCGCGAGAACGGCCAGGGAAGTGGGACCAACCCATGCGGCCGTGTCTGGAATCCACGGCCAGCCTGGAAACTCCTGCTCGGGGGGCCTGGGGTTGCCCAGGAGCCACTCCCGCAACCGGTACGCCAGCGTGGATTCCTTGCCGGTGGTTTCCAGCAACCATGCGATAGCGCGGGCGTGCACACTGGCGCCCAGGCGCTCGGGAGGCAACAGCGCCACCAGCGCGGTCACCCACGAGCTCTGGCCGACGCCAGCCTGCGGCGGCCAGCCTCCGTCCGGCCGCTCGGTGGCGAGAATCCACCGCAAGCCGCGCCTGGCCGGCTTCGTCTCTCCGGCCGCGAGCAGAGCCAGGACGGAGTAAACCGTGGGTTCGGTCCAGGACGCGCCGCGGACGTATGGCCAGCCGCCATCCGGATTTTGTTTGCTGACGAGAATCTCAATAGCCATAGGAGTACAGGGCTGATGGGAGAACCTGCCTCGGCACGAGATCTCGCGCCAGCCGCTATTTCACTAGCGGAGCACCCGACGGCTGCGCCGGCGCGACAACAGCATGACGAGCGTAACACCCGCACCCAGCCACATCGCTCCTTGAATCGCGAGGTCCATATCGTTCTCCTTTCCTTGGTGATGACTTGGCGGGGCGGACCTTAGCGGGCCGTGAAAGGCTCGCGGCACGCCCCACAATTCGGTTACTACCGCGCCCGCCGGGTCCGCCGCCGTCGCATGAAACCCAACAGGACGCCGAAAGCTCCCAGCCACATCAAACCTTGAATCACTGTGCCGCTCATCGTCGTTTCTCCTTATCTTTAGCCCCCGATCTGTTTCATCATCGGGAACAAGTACTTGAAGATTTGTAAAATGCCAGGGCCTGCCGCGACAATCAGCATCGACGGCAAAATGAAAAAGAAAATCGGGAAAACCAGTTTCACGCCCACCTTCCCGGCGCGCTCTTCAGCCTCCTGGCGCCGGCGCGTACGCATGAAGTCCGAGTGGTTGCGCAGGGATTCGCCCATGCTGGTGCCGAAGCGGTCGTTCTGAATCAGGATGGCCACCAGCTTGCGGACTTCCGGCTCGCCGGTGCGCTCCGCAAAATTGCGCAGGGCCTCGGAGCGCCGCTTGCCGGCGCGCATCTCCAGGGTGACCAGGGACAGTTCTTCGCTGAGCTGCGGGTGGCTCGTCTGGAGCTCGCGCGCCACGTGCTGGATGGCCTGGTCCAGGCCCAAACCTGCTTCCACCGAGACCACCATCAGATCCAGCGCATCGGGCAGCGAGAGGCGGATAATGTTCTGCCGCTTGGTCACCTTTTTCTCGAGAATGAACCGCGGGAGAATCCAGCCCGCGACCACCCCGGAGGCCATCAGGGCCATCCTCATCATGGGGTTGGGCGGCATCTGGGATTCGAGCATGACGCACGGCGCCAGCATGACCAGGATGGCCACGATCTTCAAGCCATAAAGCACGGCGGGCGCATTTTCGGAACGGTAACCCGCCTGGATCAAGTCCGTGCGCAAATTGGCGGCGTCGGCTTCCGACGTGGGCACGTGGGAACCGATCTGGTGCAAGACCGTGACCAGGGTGCTGGCCTCCGGCTCCACGCTGTCGCTGACAATGCGGCGCCGCGCATCGTCCCCGATGACGGGGTTGCCGAGCTGTTTGAGGAAGCGGCCGGGCTTGTAAGACAGGCGGTATCCGGCCCAGGTCAGCGCGAGCATCAACATCAGAAACGTGAGGGCGGAAAATGCCAAGGGATGTTCCATATCACACCTTGATGTTGATGATCTTCTTGATGAAGAAATTGCCGAGAACCTGGGCCCCGATGGCGCCGCCGATCATCCACTTGCCGTCCGGGTCCGCGGCCATGCCCTGCAAGTAGCCCGGCGCCACCACCAGCAGTCCCAGCATGGTGGCCACGGGCAGCAAGGTCAGAATGGTGGCGGTGAGCCGCCCGTGAGCGCTGGCCGCTTTTACCTGGCCCTTCAAACGGAAGCGCTCGCGGATGACGTACGCGAGGCGGGTGAGAATCTCACTGAGGTTGCCGCCGGTCTGCTTTTGCAGCAACACCGATGAAGTGAAGAAACGCACATCGAGCAGCGGCACCCGCACGCTGAAATTACGCAGGGCGATATCCAGCGGGGCGCCCAGGTTCTGCTCGTTGAAGAGCGCGCGGAATTCCTGGCCCAAGGGATCGGCCATTTCCTCGCCCAGCATTTCCAGGCTGATGGAGAAGGCATGGCCGGCGCGCATGGAACGCGACAGAAAGTCGAGCGCCTCCGGAAATTGCTCCTCCAGCGTATCCAGCCGCTTCTTGCGCTTGTGCCGCACGTACAGGTAGGGCAGCGAGGAAAAGGCCAGAGCCATCACTACGGCGGTGATCGGGGTGTTCACCAGAAACGGAAGCAGCCAACCCAGACCCAGCCCGGGAATCATCGCCAGGCCCATGCCGGCCAGCAACCGGGCGGCGGACCAGTTCAAGCCCGCCTGCTGGATCTGCTCCTGGGCGTGACGGGTGAAGTGCAACGAGGAGAGCAGGGTTTTGAATCCCGAGGGCTTCTCCGAATCGATCTCCTTCAGCAGGGTGTTAATGGCGACCGCCGGCTCGCCGGCTGCCGTGTGCAGCATGTCGGTCACCTGCTTCTTCCGCCGGGCGTCGAAAAACTTGAACCCCACGCTCACCGCCAGCAGGATGAGCGCGAAAATCACCACGAAGGAGAAGATTACGCCTACAGGCATCAGTTAATCTCCACCACCGTCTGGAACAGTTGCGGCGGCAAAGTAATGCCGCACGCCTTCAGCCGTTCACTGAACCGCGGACGGATGCCAGTGGCGCGGAACCGGCCAAGCACCTTTCCGGATTCCAGGATTCCCGTTTTCTCGAAAAGAAAAATGTCCTGGAGCGTGATGATGTCCTGCTCCATGCCGACCACTTCGGTGACGTGCGTGACGCGGCGCGACCCGTCGCTGAAGCGCGCCACCTGCACGAAGAGATTGACGGCCGAGGCCACCTGCTGGCGGATGGAGCGCACGCCCATGTTCGAATTGGCCATGCCGACCATGACTTCGAGGCGGCCCAGAGCGTCGCGGGGCGTGTTGGCGTGAATCGTGGTGAGCGATCCATCATGGCCCGTGTTCATGGCCTGCAACATGTCCAGCGCCTCTTCCGCGCGAACCTCGCCTACGATGATGCGGTCGGGCCGCATACGCAGAGCGTTGATGACGAGCTGGCGAATATGGATGGCGCCGGCGCCCTCGACGTTGGCCGGCCGGGTTTCCATGCGGGCCACGTGCGTCTGTTGCAGGCGCAGCTCGGCCGCGTCCTCAATGGTCACGATGCGCTCGTCCTCCGGAATGTAGGAGGAGAGCGCGTTGAGCAGGGTGGTCTTGCCGGCGCCGGTTCCGCCGCAAATCAGGATGTTCAGGCGCGCCTTGACGCAGCCTTTCAGCAGTTCCAGCATGCCCTCCGTAAGAGCCAGCTTGGCCGCCAGGTCTTCGCCTTTCATCCCGGTGCGTCCGAAGCGGCGGATGGAAAGCAGGGGCCCGTCGACGGCCACCGGCGGAATGGCGGCGTTTACGCGCGAGCCGTCGGGAAGGCGCGCGTCCACCAGCGGGGACGATTCATCCACGCGGCGACCCACGCGCGAGACGATCTTCTCAATGATGCGCAGCAGGTGAGCGTCGTCTTTGAATTCCACCGACGTCCGGTACAGCTTGCCGCCGCGCTCCACGTAGACCAGCCGCGGCGTGGTCACCAGAATGTCGCTCACGGTAGGATCTTGAAGCAGCGGCTCCAGCGGGCCCAGGCCAAACACTTCATCCAGGATCTCCTCAATGACCCGGTCTTTTTCGACCAGGCTGAGGGGCGTCTTCTCTTCTTCAACCAGCTTGGCGACCGCCGAGCGGATCTCCGTGCGAACGCGCTCCCCCGCCATGGAGGAAAGCGCCTCGAGATTGATCCGGTCCAGCAGCTTTCTATGAAGCGTGAACTTCAGTTCCTGGTATTCCGGCGTATACCCCTGGCGGTTGAAAAGACGGTTGACCCAACCCGTCTCGCGGCCATCGCCCGATCGCGTTACTGGATCCAGTGCGGCAGACATGCGTTATCGGCCCCTTATCCGAAAAATCCGAAGCGTTTCTTGCCTTTCTCGTCTTCTTCCATGCTGGCCAGCTTGGTAGCCAGCCTGGCAATCTGCTTGCCCAGCTCGGAGCCGCGGTCCAGCATCCGGCCTTCCGCGTAGGTTTCGTACAGGTTCTGATAGTCGTTCGGAATCGTGCAAAAAATCGGAATGCCCAGCATTCTTTCCAGCTCACCAGGAGTAATATCCAGCCGTTTGGGCGCGCGGTTCAGGATCAGCCGGATGCGGCTCTTTCCATAACCGCCGTCGAGCAGCGTCTGAATAATCTGTTTGGACTGGTGCAGGGCGGGGACCTCCAGCGTGGTCACCAGGCAGGCCTCGTCGATCTCTTCCAGCGCGGCCATCGCAGTGCGGCTCAGGCTGCGGCCCAGGTCCACCAGGCTCCAGTCGTAATTGGGCCGGGCGAACGCCAGGACGTGCCGGATCTGGTCGCCGGTGGGCAACTGTTTGGAGGCCAGCGCTAGCGGCGCCGCCACGATCTCCACGCCTGGAACGCCGTTGGAGATCAGGGCCTTCCAGTAATGAATGTCCAGGCGGTGCAGATTGTTGACGGCGTCCAGTATGGAATAAACGGAGTTGGTCTTGGTGATGAACCCAACCATGCCGGCATCCATGTCCAGGTCCATCAGCAGAACCTTCTGGTTTTGCCGGCCGAGCTCCGCGGCCACGTGGCAGACCAGCGTGGTGGCGCCGCATCCGCCTTTGGCGGAGAAGAACGCAAAGCCCTTCCCGCCGCCCTTGGCGCCGGAGTCGCGGCGCCGGCTGCGATCGGCGGAACGCTTTTCCAACGCCCTTTTGAGCGTGTCGCGGAGCGGAGGAAACAAATACTCGTTGATTCCCGCGCGCAGCGACGCGAGAATCGCGTCCGCGTCGGCCACGGTGTTCAAAGCGATGATCATGGGGTCGCCCACGGCGCCCCGGATGGAAGCGGCGAGTCCCTCCAACGGCTCCTTCCAGTTGCTGATGTCGATCAGAACGACGTCCGGCCGCATGCGCTCGAGGCGGTCGAGAAAATTGGTCACATCGCCGACGTCCTGGTGCTCGACGATGACGCGGAACGGCAACTCGGAAAGAGCCGCCTGCACCTGTTCCCACAGGTCTCGGTTTTCGATCGCCAGTCCGATAGTCAGCGGATACATGCCAAGTCTCCAGGTCCGAACATCATCTGTCGTTTGCTCCGCCGGCCCCGGACCCCTTGCCAGGCGGAGGCGCCTGGCCCGGAGTCGCCGGGGGCTGCGCGGGAGGCGCAGGTTCCTGATTCGGAGCGGGAGCGGCCTGTCCCGGCTTCTGCGGTTGCACCAGTTGCTCGAGGGGAATGCTTTCCTTGCCCGGCTGCACCGGCGCCGGCCCGGTCTTGTCGATCCCCGGCTGGTGCATCGGCACGGTGCTGTTGGCTTTCAGGAACGGCTGCGGATAGTTCAGCGACGGCACCGGCTGTCCCACGGGCAACGGCCGCACCACTTCGGGCGTCACGATCACCAGCAACTCGGAGTTGCCCTTCGACCGGGTGCGGGACTGGAACAGCTTCCCCAGCAGCGGAATGTTGGCCAAGCCGGGGATCTTGTTGAGTGTTTCCGTCATGGTGTTGTCCAGCAGCCCGGCAATCACGAAGCTCTGGCCGCTCTCCAGTTCCACCTCCGTCTGGACTTTGCGCGTGGACAACGCCGGAATCGTGAATCCCTCGAAAGTCACGGCGTTGGCATAATCGAGCGCGCTGACCTCCGGCGACACCTGCAGGCGGATCGTGCCGCGCGGCGTAATCACGGGCAGGAAATTGATGCGTATCCCGTACTCACGGAACCCGATGGTCACCGCGCCCACGTTGGCGCCGCCCTGCACCATGGGGTATGGAAACTCGCCGCCGGACACGAAACTGGCCGGCTTGCCGTTGATCGCCAGCACGTTCGGCTCGGCCAGCGTTTCCAGCAGACTCTTGCTTTCCAGGGCCTTAATGGTGGCCCCCAGGTTGAGGTCCTTGCGGAACAGGAAGATGTTGAGCGCTTCCGAGAGGCTGAACGTGCCAGTCGGGTCAACCTTCAATCCGCTGTACTGCCCGGTAGTGACGGAGGCGTTCTGGTTCAAAGCCGTGCTGGCGAGGTCCACGCCCAAGTCCGAGCTCATGTTGCGATCCACGTTGAGGAACCGCACCTTCAGCAGGATCTGCGTCTCCGCCGGCGGGACCTCGACGCGGAGCAGGTTCACGGTCTTGCCCAGCGTGGCGACCATCGCCACCACACGCTCCGCCGTGATCACGTCCTTGACGGCGCCCCGCACGAAAGCCGTGTCGTTGTCGAAAGTGACGTTGATATCGGAGTCGGGATACTCGCGCGCAATCTGCTGGCGCACCGCCTCCAGCTTGAGGGGGCTCATCCGCACGGTCAGGTCATACAGCAGGCGGTTGCCGTTCTGTTGCCAGACGATAAGGGTAGTCTCGCCGGGACCTTTGCCGTTGAGGAGAACCTCCTTGGGATTTACAGCGACGGCTTCCACCAAGTCGCCATTAGCGACCGAAACGCGCTGGATGTTCAGCGGGCTGTCGATAATCAGCGACTTGCCCACCGTGACCGTGAGCTTCCCGGGGGCGGAAGCATTATCCGGCTGGGCCGGGGGGCCGATTTCGGCGGCGCGCACGGGCCGCTCGGAGGCCAGCCACAGACAGGCCGCCGCCAGCAGGATGCGCATGATTCGCTGGAGACGTGTCACTTACTTGCCCCCCCCGCCGTTTTCAAATTTGGCTTCGGCCCTTTTCGTCCCTGACAGGAGTTCCATGACAAAGGGCGTTTCTTTCTTGGGCGCTTCGTGGGCCGCCGGCGCGGGCCGGGGCGCCGGACGCGGGCGGATGGATTCTTCCGTCCCGGGCTCGGGCATTCTGAGCTTGCCGCCCGTGAAGAGATGCGCCATGGCGGCTCCGGGCGTCTGCGTCACCTTGCGATCGAGCGGATTGCGCAGAATGAGCTGGATGGTAGTCTGGTTGCTGGCCAGGCTAAGCTGCTCGGCCTGCTCGGGGGTCACCAGCAGATTCACCACCTGGACCATAATCGGTTTGCCTTCGGCGTCCTTTTTGAAGTCCTGGCCCGCCGATAGCACCTCGATGTTCTGCAACAGGGTCTTGGTCAGCGTGCCGAGGTTGCCGTTGCCGCCCGGGGCGTTCCCCGAAATCAGCACATCGACGCGCATTCCGGGCACCACGAATCCCGCCACCCCTACCACTTCATTTACGCGCACCGCAACCGCGCGCATGCCCTGGGGGATCATGGCGGCCAGCCCGCCTCCCGCGCCCTTGGGCGCGAGGCGAGACTCGATCACCGGCTCCCTGGCATAAATCGCCGTGGTGACGCCGCGCCCCACGAGGTCCTGGAGGCGAGCGGTCGCTCCCGCGGGCACAGCGCCGGGCCAGTCCGCAATCTTGAGGTCCTCTTCGCGCAGAACCGTGCCCATCTCGAGATCGTGCGCGGCCAGCGCGATTCGCACCGTCGCCGGGGCCGCCTTGGTGGTCTGAGACCGATTGACCAGCAAGCGATAAAACACCACGCTTACTCCCAAGGCCACGACAAACGCGAAAATCAGAACCCCCACAAATCTCTTGTTCATACCTGTTCCCCGTTCCGCCACGCTGGAAGAAGCCGCGCCGGCTGCCGGCAACGGTTCCTCCGTGGGCCATCAGTCGCGCCAACCAATGGCGATGGCTTCGGCCAGATCAGGCGGCGCTGCCCACCGGTTCGGAACTCTGGCCGCAACGCGTTTCCGCATGCCATGCGGGTGGCACGCGTCGCGGCCATTTGCAGTCGTCCTTTTTTTTGGCCATAAGCATGGGCCGTGAACCGGTGAAACACCCGGGACCCGAGCGGGGCACGCCGGGCCGGCCACGACAGGCGCGCCGGCATGCCCCTCCCGGCCCCCTAGCTGGCTTGGCTGCTGGCCTGCGCAAGCTGGTTGTTGGTGGTCATCCAGATCCCTTTGATGCTGCCGCCGGCGCCCAGGAAAAGGGCCGCCGAAGCCAGCGCCACGAACGCCATGAGCAGGGTGTACTCGATGAGGTCCTGCCCCTGTTCGTCTTTCCAGAAACTACGCAGAAACGTCATTTTGTTCGCTCCTAGATTGTTGGTTTGATTTTCGTGATCGCTTGATCACGCCCTTCGGTTTTCGTGACCTCGCGATCACGGCCTGTTCCGCCGCCGGTTGCGGCGGAAATCGATTCGCCCGCGGTCCTTTGCGCGGACCGGAACACCAGCGCGACGCCGTCATCGTAGACTACGCGCCAGCGGCTGGATTCCTTCAGCGCGCCGGCCAGCGGCGCGCTGGGGGGCAGCAAAATGGTGTCGACGCCGAAACGGTTCAGGGTCTCCTCCCAGTCGTAGTTCACATGCAGGACGTCGATATACTTCTGTTCAAAATCGTCGCCGTAAAAATCGCTGCGGCCGTCCACAAAAACTTTTGTGCGCGGATAGAGGCGGTAAATGAGGTAATCGCCCCATTCGTCGTGGGTGAAGATGCGCGCCGAAGGATCGCGGCGAAGCGTATCGAGCGCCGCGGCCGGATACGATGCCGGATCGAATTCCGCGCGGAACAGCTTGGGTGGCGAGGGCGCATACATCAGGGCCGCGACCACCAGGGCGGCGGCCACGCTCACCAGATGCCAGCGCGCAATGTCGTCGGTGGCGCTGGTTTCGGCGGCCACGAGATTGAATTTCCGCGCCGCTCTCCGCAGCCACTCCGCCACCCGCAGCTCCGGCAGCCGGGCCAGCCATTCCTCGACCGCCGCAGCCACGGGAGGCGCCGCCGCGATCATGAAGATTGGAATGTTGCGCGCCGCCAGCAGCGCCGCGTGCCCCCACAGCAGCAGGAACAGGGGCTCGGTGAAGCAGCCCTGCGACACGCGCCAGAAGGCCGCCGCCGCGCCCATTATGAGCATGCCCTCGAAGAAGATCGCCGCCGGATGGTGGAAGCTCAGCGTGAGGAATTCCATGATGTGCTGCGACTCATACGGATCGCGCAGGTAGTGCCAAACGTGCACGTGCAAGTGATAGAAGTACGGATTGGCCAGGCTGGCCGCCAGGGAGGCCGACGCGGACAGGAAATACCGGCAGGCTCTCAGTCCGGCCGGCCGGCGCTCTCCGCGGTCCGCTGAAAACGCCATCTGCAGCAGCTCGCCGCCGCCGTAAGCCGCGATCATCAGGATGCCGACGAAAAACCCGCCGTGCAGGTTGGTCCAAATCATGGTGGCCGCCGGCAGAAGGGCCAGGTACGGCACGCCGGCCAGACGCGTGCGCCCTTCCCGGACCCGCTCCAGCGCGCCATAAAACAGCACCGCGAACAAAAGCGTGAACAAGTGCGGCCGCGCCAGCCAGTGAACCGAAGACGCCGCCGCGGCCACCATCGTGACCACCAGCGCCACGATGGCGTTCGACCTCCGCCGCGCCAGCCGGAACACCAGAGTGAAGGTGAAGGCAATCAGCAGAAGGCTGAACAGCACCACTGTCGCTAGCCCGCCGCGGCTGTTCAGCCAGGCGAAAAGCACGTCCGACAACCACTCCCACGCGTACCAGGGATCGCCGGCTCTCGAGAAGGAAAAAACATCGCGCGTCGGCACCCAGTGATTGGCCACAATCCACTCGCCGGTCCGAATATGCCAGCCCGTGTCGCAGTCGCTGAGCAGGGTCTTGACGCCTTCCATGCGGCCGAACAGGAAGGCGATGGGCATGAGGAATGCCAAGTCCGTCAGCGACGGCAGCAGCTTGACCACGAATGCGGATCGTCGAGCTTCCATAACCAGTCAGGCCATCCAGGAACTCGCCAGCGGCTGCAGGGTCTCCAGCCCGCGAATCTGGTCGTGAAACGAGCGGAAATCCATGTAATTCACTCGTAACGCCACGCGCGGATAACCCGCATCCGCGGGCAAGGCTCGCACCACCGTGCCCTGGCAGTGGATACATTTCTGGCCGAAACCATGGTTTGCCGGCAATTCGATCTCAACGGTCACGATTTGACCGGCGGCAGGCACCGGCACGGCGGCCGAGTCCTCGCCGCGCCAGGCCACCAGGATCCCGCTTCGGCTGATGTTTTCCGTGTACATGGCGCCGCGCATCCACAGGGCCGGCGAGGTAATGTGGCACCGGAGCTTGATTTCAACTCGCGGGCTCTCGCGCCTATTAATATTTTTCATTGTCGTGGTTCGACATCCGGAATTTAACGCCCAACTGCCTCCGTATCAATATCGTAAATGGGCTATATCGTGTTGTTGCCGAAGGTTATTAGCAAATAATTAAAATTCAAAAAACGGTTGCAGGAAAGCGCAAAACCGGGGTTCGCGGGGTCTTGCAGGGCCGCCGAAAGTTGCCTTCCGGGTACTCCGATAGGGTTATTAGACGGAAATTACCGGCGATTATTGGGGCCTCCCGGGGCCTCTTCCGGATGGCCCTGATGGTTCCTAACTGATTGTAAATACACGCGATTGTTCGTGAGGATCCGGAAAAACCGGAGCGTATCCATGCAGCTTATTCGGGATAAACATCGGATATTAAGCTGCAAATAATGATAAATTATCCTTGACAACCGAAGTAAATGATCCGACAATGCAGGAGAAATAATCATGCGAATGCGCGCAGAATCTCAAATAAATAATGCGGCAGAAATCGCGAGCATCCGCATCGGTTGTTTGCAAAGGTGGAGAATATGACGCGAATTCTTCTTTACAGTGATGAACCCATTTTGGCGAAAGGCCTGGAGTCGGTGCTCCGGCAGGTCGAGAGTTTCGAGTTGCTGCCGACCTGCGGCACGGTGGCCTGCCTGCTGGAGCAGCTTGCGCAGGGCGCGCCCGACCTGGTTCTGATGGACTTGACGCCCGAGATCACCTTCGCCGTGCTTACGGAAATGAAGCATGCCATGACGAACTGCAAGATCGTGCTGTGGGTGAACTTTATTTCCACGGAGCTGGCGTTTCAGGCCATGGGCTTGGGCGTCCGGGGGATTCTTCGCAAGACGTTGCCGACGGATCTCCAGGTGAAATGTCTGCAGAAGGTCCAGGCCGGCGAGCTCTGGTTTGAGAAGGCGCTCACGGACAGCTTTCTATGCGCGCGCCGGGTGGCTCTCACGCAGCGCGAAGGCCAGCTCGTCAGCCTGCTCTCCCAGGGTCTGAAGAACAAGGAGATCGCCACTACGCTGATGATCTCCGAGGGCACCGTGAAGGTTTATCTTTCACGGCTGTTCCAAAAGGTCGGTGTCAAGGACCGGTTCGAACTGGCGCTGTTCGGCTTGAAGAACCTCACCACCGGACAGATCCCGGTCGGCGGCAAGGGCCAGCGAGCCAGCGCCATACCCGGCCTGCGTTCCCTGGTGCTTGAAAAGCCGCTCGAGCGGGCGGAAGCGCCGGCACGATTTGCCACTCCGCTGCGCCCCGTGGTCTCACGCCACTACTGAAAGCGATCAGCGATCAGCTAAACCAGCGGCTTCGCCGCTGAGAGCTGGGCGCGGAAAGCTGAAAGCTGCTCTCCGTTCATCGCACCGGCAGGAGCACCGTGTTGCTTTCCTGCCCGTTGATCCTCACGCGCAGCGGGGCATTGGTGGCGGACGGCGCGCCGTCGCCCAGCCGGAATTGTACGGCATCCACGGCCACGCGGCCGGGCGCCGCGAGCGCGTTTTCCGCCGGGAACACGGCGCTGCCGGCCAGCACGCTGGCGGCATCCAGCAGCAGGAAAGGCGGCGCCTGCGGCACGGCAAATCCCACCGGCCGCATGGGGTTCGTCGGCCCGAAGCCGGTTCCGTAGACGGTCAGCAGCTCGCCCGGCCGGGCCGGGGAATCCGGCGTCACCGCCGAGCCGTCCTCGTGCAGCGCCACCGCGAAAGATTGCCCGTTCACCTCCTGCTGGAAAAGCCCGGGCGCATTCCTCACAATGGTGAAGCCGGCGCGCACGTCCGGTTGTCCCTGCGCACTGACGGTCAGGGTCTCGGAGCCCGCGGCGAAATCGGCGGGTAGTTGGGCATTGATCTGTCCGGGTGAGACGAAAAACAACGGCAGCAGGCGGTCTCCCACCTGAACCACCACGCCGTTCAGCGTTTGCGCCAGCGGGTTGTCCGGCCCGGTGGCCGCGGCGGAGGCCAGGTTGGCGCCGAAGATCGAGATCGCCGATCCCGCGGCGACTCCCGGCTGCGGCGTCGAGCCCGCGCCATTTTGCACTCCCGCCGGAGCGATGTACGGCACGGCGTCAAACAGCGCCGCGACCGAACGCGGCACGTTCAGAGACACCGCGCCCCAGGGGACCGATCCGCTCAGGTCTCCGCTCCAACCGTGGAAACGATAGCCGGGCTGCGCCGTTACGCTCACATTGACGGTCGTTGGGGAGTCGTAGTAGCCGTCGGGCGAGGCGGGCTGCAAGCTCCACGACGCGCTGCCCGGCGGGCTCAAGGCGGTCGTCAGGCGGTTCATGGTCCGGTAATTCGCGCTGATGACGACCGGGTCGCCGCCCAGAGTCCCAACCCAATCGCCGGCCGATCCAGGGGCCGCCCCGCCGCCGGACCACCCGCTGAAATCCGCGCGCGAGCCGTCACCCAGCGGCAGCGTGGGAGGCGCGCTCACATCCACCTGGGTGCCCACGGGACGCTGGATATCGCAGGGCGTGCTGCAACTCGCGCCGTCCACCTTCACCGTGAGGCCGGACATCGAGCTGTTCACCGTCAGGTGCCCCACGGGGTTGTAAGTGGCGACCAGCCGCACGCCGGTGCCGGCCGCACTGGCGGGAACCGTAAAGTTCTGCGTTGCCGCTCCGCCGTTCGACCAGCTCGCAAAAGACCAGATCCGGCCCTGCGAATCGGTCTGCTGCGCCGGCGCCAGCAGGTTATGGGTCTCACCTACACCCCAGGTGAAGTTGTAGGTCGGCCAGTTGCTCCGGCCGTCCACCGTGAGGCTCAATCCCGCCGGCGAGGTCGTCAGCAGGATCGGAGCGGCCGGAACATAGGTCGCGGTGAGCGTGTCCGCCGCAATGACCCCGGCCACCTGGTAGGCGTGGTTGGGGGCGCCCCCATCGCTCCAGGAAGAAAAGACCCACCAATTGCCCGTCTGGTCCTGCTGCGGTGTGACGGGGCCAACGCTGTGTGTGCTGTTCCACCCCCATTCCATGGTCGCGGGCGTGGGCACCGGAGCGCGGTCCGCCAGCACCCCGAAACCAGGCGGCACGGTGGCCAGGTTGATGCTGCGAGCCACCTGGAACATTGGGTAGGCCGTAACGGGCGCGGCCAGCGTCACGGCGTTCTGGAACCCCTGAATCACCTGGTTGGCGCCCGGCAGCCAGCCCGCGAATACGAAACCCGGGTTGGGGAATGCGAGCAGGGTGACGGTGCTGCCGGCTCCCATCCAGATGTCCTGGTCGGAGTTGTACGCCGTGGTGCCTGCATAGATCACACCCGGGCCGGGCGGGCAGTTCGTCGGGTCCCCGCATCCATAGAAAATCAGGCTCAAGTCGTACTGAACGTCGAAAACGGCGTCATATTCCGGAATGGATGGGTCCGCCGTGGCAATCATGGGATTTCCCACAAAAGTCGTGCCGGAAAATTCCCAATATTTGAAAACAAATTGCGTCTTGCCTTGTGCCTGGGTGGGCTGGAAGACCAGCAGGGTATGTTTGCTGCCGTTGGGCCATATGGCGCTGGCGGCGGCCTGATAATTCTGGCCATCTACGCTGAAAGAAAGGCGCGGCGGCACGGTTGTGATGCGGGTGGCCGATCCCTGATTTTGCCCCCGGCAGGGCGGAGCGAGCACCGCCGGCATCATTATTATTACAATTGAAAACAGTCGCAAGAATTTCGATCGAAATCTTTTCATGACCGCACGTTCCTAGCGCCCATAAATGCCGTGTGCCGGCGCACGGGCGACCCTCTCTTCACGCCAGAAGTATACGCGCAAATTCACGGAAATACACGGCTAACTTTGGTAATGCGGCATTTATTAGCCATTTCGATCATTGATTCCGCCGCGGTACCGGCATTAAATCGTAACGTTCGAACATTCCTTATATGCGCTGGAACGGCTGTCTGATCTCGATTTCGCTTGCGGCGGCTCTAGCGAGCGTCGCCGCGCCCTCGCCGGCGGCCACCTTCGGAACCGTGGTTCCGATCGGCGGCCCCGCTTCCGACATCGCCCTCGATGAGTCTCGGGGCGTGCTCTATATCGCCAACTTCACGGCTAACCGCATCGAAGTCATGGCGACCGCGGATTATTCGATTCACAGCTCCATGAACGTGGCGCCCCAGCCGGGCGCGCTGGCGCTCTCCTTCGATTCCCAGTTCCTCTTGATTGCCCACTACGGCAATTTCACTCCGGCGGATCCCAGCAGGAACGTCGTCACGCTCATTAATCTGAACAGCAACACGCGGCAGACATTCACCACCGGCGACCCGCCGCTGAGCGTGGCGTTCATTGCCGACGGCACGGCGCTGATCGTGACCACCACGAGCTTTGTCGTGCTCGATCCCATCTCGGGAGCCATGCAGGTGTTGGCCACTTTCGCCGGCCTCGCCCAATTACTCCCTACGAGCCTGGCCACGTTTCCCTCGCAAGTGATTTCGGCGTCTCTGGCGACCTCCGCCGACGGGTCGACGGTCTACGGCATCGCCAACACCGCATCAGCGTCGGGGCCATCCTCGGGATCAGGGTCGGGGTCGGCGTCGGGACAGAGTCAGGTTTTCTACCGGTACAACGCCAAAGGGCACCAGTTGTACGCCGTAGGCATCGTGGCCTCGCCCACGCCATTGCCGCGCGTCAGCGTCGCGGCCGACGGCTCGTGGTGCATGATCGGCCAATACCGGCTGGACCCGGTGGCCACGGACTTGGCCCAGTTCCCCAACTCGGTGACTTCCACCAACATCGGCGGCAACGCCATCGATTCGAAATCCGGCATCATTTATGCACAGATCCTCACCACGTCCTCGCAGACATCCGCCTCAGCATCCCCCACCACCACACCGGCGGCAACGGCGTCCTCCACCACGCCGCCGGTGTTGTCCATCCTGGATGCGGACAATTTGACGGTGCGGGACACCCTGTGGCTGCCTGAGAACATGGAAGGAAGGGCCGTGCTGAGTTCGGCTGGGGACGTGCTCTACGCGATTACCGACAGCGGCGTCACGGTGCTGCCGGTTGGCAAACTCAAGCAGTATCACCGCCTGGCCGCCTCTCCGGCCGACCTTGTGGTGCAGGGCAACTTCTGCAACCGCAGCGTCATCACCCAGAACCTCACGATCACCGATCCCGGCGGCGGCAATACCGACTTCCTCATCAGCCCCAACGTGACGGGCGTGACGATTTCGCCCTCTTCGGGCATTACCCCGGCCACGGTGCAGGTTCGCGTCGATCCCAATGCCTTCCAGAATCAGAACGGGACCCTCGCCGTGCCGCTCACCATCAGTTCCACCACCGCGGTGAACCAGCCGCCGGCGGTCCGCCTGCTGATCAACAACCGCGACCCCGATCAGCGGGGAACCGTGGTCGACATCCCCGGGACCCTCGTGGACATTCTGGCCGATCCCGCCCGCAGCCGCTTCTATGTGCTCCAGCAGGACCGCAACCAGGTGCTGGTGTTTGACGGCGCCACCTACCAACAGATCGCCGCGCTGCGCACCGCCACGACACCTACGCAGATGGCCTTCACGTTCGATCAAAAGTACTTGCTGATCGGCCACGACAACTCGCAATTAGCGTATGTCTACGATCTGAACACGTTCCAGCAGCAAACGTCGATCACCTTTCCGTCGGGCCAGTATCCCCGCTCTCTGGCAGCATCGGGCAAAGCGCTACTGGCCCTGGTGCGCAGCGCCATAGGCTCAGGCCCCGGCGGGATCGACAACGTGGATTTTGTGACCCGGCGCGCCACGGTGCTGCCGAACCTGGGGATTTACGTGAATAGCATGAACGCCGCGGGCGTGCTGGTGCCTTCGCCCAACGGCGCTTCCATCCTGCTGGCCATATCCGACGGCAATGTCATGCTCTACGACGCCAGCGCGGATACGTTCACCGTATCGAGAAAGGACGTGACCGCTCTGCTGGGCCCCTACGCGGCCTCCAGCTATGGCTCGTACGTGGTGGGCAACAATCTGCTGAATGCGTCGCTGGTCCCCGTGGGTACGCTGGAATCGGCTTCCGGTACCGCTTCCGGGTTCGCCTTCGTGGACCAATCGGGGTTCCGCACCACGGCGGCGGGGGCCAGCAGCCCGGGCGTGATTGAACGCGTGGGTACTACCAGCGCCAGGCCCACACCGATGGTCGAGGCGCCGCTGGTTCCGACCGCCACGATGCCGTTCACGCGCACGCTGGCGCCGCTGGCCGACCACAGCGCCGTGATCGCGCTCACGATTTCCGGCTTTACCGTGCTGCCCTGGAATTATGATGCGGCTGTCGCGCCGCCCCAGATCACCCGCGTGGTGAATGCCGCCGACGGGACCCAGCCGATTGCGCCGGGCGGGCTCATCAGCGTGTACGGCCAGCAGATGAGCCCCGTCAACATTGCCACCCAGCAGATCCCGCTGCCCACGGCGCTGGGCGAATCGTGCCTCACGGTCAACGGGATAGCGGTGCCCATGCTGTTCGTCTCCAGCCAGCAGATCAACGGGCAGCTCCCGGTCAACGTGAACGGGAACGCCACCATGGTGCTGTTCACGCCCGGCGGCATCAGCAACAACTTTTATCTCTCGATCTCGTCCGCGGCTCCCAGTATCTTCCGCACCGGGACGGCGGGGCCGGAGACCGGGCTCGCAACCGTCTATCGCGATGACAACGGCCAACTGATCACGCCCACGAATCCGATCCACCCGAACGACATGATCACCATCTATGCGACTGGCATGGGCCGCACATCGCCGCCGGTGGATTCCGGGATGCCCGGGCCGGCCGATCCACTGTCCCAGACGGTGATCGCGCCCGTGGTCACCCTAGGCGGAGTCTCGCTGAACATCGCTTACGCCGGCCTGGTGCCGGGCGAAGTTGGCGTCTACCAGATCAATGCGTCGGTTCCTCCGGGTGTTCCGCAAGGCATGGACATCCCGCTGGTCGTCAACCAGGGAGGCAGCTTGACCGCCCTGAGCGTGCGAGTAGTCAAGTAGAAACGGCAACAGGAGATCCACATGAGAACGTTCGGAGCATCGATGCTGCTGTTGGTGGCCGCTGCCGCCACCTGCCGCGCCCAGCAGTGGGAATTCGGGGGCGTTGGCGGCGGCGGGTTCTTGAGCACCGTCGGGGTGGCCGGCTTGGCCGGCTCGGCAACCGCCGGTTTTCAAACCGGCGCCGCGTTCGGGGCTTTTTTTGGCCACAACGCGTACAGCCATGTCGGCGGGGAGTTGCGTTACGCCTACCTGCAAAGCAATCTGCAACTTTCGAGCGGCGGCTCCACCGTCACGTTTGCGGGCATGTCGCACGTGGTGCATTATGACTTGATCCTGCGCGCGGGCCACCGGGGCTCGCCCGTGCAGTTCTTCGCCGCCATCGGTGGCGGAATGAAAATCTTTCGGGGAACCGGCGCGGAGGCTGCCTATCAGCCCCTCAGCCAGTTCGGCTACTTCACCAAGACTCAGGTCCTCAAGCCCATGGCGAGCGTCGGCGGTGGGATGAAGTATTTCCTCACGCGCAAGGTCTGTCTGCGGACCGAAGTCCGCGACTACATCACAGCCTTCCCTACGGAGTTGATCGCTCCGGCTCCCGGCGCGAAGTTTGGCAGTATTTTGCATGATCTCGTGCCCATGGTGGGGCTCAGTTACGAATTCTGAGTGGGGCAGACCATCGTTTCTCGTGGTCTGCCAAACGCCGGCTCCCGCCTTGCTCCGGCTGCGGCGCGAATGCCGCCGCAGCCGGATTTCTTTTTGAAGGGCCGGAAGCCGGTATGGCATCCGGCCCTCCGCCTGCTCCGCGCGCACTTGCGATATCGTAACGGATGGATGGCCGATTCCTACATCCGCGCGCGCGACCTTTCCAAGGTCTACACCTCGGGGGGCTCGGACCTGGTGGTCTTCTCGGAGTTGAACCTGGACGTCGAACGCGGCGAGATGCTCGCGCTGGTGGGCGAATCGGGCGCGGGAAAGTCCACGCTCTTGTATCTTCTGGGCGGCCTGGACAGGCCTTCGAACGGCACGATATATTACGGCAGCACAGAGATTTCACGGCTCGCCGACTCGGAACAGGCGGATTTCCGGAATCGAGAAATCGGTTTCGTGTGGCAGAGTCACTATCTGCTGCCGGAGTTCACGGCGCTGGAGAACTCCATGATGCCGTTGCTGATTCGGGGATGGCCGCATGCCCGGGCCGCCGCGGAATCGCTGGCAAGGTTGGATGAGGTGGGACTTAGCGCGCGGGCGTCGCACCGCGCCGGTGAATTGTCGGGAGGGGAACAGCAGCGCGTCGCGCTGGCCCGGGCGTTGGTCGGCGCCCCATCCGTGCTGCTCGCCGATGAACCCTCGGGGAACCTGGACTTCCGGACCGGCGAGATGATTTTCAAGCTTCTGGAAGGCCTTCACCGTTCCCATCGGCTCACCTCGGTCCTGGTCACTCACAACCTGTCGTTTGCGCGGCGCTGCGACCGTGTCCTGAGCCTGGAAACAGGCGGCCTGGCGCCGCTGGGGCCGATAAATTCGCATCCTGCCAGCGAGCCGGAGTATCCTTAGGTTAGAGGGCGTCACATTCTATGTTTGAGCGATACACGGAGAAGGCGCGACGGGTAATCTTCTTCGCGCGCTACGAGGCGAGCCAGTTCGGCAGTCCGTACATTGAGACCGAACACCTGCTCCTCGGTCTCCTGCGGGAAGACAAGACGCTGGCGAACCGGTTCCTGCGTTCGCACGCGGCGGTCGAGTCCATCCGCAAGCAAATCGAGGGACACACCACCATCCGCGAGAAGGTCTCCACTTCCGTGGACCTCCCGCTCAGCCATGAGTGCAAGCGCGTGCTGGCCTACGGCGCCGAGGAGGCCGAGCGCCTGAACCACAAGCACATCGGCACCGAGCACCTGCTGCTTGGCCTGTTGCGCGAGGAAAAGTGTTTCGCCGCCGAGATTTTGCACGAGCGCGGCCTGCGCCTCTCCGCCATCCGGGAAGAACTGGCGCGATCGCAGAGTGAGAAAGTCGCCTCGTCGCGCCCCAAGGAAAGCTCCCTGCTGGCCGAATTCAGCCGCGACCTTACTCAGGCCGCCATGGACAATATCCTCGACCCGCTCATCGGCCGGGACTTCGAGCTCGAGCGCGTGGTCCAGATCCTGTGCCGCCGCACCAAGAACAACCCCGTCCTGATCGGCGAGCCGGGGGTGGGCAAGACCGCCATCGTGGAAGGCCTGGCGCAGCGCATCGCCGAGGGCGATGTGCCATCGTTCCTGGCCGACAAGCGCATCCTGGCGCTGGACCTCTCTCTGATCGTGGCCGGCACCAAGTACCGCGGTCAGTTCGAAGAGCGGCTCAAGACCATCATGAAGGAGCTGATGGAAAACCAGAACGCCATCATCTTCATCGACGAGCTGCACACCCTGGTGGGCGCCGGCTCGGCCGAAGGCTCCCTGGACGCCGCCAACATCCTGAAGCCGGCGCTTTCGCGCGGCGAAATCCAGTGCATCGGCGCCACCACGCCGTCCGAGTTCCGCAAGTCCATCGAAAAGGACCGGTCGCTCGAACGCCGCTTCCAGGCCGTCAAGGTCCCGCCGCCGAGCGAGACCGATGCCGTCAAAATCCTGTTCGGAATCAAGGACCGCTACGAGAAGTTCCACGCCGTGGCTTACACCGACGATGCCATCGAAACGGCGGTCTACACCTCCAGCCGTTATATTCCCGACCGCTACCTGCCGGACAAGGCCATCGATCTCATCGACGAAGCCGGCGCGCGCGTGAAGTTGCGCCAGACCACCCTGCCGGCCGACCTGGCCGACATCCAGAAACGCATCAAGTTCATCGTCCACCGCATGGAAAACGCCATCGCCAACCACGAGTTCGAGAAGGCGCGCTTTTACTCCGACGAGGAGCGCAAGGAGCGCGAGAACATGCGCCAGCTCCGCGAAAAGTACAACCTGGACGACTCCTCCACCGGCTGCGTCACCAAGGACGATATCGAGGAAGTGGTGGCCCGCTGGACCGGCGTGCCCATGACCGCCATCAAGGAGGAAGAGATCGCCAAGCTGCTGCGCATCGAGGAAGAGCTGCACAAGCGCGTCATCAGCCAGGAGAAGGGCATCTCCGCGCTGGCCCGCGCCATCCGCCGCTCCCGCGCCGGGCTGAAATCGAGCAACCGCCCCGCCGGGTCGTTCCTGTTCCTGGGACCTACGGGCGTCGGCAAGACGGAGGTGGCGCGCGCGCTGGCTGCGTTCCTGTTCGGCAGCGAGAAGAGCCTGGTGCGCTTCGACATGTCGGAGTACATGGAGAAGCACTCGGTCTCCAAGCTCATCGGCTCGCCCCCGGGCTATGTGGGCTACGAAGAGGGCGGCCAGCTCACCGAGCGCGTGAAACGCAACCCGTATTCCATCATCCTGCTGGATGAGATCGAGAAGGCCCACCCCGACGTTTACAACATCCTGTTGCAGGTGTTTGAAGACGGCCAGTTAACCGACGGCCTCGGCAACCAGGTGGATTTCAAGAACACCATCATCATCATGACCTCCAACCTGGGCGCCCGTTACCTCGAGAAGCGCAGCCACCTGGGCTTTCAGGCGCCCCAGGGCGAGGGCATCCCCTCGAAGGTGGAGGACATGGTGCGCGCCGAGGTGAAGAAGGCCTTCAACCCCGAGTTCCTGAACCGCCTCGACGAAACCATCCTGTTCACCTCGCTGACGGATGACGACCTGATCAAGATCATCGACCTGATGGTGGAGCAGATCAACGGCAACCTGGTAGCCAAGCAGGTGAAGATCCGGCTGGCGCCCGACGCATCCAAGTATATCCTCGAGAAGACCTGCGGTGACCGCAGCTACGGCGCCCGCCCGCTGCGCCGCGCGTTGCAGAAGTATATTGAGGACCCGCTTTCCGATTCGCTGATCCAGGGCACGCTCCCCCGGCCTTCCGAGCTGGAGGTTTACCTCGGCGACACCGGCATCTACTACCGCCAACTGGCTGAGGAAGGCGAAGCCGTGGTCACGGCGGGCGGACCGGCGGAGCCGCCGGTGGCGGGGACGCTGCTGTACTCGTTCTAGCTCCCGTGGAGCAGGATGGTATCCTGCGCGCCGGTTGAGAACCGCCGCGCGCAACGATTCACAATCGGCGCCTGGAGTTTCTACATTCGAGGACGGTGCATCTCGCGTTCGACCGCGCCCCGCCAGCCCAACGGCCACGCCTTGTATCAGGGCACGGCTTCAGCCGTGCCGCAAAACGCAGCCATCACCCACGGGCTTTAGCCCCTGCCGTTTTCTTCCGTGCCAAGTACGTAAAGCAATAGGGGAACTTCTCCGGCGAATCGACTATCCTTGCTTTCACCGGGTTGCCCGCAATATATTCCCGGTGCTGCAAGAAGCTTTGCCGGTTCTCAACCCGCTCTTCGGAGAACCCCCGCTGCCAGACCTCTCCCAGGTACCCACATTCCTTCTTCAAGCGGTAGGAGAATCCGCCCTTGATAAATTGCATGGCCTTCTCAATGGTCATATCGGCGCCGACCGTCATCAAAAGATGCACATGGTTCGGCATGACCACGAAGTCATGGAGTCGGAATCTCCCAGCCGCTACATAGGAACGCAGCACGTCGATCATCAAAGTCGCGTTGCGTTCCGACTGCAACAAGGGGCGCCCCTGGCTGGTCTTCGTGGTGGCGAAGAACGTCCGCGCCGAACTCACGATCTTGTCCGGGCGAGTGTTGCGCGCAGGTTTCGCCATCTTCAGGGGCTAAAGCCCGACTCCGTTCCGTGATTCTGCGGCACGGCTAAAGCCATGCCCTGATACAAAGCCGATCATACCGTGATGCGCTCCCAAATGTAGAAACTCCAGGGGCCGGCGGTTCCGCCCGCCACCCGCTACTCGTACAGCGTTCACCGCATTTGCCGGCGCCCCATAATGGGACTATGCCAAAAACGATCAAGGGCGTGCGTTGCGCATCGCTAGGAATCCTGAAGGGGATCCTCGATAAATGGATTGACGCCAATATCCGGATCGTCCATGCATGGCGGGAGCAAGAGGATGTCCCGTGGTGGTACAACGAGCGCGCGGCCATCGGCGTGTTGGCGGCCGCGGCGTGGCGCGCGCGGGGCTTCGCCTTCGAAGAATTCACTGCCGACAAGAGTAGCGGGTGCAAGGGACAGCCGAAATACCACGGACGCATCGATTTGTACCTCAAGGCCGGGAAACAGCAATTTATTGCCGAAGCCAAATGGTGCTGGTCGGGGGCATTGAGGGCGGGCGTGGGAACAACCCGTCACATGGGTCAGGCACTGAAGACAGCCTGCAAGGACGTACGCAGGTGTCCGAGCAATGGTCAAAGGAAGCTCGGCATTCTGTTCGTGATGCCCTATATCCCAAATACAGAGCAGAACAACGTGGACCAACACATCAGTGAGTGGCTCGCGGCCTTGAAGCGAGTGGAATGTTCATGCTCCGCTTGGGTATTCCCGAAGGAGTCTCGGCAATTCGGCAGGAAAGATATCTGCCCGGGAGTTGCCGTGCTGATTCAAGAAGTCTGAACAGGGCTATCCCAGCACAACCTTCTGGCCGCTGCGGCACGACCGGTACACGGCCTCCACCACTTCCAGCGCCTGGTAGCCTTCCTCGCCCGAAACCAGCGGCTTGCGGCCTTTGGCGATGGCGTCGCCGAAATCCAGGAACTGCCGCTCGAACGGCTCCACCGAAATTGCCATCGGGTCCGACGCGCCGGATGCCCCTTCCTTCGTCACCGGCGCGGGTTCGCCGGAATCGCCAGCCACGTCCCAGGTGGTGAGCTTGTCGCCCAAGACGATCGCCGTCCCCTTCGTGCCGTGGAACTCGATCCGCTCGGAGTATCCCGGCCAGATCGCCGTGGATGCCTGAATCACGCCGGTGGCGCCGCTGGCATACCGCAGCACGGCGTTGACTACGTCCTCGGATTCGATCTTGTGCAGCGCGCCCAGTTGCCACTCGCCGAACAGCTCCGCCACGGGGCCGGCCAGCCAGCGTAGAATGTCGACCTGGTGGATCGCCTGGTTGATCAGCGCGCCGCCGCCCTCGGTCTTCCAACTCCCCTTGATCGGCCGCGAATAATACTCGGGCGAGCGGTACCACTTCACGTAGCAGTCGCACTGCAGCAGCTTGCCCAGGCGGCCGGCGGCCATCGCCTTGGAAAGAAACAGGCTGGCATCGTCGAACCGGTGCTGGCTCACCACGCCCAGCAGGACGCCTGCGCGGCGCGCCGTCTCGATCATCCGGCGCGCGGTCTCCAGGTTCGTCGACATGGGCTTCTGCACCTGCACGTGCTTCTTGGTTTGGGCGCAGATCTCGACGGGTTCCATGCGGAAATCCGGGAACGTGCACACGTCCACGTAGTCCACATGGGGGTGGCGGCACACCTCCTCGCATGTGCGGACGAACTCCGCGCCGTGCTGATCGGCGAACTTGCGTCCCGCCGGTTCGTAGATGTCCGTGCACACCGTCAACTGGTATCCGATGTTCTTGTAGGCCCGCGCGTGCATGTGCGAGATCGCGCCAGTGCCAATCATTCCGACTCTCATAAGGTAACCACTATTCTACCGAACGCCAGGCGGCGCGCCACACCGCCCGCGTGCGGTTACAATGGGGGATCACGCCATGAAGCGCCTAATTGTGTTGCTCGCCGCGATTCTCGCCGCGTTCGCCGCGACGTCGTGCAAGCATGCGCCGCCCGCCGGCGTCGCCGCTGTAGTCAACAACCACGCCATCACTTACGCCGAACTCGAGAAAACCTACCAATCGCAGTTCCCCCAGCCCGTGGAAGGGACCAACGAAGACCAGGTCATGTCGCAGAAGCTGGAGCTGCTCAGCAGCCTCATCACCAACGAAATCCTGTTGCAGCGCGCCGAGAAACTGGGGCTCATGGCGATCGACGCCGATGTCGACACGGAATTCAACAAGATCAAAGCGCCTTACACCAAAGAGGAATTCGAAAGCCAGATGAAGGCGCGCAACATGACCGTGGCCGACCTCAAGTCCCAGCTTCGCCGCGATCTCACCGTCAACAAGCTGATCAATAAGGAAATCACTTCTCACATCGCCATTACCGATGCCGACGTGGCCAATTACTACAACGCCAACAAGGCCAGCTTCAATCTAGCCGAGCCGCAGGTCCACCTGGCGCAGATTCTGGTGAGCCCCTTCGCCAATCCCAACGTTCGCAATCTGAAGAACAGCAAGGCCAAGAACGAAAGCGAGGCCGTGACCAAGATTACCGACATCGTGGCCCGCCTGAAACGCGGCGAAGATTTCAGCATGCTCGCGCAGAATTACTCCGAGGACGCCGATTCCGCTCCCAATGGCGGCGACATGGGATTCATTCCCGAATCCGCTTTGGAGAAGGCCAACCCCGAGTTGCGCAAGCTGGTGGCGTCGCTCTCGCCCGGCAGTTTCTCGCAGCCCATCCATACCTCGGAGGGCTACCGCATCCTCAGGGTGATCGCCAGGGAACCGGCCGGCCAGCGCGAGCTGAACGATCCGCGCGTGCAGCAGAACATCCGCGAAACGCTGTTGAACCGCAAAGACCAGCTTCTGAAGAATGCCTACTACGAAGTGGCGCGCAACAGCTCCAAGGTGGAAAACTACCTCGCGGGCAGCATCATCGAGAACGCGGGTAAGACCAAGTAGCGCCGGCGATCTTGTCGCCGGTGAACTTGCTGGCCGGGACAACCACCGGCGACAAGATCGCCGGCCCTACTGCTGTCGCCCCATCTCGTAAACGTAGATCTTGTGCTCCGTCTTGCCGGTTGCGAGGACGATCACTTCCACCGGTTTCCAGCCTCTGACCGGGAATTCGTAAGAGACTACGCGGGCGCCGGACTTCAGGTACTTCTCCAGGTTGGGCTTGAGCCGCTCGTTGGAGCTGGTGAGCAGGTACATCGTCACCACGTCGGCGCGCCGGAGGTCCACCCTCAACGCGCTGCCCTCCACCATGCTGACGCGGTCTTCCAGGCCCAGCGACTTGATCCGCTCCCTGGCCTTCCGGCAGAGGTCCGGTCGAATCTCCACTCCCACGCCCTTGGCGCCAAACTTTTGCGCCGCCGTGATCACGATGCGGCCATCGCCGCTGCCGAGATCATACACCACGTCGCCCGGCTTCACATCGGCGGCCTCGAGCATCCTGTCGACGGCTTCCTGCGGAGTCGGGATATAGGGCGCCAGGTTCTCAGCAGCCCCGAACTGTTGAGCGCCGGCCGGGAGCGTGGTGGCCAGCAGCAGCGCGATGGGGAAAGCCCGCATGGATCATTGCGAGGACGGGTTGCCGTTACTCGTCCCCCCAAACTTTGATTTTACAATACGGCCGATAATCTCGGTCCATGCAAAAAACAGGTCCCGGGGGCGGGTGATAGTGTACTCGGCGCCTTTCAGGTAGCGGACGGCGTTGCCGATGGCGTCCCGCCAGGGATTGGCCTGCGGGTTCAGGTTATAGTTCATGTAAAACACGGGGAACTTCACGTCTCCCAGTTGCTTCAACGCATCTTGCGGCACGGCACTGTCGAGCATCACCTTCGGTCCGGCGAAGATCACGGCGTCCGGCTGCTCTTTTTCATCCTTGATCTCCCGCGTGATGAAGTCGGCCAGAAACTCCGTATCGCCGTGTTTCTGGCTCAGCCGTTTGAGATTCACGGTGCCGAGATTGAGCTTGCCCAGCGCCTCGCCGAGGGCGGGGAAGTCGATCTGCGAAGCGGCCTGCTGCCGGTAGATCACGCGCTGCTCCTGCATGTTGAACGCGACAATCGAAAACCTGGCGATCCGCGGCTCGCGCGCGATGTTGCGCAGGATCGAGAGCAAGGCGTTGGTGTCGAGCGGCTGCAAGGTGGCCGATTGCGAATCCTGCGGCGCGAAATTGACCACTACCTTCACGTTCAGCGGCGGGGCGCGCTGTTCGCGCTCCACGGGAGGCTCCTGCTTGAATGGCTCGCTGTCGGCCGGCTGCACCACCTCGGGGGCGATGTCCAGCGCCATCTGCTTGTCTTTGGCAGGCAGGCTGGCTTCCGCGTCCCAGTACGCGGAGCACACCCGTTCCGCGCGGTCGCGCATCATCCAGTCGACGTGGTATTCTCCTTCCCCAACGTCGAAAACGCCCTGCAGAACCGCGTCGCCCCCGGCGTCCTCTTCGATCGCCGGCACGGACACGTGTTGCGAAAAGTAGACCGGCTCATCGGGGTGGTTCTCGGGGACCACCCGGAAGATCATGGTGAGCTGGTTTTCCGAGCCGGCCAGCTCCTTGAGCGGAATGCTGACGTCGTACCCGGCATGAAACTTGAGATCGAAGCCGAGCGACGCCTTGGCGGGCGTTACGGTACACGGGAGGTCCTTGCGCGTCTCCTGCGATTCCAGAATAGCGGCATCCGTGGTGAAGAGCTGCACCGCGCCTCCCGGTCCGGAAGCCGCCACGAGGACCTGCGCCGAAAGGGTGCTGCTGCTCAGAAGGAACACGCAGGCCAACAACCCCGTTTTCCCTAGCTGATCGCACCCGATCACAAACTTATTCACCATCGCCATTCGGTGAGCACGTGCGTTACCAACGTGTCCCCACACAGCACAACTGGTGTAAATATTATGCCGCAGATTTCAGGACGTGCATAGTAGTAAATGGTTCGCGCCTGAGAAAAATGCCACCGTCGCCGCCGGAGCTGTCAGCCATCAGCCGTCAGCCCCACCAGCACGGCTGATCTCGGAGAACTGACCGCTGACCGCTCCTGCCGATTTAGAATGAAGGCAGAAAGGCACTCGCACGATGTTCGGAATGGACCGCACCAAGACCCAGGGCGACGAAATCCCGTCAATGGATGGACTTTCGCCGGATGTGATCGTCAGCCCGGATACGCGCCGGAGGCAGCGGATTCCGCCCGGTCAGTCGCGCACCCGGAAATGGCCGGTGCTGGACGCGAGCGGACCGCCTGCAATCGACCTCGATCAATGGCGTTTCCGCGTAACCGGCCTGGTGGGAAACGACGTCCAGTGGAACTGGCAGGAGTTCGCGGCACTGCCAAGGGTCAAGGTGTTCGGGGACTTCCATTGTGTGACCAGATGGTCCCGGCTCGGAAACCTGTGGGAAGGCGTCTCCACTGGTGAGCTGATCCGGCGCGCTGGCGGACCCCGGCCTGAAGCGCATTACGTGATGGTCTACGGTCATGACCGGGGCTGGAGCACCAACTTGCCGCTCCATCACTTCCTGGCGGAAGACGCGCTTGTGGCAATACTCCACGATGGTGAGTCAATCTCGACTCAGCACGGCGGCCCGGCGCGTCTGATCGTGCCGCGACTGTATGCATGGAAGAGCGCCAAGTGGGTGGCCGGCGTGGAACTGATGGAGAAAGACCGGCCCGGCTTCTGGGAAGCCAACGGGTACCACATGCGCGGCGACCCCTGGAGCGAGGAACGGTTTGGCTGATAAGGGCCGGTCGTGCCCTGCCCGGCTCGTCAGTGAACCGCCGTCACGCGGTGCTTCAGGCGGTAACGGGCCAGGTACGGTGCTCCGGGCGGCGCTGGTTCAGGCAAACGCTCCGCCTGAATCTCATCCAGCATGCTGGTCGCACGGACTCCCGCGGCGTCGAACCCATGCGCACCCAGCGCGCTCCGAACCTCATCCAGCCGCCCCTCATAGGCCGGGAATTCCACCAGTGTGATCGTTTCGGTCTCCTGGCGCCCATCGGCATGCAGGTACACCATGGCGGCGTCGTGATAAATCTGCGGGTTAATCGGAAAGCTGGCCTGCGCCAGCGCTTCCAGGAGTGGCTCCAGGCGGCGCGGGTCTACGTCAATGGAAACAGAAACCAAAGCTCCTTCGCGGCCCAACAGCGAAGGGCTGGCTGGCAAGGTTTTGGGCCAGACGCTCATCGAATCCTCCAGCATCCGGCGACGGCGGCCAGCCGAAAACAAAAAACCCTGGAGCCCAAAGGCGCCAGGGTCGAAATGTTCTCGAACAGACCGACTCGCCTTTAGCACTTTTTTGCGTGGTTGCAATTAGCCAGGCTCGAAAGCCCTAAATCAATCCACGTGTACCTTCAGCGTATCACCACCGGCGGCCGGAGGCAACAGGTTTAATCTTTGTGAGTGTGTGGGGCAGGTAGGAAACCTGCGGCGCGTTGCCAACCCGCCGCTGGCACCGGGCCCAGAGGGCACCCCCCAATCGGCGCGCCGGATATCATCCAGCCCCACATTGCGGAGCGCTGATTCCGCGTGGTAGGCTCAAGAAACACTTGGAGGAAACCATGAGGAAGCTGTCTATCCTGTTGGCGGGCATACTGTTGCTTGCCGCGCTTTTCGCCCAGGGGCCCCAGGCCCCGCACACCAACCTGAAGGTGGGTGATACGGCGCCCGATTTTACTCTGCCTTCCACCGCCGGTGGCTCCGTAAAGCTCTCCGACTTCCGCGGCACGGCCAACGTGGTACTGGCTTTTTTCCCGGCGGCCTTCACCGGCGGCTGTACCAAGGAGATGCTGGCATACCAGGCTGGTATCGCTAAGTTTGAAGGCTCGGAAACCAAGGTGTTCGGGATCAGCGCGGATAATACCCCGTCTCAAAGTGAGTTCGCCAAACAGTTGAAGCTCGCCTTCCCACTCTTGAGCGATTTTGCCAGGCGGGAGGTGATGGCGAAGTATGGCGTGCTCTGGCCCGACCGTGGTTTTGCGAACCGGGCTACATTCGTGATCGACACGGAGGGCAAGATCGCACACATCGAGGAGGGCAGCGGCGCCATTGATCCGACCGGCGCGGAAACCGTGTGTAGCCGGATGGCGCACAAGGCAATGTAGCGGCCGGGCACGTTGCGTGCGTTCCGCATGCCCGGCCCTACTTTGTGGTCAGGCTGAAGAACTCGGGATCCAGAACCACCGAGCTTTTCTTCTGCAATTCCGCTAAGGTCTTCTGGGCCTGCTCGGGCCGCATGCGGCGTTCCATCTCCGGCCGCTCGTCCTCGAAGCTCTTGGACTCTTTGGCCTCGACCTTGATCACGTGGTAGCCGAACGGAGACTTCACCGGTTCGCTGAGTTCCCCGGGCTGCAGAGCGAAAGCGGCCTGCTCGAATGAGGGGACCATCTGCCCGCGGTGGAACAACCCGAGATCGCCGCCATTGGCGCCGGAACCGCTGTCGTCGGATTCCTGGCGGGCCAACTGAGCGAAATCCTCGCCCGCCTGGATCCTCTTGCGAAGATCCTGCGCCTTGGCCAGCGCTTCCGCCTCTGTAAGGTCCTTCTGTCCCGGTTTCATGGCCAGCGGCGAACCCTGCATCCGGATGAGAATGTGGCGGGCGCGCACCTGTTCGAATTCCACTTTGTGCGCCTCGTAGTACTTGCGCACGTCGGCCTCGTCGAGCCTGGCATCCTTGCCGATCTCCTCGAAGGTCAAATTGGCCAGGATATTGGCGCTCTCGAACATCGACTGGGTCCGGTAGGCGGGCCTCTCGTCCAGCTTCCGGCGCTTGCCCTCCTGAGCCAATACCACGATGCGGACCAGGTTATCGGCGAACTGCTTGCGGCCGGAACCGCGAGCCACGCTCCGGTACTGTTCCGGAAGAGCGTCGATGATCTGGTCGAACTGCGCGGCGGTTATGGTCAGGTCCCCAACCGCGATCACCACGCGATCCGGAGGAACCGCCGCCGTGGGCTTGGGTGCAGGGTTCTCCACCGACAGCGTGACAGTCGGTTGAGACCCCGGCGCGGGTTTGGGTGGGGTGCCCCCTGGGCCCGCCTGTGCCAGCAGCCACGCCGCCGAGGAAAGCAGGAGCAGAATCCCATGAAACTTCATCTGTCCATCATACCAGTGGACCTTTGAAAGCTTATGGACGCCCCCGCCCCTATTGCGCCGGTTCGACCACCGCTGACATGGATCCCTTGGACCGGGGAAGCCGCCAATCCGGGCCGTAGGAGTGAATCTGATCGCGCGCGAATTCCGCTTGCGGCAGTTCGCAGGTGATCAGCACCGTGCGGCCGCACCGGTCTACCTCCTCGGCATGCCGGTAGGCCTGATCCAGGGTGAAGACGAAGATCCGCTGGAGCATCTCGATTACGTAATCGTAAGTGTGATCGTTGTCGTCCAGGAGCACGACCCGGTAGAGCGGAACCAACTGATCCCGTTCCATCACTTCCGTTTCGGGAGAAACCGAAGACTTCGGCATGCGCGCCGGCCACAGCCGGTATGACCAGTATCCGCTATTGCGCGCCGCCCGACAACAGCATGCCTTTGAGGCTGTGGAACATGATGAAGGTGTCCAGGGCTATGGACATGTTCTTGATATAGTACAGATCGTATTCCAGTTTGGTGAGGGTGTCTTCCGGCGCGTCGCCGTCGCCGCGATGGATCTGGGCCCAGCCGGTGATCCCCGGTCGCACGCAATTCCGCTGCCGGTAATAGGGAATCCGCCCGCCCAACGCCTCGACAAACTCCGGCCGTTCGGGGCTCGGACCGGCAATCGACATTTCGCCCTTCAAGACGTTGAAAAGCTGCGGTAGCCGGTCGATCCCAAGCCTGCGGATGATTCGGCCAACCGCGGTCAATCGAGGATCGTCCTTGGCCGCCCAAGCGCTTTCGGCCCCCTCGGGGTCACTTCGCATGGACCGGAATCGGTACAGCGTGAACGGCGCGCCGTCCAACCCGACCCGGATCTGCCGCCACAAGACTGGTCCGGACGACGAAAGTCTCACCGCCAGCGCCGTCAGTAACAGCACCGGGGACGACAGGATGACGCCGATCACCGCCAGGGCCATGTTCCGCAGGGTCTGATAGAAAAAAGCTCGCGGCTCCGGACTAAACTCGCCGGAGTAGATGAGCTGGGAGGGACGGAGTTCCCTGAGGCACACCCGTCCGCAAACTCTTTCATACGTGCTGGCGACTTCCTCGATGGCTCGCCCTCCGGAACGAAGTTCCAGGAGCGCGTTCACCAGCGTCTGGTTGTGCCGGTCGGATACCCCCACCACCACGCGGTGTGGCCGCGTGGCCCGTACAATCTCCCACAAGGAGCCGAGCGGGCCCAGCGCGGCACCCCCGGGACGCGGCGTGCCCTTTGGGATGGAGTCGTCCACGTACCCGGCCACCAGAAGACCCGCGTCCGGATGAGCTTCGATAAAACTTCCGACATCCTCCAACGATGGGACGTCCCCGACCAGCAGCAGACGGTCCCAGCCGGCCATCTGCGGCGCCAGGTCGCTGAACAGAATTCGCCACCCGAAGATCGCCACCAGCGCCAGGGCGCTGCCCGGCACCATGACCCGCAACGGCACTCCCAGGCCGAAGGTAAAGGAGCTGATCAGGCCCTCCGTGAGGAAGGCGAAACCGATCACCAGGCAAAGCTGTTGCAGCAGCACCACTCGCGACTTCACGCGAATCTGCGAATAGAGATCGCGAAAGTACATTCCCACCAGAATGCAAGCCAGGACCAGAAGAATTTGCTCCCAGCCGCCGTCATAAAGCAGAAAAACAGTCGGGTCCACCTTCAGCTCGAGATAGGTGGCCAGAACAAATGCCGCCGTCACCAAAAGGACTTCGGGGATCAGCAGCACCAGCGTGCCGGCGGGTACGAAGACGCGGAATAGGCGAATCATCCAATAGGGACCGGAGCTAGCTTCACATTATACTCGGTTTACATTGCGCGCCGGTTTTCGGAAACACTTTGCGGCGGATTACGGCGCCTCGCGCGCTCCCCGCCATGGTATAATTTCTTAGTCTTCCTGTTCGAACAGATCCAGGGAATTCTTATGCCGAAGCTCAAGACCCACAAGGGTGCGTCTAAGCGGTTCAAGAAGACCGGCACGGGCAAAGTGATGCGCAATCACGCCTTTGCACGGCATATCTTGACCTCGAAACCGCACAAACGCAAGAAAAAACTGCATCAGAGCGTGGTGGCCGATGCGGCCAATCAGCCCGCTCTGAAACGCATGATCCCCTATTAAGGGGATCGGCGATTTGCGCGGACGGAGCGCGTGGCACGTGCCCGATCCGCCAATCCAATCCAGCTACTGAAAAAGGAGATCAAACGTGCCCAGAGTCAAACGAGGTACCCACCGCCGGGCGTCGCGGAAGAAGACGCTCAAACAAGCTTCCGGTTACTTTCTCACCAAGAGCAAGCTCTATCGCGCGGCCCAGGAGGCCGTGGAACGCGGGCTCAGGTTCGCCTACGTCGGCCGCAAGAACAAGAAGCGCGATTTCCGCTCCCTGTGGATCGTCCGCATCAACGCGGCGTGCCGCGGGGCTGGTATTTCCTACAGCCAGTTCGTGCACGGGCTAAAGGCCGCCGGGCTGGACCTGAACCGCAAGGCCCTGGCGGATGTCGCCCTGCACGACGAGGCCGCATTCCGCCAGTTGGTGAGGACGGCCCAAGCCGCCCTCGAAAAAGCGTGAGCCAGCTATGAGCCCCGTCGAGACCGAGACCGATTCCCTCGGCACTCTGGAAGAACGCATCCAACAGGCCATCCAACTCGTGGCGCGGTTGCGTCAGGAGAGGGACGCCGCGCTCGGAGAAGTAGCCGGCGCCAAGGCCGAGGCGGCGCGCCTCGCCGCCGAAATCAAGACGCTCCAGGCGGAGCGGAAGCAAGTCCGCGCCCGCGTCGAAAAACTGCTGGGGCAGATCGATCAACTGAGCGCTGGTTAGCGCAACGCCTTCCGGAGGTCCGGATGGAAAGCCATACTCCCGATAAGCAACCCGTTCGCGTGACCATCCTGAGCCGGCCGTATACCCTGCTGGCCACCGGCGATCCCCGCGAAGTGGAAGAAGTGGCGGCCAGCGTGGACGAGTTGATGCTCTCGATCGCCGCCAAAGCCCCCAACGCCGACTCTACGCGCATCGCCGTGCTGGCCTGCTTGCACCTGGCCGACAAACTGCGCGCGCTGGAGCGCGACCTGGACCGGCTGAAGGACCGGGTCAACCGCAAGTCCGGCGAGTTCGCCGGAATGCTCGAGCAGTTGATCGCCTCGGCAGGAGAACGCTGATGGCTTGGCGAATGCCCCTCGCGTTGCTGGCCGGGGCCGCGCTCTTCGCGGCTGCCGCATACCAGGCGGAAATCGACGCGTGGCGCCGCGCGCGCGAGGCGGAGTTGCGGAAAGACGGAAGTTGGCTCACGGTCGCCGGATTATTCTGGCTGCGCGACGGCCCCAACCGTTTCGGCAAGGATCCATCCAACGACATCGTGCTCCCCGACGGACCAGCCCGTGCCGGCGTGTTCGAGCTGCGCAACGGCCGAGTGACCGTCACCATGGACGCACACACGCGCCAGCTTGCTCCCGATTCCGCCGATATGGCCACCGTGGGACGGCTGAGCCTGTTTGTGATCCATCGCGGCCCGAAGTACGGCATCCGGCTGAAGGACCCGGCCAGCCAGCTCCGCCGCGATTTCCACGGTCTCGACTACTTCCCCGCGCGCGAAGAGTACCACGTCACCGCCAGGTTCGTCGCCGAGCCGCGGAAGATCCCCATCGCCAACGTCTTGGGCCAGACCGAGCCGATGGCCAGCCCCGGATACGTGGTATTTCGCCTGCACGGACAAGAGCTGCGCCTGTATCCGGTTTTCGAGGAGCCTAACCCCAGGAGTCTTTTTCTTATCTTTCGCGACCAGACCAGTGGGAGAGAGACGTACGGCGCAGGCCGCTTTCTGGATGCGGACCTGCCGCGCGACAACCAGGTGGTGGTGGACTTCAACAAGGCGTACAACCCGCCCTGCGCATTCACGCCCTACGCCACGTGTCCGCTGCCTCCCCAGGAGAACCGTCTGCCAGTAAGGATCGAGGCGGGGGAAAAAACATACGCGCGCTAGTTCCGCCACCGGCGGTTTTGAGTAGCGCCGGCGATCTTGCCGCCGGTTCTTTTCAAGCCGGAAAGTCACCGGCGGCACGACCTGCATCGGGCGTTCCACCGCCGGCGCTACCCACCGCCGGGAACTCGCGCAGGTTCGCCAGCGAGTTCCGCAGGGCTTCCAGGCTGTGGTCGATCTCGCCGCCGTGGCAAGCGGCTTTCGAGAAGACCTCTTGGTGCAGCCACACGAACACCTCCACGATCTGGGGATCGCGCCAGCCGCGGTCGGTCTCCTCCTGAATGACCTCCAGCGCTTCGGCCGGACTGCAAGCCGCCTTGTAAGGGCGAGGGCTGGTGAGCGCATCATGGATGTCCGCAATTTGCAGCACGCGCGCCAGCAGCGGAATCTGCGTGCCCCGCAGCCCGTCGGGGTAGCCGGAGCCGTCGAAACGCTCATGGTGATGCCGGATGATGGGCAGCGCCAGGCGGAGCGATTCCAGGTGGCGGCAGATCTCTTCACCCCGCGTCGTATGGGCGCGCATGATCACCCATTCCGACGCGGTCAGCTTGCCAGGCTTGAACAGTATCGAGTCCGGGATCCCCAGCTTGCCAACGTCATGCAGATAACCGCCACGGTAAAGCGCCAGCAGACTGGTGCGTTCCAGCCCCATGCCAACCCCCAATGCCACGGCCATAAAGGCCAGCCGCTGGCAATGCCCGGCCATGTGGTGGTCGCGTTGCTCCACCGCCTGTCCCAGCGCGAACAGAAGCCCTTCCGTCTCGTCAATCGAAAACCCGCCGTCGCGCGCCGCTTGGAGCGCCGCCCAGCGTTCCCGCTCCGGTTTCAGCAGGTCCCACCAGGATTCGTCGGTCGAAACCGCGGCGGGCTTGCAGAGGGTCCGTATTCCGGCCCTGGGAACCTCCCTGTGATTGTCCCGGGCATCCATTTTATTACTGCCTATATCGGCTGGACCACGGAAATAAGTAGGGTACTAAGTCAAGATTCAGCCTCCTCCGGTGACAACGTCCGACCGCCAGGAAGCTTTCAGCCCTCAGCGCCGCACCACCGTGATCGCGCGCCAGGCGGAATTGCCGGCAGCGTCGTAGGCCCGGATCGTAACCACGTTGTTGCCCACCAGCAGCGGCACATTAGCGGACCAATGGGTGGTGCCGGATGCGGTCCCCGAGTCTCCGTTTGAGTTGGTCCATTTCACTGCCGCCACCCCCATGTTGTCGCTGGCCGTGCCGCTGATCGCAATGGAAGCCGAGGAAGTAGCCACAATCGTGAGCGCCGGTGAAACCATGCTCAGCGATGGCGGCGTGGTATCCCCGCGCGCAGGCGGCTGCGCCGGCGTCTGCACGGGCGGCTGCGCCGGTGGTTGGACGGGCGTGGTGGGCGGAGACGCCGCCGGTGGTTGCGCCGGCGTCTGCACCGGTGGTTGGACGGGCGTGGTTGGCCCGGACGCCACCGGCGGCGTAACGGCCGCGCCGTACAGCGCTCGAACGCCCGCGATATCGTCGGCGGTCAGCCCCGTCTGCATCCGGTAATACGGATACATCACCGCTCCCGGATTGCTCGAGTGTCCCAGCCCCAGCGCATGCCCCGCTTCGTGCAATGCCACCGAGAACAGATCCGTATTGCTCCCCGCGTGCCAGTTCTCGTTCGCATCGAAGTGCATGTCTCCCGCGATCGGCTCGCTGTTGAGTGGCGCCGGATAGAAGGTGTGGGCCAGAACTCCGCCCGGCCCGTCGAACGGGTAAGCATCCCCGTGCGCGCCGCTCGCAAACAGGATGTCCATCGAGCGCGCCACCCCCTGCGCCTGCCCCGGCGAGTAACTGATGTTGGCATGGCGCGCCCATTCCTGAAACGCCCGCTCGATTTCACTCTGCACCGTGCTCGCGTCCATTTTGTTGGTGAGGGTCTCAAAGTAGTACTTCAGCGCGACACCTCCGTTGGGGTCTTTGGACCACCCGTTCCCCACTTCCACGTAATCTCCGATCGGTCCGGCTTCGGTGAGGGGGCCGGGGCACCCCATCACGGGGGTACCCGCCAACAGGTCCGTGGATGCAGGCATAATGTAGGACACTTCGTCCCACGCGGCCAGCCCCCAGATCGCCTGGTAAGCTCCGATCAGCAGCAGTTGCGCGGGCAGCAGACTGGGGTTCTCCAGAACTTCGAAACCTTCCAAGTGCGCCAGGGCGCGTGCCTTCTGCATGTCCACATCGGCGTAGTAGATCACCAGGAAGGCATTGGCCGCATGCGTCGCCAGCACCGGACTGATTTTGTCCTCGGCCTCCAACGCGCCGGCCCAGCTCACCCCCAGGCCCTCCAGGTTCAGCGTTACGCCGACCAAGACCGCCAGGGTGTTATCCGGGACGTATCCGAGCACGCGGATGCGCCGCCGCGCCAGCTCCTCCCGAACCTCCGGCCCGGGGTAAGACGGGAATTGCAGAAGATAATGTCTTCCACCGACCAGAGCGCGCCCCACAGGCCATCCCTGGCCCACGGCTCGCTGGGGATCGATAGTCCTTGTTTTCAGCCGGATGGCGTTCTGAGCCCATCCAAGCTGCGCAAACAACAGCCACGCCAGGGCAGCGACGCGTATGAATGGCAATTGTGGACTCCAAACTCCTTTTCGACACAAGTTGAGAGTTTTTGAGCGCCGCCGCCACCAAATCCATGACTCCCCCGATGAAGCAGTACACGTGTCTCCTGCTGGCGCTGGCGTGGATTCCAGCCGCTGGCGGCGCCGCCGCTCCGCGCGTGACCTACCACATCGAAACCGTGGCCGGAAGCGCCAACATGGGCGATGGCGGTCCCGCCACCGCGGCCCAGATCTCCAACATTTACGGCATTGCCCTGGACCGGTCGGGCAATCTCTACCTCTCTGACACCGGCAACCACCGCGTGCGGAAGATCTCGACCAGCGGGGTGATCACCACCCTCGCGGGAACGGGCGTGGCCGGCTTCAGCGGCGATGGCGGCCCCGCCGCCGCCGCTCAGCTCAACCTCCCCTACGGGCTGGCCGTGGATCTGACGGGATATCTCTACGTGGCCGATCTCGGTAACGACCGCGTGCGGCGCATCAGCCCCGATGGCGTCATCACCACCGTCGCCGGCAATGGCAATCGAGGCTCGTCCGGCGACGGCGGAGCGGCCACCGCCGCTCAACTGCTCACGCCCCGCAATGTGGCCGTGGACGCCGCCGGCAATCTCTATTTCTCGGAATTCGAAGGCCACCGCGTGCGCAAAGTGACCCCCGACGGCAAAATCTCCACGGTTGCCGGCACCGGTGTCGCCGGGTTCGCCGGTGACGGCGGCTCGGCTGTCAACGCGCAACTCAACTTTCCCGCGGGCCTCGCCGTGGACCGCCTCGGCGCCCTGTACATCGACGATTCGCAAAACTACGCGGTGCGCAAAATCCTCTCGAGCGGCGTCATCTCGACCGTCGTGGGCCGTTCTTCCAGTGCCGGTATCGGGATGCCCGTGGCCATTGCCGTGGATGTCGCCGGCACCCTCTATGTCGCCGAGCTCGGCGCCGACGTTCGTTCCTACACGGTGGCCGGAGTGTGGTCTTACGTGACGGCGCTCGGCCAACTGACCGCTCCCCATGATCTGGCGGTGGACCTGAACGGGGTTCCCTACATTGCCGACGGCGTGCGCATCTGCAAGGTGGCGTCCGGCCAGATCCAGACGGTGGCGGGCGACGGTTATCTGCACGCCATCGGTGATGGCGGCCTGGCCACGAACGCCCTGCTGTCGCAGCCTTCCAGCATCGCCCTGAGCGGCGCGGGCAGTCTCTATATTGCCGACACCGGTACCCAGCGCGTGCGCCAGGTGCTGCCCACCGGCGTGATTCAGACGCTGGTCGGAACGGGCGTCGCCGGCTCCGCCGCCGACAACGTGGCTGCCTCCGCCGCCACGCTCGACTCACCCATGGGCGTCGCGCTGGACGCCGCCGGCGATATTCTCATCGCGGACACCTACAACCAGCTCATCCGGCAACTGGCCGCCGATGGCCGCATACATAACTTAGTGGGCACTGGGGGCGGAAGCCTCGGGGCGGAAGGCATGCCGCCCGCGCGGACCCCGCTTCATGATCCCCGCGGCGTCTGCACCGGCCGCGGGGGCGCGCTATTCGTAGTCGACACCGGAAACAACAGGGTGCTCCAAGCCGCGCCGCAAGCCCTGGTGGTAACCGCCGCCGGCAACGGGGCCCCGGGCGACGCCGGCGATGGCGGACAGGCGCGCTTGGCGCAGCTCAACCGGCCGAGCGCCTGCGCCCTCGATTCCTTTGGCAACCTCTTCATCGCCGACACGTTCAGCCACCGTGTCCGCGTTGTGAACCCTTCTGGCATCATTTCCACGGTGGCGGGCACGGGCGTAGCAGGCTTCTCCGGCGATGAAGGTCCCGCCACCGCCGCCCGCATCAACACGCCGCGCGGCGTGGTGGTGGACGATAACGGCAACATCTTCATCGCCGACACCGGAAACCAGCGCATTCGCCAGGTCACCCCGGACGGCCTCATCCACACCATCGCCGGCCAGGACTCGCCGGGCTTCTCGGGAGACGGAGGGCCGGCCGCGGCCGCGCAGATCAATACGCCCGGCGGCCTCTTTCTCGATGGCGCGGGCGACCTCTACTTTGCCGACACCGGCAACAACCGCATCCGCCGCCTGCTTCCGGATGCCGCGCTGGCGGCCCCCGTGGTCCTCCCGCCCGCTCTTTCCGCCGTCAGCGCCGCCAGCCTTCTCCAGGGCCCCGTCGCTCCGGGAGAAATCATCCTCATTTTCGGCGCGGGCCTCGGGCCGGATTCCGGAGTAGCCGGCGCATTGGATTCCACCGGCATGCTCCCCAGCCTGCTGGCCGGCGCCGAAGTCCGCTTCGACGGCGTCCCCGCTCCGCTGTTCTACGCGCAGTCCGGCCAGCTTAATGTTCAGGTGCCGTACAGCGTGGCGGGCAACGCCGTCACGCACGTGCAGGCGCTTTATCAGGGCAAACCGTCCGGCTCGGTGGACCTGCCGGTGGTCGATGCCGCCCCGGCGCTGTTTCCCGTGGTGGCGAACCAGGACGGTTCCCCCAATTCCGCAACCGTGCCCGCGGCGCTCGGCTCCATTATGACCCTTTACGCCACTGGCGAGGGGCTTACCGACGGCGCCAACGTATCGGGCCAGATCGCGGCAGCCCCCTGCCCGCATCCCCGGCTGCCGGTAACCCTGACCGTGGCGGGCTTCCCTGCCGCAATCCTGTATGCCGGCAGCGCCCCCGGCGCGGTCGGCCTGCTGCAAGTGAACGCGCGGGTGCCGGCCGCCTTCATCCCCACCGGCTCCGTGGTGATGGAACTGACCGTAGGCACCGCCGTCGCCCCCGACGTCACCATCTGGCTGAAGTAGCGCCGGCGGTCGTGCCGCCGGTGGGTTATACTGAGTCCGCCATGAAACTCTCTTGCCTCGGATTCGCCCTGCTTTTCGGCGCGTCTGCTTCCCTCCTCTCCCAAACACCCCACGGCTCGGTCGAGCGCGTGCTGGTACACGGGAAGGGGCTCGAAGGGAACCTCGAGGGCGACTCTCCCGATCGGGATGTCGCCGTTTACCTGCCTCCCAGCTACCATACTGACCGCGCGCGGCGATATCCGGTGGTGTACATGCTGCACGGCTTTACCGACGATGTCGATCATTGGTGGGGGGTGAAGCCGCACTTTATCGACATCCCTGCCGTCATCGGCAAGGCGCTCGCCAGCGGCAGCACGCAGGAGATGATGGTAGTGATGCCGAACGCTTATACGCGGTACCAGGGGAGTATGTACTCGAACTCGGTCACTACGGGCGATTGGGAAGGCTTCGTGGCCAGCGAGCTGGTTGCATACATGGATAGCCACTACCGCACCATCCCCGCCGCCGCCAGTCGCGGGCTGGCCGGCCATTCGATGGGCGGCTACGGAGCCATACGGATCGGCATGAAACATCCCGAGGTCTTTTCCAGCCTTTACGCGCTCAGCCCTTGCTGCCTGGCGGCGAACATTCAGCCAGGAGGGCGGGGAAGTGCGCAAGCGGAGGCGATTCACAGCCCGGTGGATATCGAGAAAGCCGACTTTGGGACGAAAGCCGCGATCGCATCGGCCGCCGCCTGGTCGCCCAACCCCAAGAACCCGCCGCTCTATCTGGATCTGACTTCCAAGAACGGCGAGTTTCAGCCAGCCATCGCGGCCAAGTGGGCTGCCAACGCGCCGCTCGCCATGATCGATCAGTACATATCGAATCTGAAGCGGCTCCACGCCATCGCCTTCGACGCCGGCGCGCAAGACGCGGGAATCGCGGGCACGGTCAAGGTCCTGGACCAGATCCTGAACGCCTACGAAATCCGGCACACCTCCGAGATCTACGAAGGCACGCACATCAGCCGCATCGCCGAACGAGTCGAGACGAAAACGCTGCCCTTCTTCTCCAGCAATCTCTCGTTCCGTCAAACTCGCCGCTGATTAACGTGTCGGCGTGACTTTCAGATTGGCGAAATGGGCTTCGGTCCCAGGCCCGACCCAAAGCGCGATAGCACCGCTGACGTCTCCCAGTTTCAGGTCTTTGACGATGAGACAGGGCTGCGTCGCATCGTGAACGTAGAGCTCTGCGCGGGTTCCCTTCACGACGATCTTGTATCTGGTCCAAGCGCCGGATTCCAGATCGACGTACGACTCATAGATGCCCGGCGACTCCTTGCGCAGGCGGTCCCACGGCCACTCGGGTTCGGAGACGTACTGGGTCGAGTGGTTCCGCCGGGCCATATCGTCGGCCCGCCCGTTGGTGGGTCGCAGGTAGATGGCTTCGTACTTCGAGCCGCCGCTCTGGACGCGGAAGGCCACGCCCACAAACCCGCGGGCCCCGGCGAAAGAACCCGCCGTGGGTCTTCCGGCGAGTTCGACCTCGATCGCGCCGTCCTGGAAGGCCGAGTTCTTCAGCAGCGCCAGGCCGCCGCCGCCCTCCCGATCGACCAGGCGCGTGGCTTCCTTCCCTTGATAGGTCACTACCGCCGTCTCCAGTTTCTGCGCTTCGAGATTGGCAACCGGAATGGCTTGGCCCCACGCAGCGATGGGGGCCAGCAGGATACAAATCAGCGACCTCATATTCCTTGCGCTCCTCCGCTCAATCGTACCGCGGAGCCCTTGGCAGGGCGGCACGGCGCCTCCGGCGCAGCGGCCCTGCTCCACAAGAGGGAGTGACGGTCAAGAGTTATTACCGGAGAGCTCTGATGGGATCGACCGTGCCCGCTATTTCACACGCGCAGCTTCACGCTATTTCATGGATCCGCGTTCATCTGTGAGTGGGCGCTCGGGGTTCTGCAATCAGGAGAGCGGCGCTGCCAGGAGGCACTGAGACTGCAAAGGCCCCTGAGTCTTCCTGGATTGCTTCCCCCGATTTTAGTTGCCAACTTCCGTCCGGCCTTACCGCGGCGCCGCCGAATTCGATGCCGGACTGGGCCTCGAGTGAAGGCGCGGAAAGCCGCAGGACCTTCGCGGAGCCATAGCGGTCGCCGGCAATCCGGATGCGGGCGCGGACGGTGAGGGTAGGGTCCTTGTTGATCAGGGTTACTCTTGCCGCGCGATCGGGACCGGCCGTGGAATAGGCGGAAAAGTTCAGATCCGAGGTTTCGCCCGCCAGCTCCACCGGCACGGTTCGCCCTTGCGCTGCCTCGTGAAAAACGAGCATTCCGTAGTAGATCGGGCGCGCCACATGCACCCCGTTTTCCACTTGGATGGCGGAGTAAACCGCGCCGTGAGGCAGGTCGGTGGTCACGTCGATCCCGTCGGCGCCGAGAGCCAGAAAGCGAAAGCTGTAATCCAGCAGCCAGAGGGCGGAAGCGAACACATCGCTCACGCCAGTCTTTCCTCCATGGGCGGCGGAATTGATCTCCGTGATTCGAAAGGGCAGCTTTTGGGCCTCCGAGGCGCGCATCTGGGGAACGAAGGCGTTTTCCATCACTAACTGGGGCACCCTGGGGTTCAACATGTGCGCGATGGTCGGGAAAACGGGAGAGCTCTCGGGAATTGGCGGGACTCCCTTCGGTAACCCATCCGGGCGAACCATGGGATAGAAGTGGGCGCTGGTGAAGGCCAGTCCCTGCGATTCGGCCGCCAGGAACCGCGGCAGCCAGGTGACGCCGTTCTGATAGTACCCAACTCCCGGGCCGGAGAGGCCGGCCTCCGGGATGGCTCTTCGCAACGCCGCTCGATAGGCCTCGTATTGTTCGAGGAAGGATGAGCTATCGTATGAAGCCGCGCGATATCCCTGCAGAGGGAACATGTCCGGCTCGTTGCCAACCTCGAAGGCCAGCAGGCTTCCGTGGCTCACGGAGTACACATATTGGGCTTCCTGGGCCATCGGACCAGGGGAATAACAGCCCAGATTCAGGGCATAGATTACTTGCCATCGCACTTGCTGAACGAAATGAAACATCTCCTCAATGGCGGCCGGCGCGAGGGTCCGCTTGATGCGGCAGCCGGGAGGAAGGTCGGCTTTGACCGGCGCGAAAGCCGTGTAATCGGCGCTTTCGCCGCCAACCCGAAGGGTCCCTTCTCCGAGGTTCTCCAGCAGGCGGGATAAGGAGGAATTCGCGCGCGCGAATTCACCCGAATTGAGTTGCTCCTTTTCAATTGCCAGCCCCAGAAAGCGTTTGGGAACCTCTCTCTGAAGCTGGTCCGCGCGGATGCCGATCGAGATTTCTCTTGGAGCCGCCGCGGCATCCGGCGTCTGGCCCGCCTGAAGAGGGAGCGAGGCGGCGGCCAGCAGTCCCAGGCTGATGCAGAAGTGTTTAACCATCCTCGTCAATGGTACGATGCCTGGCTGCAATCGGCCAGTACCAGGCGCCAGGAATTCAAGCTGACAAGTGTCATCGGGGAGCGCCAGCGATCTTCTCAAGGAAGCGGCATGACGGCCGATATGCAAACTGGAGGAGCCTATTGATAAACCCGGTCGCTTCAACCAATAATTCGGGCAGGACCGACCTGATTCAGTTTCTTTCCAGCTTTGGTTCGCCATTGGCCTCATCCAGGCTGTCTTCCTCGCAAATGCAGTCGATACTCCAGAAGGCGTCTGCAAGCGATGTCGTCCAACTGAGCGATCAGGCGCTGCAATTGCAGGAGGTCGGCATTTTGTTCGGAAATCCGGCGAGGTCGCAGACGGCCGGACTCTTCTCCGTCTCGTCTCCCACAAGTTCGAGCACGACTCTCGACAGCATCCTCGCCAGCCTGCATGCCGCCTCAGCCTCCGCAAAAGCGGATACCAGTTCCTCGACATCATCCCTGGCCAATCAGATGGCCCGTTACCGGAGCGAATTGCAGGTGGAAGAGATGCAGGCATTGTTCGGGACGAATCGAACGGCGGCAGTGCCAGGCAAATCGCTTGACGTGCTTGGTTGAAAGAACCCGCGGCAAGAGGCGACCGCCGGCGCTAGCCCCATCTCTTCAGGAACTTCTCGGCCTTTCTGCGCGTGGCTTGCCGGGGGTTGGCCAGTTGCCTCCTCACAAATGCGAGCACGGGTTTCCTGTTCTGGACGTGAGAGAAGAACCTGTCGAACGATTGGATGGCGTGGCCCATTACCACGTTGCGACACTCCCGGGTTTGATACGATGCCCGTCCCGCCTTGAGGATCTCTTTTACGATGCGGTCCGCCAGACGCGGCTTGGCCAGGGCGATTTGCGCAGCGGAGGCGATGGCGTTGGCCGCGCCAACCATCTCTGGCCCTGACACCGGAGCGAAGTACTGGTCGAACACCTTCTCGAACTTGCTTTCACGGTCCACCGCGGCGAGGTTGCCGAGGATTTTCGTCGCGCCCCACCGCAAGAAGGCATTGTCGCTTCCGAGCAGGCGCACGAAGAAATCGAAACGGGGATACAGCAGATCCGGAGCTTGTTCGCTCACCAGCCGCAGGACCTTAGCCGAACCGTGTTTCACGCTGGCAGTTTTCGAGCCAAGTCCCTCGAAGAGTGCATCGATTCGTTCCGGCGTCCGCACAACGCGCGCTACGATTGCCTGAAAGTCCACCCCAGGCAACGACAGTTGGCTGGCAATCGAGTCGGAAGCTGGCTTGCGTGTCATGACATTTCACACTCAATGGCGCTACTGGAACAACTGTGGCGCGAACTCGTTCAAATAGTTGCGCCAGTTGATCCACGTGTGCGCGCCGGGGCTCTCCTTGAACATTGGCGCGAAACCATGCTTCTTCAGCAGGTCCACGGTGGCCCGGGTGGTGGTGATGAGGCCATCATCCACGCCCGTGCTGAACCAGAGCAGCTTCAGTCCTTTCCTGGCGACAGCGTTGTCGAGCTCGGCCAGATGCTGCTGCTCCCAGGTTGGACCCGGAACCGCCGCGGGAGCCGGTCCTCTCGCGGGCGGGACAATTCCGAAGATTCCGGAGCTGTAGACACCTATGTAAGCGAACTTGTCCAAATGCGGAATCGCAATGTTGAGCGTCTGGCCCCCTCCCATCGAAAGACCCGCAATGGCGCGCCGCGGACGGTCGGTATAGACGCGATAGTGCGACTCGGCGTACGGCATGATGTCGCTCACGAACTCCTGTATGAATTCATCTGGCACTCCGGGAGCGCGCCCGCCGCCCGCACCCCTGCCGCCCATCGTCCGGCTGGTGTGCCCTGCGGGCATGACCACCACCATGCGTTTCGCCTTCCTGGCCGCAATCAGGTTATCCAGGATGAAACCGGCGCGGCCCACTGAAGTCCACGCCTCGTCGCAGTCGCCCGCTCCGTGCAGCAGATAAAAGATCGGGAATTTGCCTTGGCCCATCTCATATCCTGGTGGCGTGTAGACGTGCATGCGCCGGAACCTCTTCAGCACGGTGGAGTAGTAGGTCACGGCCGCCACGGCTCCATGGGGCACTTCTTTTGTGTCCATGAAATCCGCGCCTGGAACGTAGAACATGCTCCAGACGTTGTTATTAGATCCGCTGATCGAAGGATTGCGCGGATCGATCACCGCGACCCCGTCCACGTTGAAGTTATACCGATAGGCGCCTGGCTCGATCGGGCCGAGCGTCACCTCCCAAACGCCGTTCTCACCCTTTTTCATGGCCGCGCCCGGCGTGTTCCCGGGAATGTCGCTGCCGGTCAAGCTAACATTCTGTGCCTGAGGTGCGTAGATGTGAAATGCGACCCGCCGGTCCACCTGCACTTCGGGCGATACAAACTGAGGGGCTTGGGGACCACGTCCGCCCCGGCCCGGCTGAGCCGCCGGCGCCGCTGGGACTTGAGCGGAAACAAACGTGCCAGATAGCATTGCGGCCAATGCCGCCGCGGTAACTTGAATGTATTTCCTCATAGGTTTTATCAGGTTTATTGTACGTCGTGTCATCCCTGCATGCGAATCGCGTCCAGCCAGCGTTCCCGCGTCGTAGACTGGAGACAGAATGCCGCCCGTTGCCCTTACCATTGCCGGATCGGACCCCAGCGGCGGCGCCGGCATTCAGGCCGACCTGAAAACCTTCCACCAGTTCGGCGTTTACGGCGAAGCGGTGGTGACGTTGGTGACGGTGCAGAACAGCGTGCGGGTGTCCCGCGTGGAAGTTTTGCCGGTCTCGCTGGTGCTCGAACAGATTGAGGCCGTGCTCGAGGATATCCCGCCCGCGGCGGCCAAAACCGGCGCGCTCGGCTCGGCGGAAATGGTGCGGGCGGTGGCCCGCGCCGCCGCCGGTTTCCGCTTTCCCCTGGTGGTGGATCCCGTGATGGTCAGCAAGCACGGGCTGCCGCTGTTGCCGGAGGCGGCCGCCGACGCCATCCGCGAGGAACTGCTGCCGCGCGGCGCGCTCATCACGCCCAACGTGCCCGAGGCCGAAGCGCTGGCCGGTGTGACCATCCGCACTCTCGACGATATGCGCCGCGCCGCGCGCCGTATTTGCGAGATGGGAGCGCGCGCGGTGCTGATCAAAGGCGGGCACCTGGACGCGGGCGCCACCGACGTCCTCTATGATGGCGCCGAATGGCGCGAGTTTCCCGCCCCGCGCCTGGCCACGCGCCACACCCACGGAACCGGCTGCACCTATTCGGCCGCCATCACCGCCGGCCTGGCCAGCGGCCTCGCCCTGGCCGCCGCCGTAGAGCGCGCCAAACGTTTCATCCACGAGGCGATCCGGACCAACCCCGGGCTGGGGCGCGGCTGCGGGCCTGTCAACCATCATGCGGAGGTTCGATGACCAGAGTACAGATTCGTTTCCGTTTGCAGAAGCCCCTCGACGACGCCATGCTCGAGCGCATTTCCGACGCGCACGCCGTGTACGGCATTCAGAGCGTGCAGGTGGCCCCTTCGCTCGACCAGCTTTTGATGGAGTATGACGCCACGCGCCTGCGCCCCGCGGAGGTGGAATCGGTGCTGGCCGGTGCGGGAATTCCGGTCGAGCCGGCGCAAGGGCCAGGCATGCCTGTAAAGCCGCGCAGATTATTTGTCACAGCCCTGCACATTATTTGTCACAAGGGGGGGGCGGCGGAGTGCGGGGCGAGAAGGGACACCGCAAGCCGAAGGGGCGGCAACGGCCGCGGGGCAGCCGGTTTTGGCGCTCGCCCGCTCCCTCGCGAGGCCTCAGTGCACTATCTCAGACCGCTGTCTTGACCACGCATTCCAGCGCCGTCATGGGCACCTGGAAGTCGGGGGTAACCGCGGCTTTCCTGCCGAGCTTGGAGGCGAGCCTACGTACGTCGGGCGACCCCCAATGACGCCGAATCAGGCGGCGAACATCATCTGCATCCTTGGGGCGGTCAGATTGGGCCTTCACATGGATTAGCCGCTCAAGGCAGATAACGTGGATGGAGACGCCCGCCACTACCTTCGTGCAAGCCGTAGCCATGAATTCTTCTGGCTCGGCAGCGGTGAAGCAAACCTCCGCATCGAAACCGTTGGACGCGACAATTCTGAGATGCACCATGCCACTACACACGCTCGACTTGCGGAGCCGGAAGCGTCTGACGAACGCGAGAACATCCCTGCTGATGGACGCCAGACTAGAACAGACCATGACATCGATGTCCTTGGGTGCCTGTGGCTCTCCCCACGCTGCCACAGCCACTCCGCCGTATATTTTATAGGGCAACTTGGATGAGCTCAGGAATTCGACAATCTCAAGCAACGCGGTTTCCGGCCTGGTCCTTTCGTTCAACCCGCGTAGCTCCTCGAGCCTCATAACGGGGATGATGGCTCGCCCAATTGCCCTTGTTTGCGCGCGGGATCTGAAAAACTGTTCGTCAACCCGAGTGATGAATCTAAGCTCCACCGTGACTCCGTTGGCGGCCTTTACCGTCAAGACTCCCGTCCGGAGGGCGAACACCAGCTGCTTCGCATCAGGTCGGAATTTCGCGGCAATGGCGTAAATCGCCTCGTCGCGGCCCGCGGGACCCGCCCAGACGTAAAACTCCACATTCAGGAGATGCCGCAGCACGCCGTAGGACATGCCGGCGATGGCGCCGGCCAGCATATAGGGTAGACCAGCCCATTCCAGAAACTCGGCAATCTCAAGCAGAGCGGCCTCCGGTTGCGTCATCCAAGAGAACAAATCGTCAGTGGAATCAGGCGGCATAGTCGTCCTTAAACCCCGTCCCCCAACTCAGCCAACTGCCCGAACACCATTGCCTTGAACCACGTCTGATCCACGCGGCCAAGGCTGTACTCTTGCGGGTAGCGCCTTATGAATCTCACAACGTTTACCTCGGTGACACGGATCTCCTGCCCGTGCTCGTGAAACTTCCCAAAAAGGCCGCGCTCCATCCACCGTTTGACAGCGGCCCGGTGTACTCCGAACACCTGCGCCAAATCCCGCATGTTGTAGCCTTCCGAAATTCTCACTGACAGCTTGAATCGTCTGGCCCTGGCCTCAACAGAGCGGAGCGAGCGCTTCAGACGCCTTGCAATCGAGTCCAGCGAGGCCGCGCCAAGACGCTCGCGCAGGTAGGAGTCTTCCTCTGCCGACCATCCGCGCCTCGGAGCGCAGCAATACCAGCCGTGCGAATTGGCTTCTTCGCTGAGTCTGTATGTCGGAATTTTCGTGCGGATCGAGAGCCGGCGCAGCTTAGCACTCACTTCAGTGCGGCCTCCCATGTACGCCAGGCGAAGCTCTTCGAGAATTTCTGGGGTGATCGTATATTTGCGGGCAAAGCGAAAAGGTTTTGTCGCCGCGCACGAACCGCAGAGGTCGCCTTGCCGGGCCTCGCGCCGATGGCATTCAACGCATATAGCGGCTGGCGCGGGCTGCGAGCCGAGGCGGGCTTCGCTATCGGTCTGGTGCGGAATTCCGTTTGGAAGTTGGTTTGTGTCTAACTCCCCATCCCTCTGAGGCAATCCCTTCCCTCCTCGTTCCCCCTGAGAAAATCCGCGCCTTGCGGAACTCGCGTTCCGCGCCAATTGAAACGCCGGACTTCGCGTTTAGAGGCCCTTGGCCGGCGTGCCCGGCGCCGCCGCCACTACACCCCTCGGCGATCGGCGCCCTGTGCGCCTGCCCGCGCGCCGGCCACGCCGGGTAGCATTTACGGAGTAACCAGCCCTTCGTCGGTACGCTCCGGCAGCCGCCCGGCCTTCACTTCCTCGATTTCGTTCTGCATGGCAAGTAAGGCTATATACAAATCGCGCTCCTCCGGCCGTTGTTTCACATTCCAACCGAGCTCAAGTGAATTTATGAATGCCTTGTGCGCCCGTACGTCCTCCACCATGACCTGGGGAATGGGCAGGCGTATCCCCCGGAAGATCGTCGCCAGCGCCAGGATATCGCCGAACCGCTCCCTCAGCGCCAATGCGGACTCTTCGAAACGCGATAGCGCCTCTTGGTGCCGCTCTTTCCCGAATTCCAGCCATGCCGCGTCAATTTCGACCTTCAGTCGATCGATCTCCGCCTGGCTGGTCCGTAGCCGCTCGCGCTGCATCTGTGCGCGCAGGCCGAGGATGCGCTGCTCTCTCTCGGCTCGCGCGAGCTGGATGTCCTCCGTAAACGGCCCTTCGGGCAGCGCCGCGCCCGAGCGGGCCAATTCTGCCTCCGAGGCTGCAACCTGGACCTTCAGGCGTCGAACTTCGTCGGTTGCCTTCTGTGCTTCAGTCTCGGCGGCTTTCAGTTCCACGCCCATTGTGCTGTGCTGCTGGTGCTGTTTCGAAAGCGCTTGGAGCAGGCCCCGCACCTTTGGGGCCAAGGTCGCCAGCGCTGTGGTTCCGTTCAAGTCTGTGCATGTTGCCATGTCGCGTTAGCTCCCGCCCGTCGTCAGCGGAGGCATGCCCTTTCTCGCCGCCGAAGCAGGTTCGGGTTTTCGGAACCCACAAGCTGCACAACTTGCGCGTATGCTAGCCTTCTCTCTGAGGCCTGGATCTTCGTCATTTTCGACGCCACACGCACGGCCATTTCCTGGTCCGGAGTGAGGTTCGGGTTAATCGGCGTCGTGTCAAGAGGGGATGGGATTGCTACCAGCTTTCCGCCCCACAGCACGGCCGGATTCACGAGTTGCCCGCTAGGGGCAACATCGAAATAGATCGTCTGATCGCGGTAAGCCGCGTCGATTTCTAGCCGCGCCCTGGTGAGGAACAAATCTGGTTCCTCCATCGCGACGGCATACAGCGCGCCCGCGTAAGTGTCGCAGCCCTTCTGCGCCGCGTTCATCTTCGCCTGCGCCTTCCGGTCGATGATGCTATTGATTTCCTTCAAGCCGCCAACAGCGGCCTTGCCTGGCATTGGTGTCACTACGTTATGCTCCTTTCTCCCAAAACTACCGGCGTTCGCGCCTGTACTGTTCCAGCGCCGAGATCTCCCGTTCGGCGCCCCCAATGTGCGAATCGAGTTGAAACTGCCGCATCTCCGCGTCGCTTCCGGGTGGAACTTCCCGCTTGAGCTGCCGCATTTCCGCTATTTCGCGCTCGATTTCGTTTTCCAACCTCGTCACCTCGTCCATCTCCTCTCCCTTCCCGCCGCGATTACGCGGCACTTTTTCTTCTTCCTTTTTCCCATCCCGTAGAACGATCCCCCGCGGCGCTCGCCAACTGCACGGCCATCTTTTCATCGGGGCCATCCACAACAGCGAAAGCGCGCGTCAGTGCGTCAAACACTATCGGTCGCACTTCGGAGTCCCGGAGTTGTTCCATTGCCGGGCTGAAATAGACCACCTGGAGAGACCCGCTCATCCGCGTGTAGGTCGAAGGGTCACCTGCCCTGTCCAGGTCGTACGAGACCGAACTCACTACCTGGTGGCGCGCCGGTGCGATTACTAGGACGGCAGGGCGGCGGGTTAGTTTCGAAAATTGGTCCCGCGATATCTCCGCCAAGAATTCGCAAACGGCGCGGCGGGTACAGGCCCGGCCACAGCCGAAATGCCAGCCGCCCAGGCTCAGGAATTCCTCCACAAGCTCCTGGCGCACCGACATATCCTACGCCGCCCTCTCCAAATTCATGCCCCACAGCATGCCGCCCACGCCGGCAATTGTTTTCTCGCAGATCGGTTTGCCCTGGTGCTTTGACTTCAGTAGGTCAATCGAACGCATCAGCCGGCGCATTGATCCGCCCGTGGCCTTGAACCACAGATCGAAGGCCGCTTCGCCCACATCGGTGAAGCCTTCCTGCTTCACAATTGCGGCCATTTCGGCGCGCGTCACGCCCGACAGCGGCGCCCACAGCGCGACGCGCGATTGCAGCGCGCCCAGGTCCGCCATCTTTCCGCTCGTGAGCCGTGCCAGGAAAATCGGGGCTGCCAACATGACCACTCCAACCCCGCCCCCGCTGGTGCGATCGTGAATCTGCCGGATCACCTGGCAGATTCTCGGTCGCAGGGTTTCGCACTGGTCGAAGATCGTGAGACACGGGTGTTCCTTCAAGTGCTCGCAAAGCGAATAGAACATCCGACCGCCGCTCTGGCTGCCCTGTATCACGGGCAGGCCGAACATCCGCGACATCTCCCGGACGAACTCCACCTTATCCGTGCTGCTGAACTCGGAAAACTCCAGCACCGCGCACTCAACTTGGGAGGCGCGTCGCCGGCGCCATTCGCGGACAGCCTCTGTTTTCCCAACGCCAAAAGCAGCCGTAACGACGCCGATCGCGGAGTGCTCCGCGCAATAGTCCAGCACCTCACCAATGCGCCGGGCCGTCTGGGTTTCGTAGAACCTGCCCGCACGGGCTACCCTTCGGACGCGCTCTTCCTCATGCACCAGAAGCGTCACCGATTCACGGCCCCCCGGGGTCAGAATCTCTCCGGCCCTCGCCTTTCGCACCACGGAGAGAATCTGCCCAACAACCTCACGGCCGCCCGGAAAGTTCCCGGCAATCCAGGCGCGTACCGTGCCATCGGAAAGGGTCGTGTACTGCGCGATATGCGCAGCGCTCACGTCCGGCCGATCCTTCATCCAGGCCCGTACCTCTTCGCGCGCCGCGCTGATTTCTTCATCGCTGCATTGCCGTACCATCGTCTCAGTCCCCCTGATTGCCCGCGCCCACGGCCGGGCCGCTCTCGGCCCCGATCATCGGCTCAACCGCGGTCTTCGCCGGCTCTGCCGGAGCGTCACGGAAGAAGACGAAGGTCCCATCGTCTTCCGGCTCGGACGGCCTCTCCACGCGCAGCACGGCGACGGGTTCGAGGACGGCCGCCCGCTCGGCTTGCATCGCGGCATGCGCTCGGGCAACGCCCTCCGGAATCTGCGCCGGAACCTCCACGCGCGCCACCGCGGCCCGCTCGGGTGCAACTGCCCTCCGCCGCGCAAAATGAGTTTCCGCGTCCGGTACCGGAACGGCCTGGTGCACGGCCTTGATAAGCTGCTTCACTTGTCGGCGAGCCAGTCGCCTATCCCGCTCATCCTGCACAAAGGCGTCTTCTCCCATGCGGCGCAGGGCGATGCAATCGGCCAGGCCGATAAAGCGGCTATCGAAGTAGATGGCGGCCTTCCCCAAGTCCAACGGATCGTACGCGAGCTCGACCTTCTTGCCGTTCAACGCCAGCATTCCCATGCGGTTGTCGGTCAGCCTGTAGTGGTACGGCTGGCCGTCAAAAGTGACCTGCACTTCTCCGTTGCACACCGTCAGCTCGCGGCGCTTTGCGAAGCACAGTTGCAAAACATCTTCGGGAATTGTGCGGCGCTCCACATGTCGGATGAGATTGTCCCAACACTCTCCGGGGCACATCCAACCCATGCCCGTGGGGGTGACTTTGCGCATGCCCTCGGCGCCGGGCATTTCGCGCTCGTTCAGGTTCTCAAGCGCCAAGCTGTAAAGCGCGGCCACTTGCTCGATCGTCCGGAATGGCGGAGAACTCAGCTTGCCCGTTAACCAGGTTTCATGATCGCGGAGCATATTTTCGAAGCGCTCCGGCCGCGCGCCCGGCTTATGTCCCGCCCATTCAGGCAGCGTGCGATCGAAGTCGGCCACTCTGGAAAAATTCGGTTCGATCAGCTTGGCGCGCGCATTCTTCACAATCGCGTGATGCACGCGGATATCGAGGGTTTCCAGTACGCCCGTCCACTGTCCCGGCAGCCCGTCAATGGCCGCGACATGGCGAGTCTGTTCTCGTCGGCCTTCGAGCCAATGGCACCGGAAGTCCTTGCCATTGTCCCAATAAACCGCCTTCGGCAAGCCGTGCTTCACGAAAACCTGTTTCAGCACTGTGGCGATGGAATCGCTGGAAGGCGTTTCGACAATGCACCAGCCGAGCCACACGCGGGTGCGCTGGTCGATAGCTGCCGTCAGCCAGGGGCGCGCCAATTTCCAGCCGCGCCCGTCTCGCACCAGGCACCAGATATCGAGCAGGCGGTGATCCATCACCACGTAGTCCAGCGGCAGAATGCTCTCGAAGTCCCGGAACGAAATTAGTTCGGTATTCCGGTAAGCATCCTCTCCCTTGCGCGCCATGAGCTTGACCACTTCCGGAATTCTCTCGATCTGGCGGCAGAACGTCGCGTAGCTCGCGGCTGAAAGTTGCGCGTGCGGAACCAGCCGCCCTTCTACGTCCACGTAACCGGCGAGCCGGACGCGATCCGCCTGGCTAAGCACCTTTGAGGCGTTCTGCTCTCGCCAGCGGCGCTCATCCTCGTGCAACCGCCAAACGTCCGCGTTGCTGAATTCACCATAGCTTCCTACTTTCGGCAGCACCGCCGCGATGATGAAATTCACGCTGGCTGTGTTCAGTGCTCGCGACTGTCCTCTGTCGGACCGGACCTTGCGGATAAGGCCCGCAATTCCGTTTTTCTCGTAGCACTCGAGCAGCCTGTAAACCGTCCGGGCGCTCCTCTGGTGTTCTTCCGCCAGGTGTTGGACCAGGTCCGCCCGTCGCGGGTACGCGCGATGCAAGTCTGCATAGCGCTCCGGGTTGATGATCGGCTCAATGATCGCGCGGAAGACCGCGCCGGCATCCGCCCGCGCCAGCTCGCCCCCGTTCAGCGCCCCGGCCGGCGCCGCGCCCAAGGCCAGTGACGATCCGGCCGCATCGCCTGGGAGCTTCCCTTGCGGCGATAGGGACCAGCTCTGGACGTTCACCGGCTGCATTGCGGAATCGGATGGCTGCTGGCGTCGCGACGGATTTAGCTCTGCCTTGGCTATGTCCGGGATGCGAGCCTTGGTGAGCGCAATCATGTTCACGAGGCCTTGGGGCGGTCCTGCGCAAGTCGAGTACGGAGGCAAGCCAAGAACCTCGACAGTAGCTCACCGTTCAGAATCCCGAAGCAGTGGCCGCCGAGGTTGAGCTCCAGTTGCCGATTGCCATCCTCCAACAGCGTTAGGCTCAGCATGGTGTCAGGCAGGTTTTCGTCGGCCGCCAGAAAGACGTTGTAGCGGCCGTGGTCATCTCGCTCGGGTCCGAATTTGGCAAACCGCGCAACGGTGGTCCCCTGAACGGAGCCGAGCCAATGCTCGGTTCTGTCACCGTAGGGCTGTAACGTGTCGCCGATCCCCGCGCTCAGTGCGGTATAGCTGCCGTGTTCCATTATGCGGAGCTTTGCCCCACTGAGTTGCCCCGGATCGGCCGGGTACAGTTCCCTGAGCCAGACGAAAAGATCCATCCGCTCATCGGCAAGGTACTGCTCCCAGTTGGGTCCGGCGAGGTCTACTCCAAAGAGGAGCAGATTTCTGTCTTCGGACGGCTGCGGAATGTGGGCCGGCTCCGCCTCATGAGAAATTGTCCGCCCCTTGGTCTGAAAGACAGTCGCGGTTGACAGCGCGGCTGCTTGAAAGAATGCGCGTCGGTTCATCGTGTTTCTTCCCCCTGCATTTTTTGGTGTCCAATACTGATGCTCAAGACCCGTGCCCGCTTGCGGCTGCCTGGCTGCCGGCGTTCGCCCTTCGGCTCTAGCACATTCACGTTGTAGCCGCAGATATCCAGACAGCGCTGGATTTCACCGATCCTGGCAGCGTCGAAAACGAACGCGGGATATCCTCGTTCCGTGTGCCATTCGGAAGGATCGATGTCCAAAATGGCCGCCGCTGTTACGGCATCCTGGAGATACAAAGCCGCCACCCGGTCGTGATCGAAAAGGAAAACATCCAGCGGGCCGGCGCCGCCTGTCACGTTCCTGTACCATGTCCGGATCTCTTCCGGCCAAGTGCGTGGATCGGGAATCGGAAGCGTGCCGATGCCGACCGCGATGCAGGATTCCCGCCGCCGAATGCTACCGGAGCAAGAGGACATCGCTTTCTCCTCTCCGTTTGGTGACCAGGAATTCCGCCTGAAGGCGCCGCACCCATAAACGAAAGCTTCCGTAGCAGACGCCCGGCCTCAGCCGGCGAAACTCACGCGCAACGTTCCCCCGCGGACCCAGCCGCACGGCGGCGTCAACCATCGCCATCATGACAGCCTCGCCAAAACGGCGCGGATAGCCGCTATCGATCCGAGCCTTCCGCCGAAGGCCAGCGAAGCCGAAACGGAGGTAGCGATCGCGCCATCGATAAACGCTCCGGACTGAGATTTTGAAAGCGTCGCTCTTGAGTTCGGCAACGCAGGCCGCGGCCACCGCGAGCTTCGAACCCTGCCGCGCAGCGAGCAGGATCAACACGCCGCGGAGCCTCAGCAAATCGCACTGGAGCGCGGGGTCTATCGTCGCTAATCCCGGCAACTGGGCGACGTGTGCGCGCTGGCGAGCCGCAGACATTATCGGGAGTCCCCCTTGCCTGAGAAAAGCCGCGTGGCGGGTATTGAATCTTGGACCGCGCGGGATGAGACTGGAGCCATGGGAAGGGCATCCGACGAGGACATTACGCCATCCCTTATGTTGCCGGCGCGTTTTCTGGCTATCGCGGCCTCAACACGTCGGGCTAGCTCGATACTGGGCGCATGGCCGCGCAAAAGGAGTAGCGACTGGAGCGATGGTGTCAGCAGCTCGGTTTCCCACCGGCTGACTGTGTTGCGATCCACCAAGAACAGCCCTGCAAACTGGGCCTGGCTCAACCCCAAGGCTCTTCGGACGGATCGGACGATCACGGAGAACGGCTGGGGACCCCCTTCCACTTCGCGTTGCGCGCCTTGGGCCTGGCCTGTTACCTTCTCCATATACTACCTGCCGTTGATTCTACGACACGTTGATTATCTACGTCAAGTAGTTTCTGCCGAGAGCTTGTATGACCGTGAGTGAGGCCGTAAAGGCTTTGAGAAAACGGCTGCGAAAGAAGCAGGCTGAGTTTGCGGTGATGCTCGGCTGCCGGGCAAACACAGTGAGCCGTTATGAACTCGGGAATTTTGCGCCTGGACCACTTATGCTCATGCGCCTGTTACAAATCGCCGACGCCGCTGGTTTAGCCGACGCACCCGAAAGGGAAGCCTTCATGCGCGAGATGGAGACACAATATGATCGCGGACTGTTCGGCGGCGGGAAAAACCTGGAGGAAGCGGTTGCGTTGATGCGCCCGCTGACGGTCGAGTTGCAGAGAGCCGACGAGATAATGGAAGTGCTGCCCGAAGCCAAACGACGCGATTACGGATTCCGCCAGTTCGTCCCGGCCGTGGCCCACATAATCGAAGCCTGCCGCACCGTGGATCAGTCGGTCAGCGATATCTTGCAGCTTTGGGCTGCCCACGCGACGAAGGAAGAAACCCCTCGAATTTTCCGCGATGCCCTTGGTTTCCTGCGCGCACAACTTTGGCCGCGGGTACCCGCGCCGCCAGATCACTCCGAGACCGATGTCGCGCATGCGAAAAAGCTCCCAATCCAGGCGAAACCATAGGCCTATACACGCGCATTTTAAGACCGGGTTTACCTCAATCCCGTGCAACGTGACAAAAATAGTCAAAGATTAACGCGTTCCACCTGCGCGGCGCCGGTTTTTCAAATCTTGCTGAGTGTCGTAGTTTCCTACATTATACGCTTTATGTCGCGTTAACTCCTTACTTATCTAACGTGTCAGCGCTTTCAGGCGTCTTCCCGCCTAAGTTATTGATTCTTCGTTCGCGCTCCTGGGGAAAAGTACGGCGTCTAGGCGTTTTGACAAATAATGTGCGAGGGTTGACGCTACTCCGGACGCCACACCGAACCGGCGACAAGTGGCCTCGGAATCAATGACTTCTCGTACCTTCCGCACCGCTGCCAGCCCTCGCCACCCCCCGCCCGCTCACGCCATTTAATTCGCTAAGAACTAGCCTGGCCCCTACTCGTAGCGGAGTGCGTCCAAAGGATTGACCCGTGACGCCCGCCGCGCCGGCAGATAGCCCGCCGCGACCGCCGTGACCGCCAGCGCCAGCATGGCGCCGGCCACCACCACGGCGTCGTAAGCTTTCACCCCGTAAAGCTGGCTCTCGATGTAGCGCGCCAGCGCCAGCGCGGCCGGCACGCCGATCACCAGGCCGATGCCCAGAATCCACAGCATCTCCCGCATCACCATCGAGCGGATTCTGCCCGGCTCCGCGCCCAGCGCCATGCGGATGCCAATTTCCCGCGTGCGCCGCGCGACGCCGTGGGCCATCACGCCGTAAAGCCCGAGCATGGCCAGCGCCGTCGCCAGAATGGCGAACACCGCGGCAAGCTGAAGGACGATCCGGTCCGACCGGATGTTGAGCTTGATCTGATCGTCCAGCGTGCGCAGGTTCTCCGCCGGCAGATCGCGGTCGAGCGAGGCCATCACGCGCCGGATCTGCGGGATCATTTGCTTCGTGGGCAGCGCCGAGCGCACGTAGAATCCCAGCGAGCCGATTTGCTTGTCCTGGCGCCAGGGGGTGTAGAAAACCGCGTACGGGTCTTCCTTCACCCTGGCATAGTGGCTGTCCTTCACCACCCCGATAATCTCGGTATCCGGCTTCCCCATTCCGAACCTGTGTCCGATAGCATTTTGCCCCTCGAAGAATCGCTTGGCGAAGTACTGATTGACCACGGCCACCTTGGGCCCCGCCAGGTTGTCCGCCTCGGTGAACTCCCGCCCCGCGATCAGTGGAATCCCCATCTTTCCGAAGTATCCCGGCCCCAGCTCGTTGTAGAGGCAGTGGGTGTCGGCGGGCGCCACTCCATCGGTTGTCACATTGCTTCCCCACCGGCTCCCCGCGATGAGCGCAATCTTGGCCGCGGCCACGCTGCGCACGCCCGGGATGGCCGCCATTTCGCTCTCCACCCGTTCGAACAGCGCATGACTCTGCGCCGGCTGGTAGGCGTTCAGCTCCGGCGAGATGGAGAACCCGACGATGTTCTCGGTGCGGATCCCCAGGTCCACGCGCAGCAGGTTGACCAGGCTTTTCAAAAACAGCCCCGTGGGAATCAACAGCACCGCCGAGATCATGACTTGGGCGCAAACCAGCGCCTTGCGCACACGCGTCGTGCCACGGGTCCCGGACGACTGTCCGGATTCGTCTTTGAGCGTGGTTGCCGGCGAAACCCGGGCCGCCTCCCACGCCGGGTAAAGCCCGAACAACAGCCCGGTAGCCAGTGAAAGCCCCAGGCCGAACAGCAGTAGCGGCTGGTCCAGCCGCGAGGTCAGGTAGTAGATGGGCGTATCGCTCGCCGCCAACTGGGCGATCAGCAGCCGCAGCGTGACCACGCCGAATGCCAGGCCGGCCAGGCCGCCGGCTAGGGCCAGCAACAGGGCTTCGGTGAGCAGTTGCGCCATCAGCTCGCCGCGGCCGGCGCCCATGGCCGCGCGGATGGCGAGCTCCCTCCGGCGCTGCGCCGACCGCGCCAGCAAAAGATTGGCGGCGTTGGCCATGGCGATCAGCAGCACCAGCCCGGTAGCCGTCATGAGGATGATCAGCGGAATCCGGCTTTCGTCCCGCATGGTGCTCTGGCCGTGGCTGCCGTCCTTGAGGGTCAGCCGCGACTTCAGGAAACGATCGAGCTGCTTCTGGTAATAGAATCGCGGCCCTTTGGATTGCTCCTCCACCAGCGCGCCGTACGGGCCATTGAGCGCCGCGGCCGCCCGTGCCGGCGTAACCCCGGGTTTCAGCCGTGCGAACAGGTACAGCCAGTAATCGTCCCAGCGATCCGTGCCGGCCCAGTTGGGCGTCAGCCGCGGCTTGAAACACAGGGGGACGTAAGCCACCGGCTCGTCTCCGAGGGTGGTGCCCGTGAACCCCTTGGGCGCCACTCCGATGACCGTGAAAACCTGCCCATTGATCCGGATCGGCTGGTTCAGCACGCTGGTCTCGCCGCCCAGCCGGTCGTGCCAGTAGCCATATCCCAGTACCGCCACAGCGTTGCCGGCGCCGTGCACGTCGTCCTCCGGCGAGATCGTACGGCCCAGCAGCGGCTTGACTCCCAGCACGCGGAAGTAACCGCCCGAAACCACCAGGACCTCGCCCGGCACGGTCTCGTTGCCAAATGCCAGGTTGGCGCCGATACTGCGAAACCCAGCCAGGCCGGTGATGCCCTCGGCCCGCTTCTCCAGTTCCCGGAACATCCGGTAACTGAAGATGGAGTCCATGCCGCCGGAATCATTGGTGGAGTTGCGTCCGCCTTTGAACTCGCCGGGCGACGTCACCAGCACCAGTTCTTCCGGCTTCTCCACCGGCAGAGAGCTCAAAATGATCTGGTGCAGGAGGGAGAAGATGGCTGTATTGGCGCCGATGCCCAGGCCCAACGAAAGAACCACCACCAGGCTGAGGAGCGGCGCCTTGGCCAGGCTGCGAAGAGCGAACCGGATGCGTGCCATGTCTTAGTTGAGTACGCCACTGGGCGCCGAAAGTTAGCTATTTCTTGATGAACAGCGACACCGCCATGCCGAACCCGATGGCGATCACGATGCGCCGCACCGCCGTGCGCCCGATCTTCCGCGCCACCCCAGCGCCGCCGTATCCGCCCACCACGGCGGCCACCGCCATGATCACGACATACGGCCAGTAGACCATGCGCGCCCAGATGAAGTAGAGCGCCGCGATCCCATTCACGCTTCCCCCGAAGACCACCTTCAGGCTGTTCATCTCGTGAATGTCCTGGAGCCCCATGATGCTCAGCGCGGCCAGCATCAGGATGCCGATGCCCGCGCCGAAATAGCCGCCATACAGTCCCACCATCAACTGAAACAACATTGCCCCGGCGAACCAATTGGACGAGCGGTGCGCCGGCCGCCCATCCGTCTTCAAAATCCGCTGCACCGGTTCCTGGGCCATGAACAGCAGGGTGGCAAACAGGATCAGGAACGGCACCATGCGGTCGAAGGTGGCAGGGGGCGTCCAGCGCAGCAGCAGCGCGCCGGTGAGTCCGCCCACCAGGCTGGGCACAATCAGCCAGCGGAAGCGCGGCTCGGCCTCGCGCAATTCCCGCCGGTAGCCCCAGGCGCTCCCCACCGTTCCCGGCCAAATGGCCACCGTGCTGGTGGCGTTCGCCGTCACGGAACCAAGACCCAGCCAGATCAAGGCGGGGAAGGACACCAGGGTCCCCCCGCCGGCGACGGAATTGATTGCCCCCGCGAGAAACGCCGCGCCAAAGGCCACGGCGGCATGTGTAAAGTCCAGTACCAGCACAGATTTCCAGCTTACCATTCAGCGCCGGATATTCCCCTTACGACCTTTAGGATTCACACTTTAGCGCCTTATGGTGGTCTTCTCATCCCGGCGCCTTTATGATGGCACATCATGGCGCAATTTCAGGTATTGCAACCGGAAACTACCTATAAAGGCTCGCGCATTCAGCCCCTCCAGAAAGGTCTCCCCAAGAGCACCCAGTCGCTCTGTCCCGAGTGCACGCAACTCATTGATGCCAGGATATTTGAGGAAGCCGGCAGGGTGGTTATGGAGAAGCGTTGTCCAGAGCACGGCGAGTTCCGTGACATTATCTTTTCGGATGTCCGGCTCTACCTGAAGATGGAGGATTGGTCTTTCGGCGACAACCGCGGCCTGGAGAACCCGGTGGTGGCCGATGCCACGCGCTGCCCGGACGATTGCGGTCTCTGCAACCTGCACACCAGCCACACCGCCCTGGCCAACGTCGACCTCACCAACCGCTGCAACCTCACCTGCCCGGTGTGCTTCGCCAACGCCAACGCCTCGGGTTACCTCTACGAGCCGGATTTCGAGACGGTCCGCAAGATGCTTCAGGCGCTGCGCAACGAGCGCCCTTCTCCTTGCCGCATTGTGCAGTTTTCGGGCGGCGAGCCAACCATCTATCCGCGCTTTTTGGACGTCCTCCGGCTGGCCAAGGATATGGGCTTTTCCCACACCCAGGCGGCCACCAACGGCCTCAAGTTCACCAACCTGGAATTCGCCGAGCAGTGCAAGGAGGCGGGCTTGCACACCCTGTACCTCCAGTTCGACGGCGTGTGCGACGACATCTACCGCCGCACGCGCGGCGAGTCGCTGTGGGAAAAGAAGCTGAAGTGCATCGAGAACGTCAAGAAGGCGGGTCTGAAGATCGTGTTCGTTCCCACCATCGTAAAGGGGCTGAACGATCACCAGATCGGCGACATTATCCGGCTGTCGCTCGAATACATCGAGTGCACCAGCGGCATCAGCTTCCAGCCGGTGGCCTTTACCGGCCGCATCGCGCGCCACGAGTTGGAACAGAAGCGCTTCACGCTCTCCGATTTCGCCCACGCCGTAAAGGAGCAGACCGGTATCGCCGATCCTTACGAAGACTGGTTCCCACTCTGCTTTGTGACGCCGTTTTCGAAGCTCATCAGCGCGCTCCGCGGAGAGGAGACCGCCACCCTGAGCTGCCACCCGCACTGCTCGCTGGGCACCTACCTGTTCGTGGACCAGAACCGCAAGGCCAAGCCGGTGACGCAATTCGTGGATGTCGGTCCCATGCTGAAGGAGATGGACGTGCTGGCGCGCAAAGCCGGCAAGCGCCGCATGCAGTTCTACACCAAGCTGGAAGCTTGGAACAGCCTGCGCAAGTTCTTCCATGAGGAGAAGGCGCCGGAGGGCCTGACCTTCACCAAGTTCCTGCAAACCCTCCAGGGCATGACCGATAAGCGTTACGGCCGCGGCGAAAGCGAGCAGAAGGGCTTCACCTACCGCACCTTGTTGCTGGCCGGCATGCACTTCATGGATTCGTACAACTACGACGTGGAGCGTGTAAAGCGCTGCGTGATCCACTACGCGGCGCCCAACGGCCTGATTTATCCGTTCTGCGCGTACAACTCCGGCCCGGTCTTCCGCGAGCGCATCGAGAAGGAATTCTCGGTGCCGTTCGAGGAGCAGGAAGAGATGCGGCGGCTGACGCTGAAGGGGAAGAAGGGCTGCGGGACGTGCGTGAGCGAGCCGGAACTGGTGGGGTAAAGGTCACGGCTGGGCAGCGAGCTTTTCAAACTGACTGATTCGCACGGAGCCTTCGGGGAAAACCGCGCGAATTTCAAGCCGGCCGCCCATGGCTTCGATGAATCTCTCCAAGGTGCTGACGTACATGTCCGTACGCCGTTCGAGTTTGGAGATGGCGGACTGGTCGACGTGGAGAGTCTTAGCCAACTGCTGCTGGGTCATCCGAAGAGCGCCCCTGAGCTCTTCCAGCGCCATGTCCGCCTTGAGCCGCGCGTAGATCTCATCGCTGCGGGCGATCGACTCGGCGGGCATCCTTGTCTCGAGTTCCTTAAACTTGCGGGACATCGTTCAGCCTCCCTTCATTTCGCAGTTGCTCGATATGGCGGTCGTAGATCTTGTCGGCAAGGGGTACAAACAGCTCGTACCATCGGTCGTTGCCCGTCTTGTCTCCGCCGATCAAGAGAATGGCTGTGCGTCGAGGGTCGAAAGCATACAGGATGCGATATGGCCGGCCCTGATGTTGCACCCTCAGTTCCCTCATATGTGGGTGCCTCGACAGTGTCACGCCGGAGCAATACGGGTGCTTGAGCGCCACCCCATAATCTTCGAGCAGCTTCACATACGCTCTGACGCTCTCCTGCTCATCCGCCGCGAGACCACCCCACCATTGGGCGAACTCGTCGGTGAACTCGACCTCACATGCCATCCGCTTCATATTATGCCCTCGATGGCATGTTCTGTCAAGTCTGTGTGCCGGATGTGCTGAAGCCGCTGAAACCTGACGCGACATTTCAGGATTCCCGCGCGAACGGGCCAGAGCAGCTTGGCTCCAGTGGGGCGAGTCAGCGCAGTTCTACGTTCCGATGAGGGCCTACTCAATTCCTCGGCGAACCCCCTTATAATTCGGCTATGACCGTGGAGTGCGCGGCCGGCCCCTTCCAGATCTGCGGCGCCTGCAAACGCGCATGGCCGACGTGGGACCAGTTCGTCCTGGATCCGGCCGTGCGCCTGCTGGGCCTGCAGTCCATGCTCACCAATCCGGATGTCAACCTGCTGGTCTTCGAGCACAGTTGCGGCAGTTCCATCTCGATCCTCTCCAGGCGGCTGCGGCACCTGCTGCCGGAACCGGAACCGGGCGACCCGACTGTCAGGCTGCTGGGCACCACCGAATGCCGGGGGCACTGCCGCCTCCTGGGGGACCTGGAGGCGTGCGACGCGCCCTGCAGCAACGCGCGGGACCGTAAGCTGATCCTGCTGGTGCAGCGCATGAAAAAAGAGGCACAGGAGTCCGCGAGCGTATGGGAAACGTGCGACTGCTCTGTTGCCCCCCTTTTTTCCCCTCGCGCCTCCTACAAACGTGAGCGTTGGGATATAGTAGGGTTCGGTTGTCTGTCAATCCCAATTAGAGAGGCCTCATGAAACTCGGTTTTACATTCGCTATACCTGTGCTGGCCGCGGTCCTCTGCGCTTCAGCGGGCGCGCAAACCGGTGGCCAGATCCGTCTCAACCAGATCCAGGTGATCGGAAGCCATAACAGCTACCATGCCGGTTTGGCTCCCAGCGAAGCGCTTCTGCTGCGCAAGTCCGACCCCAAATCGGCGGCCACCCTCGACTATCGCCATCCCGCGTTGGACGTCCAGCTTGGCAACGGAATCCGCCAACTGGAGCTCGATATCTTCGCGGATTCCAAAGGCGGCCGGTACGCCAATCCTGCCGGCCTCCGCATGGTTTCGGAAGCGGCTTTGCCGGCCGATCCTCCCTATGATCCGCAAGGCCTGATGCAGAAGCCGGGGTTCAAAGTCCTGCACATGCAAGACATCGATTACCGCAGCAATTGCCAGCCCTTCACCGGGTGCCTGGGCGTCATTCTGGGGTGGTCCCAGGCGCATCCCGAGCATTTGCCCATCTTCATTCTGATCGAGAGCAAGGAGGGAAAGCCGAGCCACGACTTCCAGGTGGTTCCCGAGGTCTTCACCCCGGCGGTCTTCGATGCCGTCGACCAGGAAATCCGCTCGGTGATCCCCCGCTCGAAAATGATTACCCCGGACGACGTGCGCGGCAAACATGCCACGCTCGAGGAGGCCATTCTTACCGCCGGCTGGCCCACGCTGGAGTCGGCCCGCGGCAAATTTGTGTTTCTCCTGGACCAGCGGAAAGCCGGCCCCGCCTATCTCGAAGGTCATCCCTCGCTCAAGGGACGCGTGATCTTCACCAATGCCGAGGCGGGATCGCCCGACGCCGCGTTCGTCGAAGTCAACGAACCGCTGAAAGATCCGGCCCTGATACCGAGCCTGGTGCGCAAGGGATACCTGGTGCGGACCCGGACCGACGCCGAGCTGGCGGAGGCCCGCGCCGGAGACGTGACAACCAGAGACGCGGCACTAGCCAGCGGAGCACAGATCCTGAGTACCGACTTCCCCTTTGAGGAGCGCGCCACCTGGACCGGCTATGCCGTGAGCTTCCCGGAAGGCGGCATCGCGCGGTGCAATCCGGCGGCCAAGCCCTCCAACTGCTCGGCGGAACGCCTCCGAGCGATGGATTCGCGCTGAGCGAAAAAAACCGGCGGCAAAGACCCGCATCGGGCGTTCCGCCGCCGGCGCTACTTCTTGGGGACCTCGGCTCCGAACTGGATAGTGGAATCCACCGTGTACATCTTCACGCTTAGCTCGATGGGGCGTAGCATTTCCAGAACGATGGCGGCACCCTGCGTCTTCAGAGAGAAATGCGAGCTGCCGTCGCGTGCTACGGGGAATTCCCGGGCGCCGAAGGGAGGGATCTGGACCTCGAAGGCGGTGGTACAGATGGGCATCAGCTCGGCCGCCGCGCGGCCTCCGGTGGGCGCCGAATAGAGCCCGCCGGAGGAGTAGCAGGCCGACGCCCTGACCGCATGCTCGGAGGTGTTGATGAGCGAAAGCAAGCCGCCGCGCAGGCCGGTCACGTCGCCGGAGAACCACGGATTCCCGGTGGGGTAAACCACCTCGCGCCCGACAGAGCGCAACTGGTCGCCGACGACGCACTCCGTGGCGCCGCTGATGGCCACCACCGGCGAGAGGCGCGGCGATGGCACGCGTTCGCGGACCTTCACCCAGGCACTCCCGGTCTCCTCCTCGATCTGCAGCTTGTAGCTGGACCGCTCACCAGGGCTCAAGCGGACGGTGATCTCGGGGTGTCCGATGAGCGGCGCCAACGCGCCGCCGGCCCGGTGGCCTTCCACATCCACAACCACCGGCCGGTCGCTGAGATTCCGCAGCTCCACGGTGGAGGAGCAGGCAGGCGAGTAGGCCAGGGAGGGCACGACGCTTTCCACCACGCGCTCCTGACCGTCCGCGGAAGGCATTCCCGACAGGAACGCCAGCGCCGCGAACAGGGGCAGAATCGGCCTCACAGTTTTCATTCTCGCTCACGTGCGCGCGCGCCGCTCGCTACAATTGGAAAGGTGCCCGGAGTCTACGTCTCGTACCCGTTCTGCGCGCAGAAGTGCACCTACTGCAACTTCGCATCGGGTGTATTTCCGCGCGCTCTGGAGGCGCGTTATCTCGACGCGCTGGCGGAGGAGATCCGCGCGTACCGGTGGGAGTGGACTCCCGAGACCGTGTACCTGGGCGGCGGCACTCCCAGCGGCATGGCCGCGGAGTCCTTGCGCCGGCTGCTGGAACTCATCCCGGGCCGGCCGTGGGCGGAAGCTACCATCGAAGCGGCGCCCGGCAGCATCACCGGAGAAAAAGCCCGTGCCTGGGCAGCCCGCGGCATCAACCGCGTGAGCCTGGGAGTACAGTCCTTTGTGGAGAAGGAGATCCGGCGCACCGGCCGCAAGCACACCGCCCAGACGGTTGCCCATGAGATTGGCAGCCTGCGCGATGCCGGCATCCGCAATGTGAACATCGACCTGATCGCCGGACTCGCCGGCCAGACGGAAGCAAGCTGGAGGGAATCGCTCGACTGGATTGAGCGCCTGGCCCCCGCGCACGTCTCCGTCTACATGCTGGAAGTGGACGAGGACAGCCGCCTGGGCAAGGAAATACTGCTCGGTGGCGCGCGCTACGGAGCAGGGGAGACTCCCGGCGACGATCAGACGGCGGCGTTCTACGAGATAGCCGTGGAGCGGCTGGCGGCGATGGGCATTCCGCGCTACGAAATCTCCAACTTCGCGCGGCCGGGCTTCGAATCGCGGCACAATCTCAAGTACTGGAGGCTGGAGCCATACGCGGGCTTCGGCGCCGACGCCCATTCCTTCGACGGGAGGGTGCGGAAGAACAACCCGGAATCGATAGAGGAATACCTTAGCGGGACTGGGCAGGCCGGTGAGCCGCCCCACGCGCAGGAGCGCTTTTTCGTGGGCCTGCGGCTGATGGCGGGCATTCGTCCCACGCCGGAGGAGTGGCGGAGGTTTGAGCAGCCCATCCGCCGGTTTGTGGATGCCGGCCTGCTAGAAGCCACGGGCGGCGCTCTCCGCCTCACGGGCCGCGGCGTGCTCCTTTCCAACGAAGTTTTCCAGGAGTTTCTCATCCCATGATCGATCTCAGAAGCGACACCGTGACCAAGCCGACGCCCGCCATGCGGCGCGCCATGATGGAGGCTGAAGTCGGCGACGACGTATACGGCGAGGACCCCACCGTAAACCGGCTGGAGCAGCGCGCGGCCGAGATTGCCGGCAAAGAAGCGGCGCTGTTCGTTCCCAGCGGCACCATGGGGAACACCATCGCGGTCAAGCTGCATACGCAGCACGGCCAGGAAGTCATCTGCGATTCGCGCGCCCACGTGCTGGATTACGAGCTGGCCATGATGGCGTGGTTCTCGGGCTGCGTGGCGCGCGCCGTCCCCACCGAGGATGGCATCCTCACGTGGGAACAGGTGCGGGGCAAAATCCGGCCGCTGCATGCGCACTGGGCGCCCACCGGGCTGATCGAAATCGAAAACACGCACAACATGGCGGGCGGAACCGTGTACCCGATGGATGCCATCCGGGAAATCTGCGATGGGGCGCACGAGCGCGGCCTGAAGGTCCACATGGATGGCGCGCGGGTTTTCAATGCGGCGGCGGCCCTGAACGTGCAAGTGCGGGAGATCGTCTCTCCGGTGGATACGGTGATGTTCTGCCTCTCCAAGGCGCTGGGCGCGCCCGTGGGTTCGATACTGGCCGGTCCAGCCGACCTGATCGCCAGGGGACGCCTGTACCGCAAACGGCTAGGCGGCGGGATGCGCCAGGCGGGCGTGCTGGCTGCGGCGGGATTGATTGCGCTCGAAGACACACCCCGGCGGCTCCCCGAGGATCACGCCAACGCCAGGTTCCTGGCCGAAGGGCTGGCGCGCGTTGCTGGCATTCAGATGGATGTGCGGAAGGTGGCCACCAATATCGTGGTCTTCGACGTCAGTGGAACGGGCGTGGTCACCGGCGAAATCAGCGCGCGCCTGAAGGCGCGGGGAGTGCTGATCAACGGCATCAACGAGCGGCAGATGCGCGCGGTGACGCACTACGATGTCACCCGTGCCGAATGCGCACAGGCGCTGGCGGCGGTGGCAGAGGCAGTGGCGTCATGAGCCGGGAGAAACGATATCATGGAATGAAGCGTCAAATGGACTTCATCGGCTTTCACTCACCCATTCAGGACGGGACGTCCGCATGTTGAGATTCATCCTGCTGCTGGCGGGCGCCTCGATCGCGGCGGCGCAGCCATACTCGATATCGACGGTTGCCGGAGGCGTGCCGCCGGCCACGCCGGCGGGAGCCGCGAGCGTGTCGATCGGGCAGCCGACGCGCGTCTTCAGCGCTCCCTCGGGCAATCTCTATTTCAGCAGTCTGAATTGCGTTTCCAAGATCGACGCCAATGGGACCGTGACGTTGATCGCGGGAAACTCGCGCGCCGGATACTCGGGCGACGGCGGCCCGGCGGTGAACGCGCAGTTGAACGCCCCGGCGGGCATGGCCATGGACGCGACGGGCAATCTCTATATTGCGGATTCGCTGAACAATGTCGTCCGCCAGGTGACCCCATCCGGCATCATCGGCACCTTTGCGGGCAACGGCCAGGTCAGCCCCGGCGGCGGGCCGAGCGCTTACGGCGACGGCGGTCCGGCTACCAGCGCGAATTTGCATCTGCCGATGGGCGTGGCCGCGGATAAGTCGGGCAACGTGTACATCGCGGACACCGGCGATAACACCATCCGCATAGTCACCACCGACGGGAACATCGCCACGTTCGCGGGAGACAGTTTTCCGAGTTACCAGGGCGATGCCGGCCTGGCCACCAAAGCGGAATTACACAGCCCCGAGGACGTAGCCGTCGATTCCTCGGGCAACATCTACATCGCGGACACAGCCAACGCGTACGTCCGCAAGGTCACCACCGATGGCAACATCAACTTTATCGCCGGCGATGGAAGCATCGGTTACTCGGGCGATGGCGGCCTGGCCACCAGCGCGGGTTTGATCGCGCCCATGGCGCTGGCTCTGGACTCCTCCGGCAACGTTTACATCGCGGAGAACGGCGACGGCCGGATCCGCAAGATCGACGTCAAGAGCGGCAATATCAGCACGGTGGCCGGGTCGGGCACGCCGGGATTCTCGGGCGACGGCTCGGACCCCACCAAAGCTCAACTGAATTCCCCCACGGGCGTGACCGTGGATTCGGGCGGGAATCTATACATTGCGGACTCGCTGAACCGCCGTATTCGAAAAGTGGCCTCGGGTGGAAGCATCTCCTCGTTGGCCGGAAACGGCACTTTCAGCTACTCGGGCGACGGCGGGCCGGCCATCAAAGCCCAACTGAACACGCCCCAGGGCGTGGCCGCGGACTCCGCCGGCAACTTTTACATCGCGGACACACTCAATAACGTGGTGCGGAAGGTCTCGTCGAATGGAACCATCTCCAACTTCGCCGGGAATGGCGGCGCGGGCAGCTCGGGCGACGGCGGCGCGGCCACCAGCGCGCAACTGAACGGGCCCCAGGGGCTGGCCGTGGACGCCGGGGGCAATCTGTACATCGCCGACACGCTGAATGCCAAGGTGCGCAAGGTTTCGACCAGCGGGGTCATCACGACTGTGGCCGGAAGCGGCACGGCGGGCTTCTCCGATGGCAGCTCCGCTACCAGCGGGCAACTGAATTTGCCGATGGGTGTAACGGTGGATGCGGCCGGCAACCTGTACATCGCGGACTTCGGCAACAGCCGGGTGCGCAAGGTCTCGACCAGCGGCGCCATCGGCACGGTGGCCGGAAACGGAGCCGCGGGATACTCCGGCGACGGCGGCCCGGCCGTCAAAGCGCAATTGAATGGCCCCCAGGTGCTGGCGGTGGATACGGCCGGAAACCTGTACATCGCGGACACGGAGAACAACCTGATCCGCAAGGTTACCCCGGACGGCCTGATCACGACCGTCGCGGGAAACGGCATCGCCGGTTATGCCGGCGATGGGGGGCCAGCCACCAGCGCGCAAGTTGGCAACCCGGTGGGCCTGGCCGTGGATGCCGCGGGCAATATTTACATTGTGGCGGCCAGCACGCGCGTGCGTAAGGTTTACACCAACGGCCTCATCGCGACCATTGCGGGCAACGGGTCGCAGGGCTACTCGGGAGACGGAGGCCTGGCCACCCAGGCGCGGCTTAACGCTCCTTCGGCAATCGCTTTGGGGAAAAACGGCAACCTGTACGTGGCGGACGCGAACAACAACGCGGTCCGGCTGCTCCAGTACGCCGGCAACGGCCTGGCCATCAATGCCGTGACCAACGCAGCCAGCAACTTGATTGGACCGGTCGCGCCGGGCGAGGTGGTGGTGCTCTACGGTTCCGGGCTGGGACCGGCCCAGCTTACGCAGTACCAGCTTGATCCAGCCAGCGGCCAGGTGGGCACGAATCTTGCGGGCACGAGCGTGATGTTTAACGGCACGCCGGCGCCGGTGCTGTACACCTCGGCCACGCAGGTTGCGGCCGTGGCGCCATACTCCACGACGGGATCGAACGCGCAGGTCTTCGTGCAGTACCAGGGCGAGATCGCCGGTCCAGCGACAGTGCCGGTGGCCGCGGTGGCCCCGGCTCTGTTCACGTTGGACGGTTCCGGGAAGGGGCAAGCGGCGGCCAACAACCAGGACCTGACACTGAACGGGGCGGCGCATCCCGCGAAAGTGTTGAGTACGATTTCGTTGTGGTTGACCGGCGCCGGCCAGACGAGTCCCGCGGGAATGGACGGTTTGCCGGGGGCCAATCCGCTGCCGCAGCCGGTTGCCAAGGTCACGGCGACGATTGGCGGAACAGCCGCGCCGGTGTCGTACGCCGGCGGCGCGCCCAACGTGGTGGCGGGCGTGATACAAATCAACGTGCAGATCCCCAGCGGAACTCAGGCCGGCAACGCGGTCCCGGTGGTGGTGCAAGTGGGGGGCATCTCCACCCAGGCCGGGGTGACCATCGCAGTAGCAGGGAATTAGCGGGGCAATGCGGCTGACGCCGCACTACTGGTGCATCCTCCAGCCTCCGCCGACGTACAGGAGTTGTCCCGTCAGCCAGTGCGCCTGGTTCGAGGCCAGGAATAGGATGACATCCGCGACGTCCTCGGGCACGCCGCAGCGGCGAAGGGGAGTGCCGGAGGAAACCGCCGCCTCCTGCTCCGGCGTCAGCCAGCCGTTCTGGATCGGGCCCGGGGCCACAATGTTGACCGTGATGCCGTACTTGCCGACCTCACACGCGGCCGAGCGGCTGTAGGATTCAATCGCGTGCTTGGTAGCGGCGTAGCTGATCGAGCTGGCGTGAGCGTGGGCCGCGTCGGTGCTGATATTGATGATTCTGCCCCAGCTTGCGCCGCGTTCCAGGTAGCGCCGGATATACTCGGACATCATCAGAGCGTAAGAGCGGGCGTTCACGGCGAAGTGCGCGTCAGCGACGGCTGCCGAGAAGAGGCCGACCGCGAAGCCTTCCGTGCTGACCGCGGCCGGATCAAATGTGTCCTTCGCGCCGTGGGTGTGGTTATTGACCAGGATGTCAACCGGCCCGAGCGCCGCCTCGCAATCGTCGAACACCGCGCGGATGTTCTCCGGATTGCCGAGATCGGCTTCCGCGGCGGCAGCCGTCCCGCCGTGTTCCACGATCTCCTGGATGAGCCGATCCGCCGATTGCTGCTGCCTTGCCCAGAAGAGCAACGGTCCGCCGACGCCCGCGGCGCGCGCTTTGGCGAGTTCCTCTTCGCCGCAGTCGCAGGGCGGGCGAAAGTAGGCCATGAACACGCGGGCGCCCTGGGCCGCAAACGCCTTCGCAGTCGCCGCGCCAATGCTGTGGTTCGCCCCGGTGATCAAGGCGACCTTCCCTTCGAGTCCCGGATCGATCATAGGCCGCGCCTGTATTCATATTAAAAGCAACTGGTATGATCGGGGAGGGGAGATCAGCGACATGCAGCGCCGCGCTTGGCACGAAAGAATTCGCCGGACCATGGGCGCGCTCAGGCGTTTTCTGAAGCGCGAGAGGCCGGACCCGCCCGATGATCCCTACGCAATGGTCGGCGCCCCCAAGAAACCGCGGCCGCCGCATCGCAGCGCCGCCGTGGCGGATGAGCCGGAGCGGTAGAACTTCAGTTACGAGGCAGGGGACCGCTGTTGGGACTCCCATTCCTCGCGAAGTATGGCGTACAAGAAGCAGTCTTTCCACTCGCCATGGATTTTGAGGTGCTTTCTGAGAAAGCCTTCCTGGCGCATTCCGGTCCTCTCCAGCACCCTTCCGGAGGCCGGGTTCTCAGGCAAGCTGGTGGCCCAGACCCGATGAAGCTGGAGTTCGCCGAAGCCCAGCGCGACCAGTTGTCCGGCGCAGCAAGCGCCCAGGCCCCGGCCCCAACACGCCGGATCGAGCAGATACCAAAGCTCACCTTCTTCGGTTCCGCGGAGGATCACCACTCCGCCCAAGCCGACGAGCCGGCCGGACTCCGCGTCCACGAACGCCCGGACCACGGAGCGCCAGGCAGGCGAAGCCTCCTCATCCATGGCGTCGCGGAGGAACTTCTCGGATTCCTCTCGGGAACAGAGTGGCAGGAGCATGTAGCGCACCACGTTCCAGTTCGAAAGGAGAAGATGAAGGGCATCCAGATCGGCGGCCTCGAGCCGGCGCAACCGCACACGAGGCGCACTTGAGAGATCGTCGCCCATCAGTTTGCTATGGTAACTCCTGAGCGAGCAGTCTTTTCGGCGGCGGGCGGCGTCTTGTTTGATGAGGGACAACTTTGCGAACGTGTACGCTGCTGATTCTCGCCGCGATGAGCGCGCGGGCACAGTTCGTGGCGGTCTCGGCGGCCGACTATCAGACCACCGTGGCGCCCGCCTCGCTGGTTTCGTTGTTCGGCGTGAATCTGGCGAGCCAGACGGCGCAGGCGCAACTCGACTCGAGCGGTCAACTGCCCACCGAGCTCGGGGGCGTTGGGGTGCAGGTGGCGGGCCATGCGGCCCAGCTTCTCTACGTCTCGCCGGTCCAGGTCAACCTGGTGATGCCCGCCGCGATCGCATCCGGAATTGCCAGCATCACCATCCAGCCAACCGGGCCGGGCGCGGCGCTGACATCCACGGTGCAGGTCAGCAACACGGCTCCGGCGGTGTTCTCAATGGACGCCTCGGGGAGCGGCGCGGGAGCCATTCTGAACGCGGTCACCTATGCGGGCGGTCCATTTCTGGTGGAGACCGCCCAGAACCTCGGCGATGACAAGCGCACCAGACTGGCGATCTTCGGAACCGGCATCCGGTACGCGGGCAATCCTTTTCTCGATGCTTCGGTTACGAACGCCACCGGGGCGGTTACGGCGCAGGCGCTGGACAGCGCAGGCAACGTCTACAGCCTGCCGGTGGAGTACGCCGGCGCGGCCGCGGTGTACTTCGGGCTCGACCAGGTGAACGTGGTTCTGCCGCCGCAGCTCGACGGTCTGGGAGTGCTGTCGCTCACACTTACCGCGGGAACGGTATCTTCCAACGTCGTAACCTTCACCGTGGGAAGCCTGCCCGCGAGCGCTCTGCGGTTGGTGGGACTGGCGCTCGCTTCGAGTTCCGTCGTGTCGGGCGGGAGCGTCACGGGCACGGTGACGATGAACGCTCCGGCCAGGGATGCGGGGTTTCGGGTTTCGGTGAGCAGTTCGGCCGGTTTTGTTCAGGCGCCCGGCGCGGTGACCATAGCCACGGGCCAGGTCTCCACCGATTTCACGCTTCAGGCAACGGCAACGGGTGCCGGAGTTGCGACCATCACGGCTTCCGCCAACGGAGTGTCAACCACGGCGCTGCTGACGGTGAATTCGGCTGCCAGTCCCAGAGTTGCGGCGCTGTCTCTCAATGCCAGCGCGGTGGCCGGAGGCACATCGGTCACAGGCACCGTGACGCTCAGTGCGGCCGCGCCGTCCGGCGGCGTGGTTATACAACTGTCGTCGGGTTCGACGCTGGCGCAGACGCCTTCGACCGTGACGATCCCCTGGGCCCGGACGTCCGCGACGTTTACCGTCACCACCAGCTCCACCGCCACCGCGCAGGCGGTGACGATTACGGCGAGCTACAACGGGTCGAGCCAATCCGCGACGCTCACCGTGAATCCTGTCTTCACTTTCGTGCTCAGCAGCACCTCCGTTACGAGCGGCCAGCCGGTCACCGGCACCGTCACTTTCGGGAGTCCGGTGCCGGCGGGAGGCGCGAAGGTCAACTTCACCAGCAGCGATGTTCTGACGGTCACCGTCCCAAGTCTCATCCTGGTGTCCGGAGGGCAAAGCACCCTCAATGTGGCGATCTCCACGGGACCGGTGCCGGCGGCGCGAACCGTGACCATCACCGCCACCTATCAGGGGATTGCCCTGCAAGCATCCTTGACGGTGCTTCCAGCGGGCACGCCCATGATGAGCAGTGTGACTTTGAGCGCCTCAACGGTGAAGGGCGGCGCCGCGGTTACGGGCACAGCGGTACTGACGGTGGCAGCCCCCCTGACAGGGAGCGTGACGGTTACGCTGGCGAGCAGCAACAAACTGGTGGCGCAGGTTCCGTCTTCCGTGATGGTGGCGGCCGGTCAGACCTCGGCTAAGTTCACCGTCACCACGACCGCGGTGACATCGGTGCAGACGGTGACGATCAGCGGCACAGCAGGCGGCGTGACGAAGAGCGCGACGTTGACTGTCCAGTGAGGTTTAAGGGACGCCGAGGATCCGGTGCCAGTCCAGGGCCGCCGCCATTTCCTGGCCGATCCGCACCAGCGCGGGGATGGCGGAGAGATCCGCCTCGTCGATGTCGGTTGGCAGGAGCGTGTTGAAGTTCCGAAAAACACCAGGCCACTGGCGGTTCACCGCGTCGTCGACCCAATCCTCGGAGCTATCGACCAAGGTGCCAGTGGTCCATCCAATGGTTTTCAACAGGCCCTTGGGCGGCTGGTTGGAGGCCGGAAAGTAACCCGTTCCGAGGCCCACGACTCTGGTATCCGCCGGTGTGAAGCCGTCGTATTCGAAGGCCTCCACGCAGGCCTGGTAGGCGGGGTTGGCCACTCCGCCGGCGCCGCCGTCGAAGAAGTACATGGTCTGCCCCAGAATGCCGTCAATGGGCCAATCGTCGAAGTACGTGGGCGCGCAGGCAGAAGCGACGGCAGCGTCGATCAACTTCACGGACCCGGTGGCTTGGCTGTTCCTGGGATTGTCCTGCACGAAGAACCAGTTATGCCCGTTCATGGCGGTGGCCGAGATCATCACGCGGATGGGACAGTCGTTCATGGTCCAAGATGCGGCCGGGCCGAAAACGCCGGTCAGAACATCGCGGAGGTGGCTGGGACCGTACATGAAGCCCCTGACTACGCGCTTTAGTATCGCCAACACGCCAGCGGGCGTGAAGATCTCGCGGGAACGGTCCGTGTACACCTTCAGAGCCTCGGCAGCGGGAACGCCCGCGGCAATCGCGGCGGTCAGGAGCGCACCGGTCGAGGTGCCGGCGCAATAGTCGATGTGATCCTGCGTCAGACCACCCAGTTGCGACTCCAGTTCGATCAGGCAGCAGCAGGGAATGATGCCGCGGATACCTCCGCCCCGGATCGACAGGATCTTACGCATGGTTGCCTCCGTTTCCAATCCAGCATAAGGCACGGCTGCCCTGGTGTCGAGGGCTTTGACTTTGGCCTGCCCTTGGTGTACAAATCGCAGCAGGGAGGTCGGCCATGGACGATTTCCGAGTGGGTTCCATTTCTCCCTACGACCCGGACCACCGCCAGGAGCTTCCCGGCCCGGTGAAACGCAAGAGAGACAAGCGCACAGAGGAGCAAGCTCTGGAGGAAGACGAGGCCGTTATGGCCTCCGAGGAGTCCGAAGCCGGTGAGGAGCCGATTCAGGACTACTACGAGCCTTCCGGCGGGACCGAAGAACCGGAGTGAAGGCGGTCCTGAAGGCGTGAAGGGGTTGAAGCCGCGCATGAGCGCCGGTAAACGCCTCCCTCAAGGTCGATTTCCAGGGATCGCGGGTCACCTCCGACGGTGGCCTGATTCTGGTGCGCGAATTGGACGAACGTTTGGGCTTCGGTGATCTCGTTGCCCAGCACTTGACCGACTCACGGAAGGGGAAGAATACGCAACTCCCGCTGGCGGACCTGTTGCGCCAGTCCATTTACAGCCGCATCGCGGGCTATGAGGATGTCTTGGTGAAGGCCAGCGGCAGGCTGATCAAGCATGCGCGGTACTACTGGTTAATGCTGGCGGAGAGCCATCTGACGCGGCGGCTGTTTGGGGGCATGGTGCGCCGAATCGCAGCGCTGCCGGTGCCCACCGGATAGGCTGCGGCAGGGAAGCAAACCAGGCGAAGGAAGGGAGTGGACGGATAGGTGTCTGAGAAACTGCTTGAAATTAGGCACTTCCGGGTTCTTCTGTGCCCGGAAGAGCCAGAGTTGGCCCCTCCTGGCCCGCCGGAGTCGTTCGGGATGGAGAAAATGAGAGAAACAGCTCCAAAAGACTCGGTTGGACGCATAATCGACACTGAGCCAGGATGGCAAAATGGAAATCCTGGTTCAACAGTTTAGCGGAATGAAAAGCAGATGTTCTCGTCTTTTTCTCTTGTAGGGGGTGGCCGACTTGTGCCATACTCGCGTCGTGGAATGAGAGGTGTCTTGTTTGCTCCGGCGGCTTGCGGATCCGCAGAATCCAATGGGTCAAGCCTCAAGAGGCCTCCAAGGGGCGATTGCCTCAAGAGGCGCAAAGGTAGGTTTTCGACTCATACAAATAGGTGGAAGTTTTTCAGACTGGAACTTCTCGCCTGCACTAGCGTCTCGCAGGTGCGGGCGTCCCGGTAACGCGCCGTCAACAAAGCATACCAAACACCTCCAAAGGGGGAGTGCCGTGTCAAAAGATAGAGGATTCGCCTTTTCCTTCGTTCGTCTATTCGCTGTCACCCTTGTCGTGTCCGCACTGTCAGGTTTGTGGGCACAAACGGCCAGTACCGGCACGGTGCTTGGGCTGGTTACCGACCCCACGGGCGCCGTCGTACCCGGCGCTACTGTCCAGCTTCAAGACGCTGCAACCAGCGCCGTCCGCTCCGTCACGACAAATGGCGCCGGGCGTTATTCCTTCGTGGGTGTTCCGCCCGGAACGTATTCGGTGAATGCAACGGCAACCGGATTTCAGCAGGCACAGGTGCCGTCGGTCGTCGTGGAGGTCACCAAATCATACACCGTCAATATTCAGTTGCCGCTGGGCCAGTCGCGACAGACCGTGGAAGTGACCGCCACGGGAGCAGAGCTGCAAACCATGGATTCCACGCTTGGTTCTCAGCTTGGCGGCGACACCTTATCGATGCTGCCGACCTTGGCACGCAATGTCAGCACCTTGCTGACGTTGCAGGCCACCTCCATGCCCCAACAGGGCTCCGGCCAGTTGAGCTATTACGGCGGACAGGTGGCGGGCGCGCACAGCGATCAGAATTCGATTGTGCTCGATGGCGGCAATATCAGCAATGGGGTGTCGGGGAACTCCGATTATTACAACAACTACGCGGGTGGCCAGGAAGGGCCGATCCCCACGCCGGTGGAGAGCATCCAGGAATTCCGCGTCGCGACCACGAATCCGACCGCCAGTTTCACCGGGTCGTCCGGAAGCGAGACGGTTCTGGTGACCAAACGCGGCAGCAACCAGTTTCATGGTTCGGCTTACTTCTACGGCCAGAATGACGAGCTGAATGCTACCGCGTGGGACTACAACCGTCTTGGGCAGGCGCGGCCGGAAAGCCGGGACAATCGTTTCGGCGGGAGCCTCGGCGGTTATGTCAAGGGGTTGCCGGAGAAGGCCAAGACGTACTTCTACATGAACTACGAAGGCCGGCGAATGCTCGCCACATCGCGCGTCTCCCGTATGGTGCCGACCGACTCTTTGCGCCAGGGTATTCTCCAGTTCCGTGATGCTGCCGGCAAGATCATATCCTACAACCTGGCCACATCCACGCAGTGCGGCACGAACGGGACCTCCGTGTGCGACCCTCGCGGCCTGGGCCTCAATCCGCTGGTCGGCGCCTTGTGGAACAAGTACGAGCCCGAAGGCAACAATTCCACCCTCGGGGACGGGCTTAACACTCTCGGTTTCACACAAGCCGTCCCATTGCCGAACAGCGGCAACTTCGGCGTGATTCGCCTCGATCACTCATTTGGAGCGAACTGGCAGTTTACGGGGAGCTACCGCGCTTACGGTGAATTCGCCGCTGTTAACCGGCAGACGGATCTCGGCGGCCTGCTCCCGGGGGACACCAAGGGCCAAATGGTTTCCACTGCCAGCATTCCCCGCGCGCCGCGGTATCTCCTTGCGAGCCTCACCGGCGTCGTCACGCCCCGCATTACCAACGAATTCAGCTTTAGCTATCTCCGCGATTTTTGGCAGTGGGGCACGTCCGGCGCCTCTCCGCAGTTGCCCGGCAGCGCCGGCGCTCTCGAGATTGGCGGCGAGTCGGACAATGCGTTGATCCCGGTTAATAACCGCGTCCAGGCCGCCCGCCAGCGCACTTGGTTCGGCCACACGCCGAGCTTCCGGGAGAACCTCTCCTGGCAGAAAGGCACGCATTTATTGCGCTTCGGGGCCACCTATGATCACCGTAACGTGAATTTTTGGCGGGACGACGGGCAGAGTTCGCTGGCTTCCTTGGTTTACCAGATTGGCCCGGCCTCAGCCAGCGGCGTCAACATTCCGAGCGCTTACCGGCCACCTACCTGCACCACCACCCTTACCTCGAATTGCCTTCCCTCAAACCAATCCAGCACCTGGAACCAACTCTATGGGGAAGTGACCGGGATGGTGGACCAGGCGACCTTGCTTGGTACTCGCAACAGCAGCTCCTCATCCTTAAATCCGGCCGGCACCCCGCTCTCGAATGACGTTACCTGGAACGCTTTCAGCTTCTATGCAACCGACTCCTGGCATATCCGTCCCACGTTGACAATCAATTATGGCCTGAACTGGACGATCGATCAGCCGCCCACGGAAGCCAATGGCAAGCAGATCGTAATAGTGGACCCGAACAACCAGCCCATCGATCCCGCCGCATATCTGCAGACCGAACAGCAGGCGGCGCTCAGTGGCCATGTCTACAATCCGACCCTCGGGTTTGCCCCGATCAGTTCCACGAGCCTCACGCATCCGTTCAAGGCCGTCTACGATGACTTCGCTCCACGCATTGCCTTGGCCTGGAATCCGAAATTCACTGGTGGTTTGTTACAGTGGCTGTTCGGCAGTAACAAGACCGTGATGCGCGTTGGCTATGCGCGGCTGTATGACCGTACAAATGGCGAGTTGAACGTCCTCGATCCTCTGCAAAGCACGGGATTCTTCGGACAGACTCACGTGTGTCTGGGGCCGTCCAAGTCGGGACAATGCCTGGGCAGTTCCGGTTCGGATCCGACCACCGCTTTTCGCGTCGGTACCGACGGCAGCACTGTTACGATGCCCTTTATGTCCGCGGTCGCGGCCATCCCGCTAATCCCTGGCACAGTATCCGGCGCAAATGCGCCTTACGCGTCGACCAGCTTTAATATGGATCCGACCTATAAGCCTGCGCCAAATAACTCCTGGGATTTCACGATTCAACGCGAAATGCCCGGGAACTCGGTGCTCGAGATTGGTTACATCCGGCGAACTGCATCCGGACTTTACTCGCCGCTTGACATAGACGCGGTGCCATTCTTCATGACCTACGGCGGGCAGAGCTTTGCGCAGGCGTTCGACAACGTTAGTGCCCAAATCCGCGCAGGAAGTTCCATCACTCCGCAAGCGTTCTTCGAGACGGCACTGGCGAAAAGTTCATCTTGCACGGGCGTTGCCAGTTGCACGGCCGGCGTGGTTGCCAAATATAGCAGCAACTTCCAGGCGCAGAGTGTTCGCACGCTTTGGAACGCCATCCAGCCTTCCTTTGTATTCGGTCCAGCAACGGCCGCGACCAACCAGGTGGGCACGATGTTCTTCTATTCGGCTCATGGCTGGTCTAATTACAATGCCGGCTTCGTCACCTATCGCACACGCAACTGGAAGGGCCTGGCATTCGACGCCAATTTCACGTACGCACACTCGCTGGACACCGAAGGCCTTAATCAGGATCAGGACCATAGCGCGACCAACGCCTTCAACCTCAATTACGACTACGGCACTTCGCTTTTCGACCGCAAGTTCGTATTCAATCTGCTTGGGATGTACCAGTTTCCGTTTGGCCGCGGCGGGCATAGCATTGCGGATCGCATCGTCCAGGGCTGGTCCATAGCGCCGATCTTCAGCGCTTACACCGGGCTGCCGCTTAAAGTACAGGATGGTTCGGGCCAGGAGTTCGGACAGGGCACGGTGGGCTTCGCCTCGGGCGCGATCGCGACGGCGCCAAACACATTCGGCGACAGCGTACACTCCGGTGTGACAGGCACCAGTGTGGCCACGTCCGGCAATGCGGCCAGCGGCGGCAGCGGGCTGAATCTGTTCGGTGATCCTCTCGCGGTATATAACTCCTTCCGTGCGATCATGCTGAGCCAGGACACCACCAGTGGCGGGGGTGGGCAGTTGCGCGGCCTGAAGCGCTGGAACCTCGACTTCAACGTCGTACGCAAGATTAAATTCACCGAGCGTTTGTCCACTGCTTTCAGCGCTCAGTTCATCAACATTTTCAATCACCACATGTTCAACGATCCAACGGTGAGTTTGCAGTCGCCCTCGAGCTTCGGTGTTATCAGCAGCCAATACAATTCGCCACGAATCATTGAACTGGGTTTGCACGTCGATTTCTAGGGCAAGCGGGGTTCAGCTTGGCGGGAGACATACGTTTAGAGGGGAAATACCATGACGTGTTGCGAGGCTATGCTAGGCCATGCGGTGACCGGTGCCGGCTCTCTGTATTATGATCGCCACATACCAGTACACCGTCTTCTCTCGATCTGCCTCCTCCTCGCCCTGGTTCCCTTTGCGGCCCAGGCGCAGGCGCCCGCCGCCAATAATCCACCCCGCGATAGTCACGGTATGTGGCTGGGGCAGGCGCAGGCGCATGAGCCCGCCGTCACCAGACTGCTGAAGCCGGCGCGCGTGTTCGACGGCGAGGCTATACATGAAGGCTGGGCCGTGCGGGTGACCGGCGATCGCATCGAAGCCGCGGGGCCGTCCGCGAGCGTCGATGCCGCCGGCGCCAAGGTCGTCGAGTTGCCCGGCGCCACCCTCATGCCAGGCCTCGTCGAGGGCCATTCGCACATCCTGTTGCATGCGTATAACGAGACTGCCTGGAACGACCAGGTCGCGCATGAGGGCCTCGCTCTGCGCGTCGCGCGCGCGGTCAACCACCTGCGCGCCACGCTGATGGCCGGCTTCACCACGGTTCGCGACCTCGGCACCGAAGGCGCGGGCTATGCCGACGTCGAGCTCAAACAGGCCGTCAACCAGGGCATCATTCCCGGTCCCCGCGTGCTCGCCTCCACCCGCGGCATCGTCGCTACCGGCACCTACGGCCCCAAGGGATTCGCGCCCGAATGGCGCGTGCCGCAGGGCGGTGAAGAAGCCGATGGCGTCGAAAGCCTCACCCACGTGGTGCGCGATCAGATCGTCCACGGCGCCGACTGGATCAAAATGTACGCCGATTACCGGTGGGGGCCGCTTCTGGTGGCGCATCCCACGTACTCGCTCGATGAGATGAAGGTGGCTGTCGAGACAGCCAGGAGCGCCGGCGTGCCCGTGTCCGCGCACGCCAGCACGCCCGAGGGCATGCGGCGCGCCATTCTCGCTGGAGTGGAGACCATCGAGCACGGAGACGGCGGCACGCCGGAGATCTTCAAGCTCATGGTGGAGCACCACGTGGCCCTCTGCCCCACGCTGGCCGCCGGGGACGCCATCACGCAGTACGCCGGCTGGAAAAAGGGCCAGCAACCCGACCCGCCGAGCATCGTGCGGAAGCGCGCCAGCTTCAAGGCGGCGCTGGAGGCCGGCGTCACCATCCTGAGCGGCAGCGACATTGGCGTGTTCACGCACGGAGAGAACGCGCGCGAGATCGAACTCATGGTCGATTACGGCATGCCCGCGCTGGACGCGCTGAAGGCCGCGACTTCGGTGGCTGGCCGCGTTCTGCACATGAACATTGGGGAGGTGAAACCCGGCATGTTCGCCGATCTCATTGCGGTCGATGGCGACCCCGCCAGCGACATCTCGGCCCTCCGCCGCGTGAAGTTCGTCATGAAAGCCGGAACGGTTTACAAGCCGTAGTGCCCTGGGCCAGTTCGCTTCACAGCTTCCGCCGGAAGAAATCGAACTTAAACAGAGATTTCCCCCCTTTCTGTACCATGCAGATTCTGGGGCCTCCACCACTGAATCCCAGGAAGCAGGCGTTCTCTTCGAGCCAGGCGGCGCAATCCGAATGGTAATTGCTCCAATCACTGGGTCGGCCCATGAAGACTTCAATACCTCAGAGGCTCAGGTGCCGGAGCGTATCCGGCAGGAAATCCAGGTTCTTTATCTCCCCTTATCGGCGTGAATCCGCCTTCATCAGAGGCTCAAATGAGTTTTCCGCGCCTTCCTAGCGCGCCGAAAAGCGGTAAATCGTGGTGGTGTGGTAGGTGCTCCCGGGCTTCAATACGGTGCTGGGGAAGTTCGGCTTGTTGGGCGAATCGGGATAGTGCTGGGTCTCCATGCAGAAGGCGCCGCGGAAGGGATAAACCTTGCCGCCCTTGCCGTGCACCGAGCCGTCCAGGAAGTTGCCGGTGTAGAACTGCATGCCCGGCTCGGTGGTCCACACCTCCATCACTCGCCCGGTCGCCGGCTCGTAGACCTCGGCGGCCTTGGTCAGCCCGCCATTAGCCTTGTTCAACACCCAATTGTGGTCGTAGCCGTGGCCGAGCATTAACTGCTGGTCGCCCTGGCCGATGCGCGCGCCAATGTCCGTCGCGGTGGTGAAATCGAAGGGCGTGCCCTTGACGGCGCGAAGCTCTCCGGTGGGGATCAGGGCAGCATCGACGGGGGTAAAGCGGCCGGCGTTGATCATGACCCGGTGATCGAGAATATCGCCTTCGCCCTGCCCGGCCAGGTTGAAATACGAGTGGTTGGTCAGGTTCACCACGGTGTCCTTATCGGTGGTGGCGGTGTAGTCGATCTTCAGCTCGTTGCGGGCGGTGACGGTGTAGACCACTTTTGCCGACAGGTTTCCCGGGAAACCCTCTTCGCCGTCCTTGCTGACGTAGGTCAGCTCGAGGCCCTGGCCTTCCGCGGTGTGGACCGGGCTGGCTTTCCACACGCGCTTGTCGAAGCCCTGCGCGCCGCCGTGCAGGGTGTTGCCGCCGTCATTTTTCGGCAGGTTGTACGTCTTGCCGTCCAGCTTGAAGGTTGCGTGGCCGATGCGGTTGCCGTAGCGGCCGATGACGGCTCCAAAGAAGTTCGTCTGATTGAGGTAACCCACCAGGCTGTCCAGCCCCAGCACCACGTCCGAAAGCTTGCCGTTACGGTCGGGAGCCGTCAGCGACACGACGGTTCCGCCATACGTAATGATGCCTGCCTCCATCCCGCTCGGATTGGAGAGCGTGTAAAGTTCGATGGGTGTGCCATCCGGCATTTTCCCGTAAGCCTGTTTCTTCACGTTGGATGTTCCTTTCTTGGAAGGGGCCTGCGCGAAGCAGGCGAATGTCAGGACGCCGAGCAGGAAGCCGGCCATCCAGCGGTAATGTCTCATGAACATCATGGTAAGCCTTCAGAGCCGCGCGTGGTTATGTAGAAGCAGGTTGTCTGCGCCGCTACTTCTTCTTGAGGGGCGCGGCCGGCGGCGCCGTCTGCGGAAGGCCCGGCGCGTCGAGCTTCAATTCGCAGCCGCAATCCTCGCCGGCGTTCTTGGCGGTCTTCTGATACTCGATTTCGTAATCGATGATGCCGCGCAGAGTGGGCCAGTCGATCGCCTGGACGATGCGGCGCCCGTTCACGAACAGGGTGGGAGTCGCATTGATCTGTAGGGCGTGGCCCTCGGCGATGTTCTTGTCGATCTCGGCTTCGGTGGCCTTGGTGTCCATGCACTGGCCAAGCTGCAAAACATCGACGTCTTTTTCTCCCTTGGCCCACTCCATCACCTTGTCCTTCAGGTTCACGGCAGTGATGTCGGTCTGGTGGGCGAAGATCCAGTCGTGGTAACTCCAGAACGAGCTGGGGTTGAGCCGGAACACGCAGTGGCCGGCGATGGAAGCGGCCTTGGCCCAGGGATGGATGGTCTCCAGCGGGAAATCCTTGAAGTAAAGCCGCACCTGCGTGGGATAAGCGGTGAGCAGGTTCTGCCGCAGCATGGTGGCCTCTTCCTTGCAGTAGGGGCACTCGAAATCGGTGAACGCCACCAGTACCACCGGCGCGCCGGGTGTTCCCATGCTGGGCTGGAATTCGGTCTTCAGCTTGTCCAGATCGGGCTTGAAGGGGTTGGAATTGACGTCGTAGACCATGGCCTGCAAGATCTTCGATCCCTCCTTCGAAATCAGGAAGGGAAAATCCTGGGAAGCGTTCCCCCTGGAGGCATGCACCACCACTTCGACGAAGCCCGGCACTTGCGAGGGCTTGGGATCGGACACCTGCACGCTAATCTGCGAGTTCATCACGTACAGGTGGCGCACATAGGCTTCCAGCGCGGCCTTGTCAAGGGCCGACTTTTTCTGGTTCTGGGCGAGTACGGGCGCCGCCAACCAGAGGGCCGCCGCCAGCGAAATGAAAAGCCATCGAAACATGTCTCACCTATTGTATCCATTACATGACCGGGCCGATTCGCCACGGCACAAACTCGTGGTGTCCCAGCCGCTCGGCGCAGGTCCGCCGGCCGGAAGCCACCTCCAGCACGAGGTCGAAAATCTCGCGGCCGACCTGCCGCACACTCTTTTCGCCATCGGCGATGGCCCCGGCGTTGACGTCCATGTTGTCCGTCATGCGCCGGTACGTATGGCTGTTGCTGGAGATCTTGATCACCGGGACGGTGGGGAATCCAATGGCGCTGCCACGGCCGGTGGTGAACGCCAACAAGTTGCAGCCGCCCGCAGCCAGGCCGGTGAGGGACACCGGGTCGTAGCCCGGCGTGTTCATGAACACGAAACCCGGGGAGGTCACGCGTTCGGCGAAGTCGTAGACATCGATCAGGGGCGAGGTGCCACCTTTGGCCACAGCGCCCAGCGATTTCTCCAGTATGTTACTCAGCCCGCCCTGCTTGTTGCCGGGCGACGGGTTATCGTCGAAGCCGCATGCAAATCGGTTCAAGTATTCCTTATATTTTTGGATGTAACACAATAATTTTTCAGCTACTTGTCTGTTACGTGCCCGCTTGACAAGCAAGTGTTCGGCGCCGAAGATTTCGGGCGTTTCGGCGAGCACCGCGGTGGCGCCGATCTCCGCCAGCAGGTCCGAGCAGCAGCCCAGCGCGGGGTTGGCGGTGATGCCCGAGAAGGAATCCGACCCGCCGCAGTTCAGCCCCAGCACGATCTTCGAAGCCGGCGCTTCGGTGCGCCGCTCAGCCGCCGCCCGGTCGAGGAACCTGGAAATCTCGCGGCGCGCGGCTTCCACGGCGCCGGTGGTGCCGCCGCTCGATTGCAGCGTCAGGCCAGCCAGCGAGTCCGGCCTCCCGGCCCCGGCGGAGAGGTAGTAGTCGATCTGGTTCACCTCGCAGCCCAGCCCGAGGATGATGGCGGCCGACACGTTGGGGTGGGCCAGCACCCCGCTCAACGTGCGGCGGAGCTGGTCCACGTCGGGACCGAAGACATGGCCGCAACCCTCGGCGTGCGGAAAGGCCACCACGCCATCCACGTTGGGCGGCAGCGGCTGGCCTTCATAGCCGCGGGCGATGATTTCGGCGGTGTGCGAGGCGCAATTGCTGGCCGCCACCACCGCGATGTAATTGCGCGTCCCCACGCGTCCGTCTGCGCGCGCGTACCCGAGAAAGGTGGGGGCGGCGTGCTGGCGGGGCTGCGGCGCGGGCGTCTCCACCGCGGGAAACTCGTAATCGAATTGCAGCTCTTCGAAGGAGAGGTTGTGAGTATGCACGTGGCGCCCGGCTTCGATGGGCTGGCTGGCGCGTCCGATAGCCTGCCCATAGCGCTCGACCAGCTCACCTGCCTCGATGGCTCGCAGCGCGATCTTGTGGCCCGCGGGAATGGCCTCGCGGGTTATGATCTGGAGATCCTCGACGCGCAGCTCGGTCCCCGCCGGAATGGGCACGCGCGCCACCGCGACGTTGTCGGTGGGGTGGAGGCGAATGGCCGAATTCCCGGCCGCCGGCAATGTGGCGATGTCGAACAGCATCCGGTTCCCTAACGTTGGAGCACCAGCTCGGCGGCCTGATCTCCCAAGTGCGCGTGCAGCCTATTTCCGACGGGGTGGACCCAGATCCCCGTTCCATCGTGCGGGACGGGGATATCGGCCGGCCCATCCACCAGCACGAAGCGATCGTTCTCCGCGCCATCCAGCAGTTTGCCAATGTGGATATGGGCGTGGCACTGCGTCCGGCGCTCGAGCCCATTCATGGCGAGCCCCCACTGGTCGCCCCACAGCTCGCGAGCCTTGGCGATGGAAGCAGTCCAGTAGGCGGTGCGCTCGGCGGCGGTCATACCCGCCAGCTCCTGGGGGCTGGCGCCATGGAACCGGGGCAGCGCGAGCATGCGGTTCGGCTTGGTGGGATTGGCGTCCTTGATAAAGAAGAACTGCGGCTCCGCGGGCTGGGCCTCGGCCTGGCGGCACAATGAGCACTCCGTCGCCGCCATGGTCTCGCGCTTCGAGACGTCGCAGGCGCAGCCGCGCACGTCGGCGCGCCCGAGCGGCAGAAGCAAGAGAGCGGTCGCGGCTAAAGTCCGAAGGAAGCGCACTTTGATCTGATTATAGCGATACCATGATGGTTCCTGTCGCGGCTGGCATGGGATGTTGACCTATCTGATTCTGGGGATGACTTACGCCTTCGCTGCCGCTGTGCAGCCCGGACCGCTGCAGACCTACCTCATCTCCCAGACTCTGAGCCATGGTTGGCGCCGCACGCTTCCCGCCGCCTTCTCCCCGCTGATCAGCGATGGACCGGTGATCGTCCTGGTGCTGCTGGTGTTGAGCCGTGTGCCCGCCGGGCTGACGCAATGCCTGCGGCTGGCGGGCGGGGTGTTCGTTCTCTACCTGGCCTGGGGCGCGGTGAAGGCATGGCGCAGGTACGACGCCAAGGACGTGGCGCGAGCACCCTCGAAGCGGCAAAGTGTGCTGAGAGCGGCGGTTGTGAATCTGCTGAACCCCAATCCGTATATTAGCTGGAGCCTGGTGCTGGGGCCGCTGCTGCTGAAGGGCTGGCGCGAGGCGCCGGCGCACGGCGTGGCCTTGCTGGCCGGGTTCTACGGTGTCATGGTTCTCAGCCTGGCGGGCACCATCGCGCTGTTTGCCGCGGCCAGGAATCTGGGGCCGCGCGTGAATCGGGTTCTGATCGGGGTGTCGTCGATGGCGCTGGCGGGTTTTGGGAGCTACCTGTTGTGGGCGGGCGTGGGCGGGTTACGATAGTGGGAGAAATGCCCCGGAAAATCCCACGCGTGCTGTGGATTGTTCTACCGCTGGCATATCTCCTCTATTTCTACGATTTGGGTGCGACGGGCCTCGTCGGGCCGGACGAGCCGCGCTACGCTTCCATCGCGCGCGAGATGGCGCGCTCCGGAGATTGGATCACCCCGAGGCTGTGGGGCCAGCCGTGGTTCGAAAAGCCCGCACTGCTGTACTGGATGACGGGCGCGGCCTTCCGGCTGGGAATCGGGCCGGACCTCGCGCCGCGGCTGCCGGCCGCCTTGATGGCCGCCGGCTTCCTGGTGTTCTACTGGTGGATTCTCCGCCGGGAATTCGGCGCGCGCGCCGCGTGGTTTGCCACACTCATCCTGGGCGCCTGCGGTGGGTGGCTCGTATCCAGCCAGATCGGCGTCCCCGATTTGCCGATGACCGCCACGTTTTCCGCGGCGATGCTGCTGGCGCTGCCGTGGATCGGCAAGCGCGACACGCGGCATTTGCCGGTAGTCGCGGCTCTCTTCGGACTGGCGGTGCTGGCGAAAGGACCGGTGGCGCTCGCTCTGGCGGTTCCCCTGTGCGTGCGCTGGCGGAGCATGCGCGACCTGATCCAGCCGCGAGTAGTGGCGCCGTTCCTGGCGGTGGCGCTTCCGTGGTACCTACTCTGCTACCTCCGTAATGGGAACGTTTTCCTGCGCGACTTCTTCGTCGTGCATAATTTCGAGCGGTTCACATCCAACGCCCTGATGCACGTGCAGCCGTGGTGGTTCTATGTGCCGGTGTTGGCCGGTTTGTTGCTGCCCTGGTCCCCTCTTCTGCCCCTGCTAGGGCGACGCGCGGCCTACCGCGACCCGCGGCGGCTGTTCCTGCTGGTATGGGTCGTGTTCGGGATGATTTTCTTCACGGCCGCCACCAACAAATTGCCGGGCTATGTGCTGCCGCTGTTACCGGCAGCCGCGGCGCTGATGGCCCTGGCACTGAATGAAGCCGAAGCCGTCCACGCGGGCCCATGGCTGGCGTGCTGCGCCCTGCTGCTGGTGGTGTTCCCTATCGGCGCCCGGATGCTTCCCGCGGCGCTGACCGCGGGCCTATTGAAGGCGCCGCTCCCCGCGTTTCAATCAACCTGGCTGCTGGCTGGCGGAATGGCCGCCGTGGCGTGGCTCCTGGAGAGCCGTGCGCGCCGGTTGGCTGCGGTGCTTTCGATCGCCGCCGGCGCCACCGCGGGGACCGTCTATCTGAAACGCATGGCGGCGCCGGAACTGGACCGCATGGTTTCCGCCCGCGCGCTGTGGCGAGAGATAGCCGGCCGCGCGGATGAAGTCTGCCTCGACCAAATCGAGCGAAACTGGCGTTACGGGCTCAATTACTACTCCGGGACGCCGTTGCCGGAATGCTCCGAACAGGCCGAGCCGCTGTGGGTCCGCCAGGCGCCCGGCAAGCCGCCCTACGTCGCCGCGGCGCCGCCGGGCGCCGGAGCCCCCAACCGGCCGGTTGACCTGCACCCCCCCGGCGTTGTAACCTTCCATTTCCGGAAGTGATTCATGATTCTTCCACAAACACAGACCGCTGTCCTGCTTCTGATGATCCTCAGTCTGCTTAGCTGGGGTTCGTGGGCGAACAGTTACAAGCTCGCCGGGAAGTGGCGCTTTGAGCTGTACTACGTCGATTTCGCCCTGGGGGTGGCAATCGCTGCCTTCGTCTATGCCTTCACGGTTGGCAACATGGGCTACGATGGCTTCTCGTTCATGGACGACCTGATGCATGCCGGTAAGCGCCAGTGGCTGTATGGGTTCATGGGCGGAGTGGTCTTCAACTTTGGGAACTTGCTTCTGATGGCGGCCATCTCCGTCGCGGGCATGGCAGTGGCGTTCCCGGTGGGAATGGGGGTCGCAACCATCCTGGGGACCGTCCTGGCCTACGCGGCCAAGCGGACGGGAAGCCCCTTGCTGCTGTTCGCCGGCTGCTTGCTGATTGCGGCTGCCGTGGTCGCCGACGCCTTGGCCTATCGCATGCACGCCGTTCTACAGCACGAGAACCTGGCGCGGGCCGGAAAGGCCTCGAGCACCCGCCGCCCCACGTCCGGCAAAGGGATCGTCCTGGCGCTGGTGAGCGGCCTGCTCATGGGATCGTTCTTTCCGCTGGTGGACAAGGCCAGAGAAACCGATGCCGGCCTCGGTCCCTATGCCGTTGCCGCGGTCTTCGCCATGGGCATCTTCGTCTCCACATTCGTCTTCAACGTGTTTTTTATGAACCTTCCGGTGGAAGGCGAACCCGTGGAAGTGACCGATATCTTCAAGGCTCTCCCCAGGCAGCATCTCCTGGGACTGGCGGGCGGCGGGTTGTGGTGCACCGGCATGGTGACGAGTTTCGCCGCTGGAAGCGCTTCCGTGGAGGCGCATATGGGCGCCGTGGCCGGCTATTTCCTGGCGCACGGATCCGCGCTGATCGCCGCGCTGTGGGGCATTCTGCTCTGGAAGGAGTTCAAGGGAGCCGACCTGCGCGTCAAGGCGCTGGCCGTCTTCATGTTTGTCCTCTTCGCGTGCGGGCTGCTGCTGATCGCGCAGGCGCCGGCGCACGTCCGCGTTTGATTATGCCGGCACCGCGACTCCTGCCTTGGCGAGCCAGGGCGTGGCCGAGCGGATGGCCTCATTCACCGCGGTGATGTTCCTGACTCCCTCTGTCTGGAGCCATTCTTCCAGCGCCCGGACGCCCTGCTTGGCGTAGACTGGGATGCCTTCCTTCCAGGTCGCGCGCCCGCACAGCACGCCGGAGTAATCCGTGCCGGCTTCGGAAGCCATCTTGAGCGATTCGGTGAATTGGGCGGCGCCGACGCCGGCGCTGAGATAAATGAAGGGCCTGGCGGCCACGGCGGCCGCCTCGCGGAAATGCTTGAGGGCGTCCTCGCGGCTGTAAGCCTTCTGTCCTTTGTAGACGCTCGAATGTTCCATGTATTCGGCGTTGACGGGGACCTCCACTTTCAGAACGTCCACCTTGTACTGCGGCTTGGAGAACTCCTGTATGCTCTTCCTGACGATCTCGGGCTTGGCCTTGGCGAATTCGAAGCCTCGTTCGTCGCCGCCCTTGGGGTCGTAGCCCACGAATTGCAGGAAGAACGGGATCTCGCAGGCCTCGCATTCGGCGCCGATGCGCTCGATGAAAGCGTGCTTGATGTCGTTGATGGACCCGTCTTCGTGGGGCGTGTAATAGATGAGGATCTTGACCGCGTCCGCGCCCCAGTCCACCAGGCGCTTCGCGGAGATGTGCGGCAGCAGGTCGGGCAGGCGGCCGGGACGCGTGTTGTCGTATCCGCTCAATTCGTAGGCCAGCAGCAGGCCGGCGTTCTTGCTGCGCGCCTTGCCGGCTTCCAGGCCGAATTCCGGGTCGAGGAGGATGGCGCTGGCGTGCGGCGTCAGCACCTTGCTCACGGCGACTTTGAATTCGCTCATCATGACGGGTGTGATCTCTTTCACGTCCACGCCACGGGCGTTGGCGAGCGATTTCTGGAGGTTCCCCCGATGGTCCATGGCGACGGCCGCGATGATGCCGCACTCGTTGGCGAGCGCCATCATGCGCTTCCGTTTGGCCTCGGATAGGTTCATGGCAACATTATCCCACCGCCCGGTCCTGCGCACCTGCTCTGCTATGATAAGAACTCTTCCGCCATGATCGTCGAGGCCAACACTGTCCGGTTCGATTCGGTGTCGCTGGATAGCGGCGCCACCCTCGCGCCGGTGGACGTGGCTTACGAGACCTACGGCCGGTTGAACGCTTCCAAGTCCAACGCCATCCTGGTGCTGCACGCATTCTCAGGCGACGCCCACGCGGCCGGCATCAGCCACGAGACCGGCAAGCCGGGCTGGTGGGACAACATGATCGGGCCGGGCAAGGCGTTCGACACCAACAAGTATTTCGTGATCTGCTCTAACGTGCTGGGCGGATGCCGGGGCACCACCGGGCCTTCGTCGGTCAATCCGGCCACTGGCTGTCCCTATGCCATGTCGTTCCCGGTGATCACCATCGGGGACATGGTGCGCGTGCAGCAAATGCTGATCGATTGGTTCGGCATTCCGCGGCTGCTCTCGGTTACGGGCGGGTCCATGGGCGGGATGCAGGCCCTGGAATGGGCGGTTTCTTATCCCGATCGCGTGGTTTCCGCCATCCCGATTGCCTGCACCACGCGGCACAGCGCGCAGCAGATCGCGTTCAACGAAGTCGGCCGGCAGGCCATCATGGCCGACCCCGACTGGAACCAGGGCAGCTACTATGGCGGGAAGCCGCCCGCGCGCGGCCTGGCGGTGGCCCGCATGGTGGGCCACATCACGTTCATGAGCGACGACTCGATGCGCGAGAAGTTCGGCCGCCGCCTGCGCGGGAAGGAGACTTTCGGCTTCGACTTCGAGGTCGATTTCGAGGTCGAGAGCTACCTGCGCTACCGCGGCAGCGAGTTCGTCAACCGCTTCGACGCCAACTCGTACCTTTACATCACCAAGGCCATGGATTACTTCGATCTCACCAACGGCCACGGCTCGCTGGCGGCGGCCTTCGAGCGGGCGCGGGCGCGCTTCCTGGTGATCAGCTTCAGCTCGGACTGGCTGTACCCCAGTTACCAGTCGCAGGAGATTGTGAGCGCGCTGCGGGCGCGCAATTGCGACGTGGCCTACGTCGAGCTCGAGTCCAATTACGGGCACGACGCCTTCCTGGTGGACGTGGCCGAGCAGACCGATCTCATCCGCGGTTTTCTCGCCAACACCCTCGAGAAGGCGCCATGAGCGCCGGGCCCAGAGGGCACCCCGCCAGGAAGCAGGCATTCGTCCGCGAGTTGCTGGGCCGCAGCGATTACGCCATCATCAGCGACATCGTCGAGCCTGGCACGAAGGTGCTGGACCTGGGCTGCGGCGAAGGCGAGCTGCTCGAATGGCTCGCCCAGAACAAGGGCGTGGAAGCGCGCGGCGTCGAGATCTCCGGGGCCAAAGTGCAGCGCGCCATTGCGCGCGGCGTCTCGGTTTACCAGGGGGACATCGACCAGGGTCTGGCCGATTATCCCGACCAGGCCTTCGACTACGTGATTCTCAGCCAGACGCTCCAGGAAACCCATCGCCCGCGCAAGGTGCTGCGCGAGATGCTGCGCGTGGGACGCCGCGTCATCGTGGCCTTCCCCAACTTCGGCCACTGGCGCGTGCGGTTGTCCATGCTGGTGAGCGGCGGCGCGCCCCGGACCAAGCTGTTTCCGTACGAGTGGTACGAATCTCCCAACATCCATTTCCTGACGGTGTACGATTTCGAGGCCCTGGCTGCCCTGGAGGGGCTGGTGGTGGAGCGGCGCTACTTCCTGGCCGGCCACCGCAAGGTGACGCTGCTGCCGAATCTGCTGGCGGAGGTGGCAGTGTTTCTGGTGAGTGCGACGGGCTAAGGCCAATACTGTTCACTTTGGCGTTGAGCCCGATAGGGCGAAAGAACATAGCCCAAGGCGTCAGCCTTGGGAAAGGGATGAACGGCTGGAAAGCCCCGGAACGGGGCGGAAGAACTGGGCCAGAACATCTTACGCCCCTCCAGGGCTGAGTCGTTTTCGTGCTTATTCCCACGGCTTGCGCCGTGGGCTACAGCCTACCGCTCCTGCGGAGCTGGCTTAAGTGAACAGCATTGGGGTTAAGGCGCCTTATCGAGCGGTGGCCACGAACCAATCCAGGATTCTCCCGAAAGCGGCCATGAGTCCGTCCCCCGGACTTTCGCCGCGCCGCGTGAGCGAATGATCCGCTCCATCGATTCGGTCGAATACTGCCGCGCGGCCTTTAGCTGCCAACTCCGCGCGCAACATATCGAACCCCGCGATCGGACTCTGCTCGTCCGCCGTGCCATGGACCAGATACAGTGCCGCCCTGGATCGAAGACATTCCTGCACCAGCGAGGTTTCCATCAGGCTCGACCACAGCCGGTACGGCTGACCCCAACAGAACTCGGTGGCACTGTCCGGATGGCGAAGAACCTCAGCCCAGCAACCATAGACCTCAACCTCCGGATCGAGGTTCTTGCGACGCACATAGTCCGCCACCACGAAAAGATGGTTCGGCCCGCCGCCGGCGATCGAGGCCGCATGCGTCACCGATGCCAGCACATTCGATACGTGTACGGCGACCACACCGCCTTCCGAGCCGCCGACCACCAAAGTCCTGGATCGATCTATGCCCGGTAATCCTTGAGCCGCCCTGATCGAGGCCACGATGGCCTCTGTCCATCGATCCAGCGTGTGCTCGACCAAAAACTCCTGCCGGCAGGTCTTCGCGTCCGAAGCATCAGGCGGTGTATCGAGAAACTGTACGCCAGGCTTCTCCACCGCGAGAATCCTGGCGCGCCCGTGTGCGGCATCGTTCAGGAGCGTGTGCGCTCCCTGAAGGATGCGCTCGCCCTCACGCTGGAAGTGCGAAGCACAGCCCGTGCCCTGCACAAAGACGGCGAGCGGCGCCGGGCGTTCGGCCGAGCTCGCCGACAGGTAGAACGTGATGGTTCTGCCGAACCGATCTTGCGTGGAGTACCGATGAAACGCCGTCCCTGGCACCGCGCCGCCATCGGTAACCGCTCCGTGGAGCAGGGTCGCATAGAGAACAAACGGACCGAAAAGCCGCATTGGCATTGTCCATTATGGTAGCCAAGGGCGCAGCCAACGGGAAGCGGCGACCGGAGCGTCACCCCGCCAGCTTCAGATACGCATAAATCAGCGGGAGCGAAAAAAGCGTGCTGTCCACGCGGTCGAGAAAGCCGCCGTGGCCGGGCAGAATCCCGCCGCTGTCCTTCAGGCCGGCGCCGCGCTTTATGGCCGATTCCGCAAGGTCGCCGAGCTGGCCGACGGCGTTGGCGGCAGCCGTGAGCGCCATCGCCTGCGCCACGGTCACCCCCGGCACGAAGCGCAGCAGGTACGCCGCTGCAATCGGAACGGATGCCGCCAGCGACGCCACCGCTCCCTCCCATGATTTGTGCGGGCTTACCCGCGGCGCCATCTTGTGCCGGCCGAAGAGCTGGCCCACATAATATGCCCCCATATCGCCCACCCAGTTGACCAGCAATGCGTACATCAGCCAATGCGGATTCAGCTCTCGCAGGGGGATGGCGCATTTCCAGCAGCCGAAGATGTAGACGATGCCCGCCAGCAACAGGGCCGCGCGCGGAAGCGATTTTGCCAGATCGCCGGCGCGCATCGCCAGCGCCAGCACGATGAGCGCGATGCCGACCATCAGCAGCCAGGTCTCCTGCCACCAGACCAGCAGCAGCAGCCCGGCGCCATAGCCCAACGGACCCGGCGCGCCGAAACCGTAGGCCTCCGCCACACTGCTGAATTCGCGGTAGCAGAGAAAGGCCGCCGTCACCAGCACGGCCAGGAAGGCCCAGAAGTTGGCCCACAAAACCACGTAGACGACAATGGGAACCAGCGCCGCCGCGGTGAGGATCCGCTTCATGACGAGCGGAGGGCGGCGATCAGAGTCTCGTCCGTGGCCTGGGAGTCGCCGTTGTCAGGCGCGCTCAGGCCGCCATAGCGGCGGTCGCGCTTCTGGTATTCCAGCACGGCCTGAAGCAGGTCCGTGCGCGTGAAATCCGGCCACAACGTTTCGGTGACGTACAGCTCCGAGTAGGCGATCTGCCAGAGCAGGAAGTTGCTGATGCGCATTTCGCCGGAAGTGCGGATCAGCAG
>JBEKYW010000010.1:0-101678 GCA_049510555.1 Bryobacteraceae bacterium
ATCTGGATCGGATGCACCTTGAACTGCGATCCCAACTGACTGAGCGTTTTCTCGCCGCGGATCGCCTCGATAGCTACCCGCGCTTTGAACTTCGGACTGTACTGTTTTCTCGTCGTCGTGATCGACCTCTCCTTGTCAACGACTCCGCCGAAATCTTAGCTTATTCCTTGGTCTGAAATCCTGGGTCCACTATAGACCACGGCCGACTGCGCGCCGTCGGATTGCGTCGAGGGCATGCAGCCGAATGGCTTGAGCGACAGCACCATGTGGGCGAGGTCCTTGTTCGAGTAGTAAATGTTCTTGGCCACTTCCAGGTGCCCTTCGCCGCCGCCGGCGCGCGAATTGTAGAAGGGATGGCCCAGACGCTGCAATTCGTACTGGTCGGCCAGGCGATGGGCGATGCCGCCCAGGGCATCGACGATCTTGCGGTATTCGCTCTTGAAGATCGCTTCGGCGAGTTTCAGCTTGGCCATCTTCTGGCGGTAGCCGAACTCGATGCGGGCGCGGGTGCCGAGCTTCCATAGGGGCGGGAGTACGGCGCCTTCCTCGAGGCCTTTGAGGTCTCTGTACTTCTGCACCACTTGGTGGATCATGTACATGATCCACGTGCCGATAGGCTCGATCAGCACCTGCGCGCCCTCACGCTGGAGGAAGTTGAACATGTTGAAGTTACCGTCGCCCTCGGTGGTCTGCGCCCAGAATTCGCCGGTGATCTTGACGATGGGCTTGACGCGCAGACGGTCGATTTCCACCTGGTTGAAGCGCTCGCGGCAGTGCTCGAGGGCCGCAACGTAATCATGCCCCTTCACCTGGTTGACGAATTTGCCGATGCACTCGGCCGTATCGGAGAAGCCGCCCAGGCGCCGGGCGAGGTTGCCATCGAGCTTCCAGGGACGCTTCTTGCGGAAGACTTCGTGAAGGTAGTCCATGGATTCGCCAAGGACGCGGTCGGTCTCGCCCGCGCTCACCTCATACGGGCGGATGGCGTAGGTGACTTCGTTCATCACGTCGCCGCAGTTCAGGGCGTTGAGGATGCCGAGGAAGAAATCGAGATTCATCTCGAGGCCGGCTTCGGCGTCGGACTGGCTCAAGCCGCCGGACTGCTGGAACAGCAGGACGCGGAAGCCGTCGAATCCGGCATTGCGCAGGGCCAGGCGATATTCGGCTTCATACATTCCGAAGCGGCACGGTCCGCAGGCGCCGGCGGTGAAGAAGACATAGCGGTCGATGATTTCCTGCTTGGAGATGCCCTGGTCTTCCAGGCCCTGCAAGTACTGCACCAGGTTGCCGACGGTAAAATACGTCGGGTTGCACTGGCCGTTGTTGCCGTACTCTTTGCCGGTCTGGAAGGCGCGCACGTTGGGAGTGGGCACGGCTTCCGCGCGGTAGCCCAGGCCTTCGAGGGCGCCGTGTACCAGCTCTTCGTGTTTCCACGTGAGGCCGCCGAAGAGCAGCGTGGTCGTGGCGCGCTGCTCCTTGGCGAAGGGCTTTTCCACGGGCCGCTTGAAATGATGGACCTCGCGCCGGGCAAGCCCGGATTCGCTCTCGAGGCGAGCGCGTTCTTCCGCGAGGCGCTGCTGGATGATGTCCTCGACCGGCGAGCCGATCTGCACCAGGTTCGCGGACGGCATGACCTTGGGTTCCAGAGTCTGAGTGCTCATAGGTGTGCTTCTTTCCCAGTTTGAGGTCATATTGCCGCGTTAACCGATTGAAATGAAACAGGCATCCATCGAACGGCGAGTTTCCAATCGGAAATGGGGGAAATAGCGGGGTGAGCGGAACGCGGATGCGCGGGGACTGGACTCCGAAATTCAGCCGCCACGGCGTTGGAATTGTAAGGATTCGGACGTTACCGGCTTATTGCGCCGGCGGCGGGGCCGTCTTCGGTTCGTGATCTCCGCGATGGCAGGTGTAACAGGTGACGTGCTCCTTGCCGTCGGGGAACTTCCCGTTGACGTCTTGCGTCATGACGATCATCTTGCGCGCGATGTCTTTTTTCGGATTCTCGTCACTGGCGAAATCGCCGCGCACGTGACAGAAGTCGCACTGGACGCCGAGCGCGGTCCGGTAAGCCTGCATGGTGGCCCGGATATCCGTCGGCGGGACCTTTAACACTTTCAAATTCTTGGGTGCCGGCCTGGCCTGCTTGGGGGCGGCCGGAGGCTCCTGAGCACAGAGAGGGACAGCTAACAGCAACGTGAGTAAGAAACGCATTGGACCATGATACACGGGGGAGGAGAGGTGTAGTGAAGGGGCGTAAAGTGGGCGACTTGTCCGGGGTTACCCTGCAAAAGGTCGCGTACGACCTGCCCTCCAGGTTCCGCGCGCAGGTAAGCGATCATCGCGCTCGCGTCAAGGATGTAGATCACGGGCGCCAGCTACGGTCTTCCAGAGCGATCTAGTCCGCCTTAAAGCGGGTCTTCAAAATCTGCTCGCCGGAAGTGGTATTCACGCGGTTGTAAGCCGGCTCTTCTCGCGATCCGCGCGCGCCGATCTCTGCTAACCTGTTGGGTCGCGTTGCGGAGGCGGCGCGGGACCGCGGCTTAGACCGCAACTAGTCCCGTGACCGCCTGATTCGGTGCCTCACAGAGGAGACTGTGCCGCCAGGAAATCGCGATCCTTACAAGGACCATGGGAACTATTCCAGGCGGTCACGGGACTAGTGGAGCTAACGGGCTGGATGTTACTTTACTCGCTGACCATCTTTCTTTCCGCATTCCTGCTTTTTCAGGTGCAGCCGATCATCGCCAAAATGATCCTGCCATGGTTTGGCGGCTCCTCGGCGGTGTGGAGCACGTGCATGCTTTTCTTTCAAGTGGCGCTCCTGCTCGGCTACCTCTACGCTCACTGGCTGCACGAAAAGCTGGCGCCGCGCAAGCAGGCCATCGCTCACATCGCCACTCTGGCGGTGAGCTTCGCCGCGCTGCCCATCCTGCCCAATCCGGGTTGGAAGAGCGCGGGTGTGGCGCATCCTTCTCTTACCATCCTGGCCCTGCTCGCCCTCACCGTGGGGCTGCCTTACTTCCTGCTCTCCTCCACCAGCCCGTTATTGCAGGCGTGGTACGCGCGGACCCACCGCGAGGGGTTGCCATATCGCTTGTTTGCGCTCTCGAATTTCGCCTCCATGCTGGCGCTGCTGAGCTATCCGTTCCTGGTGGAGCCGAACCTGCCGGCGCGCATGCAGGGGCTGGTGTGGTCCGCCGCGTACGTCTGTTTCGCGGCTCTCTGCGGAACCACCGCGTGGCGATCGTCGACGCGCGCCTCCGCGCCGCATGCGGCGGATCGGGAGGGCGCCCAGGCCATCGATGGCGAGCCCGCCTGGGCGCTGCGTCTCCTGTGGCTCGGTTTGGCGGCCTGCGCTTCCGTTCTGCTGCTGGCCGTCACCAATCATCTCACGCAGGATGTCGCCGCCATTCCGTTTCTCTGGATCATGCCGCTCAGCGTCTACCTGTTGAGCTTCATCATCTGTTTTGAATCTCCCAGGTTCTATCGGCGCGCCGTCTTTATCCCGCTGCTGGCGGCGGCTTTGGGTTTCATGGCGTACCGGCTCTGGCCGTACCGCACCTACTTCAACCCCCGCTGGCTCAGCTTTCTTACGCACATGCCGATGCGTTGGATCATCGGTTGCTTCGCCGCGGGGCTTTTCGTGTGCTGCATGGTGTGTCATGGCGAGCTGGCCCGCCTCAAACCGCACCCGCGCTATCTCACGGGCTTCTACGTCACGGTTTCCCTGGGCGGCGCGATGGGCGGCCTCTTCGTGGGGCTGGTGGCGCCGAATCTCTTTCGTGCTTACTACGAATTCCCCATCGGACTGGGGTTGTGCGCGGCCGTCGCCTCCCTGGTATTCGCGCGGGAACTGTGGCGGCGGTCGGGCTGGCGGCCGCGATGGGGCGCCGCCGCGCTGGCCGCGGTGCTGTGCGGCTACCTGGCGTGCCTGGGAGTGGTCATGTGGGAGATGGTGGATGGATACCGGGTGGTGGCGCGCAATTTTTACGGCCTGCTCCGCGTGGAGGATGAAGGCAATCCCAAGGTAGACGAAGATGCCTGCCGGAGACTCATCCACGGAATCATCAACCACGGCGAGCAATTCCTGCGCGCGCCATACCGGCAACAGCCGGTCACCTATTTCTGCCCACAATCGGGCATCGGACGGGCCATGCAGGCGCAACGAGGCTCGCCGCGGCGTATCGGAATCCTGGGCCTGGGTTGCGGCACCCTGGCGGCTTACGGGCAGCCGGGCGACACCTTGCGGATCTACGAGATCAATCCTCTGGTCCTCGACATTGCGCGCACCGAATTCACGTACCTACGCGACACGCCGGCGCGAGTGGAGATAGCGCTGGGAGACGGCCGCCTGGTCCTGGAGTCGGAGCCCAGCCAGCAGTTCGATCTTCTGGTTATGGATGCCTTCTCCGGCGATTCCGTGCCGGTCCACCTGATTACGCGCGAAGCCTTCCGCACCTATTTTCGCCATCTGAAGTCCAACGGCATCCTGGCGGTCAACATCTCCAACGCCTATCTGGATCTGCAACCGGTGATGGAACGGGCAGCCGCCGCGTTTGACAAGGTCGCGCTGGCGTACTATTACCAGCCCGAGGAGGACGACTTCCTGTGCTTCGCGTGCTCCTGGACGCTGGTAATGGATCGAGCGACGGCGGCCGCCCACCCCGACCTTCAGAATGCCGGGCAGGTGCTGCGGCAGGAACGGCCCTTCCGCACCTGGACCGACGACTTCTCCAACATGTTCAGCATCCTGCGGTAGGGTGCTCAGGCAGCGCGCGGGGCCACCGTGCTCTCAGCGAGCTGGTAGAGCTGGGGGATGCCCCGGCGCGCGCATTCCTCGCGGCAGCACTCGCGCCGCCCACGGAAATCGCTGTTCCGCTCGCCCTTTTCGAAATCCTGTCCCCCCAGCCACACGTAATCCTCAGTCACGCTTTCCAGCAGATCGTCGGGAAGCGATTCCAGGTAGTCGCGGAATGTCCCGAAAACATCGCGCCCCATACCAGTAGCTGACGCAGTATCACTCCAGGCGGTTGCGGTTACCAGATTGACCTTGGTTAATCGCTGGCGCCGGCCGCGGTCCTGGCGAAGTACAGCCCCACCGCGCGGTCGATGTTGGAGCGCGTCAACCACACGGGCCGGCCTTCATATTCGCTGATCGCCTTCACCAGCCGGTAAATGTCCAACGGATAGCAGGCCCGGAGGTACTTCGAGCCGGCCGCGAGCGAGCGCTCGCGAAGGTACTCCGCGCAGCCCGGTTCACAGGGCACCTGATGGGTCTCCACCACCCGCTGGAAGATCTGGTCGAACACCTCGGCGGTCACGTTTTCCACCAGCACTTTAGTCTGGATGCGCCGCAGGAACGCTTCGTCGGCCAGGTCGTGCGGGTCCAGGTTGGTCGAGAACACCACCATCAACTCGAAGGGCACCTGGAACTTCATGCCCGAGGCCAGCGTCAGGTAGTCGACCCTCCGGTCCAGCGGAACAATCCACCGGTTCAGCAGGTCGCGCGGCGAAAGCATCTGCCGCCCGAAGTCATCAATGATCAGAATGCCGTTGTTGGCCTTCATCTGGCAGGGTGAAATGAAAACCCGCGTGGAGTCATCCAAACGCAGCTCCAGCATGGACGCCGAAAGCTCGCCGCCGACGGTGATGCAGGGCCGCTCGCAAACCACCCAGCGCGGATCCAGCGTATCGTCGGTGCACGGCACCTGCCGGTGAACCACGGGGTCGAACAGCGTGATAATGTGGCCATCCACCTCCACCGCGTACGGCACCACCACGGTGTCGTGATAGATCCGCAGAATCCGCTCGGCGATGCTGGTCTTGCCATTGCCCGTGCCGCCGTACAGAAACAGGGACTGATGCCCGATCAGCGAAGGCCCAAGCTGGTCCAGGAGCCCGTCTGGCAGCACCAGGTCGTGGAACGCGCGCCGCAGGCTTTCGCGGCTCAGTTTCGGGTGGGCGGTCTGCGCCTTCACCACCTGGTGGTATTGCTGAATGGAGACCGGCGCGGGACCCGCGTACTGGCACGCTTCATTCCGCGACGTGGCCAGCGCCCGCCCGCCGCTGGTGAGGGTGAACGAGTAGTCGTTTCCCAGCATCCCCTTCACTTCCAGCAGTTGCTGTTGCCGGAACTGGTGGAACAGGGTTTCGAGCACGGGAAAGGAAAGCTTCAAGACCGTGTGGAGGGTCGCCAGCGTGCCCGAGCCGTGCAGCCACAAGTACCGTAGAATCAGATCAGTAACCAGGGCGCGCGGGATACCCAGGTCCTCCGCGCGGTCGGGAATCAGCGGCCAGCAATCATGCCGGGTGATCGGCGTCACTACGTTTCTCGCTGTGTTGGTCATGTTTAAAGTTCGTCGCCCCGGCCAAATACCGCCAGGCCTTCTGGACTATACAACAGGCTGGACCGGTGAACCAATACTCCGTTGGTTAACTGTAAGTTGCAGGGCGGCCTCGGGGACTTACGGGTGGTGGAGCTCCTCGTGGCCTTCCATGGGGGCGGGAATGGCGCAGCCACTCTCGGAGATCGCGCAACTCGCGTGCTCAAACTGGACCGTGGTGTGCGAGATATGAAAACGATCCGCGAGCATGGCATTCAGCCGTTGCAGGATGGCGTCGCTCGCCGAGGGCGGAACGTCCTCGATCAGCACGTGGCAACTCAGCGCGTGGGTGCTCGAACCGAGGCTCCAGATGTGCAGATCGTGAACATCGAGCACGCCCTGGGTGGCTCGCATGGCGGAAGCCACGTCTTGAAGGTGGATGCCCCGCGGCAAACCCTCGAGTAGAATATTCAGGCCCTCCCGGATGATGTCCCAGGCGGTCCACACGATCAAAATGCCGATCAGGATGGAGAGCGCGGGGTCCACCTGTTCCCAGCCGGTGTAGCGGATGACAATGGCGCCGGCCATGATCGCCAGCGAACCCAGCGCGTCGCCCAGCATGTGGACGAAGGCGCCACGGACGTTAAGGTCCTGGCGGCGGGCGGACCGCAAGGCCCACACGATGCCGCCGTTCAGAACCAGCCCCAGCGCCGCCACCGCCATCATGATGCCTTCGTGGACGGTCCGCGGGTGGCGCAAGCGAAACGCGCTCTCATAGAAGATCCACAGCGAGAGAGCCAGCAGCGTCAGCGCATTGACGAGTGCGGAGAGAACGCCGGCGCGGTGATACCCGTAGGTCTTGATTTCGTTGGCGGGCTTGGCCTCCAGGTAAAAGCCGAACCAGGCGAGCAGCAACGCCAGCGCATCCGTGAGGTTGTGGCCGGCATCGGAAAGCAGGGCCAGCGAGTGGGCCTCGAATCCCGCGAATACCTCGATGGCTACGAAGACCAACGTGGCGGCCAGGGACCAACCCAGAACGCTCCCCGTGGTTCCGCGATGGCTGTGGGCGCGCCAGTGCATGCTACCGCACCTCCAGCCAATACGGCATCATCTTCAAGAATCCGCCCTGCATCCACGCGCGGAATGGCATGCGGCCGAAGGCCTGCGCCAGCTTCGATTCCAGCATGTCGTCCTGCGGCCGGCGCATGATCAGATCCAGCACGCTGCGCCGCGGCGGATACGTCACCAGGCTGACCTTCTCGGCGGCGGGGATACGGGCCTTCTTCTTCACCAGCTCGATGGCGCTGTCCAGGCCGCCCAGCTCGTCCACCAGCCCGCGAGCCTTGGCCTGCGAGCCCAGCCATACGCGTCCCTGCGCCAGAGGCTCGATGTCGTTGAAGCCGCGGCGCCGCGCGTCCGCCACCTTGGCGACGAAATCCCGGTAGCTTTCATCGACCCCGTCCCGCAGAATCCGCCGCTCATCCTGCGTCAGCGAGGTGTAATCGGAATCGATGCCCGCGTGCTTCCCGCGCTGGACCGCATCCTTGGTGATGCCGAGCTTGTCGTAAAGCCCATGCAGGTTGGGCTTGCCGAACACCACCCCGATGGAGCCGGTCAGCGTCTCCGGATACGCCACGATGGGGTCGCCGGTCATGGCGATGTAGTACCCGCCGGAAGCCGCCAGGTCCGACATGGAAAACACCAGCGGCTTCTTCCTGCTGAGCAGGTTCATCTGCCGCCAGATCTCGTCGGAAGCCACCTGCTCACCGCCGGGCGAATCGATCCGCACCACCACGCCCTTGATCGTGGAGTCGTTGGCCACCTGCCGCAGCAATTTGTCGAATCCGTATGAGGTGAGACTGTTCCCGGTGGAGCCGTCATCGCCGGCCCGTCCGCGGATGATATCGCCTTCGCCGATCACCAGGGCGATACGGCTCTTGCCCGAAAGGCCTACCGCCGCCATAGGCACCTTCATGTACTGGTCGGCCGGCACTTTCTTCAGGTCGCCCGAATGCAGCCGGTCCTTCAGCTCGCCCCACACCTGATCTTCGAAGCGAAGCTCGTCCACCAGCCCGGCCTGGCGCGCCTGAACCGCGGTGAACGGCCCCTGGTCGATGATGGCCCGCACCTGGTCGGGCGATTGCTTGCGTCCCTCGGCGATTCGCGCCACCAGGTTTCCGTACAGGTCATCGACCACGCTGGTCATCACCTCGCGGGTTTCCGGACTCATGTCGCCGCGGGTGAACTGGTCGCCGTAGTCTTTATACCTGCCGGCGTGCTCCACCTCGACGCTGACACCGAGCTTGTCCAGCGTCTTCTTGAAGTACATCAACTCCGCCCGCAGCCCCTTCAGCATGAGGGGCTCTTGCGGGCCGAGATAGGTACGATCGGCGGCCAGGGCCACGTAGTAGTCGCGGGTGCGCGGCGCCCGCAGGAAGGCGTAGACCGGCTTGCCGGACTTGCGGAACCGCTCCAGGTCGGCGCGGATCTCCTCGAGCTTGGCCCAGCCGGTGGAGAGTCCTTCCGGTTCCAGCACGACGGCCTTGATATGAGAATCGGCAGCGGCTTTCTGTAACATCATCCAGACGCTGGCGACGGTCAGGCCGGGGCCGCCGGCGCCCAGAAAGGCAGGCAGCTCGAGGGGAGGTTTTTCGGGAATGTCGCCCTCCAGGCGCAGCACCAGGACGGAATTGTCCGCGATCTCCGGCGGCTTCTCCCGAAACTGGAGCAGGACGAAAAATAGGAAAAACAACGTAAAAAACACCAGCAGGACGCCGGTAATCAGGCCGCTGAGAAACTTGACCATGGCTACTCCGAAATTAGCACAGGCCGCCACCTGCCAAGGTGTGAAAGTGGAGGGTTACGAAAGCCGGCGATAGGCGAGACGAGTGAGACGGGCGCACAGCGCCAACCCACCCAAGGCCACCAGCGCCCAGGTGGCGGGCTCGGGGACGAGCTCGGATTCCACCCAGCCGCCGATGAGCGGGTTGGCTATGTCGGCGAATGCGCCGACGTATTGAACACCGTATGCGTAAGACCCGCTCCGGGGCAGGTCCCCGAACGAGGTCACGCCGAGGATCTCACCACCGAAGAGCAAGGGACCGCCGGAGTCGCCGCCGTTGGGTAAGCCGGTGCCGGCCGTGCTTCCTTGGATAAATGTCAGCACCGCATACAACGGATAGTCTGGAGTAGGAACACCGTCTACACTGCCGACAAAACCGGCAAGGGTGTTCTGCGCGTGCCGCCGTGGGTCGTATGGCGGGCCGTATAGCGGCACAATGGGGGCCGTAGGGTTACCTCCCAAGCCGTAGCCCACCATGTCCACGATGCTGGATCCGAAGACGAAACCCGAGGGCGCCAAATCCAGTTTATAGATATCGGCGCCTGAAGGCGCGGGTGTGGAGAGCGTCAACAGGCCAACATCGTAAGAGTCGAGGCCGGTGTTCCCCAAGGGGGCGAACAACGGGTCCAGGACACTGCCTGACACGCCAATCACCGTAGTTCCGCTGGCCGTCTGGAACGTCACATTCCAGCCGTACGCGCCCGAGATGCAGTGCCCCGCGGTCAAGATCTGGGTCGGGCTGACCAGCGCGCCGGAGCACACCTTCGTTCCGCTGTCAAAAAGGATGTCGACTACGCCCGTGTAGTTGGAGGCACCAGTTACATAGCCCGGAGTGTTTATATCGCTGATGACGATGCCCAGGAGGGGCGCCTGGATCGCTAACCCTATGATTGGAGCTAAGAGAATCCGTCGGCCGGCCAAATCGGTGCCCCCCTATTCGTCACGTTACTTATTATAACTGTAGCACGACCCTCAGGCATCCGTAGCCTTGCGCAGGGCCCGCAGGTCGATCCCCAGCGCCTGGCACTTCTTATAGAGATGGCTGCGCTCGAGGCCCAGCGCCTTGGCGGTATCGGTCATCCGCTGGTTGTGGCGCTTGAGCTCCGCGAGAATCTGCTGGCGCTCGAAGGAATCCACGCGTTCGGCCAGTGCGCCCCCGCCGGGGCCGGGCGTGGCGCCGGCGGCGTCCGGCCCGGCGCTCTCACCCCGCGGCAGCGCCAACCGCACGGCTGCCCGATCCACCGGCCCATCCGCCAGCAGCAACACTCGCTCGACGACATTGCGCAACTCCCGCACGTTCCCCGGCCAGGAGTAGCGCTGCAATTCCTGAATGGCCTCCGCCTGGAACGGCTTGGCCTTCCATCCGTTCATCTCCGCCACCTGTGCGGCGAAATGCGCCGCCAGCGGCGGGATGTCTTCCAGGCGCTCGCGCAAGGGCGGCAGCAGCAGCGGAAATACGTAGATGCGATGGTAGAGGTCCTGGCGGAAGCCGCCGGCTTTCACCAAGCGATCCAGGTCGCGGTGGGTTGCGACGATGACCCGGACGTCCACCGGGATGGGACGGTCGCCGCCCACGCGCTCCACCTGGCGCTCCTCGAGGACGCGCAGCAGCTTGGCCTGCATGACCATGGGCATGTCGCCGATTTCGTCCAGAAAGAGGGTGCCGTGATGGGCCTGCTCGAACTTGCCGATGTGGCGCGAGGCCGCGCCGGTGAAGGATCCCTTTTCGTGCCCGAACAGCTCCGATTCGATCAGCTCGCCGGGGACCGCGGCGCAGTTCAGCGTCACGAACGGTCCGTCGCGCCGCGGGCTGCGCTGGTGGAGCGCGCGCGCAATCAGCTCTTTGCCCGTGCCCGTCTCGCCCATGATGCAGACCCGCGTTTCGCTGGCCGCCACGCGGTCCACCTGCGCCATCACCCGCCGCATAGCCTCGCTCCAGCCGACGATCTCATGGGTGCCCACGCGCTGCCGGAGCTCGCGGTTCTCGTCCTCGAGCCGCTTCAGCTTGAGGACGTTATCCACGGTGAGCAGGAGCTTGTCGGTGGAGAGCGGTTTCTCGAGGAAATCGACGGCGCCGAGCCGCGTGGCGCGCACCGCCATCTCGATGTTGGCCTGCCCGGATACCATCACCACGGGCAGCGAGATCCCCAGGTTGCGCAGGTCTTCGAGCAGCGCCAGGCCGTCCTTGCCGGGCATCACCACGTCGGACAGCAGCATGTCGAACGGCTGCGATTTCAGCAACTCGAGGGCGCGGGCGGCGTTATCGCACACGGTGGCCTGGTGGCCCGCCAGGCGGAAGGCCCGCGCCAGGGACGCCAGGGTGCTGGCGTCGTCATCGACAATCAGCAGGTGCGCCAAGTTTGAGGTTACCCCATCGAGCTGCCCGCGGAGACCTCGTTCAGCAAGCCATGAAGGTCAGCGCTTCCCGAAGAACAAGTAGTACTGGTAGGACAGAATGTCGAGCCGCTTGGTGAAGGTGAAGCCTGCCGCCTTAAGCTCTGCAATGACCTCCTCCTCGGAGAGCTTCATGGATGGCGGCGGCCCAACCGGCAGCTCCTTCTTGAAAAAGTCGACTACCACGATGCGCCCGCCAGGCTTTAGGACTTTCGCGATCCTGGAGTAGTACGCGGGGCGGTTCTCTATGTGGTGCAGCACATCGCAAAAGAACACGGTGTCGATGGACCGCTCCGGAAGGTGCGGGTCATCGGGAGAGGCCAGGACCGCCTGGAGGTTCGCCGGCGCGTCCTTGCGGACGATGTCGAGCAGCTTGTCGTCGATATCGACGGCGTAAACCTCGCCGGCATGGTGGGCGAAGCGGCGCGCGAAGTAGCCGGTTCCCGCTCCAATATCGGCGATGGTTTCCGAGGACTTGAGATCGAGCGCCATCACCACGTCGTGCGGCTTCTGCCATTCATCGCGCGAAGGATCTTCCAGCGCCTTGGCGTACTCGTCCGCCGATGATGGCGGGTGGTGCTGATGGGGCACTTGCCCGAATGCCACGGCGGCAAGAGCGAACAGGCATGCGCGGAATTTCATGGACCCTCTCCGGTAACAATTTTCGACCGTTACTCGCTCCAGTGGAACAGGGCTCCTGCGCCGGAGGCGCAATGCCGCCCTGCCAAGGGCTCCGTGGGGAAAAACATGGGATTCACCAGCATATCGCGTCGGCTGTGGCTTTGGGGCGCGAACGCCGCCTGGTGCGCGGCCCCGCCGCCTTGGAGGGCGGCACGGCCGGCCGAAAGCCCGCTCCACGCCGCGGGCGCCAGACCTTGCGATCCGCCTGCAAACAAGCTGTAATCTCAGGAGGGAAAGCTATGAGGATACTCAGTGCCGCACTGGCCGTTTGCGGGTATGCCGGTCTGTCAACCGCGGCGGAACCGCCGCCCGCAGTTGGCATCTCCTGGGGATCGGTGATTCGGGTGTCGAACACTACTTCTTCGCTTCAGGTGGTAGTGAACCCTCCGCTGCGGCGCGGATCTAAAATACACGATCGTGTCTTTCAGGCGCTGCACGACTTGCAGCCGGACTACGCGCGCTACGTGCCGTGGCTGCCCTACCCGAAACTGGCCGTGGCCGAACTCGAGCCGCCTCACGACGGCAAAACATCGTGGGACTTCTCCCTGATCGATCCCCTGACCATCGATTTTCTGGAATCCACCACAGGCCATCCCGTGGTTGTGAACTTCAGCACGACGCCGGAATGGATGTGGGTCACACCGAAGCCGGTCCCGTACCCTGCCGACCCCGACGAGCCGGTGTGGAACTACACGCAAGGCGCCGAATTGCGGGATCCCAGCGGGAAAGAACTGGCCGACTATTATGCGCGCCTGGTTAGTTGGTACGCGCGCGGCGGCTTTGTGGACGAATACGGCCAACGCCACGACTCGGGGCATCGTTACCAGGTGGACTGGTGGGAAGTGCTGAACGAGCCCGACCTGGAGCATCGCATCGGTCCCAAGATGTACACGGAGATCTACGACGCCATTGTGACCGGAATCCGGGAAGCCGCGCCGGACATGAAATTCGTGGGAGTGTCGGTGGCGGGTCCTAGCCGCCAACCCGAAATGTTCGAATACTTCCTCAATCCGCGGAATCACAAGCCCGGCATTCCGCTGGATGCAATCTCCTATCACTTCTATGCGAGCCCGGCGACAGATGAAGCGCCAGACGCGCAGCAGTTCACGTTCTGGGACCAGGCGGCCGGCTTCCTCAACACCGTGCGATATGTGGAAGCCATACGCCAGCGGCTCTCTCCGAAGACCGCCACGATGATTAACGAGGTGGGTGCGATCTCCGCCGACGACCGGGAACAGAACCGGCCCGGCCACATGACGAAACTGATTCCGAACTCGTATTGGAACCTGTGCGGCGCCATGTACGCATACCTCTTCGGGGAACTGGCGAACCTCGGCATTGAGACCGTGAACGCCTCGCAACTGGTGGGCTACCCTACGCAGTTTCCCAGCGTGTCCCTGGTGGACTGGGGGACTGGACGGCCCAATGCCCGCTATTGGGTGTTGAAACTCCTGCGCGGCAGTTTTGGCCCGGGCGACAAGCTGGTGCGGACTTCGCAGCCCGGGCCGTACGTCTATGCGCAGGCTTTCTTGAGCCGCGACGACAAGCGGCTGCTGCTGCTGGTGAACCGGCGCGACCGCGATATTGAGATCACGGTACCGGAAGCCGGCGGCGCCACGATCCGCTTTGTGGATCAGACCACCGGGTTTCAGCCGCCGGCCTGGGCGAAGCTGGCGGGGGATACGGTGAGGCTTGGGGGCTACGCGGTGGCGGTGGTGGAACTGGGGGAGAAGCGATAAAAGCGGGAGGTGCCGGGGGCTTCATAGTCATTTGCGTTTCTCCCTCAGTGGTAGTCCACGATTTCCTGGTCAATCGATAACTCTCAACGGGAAGAAGGGAATGAACTACGCCAGCTCGATGCGGAAGGTGGTGCCTCGGGCGGGGGCGCTTTCCACTGAGATGCGCCCTTGGTGGTCGCTTACTACGGATTGCACAATCGCCAGGCCGAGGCCGGTGCCGTGGGTCTTGGTGGTGTAGTAGGGCGTGAACAGGCGGCTGCACTCCTCGGGGGTGAGGCCCTGGCCGGTGTCGGAAACCTCGAGGCGTAGGCCGGCTTCAAGGGCGGCGGTCCGCACGGTGAGAGTTCCACCATCGGGCATGGCGTCGATGGCGTTCAGGATGAGATTGCGCAAGACACGCGTCATCTGCTCGGGGTCGGCCTGGATGGGGCGGAGGCGCGGATCGAGCTCGGCGTTGGCGCGCACGCGCGCTTGGGCGAGCTGTGGGTCGAAGAGCTTCAGAGTTTCGTTCACCAGGTGGTTGAAGTTCACCGGTTGCATTTGGGGCGCGGGCATTTTGGCGAAATCGCTGAAGCGGGCGATGATCTGCTTCAGGTTGGCGAGCTCGGCGAGGAGGGTTTCGGTGCCTTCGCGAAAGACTTCGTCGAACTGGTCGGGGTAGCGCTCGCGGGCGCGCTGCATGTTCTCGACGGTGATCTGGAGCGGAAAGAGCGGGTTCTTGAGCTCGTGCGCGAGGCGGCGGGCCAGCTCGCGCCAGGCGGCTACGCGCTCGGCTTGCACCAGGCGCTCGCGCTGCGCCACCAGCTCGTGAGTCATGCGGTTGAAGGCGCGGGCGAGCTGGCCGATCTCATCGGCGGAAGAGGTTTCGACAGTGGCTCCCCAGTTGCCGGCGGCGACCCGGGCGGCGCTCTCGGCGAGCCGCTGTACCGGGCGCGTGACACGGGCCGTGGCCCACCAGCTCAGGGCGATTCCCAAAAGGATGCCGGCCGCCGCCACCCCGATGCCGGTGCGGCGGAGAACCGACTCCAGCTCGACCAACTCGCGCCGGGAACTGGCGATCAGCAGCACGCCCAGGAGATTTTCCTGGTAGCCGGTGAGCGGCAGGGCATGAAAGGTCTCGGCGCTGGAGCCACTGCCCACCGTGCGGCTGATCTCGCGTTTCTGCCTTTGTACCTGCTCGATGAGCGGCCGGACGCGGGGCAGATCCTCGGGTTGCCCGCCCAGCAACTCGGCGGGCGAGAACGGCGGCTCCAGATTGCGATACAGCAGGGCCCGCATCCCCGCCGGCAGCACCAGGGTGGAAAGGAATTGGCGGTCGAGCTGCTGCCCGCCCGCGACGTACAGTTTGCGGCCGCCGGCGCTGGCGGTGCCCACTGCCACCAGGGACAGAGTGACACCATCGGACAGCTCCTCGCGCTTCAGGAAGGCGCCGCGGGATTCCCAATCGGCGGACTCGGCAAGCCAGTCCTCCTTGTAGCCGAAGCGGGCGGGCCATTGGGCGGAGGAAACAATGGTGCCGTCGCCGGCCACCAACTCGAGCAGGTCGAGGCCGTGGGCGGAGGCGAGCGAGGCGGCTTCGTTGTAGTAAGGGGAATAGTCGGCGGAGATGGCGATGCCGACGGCGGCTTCGGAAGCCGCGATGCCATTGACGGCGCGCACGATCTCCTGGCCGCGCTGGGCGAACTCTTTGCGGAACTGCGCCACCAGGGCGTCTACGCGCTGGGTTTCCATGCGCTCGAAAGCCTGGCGGGTGCTGTCGGAAACCAGCCACTCGACCAGAGCGACCGAGGCCACTACCGCTACCGTGAAAATCAGCAGCAGGCGGGTGCGGAAGGTCATGGCTGGCCGCCTTCCACCCACAGGTTTTCAAAACGCCACTCGCCCAGAGGGGTGATGCCCGGCCCGCCCTTGACCCGCGGATTCACCCCGTAAATATCCGGAAGATGAAACAGCGGGATGACGCGGAAGCCTTCGAGCAGCGCTCGCTCGATGGCGTAGAGCGCCTCCGAAGAATCGGCGCGCGGCGGCTCGGATAACCCGAGCGAGGCGGCAATGCCGGCCAGCGCCAGCGCCGGATCGGAGGAGCCAACACGCGCTTCCAACAGGCGAACCTCGGCGCCGGCGGCCCGCGGAACCACGGAAACGGCAAGGCCCGCGTCGCGCGCATTGAGGGCGATGCGCTCGGCAACGGGGCGTGCCGAAGGGTCGTCGACGCCGAGCGAGATGGCACGCGCCGCGGCCGGGATGCCCGAGACGAGCGTGCGCGCCTTGGGCACATCGAGCGCGGCCGGAAACAGGAAAGCGTAACCCGAGAGCCACTGTGGCAGCAGCGCTCCGGAGACCTCGCCCTGGCGTTGCAGCAGCACGTTGTGGATGGCGGCGCGGTCCACCGCCAGGGCCAGAGCCTCACGAATGCGGGCGTCGTCGACGCGCGGACTGAAAACCAGCGCCACGACGCGCACCGGCGCCGAGGACCAGACCTTGCGCCCGGGCGGCTGGCGGCGCAGCTCGTTGGGACCGAGCTCCACCAGGTCGGTCTTGCCGAGCTCGAGATCAATGGATTGATCGCGCAAGGGCCGCGCCATTTCGATTTCGACGGTGTCGAGGAAGGGACGGCCGTCGGGGGCGTTTTCGCCGGCTGCGTAGACGGCGCGCCGGCCCCCTTCCCAGCGCGCGATGGTGAAGGCTGGGGCCAGGCCGGCCATTCCGTGACCGGTGGTTGGCGGGTCGGGTGTTTCGAAGGACTGGCGGATTTCAATGCGCAGTGTGCCGCCGTAATGCGGGCGAGTGGCGGCGGGCGAGGTTAGAGCCATGAACGCGGAGAGAGGGAGGCATGCGGCACGCACGTACCGTGCCTCGCCCCTACGAACCGCAAACCACCGTGATGACATAAGCCGCATATCTGCCTGTCAGGGGATCTCGCGCGACCGCCACGACCGAGGTTGGGGTCGATGGCCAGAGCGCTGTAACCGGACCGGCGAACTCCACCGGCGCGGTGAGCGGCGCGGCGGCGAGGTTCACAATGGCAAATGCCTGGATGGCATCGGGGTCTCCCGCATCGCCGGGGCGCGTGGCCAGCACCTGCGAGCCGCCGCCGCAGCGCGCCTCCGTGCCGGCGATGTCGCTGCCCCAGGAGGTGACGGCGCCCAGCGGATCGAGCCAGGCATCGAAGATTTCGGTGCGCCCGTCGAGCATGGCCAGCAGCCACAGGGGGCGGCCCTGCTCTTCCACGGAAGCGGCGGAATAGAACGGCGCCGCCATGGTTTTTCGCAAACCGGTGGGGGTGGCCACACGGCCGTCGAAGTAGTTGCGCGCGGCATTGGCCAGGAGGATGGCGCGGCTGCCCGATTCCAGCAGCCAGGGCTCGTCGCCGGGCCGGCATTCCATGGAGAGTGAAGGCTCCGTTGCGCCGGCGCACGCCATGCCCGGCAGAAACGCCTGGAAACCGGCGCTGGTCACCCGCAGGCGGCCCCGCAGGTCGCGTGGCCACGGTTTCCCAGGCGCCAGTGGAACGGCCCGCCGAGGCTCCCATGAGCCGCTCTGGCGCGTGTAAAGCGTCACTTGGGACGGTGAGAGCACCAGCATGCCGGCGGCGGGGAAGGCCACGTCCAGGATCTGCTCCTCCTGCTCCCATACGAGCTTCTTTTCGAGCGCGATGCCGGGCGCGGCCACCGCCGCGGGTTTGGCGCGCTTCCATGCGGCGATCCAGACCTGCCGCTGGTCGCCCTTGACAACTTCCTCCACCAGCAGATAGCTCGACTGGTTTTCCGAAAGCGTGAGGCGGAGTTCGGCCACTGGCGCCACGTCGCTGACGCGAAGGCCGGATTCGGCGAGCGCAGCCTCGAACGCGCCCCGGGCCTGGCCAAATTCGGCGGAACTCAGAGAGGAAGCGTTGCGAAAGGCCACCGAGACCGGCTGGCCCTGGCCGGCGAGGGCGGCGGTCTGCCGCGCAAGCTCGCGCGCGGCGCCGTTCAGGTCTTCAGCGGCTTGAGCGCCCGGCGGGATGAAGAACAGGAGCGCGGAGAAAACCGCGTGCCATCCCTTCACGGCTGCGATCATAACACATCGCGGTGCTCTCCCCCGGTGATGACGCGGATGACGCCGCGCAGGCAGCCCCGCGCCATAAAGAACGCCACCGGAAACGTGATGGCAGCCATCAGAACGCAGCCCAGAATGCTTTCCATAAGCGCCTCAGCTCCGGGGAGGGAAGGTGCAGGCGGGGGACCAAAGTGCAAACGACTGATGCTCAGGTGCTTGCTAGTTCGCGTCTTGTGTCAGGCGGGACACGTGTGGGAGCGCGGACGCATCAGATCATGGCCAGTTCGGGGAGGCGGATGATCTTTTTCTGAATGGCGTACTGCACAAGCTGGGCCTTGTTGTGAATGTCGAGCTTGCGCATCAGGTTAAACTTATGAGCTTCGATGGTCTTGACGCTGAGCTCGAAGCCGGAGGCGATCTCTTTGACGGACTTGCCTTCGGCCAGCATTTTGAGAACCTCGCGTTCGCGCTTGGTGAGGGTGGCGAAACGCGGCTGGCGGGCCGGCCCGCCGCGGGCTTGCACGCGGAAATCGTCCACCAGGCGGGTGAGCAGCCGGGGACTAAGATAGCTGCCGCCACGATGCACCTCGCGGATGGCGGTGACCAATTGATCGGCGGGACTCTCCTTCAAGATGTAGCCGTTGGCGCCCATGTCGACACACTCGGCGAGGTAGTCCTCGTCGTCGTACATGGAGAGGAACACGACGCGGGTCTCGGGGCGCTCCTTGCGAATCAGGCGGGTGGCTTCAAAGCTGCTCATGCCGGTCATGCCGATATCCATGAGAACCACGTCGGGACGGATCTGCCGGGCCAAGGCGACGGCATCGGCGGCGTTGGCCGCCTCGCCGACGGTCTCGATATCGGGTTCGGCCGAGAGCAGCGTCCGAATTCCCTGCCGGAAGAGGGTGTGATCGTCAGTTAAGAGTACGCGAATTTTTGCCATTTCGAGTCACTGGTGCGGAGCCTCGCGGCAACTGGAGAGTGACCCTGGTGCCCTCTCCGGGCGCGCTTCGTACAGCGAGCGTTCCACCCAGGAGAGCAGCCCGCTCCCGCATGCCCGCCAAGCCGAATGACATCGGCTGATTCCGTGCCGTTTCCGCACAAAAGCCAACGCCGTTATCCGCGACGCTCAGCCTGATACTCTTATCGGCGGTGCGCAGCGAAAGGTTTACCTGAGTTGCGTGGGAATGTTTGGCGATGTTCTGGAGGCACTCCTCGGTGACGCGGTAAATCACCTCCTGGGTTTGCCGGGGAAGGTGCTGGGAAGGCGCCGAGATCCGCAAGCGCAGGGTGGCGGGATGCATTTTGCGGAACCGCGCGGCCAGTTGGCGGAGCGCGGATCCCAGGCCCAGGCGTTCCAGCACGGCGGGGCTGAGCGCGGCCACGAGGCGACGCAGCTCGGCTACCGCCCGCTCGGCGATGGCGCGGGTCTGGGCCAGGCGCGGGCGCAAGGGCGGGGGAGCGTCGCGCTCGATCATCTCCAGTTGCAAACGCAGCAGCAGCATGGATTGGCCGGCTTCGTCGTGGAGCTCGCGGCCGATGCGGCGGCGCTCTTCTTCCTCCGCGCAGCGCGCCTCGGCCTCCAGGCGGCGGATATCACGCTCCATTCGGGCGCGCTCGATAGCCTCGTGGCAACGCTGGCCGACGGCCACCAGCAGCGCCAGCTCGCGCGGCAGCCAGGGATAGAGCACCGGAAAACCGAACTGAAGGAGCGGGTAACAGTTGGAACTGGTTACCGGAGAGCGTATGGGGTACGACCAATAGGAAGCGTAGCGACCGCGCATCTCCGGATCGGCGATCAGCCGCTCGTCGGGATGGCCGCGCTGGATGTAGAGCGGGCGCGACAGTTTGCCAGCCGCCGGGCGGTCGAGCAGGAAGAGGCGGCCAGCGCCGGCCTGGAACGCCGGGGTGAGGATGCGGACCACACGGTGGAGCAGATCTTCGAGACCGGCAGCCTCGCATTCGGCGTGGTAAAGACCAAAGAAGGCCTGGGTCTCGGCCTCACGGACCTGATAGAAAGCATCGTTCAGGATGAGCACGGTGGCGAGATGGAGCTGCTCCCGCGCCGGCTCGAAGCGGCCCGCCAGCAGCGGATCCAGGAGGGCGCCAAACTCGCGGAGGACTTGGTCCACCTCGGCCAGCGGGACGTTCAGCTTGGCCAGGCGGCGACCGTTGTACTCCACCTGCTCCAGGAACCGGGGGAGCGAGCGGAAGTGGGAAGCAGCCGCGGGTGTGATGGCCAGAAAGGCTCGGATCTGCGCGGCATCATAGCGGCGTTGGCGAAGCAGGGCGGCGAAGCGGCGATCCAGGCGGCTGGCGGCGGGAGCCATGGCGCGGGCCATCCGCGCGGCGTGACGGCGGGCAGCGGGGGTAAGGAGCCGGCTGGTGAAAGGCATGTTCACCACTACTTCGCGCTCTTCCAAAGACAAAGATCGGCAATGCAGGGTGTTCGCTTTAGGGATTAAGCCTCGAGAATGAAGGAAAAGAACCGGCGGCAAAGACCCGCATCGGGCGTTCCGCCGCCGACGCTACGGGCTCAACCGACGTACTGCACCTCTTCTTCGAGATCGATGCCGAAGCGCGCGCGCACACGGGCTTTCAGGTTCTGGATGAGGGCGCAAAGGTCAGAGGCGGTTCCGGCGCCGGCGTTGAAGATCAGGTTGGCGTGATAGCTGGCAACGTGGATGTCGCCACGCTGAACTCCCCTGGCGCCCACCTGCTCCAGAAACCACGCGGCAGGGACCTTGCCCTCGCGCACTGCGGAGGCCGGGACTTCGGCCGCCACCGCCGGGGGCAGATCTTCGAGGAGCAGGTTCTTGAAGATGCTGCCAGCGCACTTCATGGTGACGGGGAACTTTTGGTTGCGGAGCTTGAGAATATCGGCGGCGGTCCGGCGCAGTCGAGCGGCGTCGGCAGGCTCCAGCAGCAACTCCGTCGAGAAAATGATCCAGTCCTTGTGGCGCTTGAAAATGCTCTCCCGATACTGAAACTGGCACTCTTCGTTGGTGAAGACGCGGATTTCCCTTCCGTCGTGGAAACGGACATTGACCACCCGCTCGGAGAGGGAGTGGCCATACGCGCCTGCATTGCCGTAGACGGCCGCGCCGACCGAGCCGGGTATGCCGGCGAGGGTTTCCAGGCCCTCAAGGCCTCGCTCGATGGCAAAGTCGACGAGGTCCTGCAAGACCGCGCCGGCGTCCGCCAGGACGCGCGGGCCGGTGGCCATGAGGCGGTCGCCGCGGTAGCGCAGCACGACGCCGCGGAAGCCGCGGTCGGAAACGATTAGGTTGGTGCCGCCACCCATTACCATGGTGGGAATGCCGCACGATTGCGTGGCAGTGAGGGCGGCGATGAAGGCCTCGACGTTGTCGGTCTCGGCGTAGAGATCGGCGGGGCCGCCGATGCCGAATCGCGTGTAACGGGAGAGCGGAGCGTCCCTGGACACGGCCAGATGCGGAATCCCGGCGAGCCGCGCGAGGGTCTCTTCCGTGGCCAGCATCACTTAATTATAAGGGGCGCATTGCATCTGACCGGAGATGCAACGCGATTTGTAACGAAACTGTCACATTGGAGGCATAGAATAGGGGGTGTTCAAACAGTCCCGCACATGAGCGCCTTCTTGATCGTGGTTCTGGCCGGATTGGTTTTGCTGGTGGGTTATCACACGGGGACGTACGGCCGCCGTGGCCGCCGCTGGGGCGGCTCTTAGCTCAAGAAGAGTTCGCGCTCGGCCTCGCGTCGGCGGGTGAGTCCGGGAAGCATTGCGCCGTGGGCGTGATTGATGTCCAGAAATTCGAGGGCCGCACCGGCGTAATCGCCGGAATTGATCTTGGATACCAGCTTCGGCGCGACCTTGGGAAGCTGCCGGGGGCCCCCTTTGAGGTTGAAGCAGAGCGACACGAGCGCGTCGTGCTGCCCTTGAGTAAGCGGCGCATGAATCACCGATGGAAGGTTGCGCTCAACCTCTTCGATATCGAGGCCGAGCAGCTCTTCGGCGCGTGACTGGGTGATTCGCATTCCCGGTTGAACACCGCCGGTGTGTCCCCACCCGATGGTCCATGCGCCCGCGGGACAGAGGTACGCTTCGAGTTCGAGCGACTCGAAGCGCTTGATCAGCTCAGTTGCCGCCGGGCTTGCCCGCATCCGTCACCTTGTCAAAGTTCGCCAGCAGGACGTGCGTGAACCGGTAGAACCACAGGTAGAAGCGCGAACCCATCGGCGTGGGTTCGGGCAGAGCGCGCGCGGCCGCGGAAGCCACCAGCGCCGCCGTGCCTCCCGTCAGCAGATGAAATGCGTATGGCGGCATGGAATTACGCTTTCGCACCGGTCACGGCAAGCTGAACGGCAGTGTTCAAGATGTTGGTGGCCACGCCGGGAACCTGGGCCGCGAGCACCTGGGTCGCAAGGTCCAGGAGCACGTAGCCGCGGTGCGCCTGGGGAGCGGCGAGATACTGAGCGGCCGCGGGGACAGCGAACTTTTCAAAGGCCGCGGCGATTTCACTGTCGGTGCGGTTCGGCACAAGGCTCGCGATCTCCTGGACGATCGGCAAGGCCTTGGGCACCAGTTCGGCGGCCATGGTCAAAGCGGCCTCGGCTTTTCCGGAGGTAAAAAACGAAACGATCTTCTGGATGACACTCTTGAGGAATTTCATATTCTCCTTACGGGTGCGCCGATAGCGTCTGCGCGCCCTTTACAGTCAAGTTGGTTATCGGGTTGAGATTGCGGTAGATGACCACGGCATTCAAGCCGTAGCCCAGCAAACGGTCGTACCAGTGCGGCTTGGTGAGGCGATTCAAGTTACCCGCCGTGCCGGATACGTCAGCGCCGATTTGCCGCCAAGTGGCTAGCTGCTCTGGCAGGGCCTCGCGTTGTTGCTGCGCCATCTCCCCGAAACTCAAGGCGGCGCGCTCGATTCCGTGGGAAGCTCCCACGTACCGGTTGAAGACGCAATCGGCGTTGTGGTCGCAGTCGAGAAAGAGGGGGAGGGAAGCATTCACCTGCGCGGTGATGGCGGCGGAATTGTCGAGGGCCGGCTTGAGATCCCGCCGCAGCGCCTCCGCCGTGCCGAGGGCCGTATCCGCGCGCGCCAGGGTGTCGCCGAGGCGCCGGTCCGCCATCTTGCGGATCTCGGCCACCTCAGTCATGACGTCCGTGCGAAGCGCCGCCGATTGCCGCTCGGAGCGCGTGAGCACATCCTGGCGGGCGGCCTCCACCTGGGCGGTGAGATCCTTACGGGTGGCTTCAAGCTGGCCGATGAGTTCCCGGCGGGCGGATGCGACCTCACCGGGGATGGCCGCCACGGTGGCCGTGGCGGCGCGCAGCAGGAGGATGGCACACACCACCAGCGCCGTGAGGGCCGACAGGAAGGCACACACGAGAATCTGCTGAAGCGTTTTCATGGTGAACCGAGAAAGCGAGTGAAAACTCCCACCCTGTCTGGGGGACTCGGGACCGCCCCCAGTCTCAAGTCGCCCAGACAAGTGGATGCCATGGCTACCGGAGTTGCTCCCAACAACTCCTCTGGTTTGAGCTTAGCAAACGCCCAGTGCAAGCGAATCCCGCTAAGTTACTGAATCTGAAAGAGAAAAAAGTTGTGACTGAAATCTACGGGCGGAGCAGTTTCCCATGACCGCCAGCGTCGCGCCCGGCTTGCGGTGGAGGGCGGACTGGTGTAAACATCTTGTCTGGGATGACAAAATGAGATTCCCGGCCAGCTCAGGCCGCGAGGAGAAGTGAAATGCATCGAAGACATTTTCTGATGGGTTCTCTGGCGTCCGCCGGCGCCGCGCTCCGCTCGAGCGCTCTGGCGAGCCCCAACGACACGGTGCGGGTTGCCTGCGTGGGCGTCCATGGACAGGGCCGGACGCACATTCGCCGTTACAGCGAAATGCGGAACGTGGAGATCGCGGCCATCTGCGATGTGGATGAATCGGTGCTGAACGCGAGCGTGGACGGGTTGGAGAAGGCCGGCAAGAAGCGTCCCGCGGCGCACACCGATCTTCGCAAGCTGCTCGAAGACCAGACCATCGATGCCATCTCGATAGCCACTCCCAACCACCACCACACGCTGCAGACGGTGTGGGCGTGCCAGGCCGGAAAAGACGTCTATGTGGAGAAGCCCTGCTCGCACGATATGTTCGAGGCGAAACAGATTGTGGCGGCGGCGCGGAAGTACAACCGCCTGGTGCAGCACGGCACCAACTGCCGCTCGAACATCTCGCGCGAGGCGATCCGGCAGATGCGGGGCGGCCTGATCGGCGAGGTCTACATGGCGCGCGGCCTGTGTTTCAAATGGCGCGATACCATCGGCCGCAAGCCGGCGGAGCCAGTGCCCGCGGGCGTGCACTACGACCTGTGGCTCGGCCCGGCGCCCGAGCATGCCTTCACGCAGAACCGTTTTCATTACAACTGGCACTGGTTCTGGGATTACGGCAACGGCGACCTGGGTAACCAGGGAATCCACCAGGTGGATGTGGCCCGCTGGGGTCTCGGCGTGAAGTACCCCACCAAGGTCAGCGCCACCGGCGGCCACTTCATGTTCGATGACGACCAGGAGACCCCCAACACCCTGACGGCCGCGTACGAATTCGACGATAACGGCAAGAAGAAGACGATGGTCTTCGAGGTGCGGCACTGGATCACCAATCACGAGTCGGGAATCGGCGAGGGCGCCCGCGGGTCGAACACCGTGGGCGCGGTCTTCTATGGATCGAAAGGGAACCTGGCGATCTGGGACGAGGACCACGGCCGTTATCAGAGCTTCCTGGGACGCGAGTTCGAGGCCGGGCCCTCGGGGCAGGACTTGGGAAACAACTGGGCCAATTTCATCGCCGCGCTGCGCACTCGCAAATACGAGGACCTGAACGCGCCGATCGAGGAAGGCGCCATTTCGACGGCCTTGGTGCACCTGGCGAACATCTCCTACCGGCTCGGCAGGACGCTCGATTTCGACGCGGCGAGCTACAGCGTGCGGGGCGATGCGGAAGCCAACAAGATGTTCCGGCGGAAGTATCGCGCGCCGTTTGTGGTGCCGGAAAAGGTGTAGCGCTGCTACTGCTCAAGCCGCAGGCATGCCCGGCCCCACAATTACCAGAATAATGATGTCCTGAGCGGTAGCCGGAGTGCTGGTGGCCGGCCGGCCCATAGAAGACCTATCTCCGATTTCGCCAACCTGGCGGCAGTGGCCACGCACCGAAAATGCGATCAACGCCAGATCAGAGCAGACCCTTGCCCTTCGGATACTCTGTCGTGATTTCGATGAACTCCGCCGCCTCGCGCTGCAAGACTTGAACCTGCACCTCATCTATTTGGGAGAGCGCCTCGTATTCTCCGGATTGGCGCTCATCAAACGCTGTCCGAAGCGACTGCCCGAGAGAAGCGGGCAACTCGGCCGTCTTGATCAAGTGCTGGCTGAACCCGGAAATCACGGCGCGGTGGCTCGAGTACCGTAATCCCTTCGCATATAGAGCCATCTCGGCGCAAAAGAACATTGCGTAGTACAGCCGGGAGGCGGCGGAGTCAAAATCGCCGCTGGCTCGCAGCAACTCCGCCGAACTCAGGTACTTCTTTGCCTTTTCGATGTACGCTCTAACCGTCTCTTTCAAAGCGGCACCGCATCCTCTCGAGCATTATCGAGAAACGGAGTGCGGAGGGACTCGAACGACTCGGCGGAGACCGGCATTGTGGAGATCAAAAGATCGTGCTCCATGCTGATGGCGGAAGCAAGCGACCCCATACGGGCGATCTCACGTCCGCCCAGCACATCGCCCTTCAGCACTACGAGGACGTCCAGGTCCGACTCGCCGCTGATGGCTTCTCCGCGGGCATACGAGCCGTACAGGTACACGCCCGCCAGTCGCTCGCCATACAGGGCGGCGAGGCCGTGCTTCAACTCGTCCAAGACTTGGCGAGCCGGCGGCAGGAGTACCGGCATGTTCATCACCACGCTCCAGAATACAGTTTGGCATGAAATCTTCTTGCGCAGCTTGGGGACAGGGTAAGCTGGCAACTCTTGCCCGGTGATGAGCGTCACTCTATACTGTTCCTTCACGTGTCCAAGAGGCAGAAGAAACAACTCAAATCCCAGCGGGCCTCCGCGGAAGCCGAGGCGCCGGCGCGCAGTCGAGCCCTCTCCTGGCTTCAAAAGCACTCCGTTTGGGCGTTTCTCGCCCTCGTTGCGGTGGCCTCTTTGCGCATCGTGGCTACGTACCGGGTTTTCAACCATACGGTCGACGAGCCGGGGCATGTCGCCTGCGGAATGGAATGGCTGGACAAGGGCGTCTATCGTTACGAGGCCCAACATCCGCCCTTGGCGCGAGTAGCCACCGCCATGGGACCGTACCTGGCGGGCAGCCGGCCGTCGGGAGCCGCCGACAAGGCCCAGGAAGGGGTGCTCATCCTGTCCCGCGACCACTACGATCGGAACCTGGCATTGGCCCGCCTGGGAATCCTTCCATTCTTCTGGGTTGCGGCTCTGGTGGTTTATGTGTGGGGCCGGAAGTACTTCGGAGATCTGGTTGCGGTGGCGGCGGTTTTTCTGTTCACCTTCCTGCCGCCCGTCCTGGCGCATGCCGGCCTAGCGACCACCGACATGGCGCTGACCGCCTTCGTTGGCGCAAGTTTCCTTTCGGGCGTGGTGTGGCTGGAAAAGCCGGGCCTGCTCCACAGCATTGTGTTCGGCGCGTGTGTGGGGATCGCGGTTCTCTCCAAGTTCTCCTCTCTCGTGTTCCTGCCGGCGGCATTTGCGGCGGCGCTCGTGTGGCACTTGTGGAGCCAGCGGCCGGCTGCTTCCCTGGTCGCGCGGCAGGCGCTTCAACGTATACTGCCTTTCTGTCTGGCAGCCGCCGTGGGCGCCGGCATGGTGTGGGCGGGGTACCGGTTTTCATACGGCGATTACGCCGGAATGAGGCTTCCCGCTCCCGAGCTGTTCGCCGGCATTCAAGCCGTCATCGAGCACAATAAGCAGGGCCATCCCGCCTATTTGTTGGGGATGCACAGCCGGTTCGGGTGGTGGTACTACTACCCGGTGGTGCTGGCCGTCAAGACTCCGCTGCCCTTTTTGGCCCTGCTGTTTGCCGGCGCCGCGATTTGCCTTAGAAAAGCGGGACGCACGAATCCGGCCACCTGGCTGCCCCTGGCATTCTCGCTGGGAATCCTGTTCTTTGCCCTCTTCAGCCAAATCAATATAGGCGTCCGGCACGTGCTTCCCGTCTATATGGGGTTCTCGATTGTCGCAGCCGTGGGTGCCGCCCGCCTGTGGGAGATGTCCCGGACAGCCAGGTGGGCGGCTTGGACCCTTGGGCTGCTGCTCGTCTGGCATGGCGCCACGTCCGCGCTCAGCCACCCCGACTACATTCCTTACGTCAACGCGCTGGCGGGAAGCGAGCCGGAAAAGATCCTGGCGGAATCGGATCTCGATTGGGGGCAGGACATGAAACGGCTGGCGAAGCGCCTGCACGAGGTGGGCGCGCGCCAGGTCGCGTTCAATCCGTTTATTGTCGCCTATCTGGAAGCGGTGCACGGCTTCCCGCCGATTCAACCGATGGATCCCGAGGTGCCATCGCCCGGATGGAATGCCGCCAGTATTACGATGATCAAGGCGGAACGTCTCGGTCTGGAGGACGAACATCCCGAGATCAAGCTGTGGACCGAGCAGATCAAACCCACGGAGCGGCTCGGCAACACGACGCTCCTATGGTACTTCCCTCCGCAGACGCCGTCCGCGCCGCGCCGGTAGCGCCCGTGGTGGGGCATGCTTTAGCCTGCCCTTTGTTTTCCCGAGCCGGCGCCGCACCGGGCGCCTTGTACAATGGTTACATTCAAATGAAATCCGCTTTAGTTTCTTCCCAAACTCGAATTGCTCTCGCTGTGGCCTTCATTTCTCTGGGAGCGCTGCTCAGCTCGCAGCCGGCGCCCCGGGAACGGGTCGGTCCGCTGCCGGATGGGGCGTTCCTGCTCAATAGCGGGTGGCGCCTCGCGCCCGTGGGCAAGCAGGTGCCGCTCGATACCTTTCCCATGGCGACAGCGCTCTCGCCGGACGGCAAGTATCTGCTGGTGCTCAATGGAGGATACAGGCCGCCCTCCGTCAGCGTCATCGAGACGGCTTCGGCGCGCGTGGTGTCGAGCGCGCGGGTGGCAGACGGCTGGCTGGGACTGGCCTTTTCACCCAAGGGCGACCGCGTGTACGTAGGCGGCGGATCGCGCGCCTCGGTGTTTGAATTCAGCTTCGAAGGCGGGACGCTGACGCTGGGGCGCACATTCGCCGTTGTGCCGCAGGAACAGCGCACAGCGCGCGACTTCATCGGCGACGTGGCATTTTCGCCGGACGGCCGCCTGCTGTACGCGGCCGACCTGTATCACGATTCCGTGGTGGTCATCAATCCGCAGTCGGGAATGGTGATCGAGCGCTACAAGACCGGGAGGCGGCCGTATCGCATTCTGTTCCACCCCGACGGCAAGTCTTTCTTCGTGACCCATTGGGCCGACGGTTCGCTGGGGCACTACGACGCCGCCAACGGCAGCCTGCTGGACACCGTGCGTATTGGCGCCCACCCCACCGATATCGTCTGGCGCAACGGCACCCCCGCGGAACCCGCGGAAGGCGAACCCACGTGGACCGCGCGGCTGTTCGTGGCGGCGGCGAATACCAACAACGTGTACGCCGTGGGCGTCAGCTCGGGGAACCAGTTGAGCGTGGTGGAGAGCATCAACTTGTCGATGACGCCGCGGCAGCCACTGGGGATGACACCCTCGGGGCTGGCGCTGAGCTCCGATGGAAACCGGCTCTACGTAGCCTGCTCGGACGCCAACGCAGCCGCGGTGGTGGATGTTTCCGAGGAGCGCAGCCGGGTCGAGGGATTCATCCCCGCCGGCTGGTATCCCACGGCGGTGCGCGCGCTGCCCTCGGGGACGCTGGTGGTGGTGAACGGGAAAGGGCTGCGCTCGTATCCCAATCCCGACGGGCCGAACCCCACCAAGCGGCCGGCGCCGGTGCACCAAGGCGACTCGCCCAGGGGTGCGGGGTTCGTGCCCTACATGCAAACCGGCACGGCCTCGTGGATTGACCCGTTCACCAGCGAGCAACTCGATGCCTGGACCAGGATGGCGCTGACGAACTCGCCGTACCGGGATTCGAAACTCGACGAGACCAGCCCGCTGCCACCGATCGAGCACGTCATCTACATCGTGAAGGAGAACCGCACCTACGACCAGGTGCTGGGCGACCTGAAGGAAGGCAATGGCGACGCCTCGCTGGTGCTGTTCGGCGAAAACGTTACGCCCAACCATCACAAACTGGCCCGCGAGTTCGTGCTGCTCGATAACTTCTACGTGAGTGCCGACGTGAGCGCCGACGGGCACAACTGGTCGACCGCGGCCATCGCGCCGGATTACGTGCAGAAGCTGTGGCCCAACGAGTACGCCGGCCGGCGCCGCCTCTACGATTTCGAGGAGCAGGACCCGGCGTCGCTGCCCCCCGCCGGGTACCTGTGGACCAATGCCGCCGCCGCCGGTGTTTCCATCCGGAATTTCGGCTACATGGTGGACAACAAGCCGGATGCCCCCATGGGGTCGGAACAGATCACCGGCGTGCGCGACCCGGTGCTGGTCAAAATGACGAACCGGTTGTATCGCGGCTTTGATTTGGCATACCCCGATGTGGAGCGCGCCAAGGTTTTTCTCGGCGAGCTGGCCGAATACGAGAAGTCGGGCAGCATGCCGCGCCTCATCGTGATGCGGATGGGCAACGATCACACCAACGGCACCACGCCCGGCCGGATGGCGCCGCTCTCGATGGCGGCGGACAACGACTACGCCATCGGCATGCTGGTGGAGGGCGTCTCGAAATCGCGCTTCTGGGCGTCGACCGTGATTTGCGTGCTGGAAGACGACGCGCAGAGCGGGCCGGACCACGTGGATTCGCACCGCTCGCCGGCGTTTCTGATCTCGCCGTGGGTGAAGCGCCGCGCCGTGGACGGCACGATGTACAACACCACGTCGATGCTGCGCACCATCGAATTCCTGCTCGGCCTGCGGCCCATGACGCATTTCGACGCGGGTGCTCGCGTGATGACAGCGTCGTTCCAGAGCCGGCCCGACCCGGCCCCGTACACCGCCGAGAAGCCGCGCATCCCTCTGGATCAGCGGAATCCGGCCGCCCCGGCCGCGCAATTGCAGGCGCCCATGAATTTTGACGAAGCGGACCAGAACGACGACGACGCGCTGAACGACATCCTGTGGCGCGCCATTCGCAAAGACCCGCCGCCCCCTCCGGTGCGCAGCTACTTCAGCCGATAGAAGAACATGGCGCACATTTATCTGTGCTTCCTGTGGCACATGCACCAGCCTTTTTACAAGGACCTGGTTTCCGGCGAGTACAAGCTGCCGTGGACGCGCATGCATGCCCTCAAGGACTACTACGGCATGGCGCGGATTCTGGAGGAGTTTCCCGAAGTCCGGCAGACGTTCAACCTGGTCCCCTCGATGATGGCGCAGGTGGCGGAGTACGCTTCGGGCAACGCCGCGGATCCGTTTCTCCAGGCGGCCCTCAAGCCGGCGGAGGGCCTTACCGATGCGGACGGCGCATTCCTGCTGCAACACTCGTTCTACTCCGATCCGCAGCACATGATCTGCCGCTACCCGCGCTACGGCGAGCTGTACGACGTGTGGCAGAAGCAGAGGCGGTCGGGATCGCGGAACCCGTTTGGCGCGCAGGATTTCCGCGACCTGCAAATGTGGTCGCAGCTCGCCTGGTTCGACGAGGAGTTCCAGGCCCAGGACCCGGAGGTGCGCGAATGGATCCGGCGCGGGCGCGACTTCACGCCGGCCGACCAGTGCCGCATGGGCGAGAAGCAGCGCGAGATAGTGGGCCAGGTGCTGCCGGTGTATCAGAGGCTGGCGGCCAAGGGGCAGATCGAGATTTCGACCACGCCGTACTACCATCCGATCCTGCCGCTGCTGTGCGATTCGAACATTGCCGGCGTGGCGCACGCGAACGTGCCCCTGCCACCGCGGTTCCAGTATCCCGACGATGCGCGCCGCCAGCTCGCGCTGGCGCGGGAGTACGTGGCACGCCATTTCGGCGCGGCGCCGGCGGGGCTGTGGCCCTCCGAGGGGTCCGTCTCCGACGAGGTCTTCATGATCGCCTCCGACCTGGGTTTTCAATGGGCCGCGACCGACAGCGCAGTGCTCGACCGGACTTTGGGACGGGCGGTGGCGATGGATGGTCTTTACCGGCCGTACTGCTGGCGGCAGGGCGGCAAGACGCTGAACGTGATCTTCCGCGACCATTTTCTCAGCGACCTGCTCGGCTTTGTCTACGCCAGGATGGGCGCGGCCGAAGCGGCGGGGGACTTTCTGCGGCGCATCCGCGACAACTGCGCGGGCATTACGGGCTCCGGGCGCGACGCGCTAGTGCCCATCATCCTGGACGGCGAAAATGCGTGGGAATACTACGACCGCAGCGGGCGGCCGTTTCTGCGCGAGCTATACCGGAGGATCTCCGAGGACCAGCGGATGCGCGCCGTGACGGTGAGCGAAGGCTTGCGGCTGCTGGCGCCAGAGCCGTTGGATCACATTTTTCCGGGATCGTGGATCGACGCCAACTTCGACGTGTGGATCGGGGCCGAGGAAGACAACCGGGCGTGGACGCAACTGCTGCGCGCGCGGCAGGCATTCGACTCCGCCGCCATGGTTTCCGAAGAGCCGCGGCGGCTGGCTCTGGAGGAGCTGCTGATCGCAGAGGGCAGCGACTGGTGCTGGTGGTACGGGCCGGAACACCATTCGGCCAACCGCGTGGAATTCGACCAGCTCTACCGGAGCCACCTCGCCAACGTCTACCGCTTTCTGGGCCTCACGCCGCCGGAGGAGCTTTCGCGGCCGATCCTGCGGATTTCGTTACGGGAAGTGCAGATCGCGCCATCGGGGCCGGTGACGCCGGTGATCGACGGGGAGGTGACCTCGTACTTCGAATGGATCGGCGCGGGCATCTATCGCGTGGATGAGCGCTCCGGGTCGATGCACGCCAAGAGATTCCTGGTGAAAGAGGTGCAGTTCGGCAGCGACGGCGCGAACCTCTATTTGCGCGTGGATTTCCACCCGGGACTGGAGCAGGAACTGTCGCGCATGGAGGCGCGATTGGCGGCGCAATCGCTGGAGGGCGGGCACAGCAGCACGGTCGAGATCGGCTTCGCCGATGGCGCGGCGCGGGTGACGGGGATGAAGCTGGCGGCGTCCGAAACGGACCAGCCGGTGGAATGCGCTTTCTCGCGCGTGCTGGAAGCGCGCATCTCGCTGGCCTCGATGGGCGTGGCGCGAGGCCGCGGGCTGCGGTTCCAGTTCTCGCTGTGGCAGGCCGGTCTGCCGATGGATGCCGTGCCGCAGCAAGGCTGGCTGGAGATGCGCACCACGGACCCGGTGGAGATGGCGGGGTAGGCGCCGGGGAGGTGGGACAGACCATCGCCTTTCGTGGTCTGTCGGCCTCGCCGAAGCGCGGCTGTTGACAGACGACACAAGGCGATCGTCTGTCCCACCATGGTAAACTGTCTGGAGTTATGGCAATTCCGAATGTAAAGCGTTTCCGCGCGTTCTGCCCCACCTGCAACGAGACTTTCACGCTGATGGCCGTCCTCCCCAAGGACGCAAGCGTGGATCAGTACCTGGCGGACGCCGTGGCGCGCCACGATCATAAGGCGTTCCAGGAGTCCAAGGTGCAGCACTTCAAGATCCGCGTCGGCCAGCAAAAGCAGAGGAAGGCAAAATAGCTGAAAGCTGATCGCTGAAAGCTTTAAAATCTGGCCTGCAAGGTCCGCAAAGCCCGCAAACCTTCCTGCGCCACATTCGCGTCCGGATCGTTGCTGAGCTTCTGGAGACGCGGAATGCTCTCCCGGCCGCCGCTGCGCGCCAGCACGCGCGCCAGGCCGATCTTCTCGTCCTTGGTGCCGGTCTCCAGCGGGCCATAGAGCGTCTGGCGGACCTGGTCGTCGCGCGCCAGCTCCACCAGGAAGGGGATTGCTTCGCCCTTGTAGGCCGCGGAATTCAACGTGTCGATCAGGTATTCGAGCGGGCTGAACTCGCCGAGTTCGGTCCTGCCGAGCATCACCTGGGCAAATGCCAGCGAAAGCCGGGGCGAGGTCTTTCCCTCCTCCTGCCACGCTTTTTCGAGCATGGGCAGATCGTCGGGATGGCGCAACCGGGCATAGCCTTCCGCCGCCGCCGCCCGCATCCGGTCGTCCTTATCGCGGAGGTACTGCGCGTACAGGTCGCGGCTCTTTTCCGAGGGCAGCATGGCGATGGCGGTGAGCGCCGCGCGCTTCACCTGGGCATCGCGCGCGCGTTTGAGCACATCGGTGAGCTCCGGAACCGCATCCTGATTCCGCAACAGCCCGGTGGTTTCGATGGCGGCGATCTGCACCTTCCGGTCGAGATCGTGCAACAAGAAAGCGACGCGCGGCCCAGCCGATTCCTCGCGGATCTTCCGCAAAGCCACCAGCGATTCGTAGATCACGTCGCTGTTCCTGGAGTGGAGGGCTTCCACCAGATCGGGAATGGCTTTGTTGCCGCGCAGGATGCCCAGGGCGCGCGCGGCGTTGGCCCGCGCGTCCATGTTCCCGCCGCCGCTGGCCAGCTTGCCCAGCGCGTCGATGACCTTGGGCCGCACCATGACGTAGGGGTCGATCACCTGGTCGTTGGCGCCGGCAAATCTGCCCTTGATGCCGGCGCCGGCGCGCCGCAGCGACGCGCCGATGCCGGTCTGAACATAGCCGGGCAAGTAGAAATTCACCAGGCCGTCGGTGGCGCGGATCTGCACCTCGGGATCGTTATCCCGGGTGGCCAGGATGAGCGCATCGAGGCTGCGCGCCGTCCCGATTTCCGCAATCTGCCTGACCGCTTCGATGCGCACCGCGGCATCCGGGTTCTTGAGCAATTCCTGGAGTTGGGGGATGGCGCTGGAACCCGCCTTGGCCATGTCACGGACATCCTTGGGACGCACATCCTGGCCCGGCAGAAGCATCGCCGAAGCAAGCAGGAGAACCACGCGGCAGGACTGCATACTCCTACTCTATCGTGGCGCAGGCACTTCTGCCTGCCGTGTCCACGCTCGTGTGGACACAAGCCCACGTGTCGGCAAGAGTGCCGACACGGCAGGCAAGAGTGCCTGCGCCACATTTCCACGAGATTCCTGGAACCTTCCAGGCACTGCTCCAAATATGGAGACGCGCCGCCGGCTGCCGCACATTTACCCCCAGCAAGCATGGCTCTTCGTGACCTGGCATCTTCACGGCAGCTTGCCACCCGCCGCGTACCCGCCCCCACACGCGCCTTCGGCCGGCCACGCGTTCGTCTGGGTTGACCGGTACCTGGACCATGCCTCCACGGGGCCTCTGCGTCTGAAGGATGAACGCATCGCCAACATCGTGGTTGATGCTCTGCAACGCGGCGTCCAACTGGGCCACTACCAACTGCGAGCCTTCGTGATAATGGCGAACCACGTTCACGTGCTGCTACTTCCCCTGATTCCGCCGCCGCGGTTACTCAAGTCTCTGAAAGGCTGCACGGCACGCGAAGCCAACCGAATTCTGGGGCGCACGGGCGAGCCGTTCTGGCAAGCGGAGTCCTACGATCGCTGGGTGCGTGATGCAGACGAGCTCAACCGCATCGTCAGGTACGTCCAGAGCAACCCGGTAAAGGCCGGGTTGGCGGCGAAACCCGAAGACTATCCCTGGTCCAGCGCCTGCGCCACGGTGTAATTACCGCACGAATTCCACTTCCACGCGCCGTGGCACCAGGCCCGCTTCGAAGCCCAGGTCGAGCAGCTTCTGGGCGGCCCGCGGGACGATGTCGCCGGCGTCCAGGGTGTAGTGGTTGACGTACATGCCGACGAACTTCTCCGCCAGGCGCGGTTCCATGTCGCGCGCGAACTGGAGGGCGTAGTCGAGAGCCTCGTCGCGGTTGTCCAGCGCGTATTGAATGCTCTCGCGCATCAGCCGGCAGCACTCGCTCTGAACTTCCGGATCGAGCGAGCGCAGCAGCGCGTTTGCACCCAGCGGCAGCGGCAGCCCGAAGCTGCTCTTGAACCACCGCCCCAGATCGGCGACGCGATGAAAGCCTTCGCGGTCGAAGGTCAATTGCGCCTCGTGAATGATGAGGCCCGCGTCCACCGCGCGCTCACGGACGGCGTCCGTGATCTTATCGAACGGCAAGACCACCGCTTCAAAATCGGGCTGAAACAACTTGCAGGCCAGATAAGCCGTGGTCAGCGTGCCCGGAACGGCGATGAGCTTGCCCTTCAGTTGTTCCGGCTCCATGGGGTGGGTAGCGATGATCAGGGGACCGTAGCCATCGCCGATGCTGGAGCCGCTGGCCATGAGCACGTACTTATCGGCCACGTACGGATAGGCGTGATAGGAAATGGCGCTGAGATCGTAGAGCCCCTCCATGGCCTTGCGGTTCAGCGTCTCGATATCCTCGAGCACGTGGCGGAAAAAGATTTTTGGGGAGCGGACCTTCTTGGTGGCGAGGCCGTAGAACATGAAGGCGTCGTCGGAATCCGGACTGTGCGCGCTGACAATTTCCCGGGGAGCGTCCGAAGTCATATGTGGGGCAACTCATCCAGTGTACAACAGTGCGGCTGGCGACCCGTCAAGCGGAAACGAACAGGGGAAAAAGGGAAAAGGCGGCCGCCTGGCCGGCAGATGAACTGGAAACCCTGTTGGCGATCATCCGATTTGCGCATCACGCGCTGTGCGGCGAACCGCCGGCACGAAAATCCGACCGCGCAGAATCTCCTTTGAGCCTGCTTACCTGCCGCAGACGAGGCCGCCCTCATCGTAGCCCGGTTCTATGTGTTTCACCTCCCGCCAGCCCCGTGGGCCGGCTCTCTAAGCGGTGCCGGAATCAAAACCGGCCTGATTCCACTTTCAGTCTTGCGCCGGCTGTTATGCTTGTCAATAGTAACGAAGGTTCAGTCCATCTAAGTAATACGCGTGTTTCGGAGCCTCTTTTCGAGGAAGAATGCGCCGCTGGCCGGCGCGCCCGCGGTGCGCCGGCTCAAGACTTACTCCGCGCAAAGCGGCTACGTGTATCAATACCACTACCTGGGACAGCGGCTTTTCCGCTCCGGGCCGGAGAGCGGCGTGGAGTTCGTCTTCAGCGTCTCGGCCGATTGCAAGAGCTGGTGCGCGGTGGGAGTTGTGGTGAGCGACGGCGCCATCCGCGCCTGGGAAGAGGCCCACGCGCGCGCGCTTTCCTCCGCCGAGCGGTACGCCATTGCCAAGATGGCGCTGTTTCAGGCGTTTGACGAGCGCCCCACGCCGGCGCTGATGAAGGACCAGGTACGCGCGCGAAACGCGGACGTGGAGGCCATTAGTGAGACGCTGGGGCTGTAGGCGAGGCGGCCGCGCCCAGCGCCTGTTTGCTGAATAACCGCGGCATGGGCCGGCGCACGAGCGGCGAAGACGTCGGCAATTTGCGCGCGGCGGACTGGGCCGCCGGGCTGGCGGATGCCGACGCGCCGGCACCCACGGAAATCAGGGCCTCCGCGGCGTAGGAGTCCGGCCCCGAGATGCCCAGGCTATTGTCCCCGGAACTGACGCCGCTGGGCACCGTTACGTTGATCTGATATAACCCGGCCAATTGAGGCGCCAGGCCGGCGTAGGTAACCGTGGCCGTCTGTCCGCCGATGTAAGCGGCGATCGTGTTGGCGGTCTGGCTCAGAGGACCGGCCGGGCCGGCTGAGCCGTCCGGAACCAGTGGATTCACCGTGCCCAGCCCGGTCAAATAAACCGACACCGTCTCTCCCACCTGCGCGGGGTTTTGCGGCGTCACCAGCGAGTAATCCGCGTGCAGCACGGCGCCATAGCCTATCCCGCCCGCTGGCACGGTGAACACGCCCGGGGCCGTCAGGTTCACGAACATGGTCACGGTGTTCGAGGCGGTTTCGTTGTTGATCACCTGGATGCGGGCGATGGAAGATCCGACGGCATACGGCACGATCGCCGAGATCTGTCCGGGGCTGGCATAATAGATGGGCGCTGGAAGACCGTTGACCGTCACCTGGACGCCGTCGAGCGTCGTGGGGAAGGGGACCGTCGAAGCGGCCTGCGTATCGGGCGCCAGGTTGAGCCCGTAAAGGGTGATGAACTCGCCCGGCGCGATGCCCGCGGTGAATGGCGCGGAGCTGGCGGCGTTGACCACGCCCGCCGGGTTGAGGAACACGCCGGAACCGCTGAAGGCGGGCGCCGGAACCGCCACGTTGATTCCCAGGTAGGGGCCGATCCCCGACCCGATCCGCACTCCTCCCGCGCCGACCACGTAGCGCATGGCCGGGTTGCTGTAAGTTCCATCGGACTTCACGGAGTACGCGTCGCTGTAAGTGTAGCCGGCGGAGTACGTGCTGGACACATCCTGCACCCGCTGGTGCCCTATGATCTTACCTGCGTTGGCGTTGAGCGATCCGTAGTAGGTATCGAAAGAGGCGTACCCGCTGGCCAACTGCGAGTCGTCCTGGTCGATTCCCGCCTGGTAGTAGAGGCCGCCGAAGCTGGGCGTGCCGGAGGCGACGCGCACTCCCACCAGAAAATCCCACGATTGCGGCGACCCGCCAAAAACGAAGCTGCCGTCCGGCGAAAAGTATAGGTACTTGGTCCCGGCGATCAGGGTGGCATTCGAGGGGCTGGGAAACGCCACGTTGGCGCCGCCGTTGCTGAAGAAGTACTTCACTCCAGCGGCGGTCTGGGTGACCACGGTCGAGCCATAGCCTCCCACGTATCCCGTCAGGGCCACATTTCCCAGGTTGCCCGCGCCGTCGGCATTCAACTGGAACATCGAGCTGATGGCATACGGGGGACTGCCGCCCGACAGGTCCATATCCGCCATCCAGTACGTGCCCTTAAAGGTGGCATTGGCAGGCAGAGGCGTGGAAAGCGGCGCGGCGATAAAAAGATCGTAGAAGCCGCTTTCGGTGCTGCTGCCGGCAAAAATGCCCTGCTGGGAAACCAGCCCGTACACGTAATCTCCGCTCGATACCGGGCTGGAAAGGAAGCCGTAGCCGGAGGCCGAGATGGAGTACGTGCCGTTCACCGCGTAGGATTGGGCCACGGGCACGCCATAAGAGTAGGCCGAATTGGAATCCAGCGCTTGGCAAGTAATACTGTATTTCCCGCCGCCGTCGAAGGAGATGTTGCCATACAGCGCAATCGCCTCGCTCAGGTCTCCGGCGTCGTCGCCGGCGTAAATCACTTCCCGGAAGTAGTACGTCCCGTTCAGCAGGTTGTTCCCGCTGGTGTCCCAGGTCTGAGCGGCCGCCTGCCAGGCAGTCGCGGCCGAAACGAGCGCCAACATTCGCGCGAGTTGCATGATCCTCCTTGATGTTTGGACGCCGGGCGCGGTTGCGGGATTACGCGAAAACTCCCATCTGAATGAATGAACACATTTCGCGGGAGAAAGCTGCGGGGGCAGCGAAGAATTCGCAGCCGGCACAAAAACAAAACGGGCCGGCCCAACCAGGCCGGCCCGTCAAAAGACCTGACTTGAAGGAAACGGTTTCGCGTTACGCCGATTTGCGCCGCAGGGCGCCGAGGCCCAGCAGGGCCGAACCAATGAGCAGCAGGGTGGCCGGCTCGGGGATGCCACCGCCGCCGATTTCCTGCTCGGTGAGCGTGTTAATGATCTGGTCGATCTGCGCGCCGTCTGCATAGCCGCTCAGCATGACGGCATCGATGACTCCGAGTGTAGTCACGGACGGACCCAAGGGAACGGCGGGTCCAAACACTTCGGTGGGATCCTGGTCGGTTATCAACGCTCCATACGGTACAAAGACGGGGCCTTGGTTCTCGTAGCCAGTGGAGCAACTATAGGGGCTGCCAGCGTCGGAGAAGTCGCCCCCAACGCAATAGTTCTTTATGACCATAACAGAGTCGTAGGTGGAGCTCCACCTGCCGCCTATCGCCTCCCCTGCGATGGTCGGGATTTGCCAGCCGGGGTCCGCTTGTACGTCGTACGAGATACCCACAGTCCCTGACCCGCCAGACACGTAAACGGGAGTCCCGGAGCCATCGCTGCGGTAGGTGATCAGCAGCGGAACACTCGAACCGGCAAGCGAGCCCCAGACGGTCGTGTCGGCGGTATCTACTATAGAGCCGGGATCGTAGAGTTGGAAACTCGAGAAGGTCAAGTGGTCAACCGTAATCGAGGCACCCAAGAGCAAGGTGCTCAGGGGCAACGCGCTACAAAGACCGTTAACAGGTACCAGAGCCAGCAGACCAACAACCACCAGCAATCTCCGAATGAGTTTTGAAGCCATTTTCGTTCACCTTCCAAGTCAATCGTCCACGAGAGAGCCCGTCCCACGACACTCCGCGCGGGCATGCACTCCAGACTCTTGAATACTATCACATGCTCCAAGGGATTTGGAAGAAATAAAATGGGTTGCAACCGAAGAATAGTACTAGATCCGCCCTCCTCCGGGTACCGTTGGCACAGCCGCGGCTTTCGTCTCGCGTCATTCCCCATAAGGCCCTTATTAGCAACTAAATCCGCGTGATCGACGGGGATTGCGGTGAAAGCGGATGGCCCAGGTTTTCCGGCACAGGCGGAATCAAACAGACGGATGAGCGCGGAATCACGCGGCTCCAGTACTGCCATGCCCAGTACCGTCATGTTCCGATCACGCGAGAGAACATCGACCGGGCGTGCTTGATCGAAGAGCAAGCGGCGCTGGCGGCCGTCAGGTGTGATACCTTCGTAGGGGCCGGGCCTGCGCAACGCGCGCAGCGTGTCCGGCCGTTACGCGTTGAGGGCGCCTCTGCAATTATGGTTAAGCCTATTCTATTCGTGCTGATTGCCGCTTTCCCAGTCGTGGCCCAAGACGGCTCGATTTCGGCGGAGCGCATTCGCGAGCACACCAGGTTCCTGTCAAGCAATTTGCTGGAGGGCCGCGGCGTCGGCCAGCGAGGCGGCGAGATCGCCACCGAATACATCGCCACCGAGTTCGCCCTGGCGGGGGCCAAGCCGGCGGGCGAGAACGGAAGCTACTTCCAGAAAGTGCCGCTGGTAGGGATTGAGACCACGCCCGACGCGCAGCTTTCGGCCGCGGTTTGGGGCAAGAGCGTGGACTTCCGTTTTCTGGAAGATTTCGTGGGCGTGAGCCAGCGGCAAACTCCGCAGACGCGCTTCGAAGGCGAGGCCATTTTCGTGGGCCATGGCATCACCGCGCTGCAATGGAAGTGGGACGACTTCAAAGGCGTGGACGTGAAGGGCAAGGTGGTGGTGCTGTTCACCAACGAGCCTGCCTCGAACGGCCCGGAGTTCTTCGACGGCCGCGCACTCACCTATTACGGCCGCTGGACGTACAAGTACGAAGAAGCGTTGCGGCGCGGCGCCGTGGGCGCCATCATCATTCACACCACTCCCACTGCGGGCTATGGCTGGGAGGTGGTGCGCAACTCCTGGGGCCGCGAGATGCCTTTCGTAAAACTGGCGGCGGGCCAACCCGCGCTGGCCTTTCAGGGGTGGGTCACGCGCGAGGCGGGGGAGAAGCTGCTGGCGCTGGCGGGCAAGACCGTGGATGAACTTCTGGCTGCCTCGGAGAAGCGCGACTTCCAGCCCATCCCGTTGGGAATCCTGATTCGCGGCAGAATGCCGGCGAAGATACGGGAGCTGGATACGCGCAACGTGGCGGCCATCGTGGAGGGCAGCGACGCCAGGCTGAAGGACGAAGTGGTCGTCTTCAGCGCGCATTGGGACCACCTGGGAATCGGCACGCCGGTCAACGGCGATGTCATCTACAACGGCGCTATCGACAACGCCACCGGCTGCGGCATTCTGCTGGAGCTGGCGCGCGCGTGGGCCGCGCTGCCGCAGAAGCCCAGGCGCTCCGCGCTGTTCCTCTCGGTGACGGCTGAAGAGGGCGGGCTGCGCGGCTCCGAGTACTACGCCGCGCATCCCCTGTACCCGGCGGCCAGGACGGCCATCGATTTGAATTACGACGCGCTGTATCCGTGGGGCCGCGCCAAGGACGTGGTGCTCACGGGCGCCGAGCGCACCACGGTCTGGCCGGTGGCGCAGCAGATCGCCAAACGGCTGAACCTGGCGGTTTCGCCCGATGCGCAGCCGGAACAGGGCCACTACTTCCGCTCGGACCATTTTTCGTTCGCGCACGCGGGAATCCCAGCCTTTTCCATCGGCCACGCCACCGAGTTTGTGGGGAAGCCGGCGGGCTTCGGCCAGAAGATGTGGGAAGAGTTCAACAGCAAGCACTACCACCAGCCCTCGGACGAATTTCAGGCCGATTGGGATTTCACGGCGGTCGGGCAGGCGGCTGAGTACGGCATGGTGTTGGGACTTGAAATCGCCAACCAGGACAAGCTGCCGGACTGGCGGCCGGGGGACCAGTTCCACCGGTAGGCTCGGCCCGCTGGTGATGCCGAGCATCACGGGAAGCGGACGACGGTGTAATTCGCCAGTGTGAGAGTGTCGCTGGATTGCGCCAGGCTTCCCTGAAAATCGATGGTCAAGCCGCTGGCGTAGGGGTCGGTGGCGCTGCCTGCGGTGGCGCTGAAGGGGAGCACCGCGCCCCACGATTGAGAATTCCATTGCGCGCCCGCCGCCAGAAGGGCCGCATCGGCCCGCCCGGCGACGACGGCGTCGGCGGCCGCGGCGTCGCGATGCAGGATGGTGGTTGCGCCCCAATGGATCTCGAAGCTGAAGAGGGAAGCGGTGCCCTGGTGCGCGAAATCGAAGCGGATCTCGACGCGGTCGCCGGGCATGAGGAGTCCCGACGGGATGGCGCAGGTCCCGATGCTGGTGAGACTGGCGCCGTTGGTGGCCGCGCCCGTGCCGCTGCACAGCACCTGGGGACTGGTAAACGTCTGAGCCGTGCCCGAATCCGTCGCGGTGAGGCGGTAGCTGGCCAGCAGGGTATCGCCCGGCTGCGGGGTGGTGGCGGCGACAAACTGGAGCGTGCTGCCGGTAAGCGTGTAGTCCTGGCCGATCTTCTGGAGCATGCCGTTGCGGTAGACCGCGAGGCTGGAGACGGGGTCGGGCACGGCTGAGAGAGTGAACGAGGTGTTGGAGCCGTCCACGATGCCGGAGGGGGAATCGCCGTCCACGAAGGATGGTTGCGAACCGCCGCAGGGCGCCGAAGAGCCATCCACGTGCAAGCAATCGCTGGGACTGCCGGTAGCGGACTCGAGCGATCCCAGCGGATTGACGACGGCCACGCGGCCGGCGGCGTAGCCCGGTCCCTTGAGCGGCCGTGCACCGAGGTCGGCGATGAGCCCCACGATGTCGGATTCCTGGGTTGGGCTGGAGGTCGTGCCGGTATCGGCCGCGACCGAGTTGCTGGGTGTGGCGATGCGGACGTCACGCACGCGAAGCGGCTGCGCGCTGGAGGGCACCGACCAGGTTTCTTCGAACTGGATGCGCCCGTCGCTGTTGTACTTTACCGAGTAATAAACCGCCGGGGTGCCGGTGGTGGTGGGGACAAGCTGCACCCGAAGATTGCCATCCACGATTTTCACGGTGGTGCTCTGGGTGGCAATGGTGGAATTGTCCATGGCTTGAAAGCTGGTCCAACTGATCGTTACGGTGCCGTTGAAGCGGGTGCCATCGGCTTTGTAGAGCACATCCTGAATGGTGGTGAGCGGCGGGCCAGCGAGCGCGGACGAAGCCAGCCACACTGCCGCGAAAAGCGAACGCAAGATCATGATACCTCCGAGCAAAGTGAAGCCCGCGCCGGAACGGGCGCGAGGAAAAGCGAAACCCTCCTGCCAACTCCAGTTTACCCGGAGGAGTCGCGTCGGGACCCCGGCCTGGCGCGAGTGCCGAACGCTAAGTTGTAGTAGAGGGGACAGTTAAATGGCGCGAAGATTTTCGTGAACGCTTGTGACCGGGCCGGGCGTGCCCGGCCCCTACAGCAACGGGATCTCGAAGTAGAATAGCTCCTTGCCGGTGGCGGCTTCGGTGAGGCCGCTCAGATAAACGGTGGCGCCGCGTTGCAGGCCCGTCTGGAAATAGAAGAATCCGCTGGCCGACTGGCCCGCCGGCAGCGTCTGGGCGGCGAACGCGCGGCCTTCGATCTCCCAGGCATCCAGCGGGTTCTTCTTGGAGAGAATCTTCGGCTTGCCGCCCGGCCCGGTGATCACGCCCGGACGGTTGGGCCCGCGCAGGTAGCGAACGTCCCTGGCGGGCGTGGCTTCCACGCGGTCGCGGTTGGGACCTACGTATTCGGCCGTCATCCGATCGAGCCGGATGGTCTTGTCGGAATCGTTCTGGATCACCACCAGCACCGGCAGAATGCCGTACTGGTACGGGTCGAGTTTTCCGAAGGCAGTTTTCACTTTGTCTGGGGCAACGTACGGGTCCACCCCGATGGTGACTTGGGCGTTGGTCTGGCGATGGAGCAAGCCGGCGGCCGGCGGAGGCCGGAACACAGCCGTGTCCTTGTCCGCGGCGAATGCCGCGGCTATACTCATTAAAAGAGCCAAGCGTTTGAAAATACGGGGCATTTATTTCCTCTACCGAGTCCTCCAGGCGTTTGGGCTGCCTGTCCTGATATTGTATTTCCTGTTTCGCGGTCTGCGAAACCGCGGGTACTGGCGGAGCTTGCCGCAGCGCTTCGGATTCCTCCCGCGCTCTTATAGACAGACCAGCCCAGGGGCGATCTGGTTGCATGCAGTTTCGGTGGGCGAGGTGCTGGCCTGCGTGGAATTCCTGCGCCGCTTGCGGGCGGAGTTTCCACACAGCCGGCTTTTCGTCTCGACCTCGACGCTGGCGGGCCGCGCGACTGCCGATGACAAGCTGCGTGATCTGGCCGACGGCGTATTCTACGCGCCGGTGGACTACGTGTTCGCGGTGCGGCGCGTGCTGCGCGCCTTGTGCCCCGCGGCAGTGGTGATTGCGGAGACGGAGATCTGGCCCAATCTCTTTCGCGAGGTGCACCGCACCGGCGCGGGCCTGGCGATGGTGAATGGCCGCATCTCCGACCGCGCCTTTCCGCGATACTTGCCCTTTCGATGGTTCTTTCGGGGAGTGCTGTCCGCGGCGGATTCCATCCTGACGCAATCGGACGCCATTCGCGAGCGATTTCTGGCGCTCGGGGCGTTTCCCGAGCGCACGCGCACGAGCGGTAATTTCAAGTACGACTTCGAGGCGCGCGCGGCGGCGCCCGGTTCTCCGGTGCTGGCTTTTTTGGAGCGCGCGCGGCCGGGCAAAGTGTGGATTGCCGCCAGCACCATGCCGCCCGCCGCGGCCGGCGACGTGGACGAAGACGACGCGGTGATTGCGGCGTTCCAGGAACTCGCCATGCGGCATCCGGACCTGCTGCTGATTCTGGCGCCGCGAAAGCCGGAGCGTTTCGACGCGGCGGCGAGGAAACTGGAGGCGGCGGGCATACGCTACGCGCGGAGGTCGTGGCTGGACTCGGGGCAGGCCGGGGACCTTGGTTGCCACGTGCTGCTGCTGGATTCGATCGGGGAATTGAGCGGAGTGTTTTCCGCGGCAGACGTTGTCTTCATGGGCGGAACGCTGGCCGGGCGCGGCGGGCACAACATCCTCGAGCCGGCGTTTTTCGCCAAGCCGGTGATCACGGGGCCGCACATGGAGAACTTCCAGGCCATTGCGGACGAGTTCCGCGCGTCGGGCGCGTGCGTCGAAATCGGGGACGCCGCGGGGCTGGCCGGCGCGGTCGCGCGGCTGCTGGAAGCGCCGGAGCTCGCCCGCGAGATGGGGCAGCGCGCACGCTTGTCGGCGGAGGCGCGCCGCGGGGCCACGGCCCGGGCGGTGACCCTGGTGCGCGAGTTGTACCGGGCGCCCCGCTACCGCCCCGCGCAGCCGCGCTTCGCGGCGGCCTGGGTGCTGGCGCGGCTGTGGCGATGGGGCGCCCGAACCAGGCAGCGGCGCGACTATGCCCGCCGCCGCAAGCTGGCTGCGCCGGTGATCAGCGTCGGCAACATCACCATGGGCGGCACCGGCAAAACGCCCTGCGTGCTGCTGCTGGCGGAGATCCTCAAGCAGCGGGGGCGCAGGCCGGGAATCCTGACGCGCGGCTACGGCCGCAATTCTCCCGAGAAGCACCTGGCGCTCGAGCCCGGCGCCATGGTGAGCGCCGAGCACTCCGGCGACGAGCCGCAGATGTTTGTCCGCTCAGGCCTGGCGCCGGTGGGCATTGGAGCGGACCGTTTCCACAGCGGGACGCTGCTGCTGCGCGACCTCGGCGCGGACGTGCTGCTGCTGGATGACGGGTTCCAGCACCAGAAGCTGGCGCGCAGCGTGGACGTGGTGCTGATCGACGCGCTGGACCCGTTTGGCGGCGGCGAGGTGTTTCCGTTGGGGCGGCTGCGCGAGGCGCCCGCGGGCCTGGGGCGTGCCCACCTGATCCTCATCACGCGCAGCGAACTGTCGGACCTGACCGCCGCCATCGAGCGCCAGGTGCGCCGGTGGAACGTGTGTGCGCCGGTCTTTCGGGCCGGCGTCGATTGCCAGGCGTGGGTAGAGCATGGCACGGGGAAGCAGTACGCCCCGTTGGCACGGCCCTTCGAACGCGCGGGCGTGTTCTGCGGCCTGGGCAATCCGCAGTCATTCCGCCGCACGCTCGAGCGCCTGGGAGTGCAGCCGGTGGACTGGGTGGATTTCGAAGACCACCATCGGTATCGCGCGCGCGAGCTGCGGTGCATCTCCCGGGAGATGCGCGCCAAGGGCGCCACGGCACTGGTGACCACCGAGAAGGACGTCATGAACCTCTGCGAATCACCCGGCGACTTGTTGGCGCCGCTGCCGCTCTACTGGCTCAAGGTGGGCATGACGATCGAACGCGAGAGCGAGTTCGTAAGCGAAATCGAGCGGCGGATCTAAATGCTGGAAAGCAAGTAGTGGCCCGTTCGTCGATAATGGGAGAGTACGCGTGGCGATTTCTATGGACCCTACTACAACCCCCTCCTCCCCCGAGAGCCGCGCGGCAAGGATGATTCGGGAGACCTTTGAATCCGGACGGCCGCTCACCTATATCCGCTCGGCCGAGGAACAGCGCGTCGCGCGGGCGCTGCGCGAGGTGAGCCGAAGAATGCTCGCCTCCACGCCCGCGCCCATCTGGACATGGAGCCTCACGGAGGGGATGCGCCGCGATGGCGAAGCCGTCGGGGCCGGCGCCCAAACTCCACGCGATGTTCTGGACTTCATCGCCGGGTACCGCGGCACGGCCATCTTCCACCTCAAGGACTTCCACGAGCCGCTGCGGGAGTCCGCGGAGATCAGACGCCGCCTGCGGGACGTCTACGGGGAATGTCTCGATCAGGGTAAGTTCGTCGTCATCACGTCGCCGGTCCGGTTCATTCCGGAAGAGGTCGAGCGCGGCCTCGTGTTTCTCGATCTCCGGCCGCCCGATCCGGTCGAGTTGGCGGAGTTCTTGCGGGACGAGGCCCGGCGTACCTCGCCGCCGGGCGGGGACGAGTTGGGCGAGGACGTCCTGTACCAGCTTGCGGGCGCCCTTCAGGGACTCACGCTCGACGAAGCGCGCTACGCGTTGCGGCGGGCCCTGGCCGCGAGCCCGCGCCTCGGACCCGAGTCTCTGCCCGCCCTGCTTGAAGAGAAGCGGCTCCTGGTCAACCGCACCGGCTTCATCGAGTTTATTGCCGGCGGCACGAGCCTGGGGGATATCGGAGGCCTCGAGGGCCTCAAGAAATGGCTGCTGGAGCGCCGGAAGCTCTTCCAGATGCGCGACAGCCTGAGTGCCGAGATCGTGCCCAAAGGGGTTCTCATCATGGGCATCCCGGGCTGCGGCAAGAGCCTCTCGGTCAAGGCCATCGCCTCCTATTTCCAACTGCCCCTCTATCGGATCGACATGATCGAGATCTTTTCCGGGCGGCATGGCAAGCCCGAAGGCGCATTCGTCGAAGCCTGCCGAATGATGGAGGACATGGCGCCCGCGGTTCTGTGGTTCGATGAGATCGAGATGGGGATTACGTCGACGGAAACCAGCGGCGAGCAGGGCCGGATTTTCGCGTTCTTCCTCACCTGGATGCAGGAGAAGGCCCGCGGGCTCTTCGTGGCCGCCACGGCCAACCGGATCGACCTGCTCCCCGCCGAGATGATTCGCAAGGGACGGTTCGACGAGGTGTTCTTCATCGACTTGCCGCTCGACAACGAGCGGATCGAGATCTTCAAGATTCACCTCGCCCGCCGGGGAGTCGATCCGGCGCGGTTCAACCTCGGACAACTGATGGAGTTTACCAAAGGCTGGGCCGGGGCCGAGATCGAGCAGTGCGTGGTGTCGGCCCTGACCAAAGCGCGGCTCGCGGACCGGGATGTAACCGACCAGGATCTGATCAGCGTCGCCGTGAAGACCGTCCCGCTATCGCGCACCATGAACGAGCAAATCAACCATATTCGAAACTGGGCGTTCGAGCGTGCCGCCCGCGCGTCCCCCAGTCCAGTGGGCCTTTGAGGCTAAAAGTTCACGATGGAGGCGAACGACACCGGGTCCAGGCTGGCGCCGCCCACCAGCACGCCGTCGATTTCCGGCTGCGCCATCAGCGACTTGGCGTTGTCGGGCTTGACGCTGCCGCCATACAGAATACGGATGGCCTCGCCCGCCTCCTTGCCGAACTTCGCCCGCACTTGGCCGCGGATCGCGCGATGCGCGTCCGCCGCGATTTCCGGGGTGGCGGTCTTCCCGGTTCCAATGGCCCACACCGGCTCGTAGGCGATCACAATCCTGGCGAACTGCTGCCCGGAAAGGCCGGCGATTCCCTTCTGGAACTGGCGCACGAGCACGGCTTCGGTGCTACCGCTCTCCCGTTCTTCCAGGCGCTCTCCCACGCAGACGATGGGGGTGAGCCCGAATTCCAGCGCGGCCTGGGTGCGCTTGAGGACGGTTTCATCGCTCTCGGCGAAATGCTGGCGCCGCTCGCTGTGCCCGACGATGGCATAGGTGGCGCCCAAAGAGACGAGCATGGGGCCGGAGATCTCGCCGGTGAAGGGGCCTTCCTTGGCCCAGCCGATGTTCTGCGCGCCAACGTGGATGCGCGTTCCCTGGGCGGCTTCCACGGCCGCGGCGAGGTTCGTGAAAGGGGGGCAGATCACCACCTCGCAGTGTTCCGATTGTCCGGCCAGCGGCCGGAACTTCTCGAAGAATGCGGTGGTTTCCGCGGGCGTCTTGTACATCTTCCAATTGCCCGCCATGACTGGTTTTCTCATAGGATCTCCGTTAGAAAGCTGGCGCCGTGATCGATGCTCGCGCCGAAGTTGGCGGCCACGGTCTGGCCGATATCGGATAGCGTGCCGCGCAGCCCGAGGTTCACACCGCGGCGGACCTTGGGACCGGAGACCAGCAGCGGCACGTACTCGCGCGTGTGGTCGGTGCCCGGCGTGGTAGGGTCGCAGCCGTGGTCGGCGGTGAAGACGGCGGCGTCGTCCTGGCGCAGGGCGGTCCGGAATTGCGGCAGCCAGTCATCGAACTGCTCGAGCGCGGCGCCGTAGCCCTCGATATCGTTGCGATGGCCGTACTGCATGTCGAAATCCACCAGGTTGACGAAGATCAGGCCGGCATCGAGGGAACTCATGGCCTCGATCGTCTTGGCCATGCCGTCGGCATTGTTCTTGGTCTTGGCGGAGCCGCGGATGCCCCGGCCCAGAAACACGTCGAAGATTTTGCCGACGCTCGCTACCGGCACGCCACGCTCCTCGAGCCGGTCGAGGAGCATGCCCTTGGGCGGCGGCACGGCGAAATCGTGACGGTTGGCGGTGCGCGTGAAACTGCCCGGCGCGCCGATGAACGGCCGCGCGATGACGCGCCCCACCTCATGCGGCCCGCGCAGAATCTCACGGGCGGTTTCGCAGATCTTGTAAAGTTCCCAGAGCGGGATGACCTCTTCGTGCGCAGCCACCTGGAAGACGCTGTCGGCCGAAGTGTAGACGATGGGCGAGCCGGTGCGCATGTGCTCGGGGCCGAGTTCCTTGATGATCTCGGTGCCGGACGCCGCCTTGTTGCCGAGGCACCCGCGGCCGATCCGCCGCTCGAATTCGGTCATTATTTCCAGCGGGAAACCGTTCGGGTAGAGCGGAAAAGGGCGCTCCAGGTGGATGCCGACCATTTCCCAGTGGCCGGTGGTGGTGTCCTTGCCCGGCGAAGCGAGCGTGCACCGTCCATAGGCGCCGGCGGGAGATTCGGCCGGAGGGATGCCCGCCAGCGGCTTGATGTTGCCGAGCCCCAAGCGCGCGAGGTTCGGCACCTGGAGGCCGCGTATGCGGGCGATGTTGCCGAGCGTGTCGGCGCCAGGTGGATCGCCGTACTCGGCGGCGTCCGGCATGGCGCCGATGCCCACACTGTCAATCACGATCCAGATTACGCGCCGGAACACAACCTTCGAGGGTAACATGCGCGGGATTGGCGGGCGGGCGTTCGCGCAGATGGGTCGAATAACCGGCGGACTTCAGGGAAGCCCAGGTGTCATTTGGCTTACGCCGCCTCGTTCCCCACGCGCTCCGGTTTCGACAATGGTAGTGTGAGCGAGATCCTTTGGTAGGACACCCGGGGGATGAGCGTGCCGCGCGCGCCGCGGCTCAGCCGAACAAAGCCAAAACGTTCCATAGTCTTCAAGGTCCGGGATAAATTCGACTTCTTGCGGCTCGTCAGTTCGGCCAGCTCCGCCAGCGACCCGGGAGCGGACTCCGCGATCACCCGAAGCAAACTGCGGTTCCGGTCGGAGAGTATCCTGGCGAAGCTCTCCGCCGAGGAGAACCACACTTTCGGCTCGTCGGGGCCGGGCCGGTACTTGCCTCCTGCAATTGCGAGCGTACGCGCCTTCATTTCGTCGTAGCTGGCAATACCAACGCGCAGTGTTTTCATCTCAAATGACCCCCTTCTGCTTCAATACGCTGTCTACCTCGGCCCAGAAATCTTCCAGCAGACTGGCTGGATCTTTGAACTGGTATGGCCGAATCGTCTGGAAGCGATGTTTGTGATCGTAACCGCCACGGCCTTTCCCGCCCGGGCTTTGCGACGCCCGTACAGAGTGAGCGTTGTCAAAACCCACCAGCCGGCCACCATCCGGACCATGGAGCGTCAACGAGTATCTCAGCCCGTGAGGCCGCTCCCTTGTCGAAGCGACAAGAGAGACCGAAAACCGAACCCAGTACTCACCTTTCGAGTCGACAACAAGCACTTGACCGTCGAGATCCAAGAGCACGTCGGCGCTCGGGTCCCGGCGCTGCCGCTTCATTCTACTAGAAGGTTATCATCTACTGATAACCAATGGCAAGTCGTCGCCTTCGTGTGTGGGCCAAATTGCCGAGGCCGCACAGTCCTGTAGCCCCAACGTTCGTCACCGCGCCAAGTATATAATTGTCTTGATCCTGCGAACCGGAGTTCTTGCATGCATTCTCGCCGCGTCTTCATGAGCAAAGTGGCCACGGGGTTGGCGGGCACACTGGCCGCCTCCAACGTGCTGGGGGCGAACGACCGCATTCGCCTGGGAATCATCGGGCCCGGCGCCCGCGGGACCGAGATCCTGCGCGAAGCGCTGGCCTGCGAGAACGTCGAATGCGTCGGCGCCGCCGACGTCTATACGAAACGCCTGGAAGACGTCAAGAAGATCGCACCCGACGCCAAAACGCACCTCGACTATCGCCACCTGCTGGAAGATAAGAGCATCGACGCGGTGCTGATCTCGACGCCGCAGCACCTGCACGCGGAGCACTTTGTGGCCGCGCTCGAGGCCGGCAAGCACGTCTACCAGGAAAAGACCATGGCGTTCACCGTGGAGCACGCCAAGAGGATGCGGGCGGCCTTTCAGCGGGCGGGGAAGCGCACGGTGCAGATCGGGCACCAGGGGGTTTCCAGCGGGCAGATTCCGGACGCGGCCAGTTTTCTGAAGCCCGAGCTGATGGGCAAAATCACGGCCATCCACGCGCACATGTACCGCAACACGCCGCACGGGAAGCCGCAGTGGACCAGGCCCATCTATCCGGACATGACACCGGAAAACATTGTATGGAAATCGTTTCTTGGCGAGGCGCCGCCGCACGAGTTCGACGCCAACCGGTACATCAACTGGCGCTTCTTCTGGGACTACTCCGGCGGCAACGTTTACGAGAACATGTGCCACCAGCTCGCGTTCTGGTACAAGACGCTGGGGCTGAAGATCCCGAAGGCGGTCACCATGACCGGCGGCATCTACTTGTGGAAGGACGGCCGCGAAGTGCCCGACACCATGAACGTCTCCATGGAACACGCCGAGGAGATTCTGTTCACCTGGGATTCCGGTTTCGGCAACGACCAGTTGAAGGTGGCCGAGGACGCGCTGGGCGACAATGGCACCATTTCCCGGGGCCAGCAGATCCGCTATACGCCGCAAAAGGTGAACCGGCCCGAGGGCAACGAAATGATGGGTGCCACGCGCAACATACCGCGCGCCCACATGCAGAATTTCCTGGATTGCGTCCGCTCGGGCCAGGAGCCGAACTGCCCATTCGAGCTTGGGTTCCGGGTTTCCATGGCCTGCCGCATGGCGGTGGACAGCTACCGGCAACAGCGCACCGTGCGCTGGGATGCAGCCCGGGAAGAGATCGTCTAAGACAACCGCGCAGCTACTCGAGAGCCAATGAACGATTGGGCCCGCAAAATCCGGGATGGCGACGCGCGCGCTCTGGCCCGCGCCGCCACGGGGATCGAGAACCGCGATCCCCGGGCGCTTGATCTGCTGCGGGAACTCGCGCCGTTTGCGGGCCGCGCGCGCATCCTCGGAATCACCGGGCCTCCCGGCGCCGGCAAGAGCACGCTGGTGGATGGACTGGCGGCCGTCCTGCGCCGGCAGGGAAAGACCGTGGCGATCATCGCGGTGGACCCCAGCAGCCGGATCTCGGGAGGGGCGATCATGGGCGACCGCATCCGCATGCAGCGGCACCACGCCGACCCGGGCATCTTCATTCGCTCGATGGCCACCCGCGGCACTACCGGCGGCCTGGCGCGCGCCACCGCCGGCCTCGCGCGGCTGATGGACGCGGCAGGCAAGGATTACGTGGTGATTGAGACCGTGGGAGTGGGGCAGGACGAAGTCGAGATCGCGGACCTGGCGCAGGTGACGGTGGTGGTGCTGGCGCCCGGAATGGGCGACGACGTGCAAGCCATCAAAGCCGGAATCCTGGAGATCGCTGACGTGTTCGCGATCAACAAGGCCGATCAGCCGGGGGCGGATCGCGTGGAGCGCGAGCTGGAAGGTATGCTGGGCTTGGCGGAAGGGCCCAGGCCGCCCATCATCCGGACGGTAGCCACGGAGGGCAAAGGAATCGACGAATTGCTGGAAACCGTGGGACAGGTTGTGGGGCAGCCGGAACGCGGTAGCGCGCTGTCGCAGCCCGTTTCCGGGGTCCCCGACCTGCCCAGCCTCGACCATCTCGGCATAGCCGTGAACAGTCTCGACACCGCCGTCGCATTCTGGGAGAGCCTCGGCCTTGCAGTCGCTCACCGCGAAACCGTGACGCAGGAAAGAGTCCACGCCGCCATGCTCCCGGCCGGCGACTCGCGCATCGAACTGCTCCAGCCCGCCGCCCCCGATTCCCCCATCTCAAGATTCCTCGAGAGGCGCGGGCCCGGCCTGCACCACATCGCCCTGCGCGTCCCGGACCTCGAGGCCGCGGTGGCGCGCTTGCGAGCCGCGGGAGCCAAACTGGTGAACGAGCCGCGCCAGGGGGCCGGCGGCCAACTCTACGTGTTCGTGCACCCGGCCTCAACTGGAGGCGTATTATTGGAACTCATTGAAGGGAGCGGAACTTGAAAGCGGAAATCGGAATCATCGGCGGCAGCGGGCTCTACTCCATGCCCGGATTTGAAGCGCGGGCGGAGGCTACCATCGATACGCCCTTCGGTTGGCCTTCGGACAATTACATCATCGGCACACTGGCCGGCCGGCAGGTGGCATTCCTGGCGCGTCATGGGCGCGGGCATCGCATCTCTCCCTCGGAGCTGAATTTCCGGGCGAACATCTACGGGATGAAATCGCTGGGCGTGGAACGCATCATCTCGCTCAGCGCGGTGGGCTCGCTCAAAGAGGAGCACCGGCCGCTGGATTTCATCATCCCCGAGCAGTTTTTCGACCGCACGCGCGGGCGCGTTTCCACGTTCTTCGGCGAGGGACTGGTGGCCCATATCAGCTTCGCCGACCCCGTCTGCCCCGAGCTGAGCGAGGTGGTGGCAGCCGCCGGCCGCGCCGCGGGCGTCAACACCAGGAAAGGCGGCACGTACCTTTGCATGGAGGGCCCGGCCTTCTCCACCAAGGCCGAATCGAACTTGTACCGGAGCTGGGGCATGGACGTGATCGGCATGACCAACCTCCAGGAAGCCAAGCTGGCGCGCGAAGCCGAGATCTGCTACGTGACGGTGGCCATGGTGACGGATTACGACTGCTGGCATCCCCACCACGACGCAGTGACGGTGAACGAGATCATCGCCAACCTCATGAAGAACGCCGAAAACGCGTGCAAAGTAGTGGCCGAGGCGGTGGCCCGGATGCCCGCGGGCCGCGGCTGCCAGTGCGGCTCGGCGCTGGCCCACGCCATCATCACGGACCGCAAACTGGTTCCGGTGGCCACTCGCCAGAAGCTGGGGATCCTGATTGACAAGTACTTCGTGTAACCAAACGGCGCGGGAGGCGCTGAACCAGTGCCTGGCGGGCCAGCCTCCCGCGGAATTGCCGCGGGCGCTGGTGGACGAGCCCGGCGGGGAAGCGCTGTTCGGAATCCTGGTGGAGGGCCTGGCGGACCGCTTCGAGCCGTCGCTGTGCGACGATTACGCGCGGCTGTTCTCGCAAGCCGTGGCCCATGTGGCCGGGCATGTGGACCCCGCCTCGCTGGTGGCGCGGTACGAGCGCGTACGCCGGCCCCGTCCCGTTTCCGGCCAGCCGCGTCTCGTGTTCGTGCTTTCACGCGTGACGCTGGGCGCGGACGTGGCCGTGACCAGCGTGCTGCTGGCCGCGGCCAAGCAGCGCTTCCCGCATGCGGAGATCGTGTTTGTGGGGCCGCGGAAGAATTATGAGCTGTTCGCCGGCGACCCGCGCCTCCGCCACGCGGACATCGCCTACCGGCGCGGCGGCCTGCGCGAGCGGCTGGCGGTCTGGGACCCGCTGAAAGCGCTGCTGGGGGCGCCGGACTCGGTGGTGATCGATCCCGATTCCCGCCTCACGCAACTGGGCCTGCTGCCGGTTTGCCCGGAGGAATGCGACCACCTCTTCGAAAGCCGCGGATACGGCGGCGAGACGGAGCGCGCGCTTCCCGAACTGGCGGCGGCCTGGGCCGCGGAGACGTTTGGCGTGTCCGGCGCGAGGCCGTACGTCGCGCTGGAGCGCGGTAGCGCCGGCGGCGGAACGCCCGATGCGGATCTGGTCGCCGGTTCTTGTACCGCCGTGAGCCTGGGAGTCGGTGAGAACCCCGCCAAGCGGATTCCGGACCCCTTCGAAGAGCAGCTTCTGGCGCTGCTGGCGGCTCGCGGCGCGGCGCTCGCCGTCGACAAGGGCGCGGGGGGAGAGGAAGCCGGGCGCGTCGAGCGCGCCGTCGAACGCTCCGGCGTCAAGGCGGCGCTTTGGGAAGGGTCGTTTGCGGGTTTCGCCGCCATCATCGCCGCCAGCCGCCTGTATGTGGGCTACGACTCGGCCGGCCAGCACGTCGCGGCCGCGTGCGGCGTGCCGCTCGTCAGCATCTTCGCCGGCTTCCCGGCCCCGCGCATGTTCCAGCGCTGGCGCCCCACGGGCGAGCGGGCCACGGTGATTCGCGTGGACCGGCCCGACCCGCTCGAGATTCTCGAACGCGTCCGCGCGGCCATCTAAACAGAAATTCGCTCACGTATTTCGGCCTCCGCTCTCCTACGGCCGCGGCTCCGTGGGAATACTTTGTCACTGAGCCGCGACCGGGGTACCCTCTGGGTCGGGAGCGGAGGGCCGCGTCAAGCGCGAAACCTCTGTCCAGTTGACTCCGCTGGGCGATTTCAATATGTTTGGTGGGTGGAGGTGATTCATGTTCCGTAAATCAGCGGCATTTGTGCTGGTTCTCACGGCTCTCACGACGGCGGAGGCTCAGCAGAGGAAGCGCGTGGCGGTGATGAACTTCGACTATGGCACCGTGCGGAGCACGGTGGCGTCGATTTTCGGTACCGATCAGGATGTCGGGAAGGGAATTACCGACCTTCTGGTCGACAAACTTGTCTCGGACGGCACCTACTCGGTCATCGAGCGGCAGGCTCTCGACAAGATTCTCGCCGAGCAGAATTTTTCGAATAGCGATCGCGCCGATGCCAACACCGCGGCCAAGATCGCGCGCATTCTGGGAGTGGACGCGATCATCATCGGCAGCATCACCCAGTTCGGCCGCGACGACAAGAGCACCAGCGTCGGCGGCGGTGCGCTGGGCAACGTCACGGGGCGTTTCGGCCTCGGTGGCGTGCGCAAGAGCCAGTCCACCGCGGTGGTGGTGGTCACCGCGCGGATGATCGATACCAGCACCGCCGAAATCCTGGCCAGCGCCTCCGGCAAAGGCGAGTCGTCGCGCTCCGGCACGGGCCTCATCGGATCGGGCGGCAGCGTCTATGGGCCAGAGGCTGGGGGCGGGATCAACATGAAATCCAGCAATTTTGGAGCGACGATCCTCGGCGAAGCCACCAACAAGGCCGTCGCCGATTTGGCGCGGCAGTTGGACGCGAAGGCTGGGGCGCTTCCCACCACCGCGGTGCAGATCAGCGGAGTGGTGGCGGATGTTTCGCCCGACGGCACCGTGATCGTCAATGTCGGCTCGAAAGCCGGCGTGAAGGTCGGCGACCGGCTCGACATCCGGCGCAAGGTGCGCGATGTGCGGGACCCGACTACCGGCAAGGTGATCCGCAGCATAGAAGATTCCGTCGGCTCGATCATCATCACCGAAGTGGACGAGTCCTCGGCTGTCGGCAAGTTCACGGGACCCGCTCCGGCCAAGGTGGGAGACACGGTATCCAATCCGAAGTGAGAGCGGAATCCGCGGTTGTCGATGAAGCCCGTGAATGGCTGGCCCAGGCGGCTTCCGTGGCGGCGCTGACCGGCGCGGGCATCTCCGCGGAGAGCGGTATTCCGACCTTCCGCGGCGCGGGCGGCCTCTGGAAAAATTACCGGCCCGAGGACCTCGCTACGCCCGAGGCCTTCGCGCGCGACCCGCGCCTGGTGTGGGAGTGGTACAACTGGCGGCGGGAGTTGATCGCCCAGGCGGCGCCCAACCCGGCGCACCTCGCCCTGGTGCAACTGGAAATCCGCAAACCGGGGTTTACCCTGATCACGCAGAATGTGGATGGTTTGCACGACCGCGCGGGAAGCGGGCGAATTCTCAAGCTCCACGGCGATATCTGGCGCATGCGCTGCACGGTTTGCGGCGCCAATTGGCCGGACCGCCGCGTGCCCTTGCCCAAGATTCCGCCGCACTGCAACTGTGGCGGCCTGGCGCGGCCCGGCGTGGTGTGGTTCGGCGAGGCTCTGCCGGACGGCATGCTGCAGGAAGCCGAGCACGCCGCGGCGTCCGCCCAAGTCTTCCTGGTGATCGGCACTTCGGCCGTGGTGTACCCCGCCGCCGGCCTCGTCCCCTACGCCAGGCGATCCGGCGCGAAGGTGATTGAAATCAACCCCGAAGTCACGCCCTTCTCCGGAATGGTGGATTGCGCGTTACAAGGCCCCGCCGGCGACCTGCTGCCGAAGCTGCTATAAAAACCCGGGGACAGGCGGAGCGTTTTCCAGTTTTGGGCTACGCCCCCTTGGGATAGCAGCCCAGCACGCGCAAAAAGTCCGCTAATTCCCGCAGGTGGTTCAGCGCATTCCGCGCGTTGGGCGAATCCACGCGGCCCAGGAAATCGAGATAGAAAAGATATTCCCACGGTTTTCCCCGCAGCGGGCGCGACTCGATCTTGGTGAGATTCAGGTCGCGCAGGGCAAAAGCGCTCAGCGCGCGGAACAACGCGCCGGGAACGTTCCGCGTACTGAACACCAGGGAGGTTTTCCAGGGCGCGCGCCGGCCAACCCGGACGGGATGCCGGCGCGCGTACTCAGGCGTTCGAAGCAGAAAAAACCGGGTGAAGTTCCGGCGGTCGTCTTCAATCGATCTGCTGAGAATGCGGGCGCCATAAATCTCGGCGGCCACCGAGGAGGCGATCGCGGCGGCGTCCGTGAGCTTCTCCTCCGCGATCATTTTGACGCTTCCGGCGGTGTCGTAGAAAGGGATTCTCTCAATTTGCGGGTTCCGCGCAAAGAAATCCAAGCACTGATTCAAGGCTACCGGATGGGAAAATACTCTTTTTATTCTGGAAAATGACACGTTTTTTAGAGCGATTAGATTGTGGACGATGCGCACGTTGGTCTCGGCCACGATGGGCAGTTCGAAATTCACCAGGTGGTCGTAATTCTCGTGCACCGAGCCGGCCAGCGTATTTTCGATGGGCGCCACCGCTCCCGCGGCGCGGCCTTCCTTCACGCTGCGGAACAGGTCTTCGAACCGCTCGCACGGCAGGACCGCGATGGCCGTCCCCAGCAGCTTGCGGGCGGCCTCTTCGCTGAAGGCGCCGCGCGCCCCCTGAAAGGCAATTGGCGCGGCGGCTTGGGCCCGGCTGGTCTTCGCGCTCATTGGGCTGCTCCTTCCCATCTGCGAACCTGGGCGTCGGGGAGGCCGATCAGGTCCAGAACGCGGTCCACGCTATGATCCACGATATCCATCACGGTCTGGGGATGGTGATAAAAGCCGGGAATTGGGGGAGCAATTATCGCTCCCATTTCGGCCAAAGCGGTCATATTCCTCAAATGCCCGAGGTGCAGAGGGCTTTCCCGGACCAGCAGAATCAGTTTGCGCTTTTCTTTTAGCGTGACGTCCGCGGCGCGCACCAGCAGGTTCGAGCTGATACCGTTGGCGATGGCGGACATGGTGTGAATCGAGCACGGGGCGATCACCATGGCATCGGTGGGGTATGAGCCGCTGGCCAGGCGACAGGCGATGTCTTCCAGCGGATACGAAAAATCCGCCAGTTTTTTCGCGTCTGCCGCAACCTTGCCGGTCTCCAGGAAAAGGGTTTTCTCGCCGGACCTGGTCAGAACGAGGTGGATCTCGGCGCCGGGCTGATGGCGGAGCCGTTCCAGCAGGCGCAATCCGTAGATCGCGCCGCTGGCTCCCGTGATCCCCACGATGATTCTCACGTCAACGCCTCCGTCACAAAGCATGTCGCTGTTCTGCGATCAGAACAAAAAACCGCATTTCTGCTTGCCCGGATTACCGGTGGGGGATATAATGCCGTTCTGTCCCATTCATTCATTCCGAGCCCCCAGCAGGGCGGCGAAGCACGGTGGCGCAGCAGCCCACCCGGCGAAACCAGTCTTGCGGACAGCCGCCGCCGGCCGGAGACTGCCGGGCCGGCTCGCGCAACCGTACAGCGAGGATCATAACATGGAGCGTCCCGGAGAGAAGCTCAAGCGGGTTCGCGAACAGCTCAAGCTGACCTACCGCGATGTGGAGAAAGCCAGTCAGCAGATCGCCGAACGCCGCAGAAGCGACGAATTTGCGATTGCCTTGAGCCGCTTGGCAGACATCGAGAACAAGGGCACCGTGCCCACCATTTACCGGCTCTATACGCTTTGCGCCATCTACCGGCAGGATTTGGCCGAGGTGCTCCGCTGGTACGGAGTCCCTTTGGATCAGTTGGCGTCCGAGGCGCTGCGCGTCGGACTCGATGAAACCCATGCCATCCACTTCAAGCCGAGTGGCACCGTGACTGTGCCCGAGCCACTGGATCTGGAAATCGACCCTAATAAAACGACTTTCCTGAGCTATTTAGTCCGAAATTGGGGTAGAATGCCGCTCAATTTCCTGAGCGGTCTGGAGTTGCGACAGTACCGCTATGGGCTTATTGGGCTGGAGGATTGGTCGATGTACCCGATTTTGCCGCCCGGATCGCTGGTAGTGATCGATGACAGCCGGCGGAAAATCGCCAGTTCGGGGTGGTCCAATGAATATGACCGGCCGATCTATTTCCTGGAGCACCGCGGCGGCTGTGTTTGCGGCTGGTGCGTCTTGTCGGACGACCGGCTGCTGGTGCAGCCGCACCCATCTTCCCACCACAGACCTGAGGTGTTTGAATATCCGAAGGAGGTCGACATCATCGGCCAGGTAATCGGCGTGGCCATGCTTCTGGAATCGAGGAGACGCCGGCACGCCCGGAGTCCAGCCGTTCCACCAAGGTCTCCAATCTCCTGATAGAGAGCCACCCTGCAACAGGCCGGGAAGCACTGCAACTCTCGGCCCGCCCAGGAGATTGATATCTCAATCATCTACCGTTGGCGGCTTCCAGAGCCGCTCGACGTCACCTCATTTCTGTAGACTCATGAATTTGCGACCATGTTCCAGTTTCAGAAAATCTTTCGGTGGAATTCCTTATGAGGGTACGGTCACGGCTAGTATAGTACTCAGCCTACTATCCTAAGTCAGTAGAAAGGACACTGAATGAGAAAACTTGTATTTTTGGCGTTGGTTGCATTCGCGTTCTTGGCAACCGCTCGCACCACCCGGATTGAGAACCCCATTCCCGGTTGCGACCCCTGCCCCTGGGTGCGTTGATTTCAAAAGAACCGCGAATCTGGGCGGCGGTCGATGCTAGAATCGGGTGTGAGAAGTGATCCCGGTGCCGACCGCCGCGCTCGTTTCATTTTTCCAGGTCGTGCTCGTATCGGGCTGCGCCCTGACAGCTCTCAAGCTCCTGATTTCCGGGCTGTTTCGGCGTTACCGAGTCTTCTTCTGGTATTTCCTGTTCCGCGTACCTAACTCAACCTGGCCTCTTTTCCTCAGCGTGAAGTCCCCCGTGTACGAAAAACTGTGGGCTGTGACGGAACCGGTGGCTGCCCTGTTCTACATTCTGCTGGTTCTGGAACTGTATCGATTGATCCTGGAGAGGCACCGGGGCTTGTATACCCTGGGCCGCTGGGTAATGTATTTGGCGATTGGAGTTTCCGTAACGATTTCCGTGCTGAGCCTTCTTCCGCGCATCACGCCGGCCACCCCGCAGCGTTCCAGGATCATCGGCTATGTCCTGGCAAGCGAGCGTGGCGTGCACTTCAGTCTGGCCATTTTTATCCTGCTGATTCTATTCTTTTTGAGCCGATATCCCGTGCCGTTGAGCCGGAATGTTGCGGTCCACTCGGTGGTTTTCTCGGTGTTTTTCCTGAGCAATACGCTCGGGCTGCTTCTCCGCAGCGTCTTCGGCCTGCACGTGAACGATGAGGTCAACCTCTTCCTGATGGGGACCTCCTCGGCCTGCGTAGTCGCCTGGCTGGTCCTTCTGAATGCCAGAGGCGAGGAAGTGCGGCTCATTGCCCCGCATTTCGGCCACGGGGACGAAGACCGGATTCTGCTTCAGTTGGACTCCCTGAACAGCACCCTGTTAAATGTCTCCCGAAAATAGGGTGTTTTCCTCTGTTAGATTAGTACCATTATTACCTTAAATTCGGTTGCATCTTAATAAAAATGTTTGTATGCTGTTCTTAGCAGCAAAAGTATAGGCGATGGGTTTATTGATAGTCTTGTCAATTGTGACATGCCTGGCGCTGGTCACGGCGGCAGGCGTGATGGCGCGCAGACTCGCGTCCGCGGACAGCAGTTTTCCGCTGACCGCCGAATGGATTGACGAACTTTCAATTGAGCGTTATCGGCCGATGATGCACCTGCTCGACGACGGCGATCTGGAGTTCCTCCGCTCCCAGCCCGGGTTCACGCCGGGAATGGCCGCCAAGCTCCGCATGCAGCGGTGCCAGATTTTCCGCGGATACCTGCGCCGTTTGCGCGCCGATTTTCAGCGCGTATGCGCGGCTCTCAAGTTTCTAATGGTGCACTCGCGCGATGACCGGCCCGACCTGGCGAGCGCGCTCGTCCACTACCAGGTGATGTTCGAGTGCGGCACGGCTTTGGTCTCGATCCGGCTGTTCCTGTACCGCCGGGGAATGTGCGGCGTGGACGTCACGGACCTGATCAAGATCTTCGACCTGGCCCGATTGGAGCTGAGGCGCCTGGTCCCGGCCGAAGCAACCGTGGGCGCCTGAACCGGCTGGAATTTCCGGCCTATCTTGTGCGCGGGAGGAGCGAATTTCCCGCTCACAATCGCTTGAGTATTTCTTTGGCTTCTTTTAATCGCGGGAATTTCTTCTCCGCTTCCCGGAATTCCCGCGTATGCACCCGGCGGCGCGAGGCGTTGTGATCCACGGGATAGCGCAGATGCAGCATTTCGTGAAACATGACGTACTCCAGAGCCAAAGCCGGAGCCGGCGGCTGGTCGAAGATGCGGCTGATGATGATGGCGTTGTGCGACGGGTCGAAGTGCCCCAACATGCTGCGGGATGGCCGGCGGCTCCATCCCAACAGCGGCCTGCCTAGCAAGCCATCGAAGAATTGCCGGTTCAAGCGCTCGAAGATTTCTTCCAGGTTGTGATGCGCGCCCTGCGGCCCCGAGATGAACTTGCGGCCGCGGATCTGCCGCACCAGATGCGCCTGGCGGCGGACGTCGCGGCGATTCAAATAGAGGCGGTAGCGGCGGGAAAACGATCGCGCCACGGGCTTGCGGTAGAGTTTGCCCAGCAGGATGTGCGCCAGGGCCTCCATGACCGGCGCCGGGGCGCCCGCCAGGAGATCCGAAATGCGCACCTCGAGGCGCCCGTTTTCCAGGCGGATGAAACTGTCCGCATTGGCGAAGCGGCAGAACTCCACGCGCAAATCGGGCAGGGGCGCGCGAGGCCTCAGCTCGCGGAACACCCGCGCGTAGATCTCTGCCGGCGTTTCGAAGAAAAGAGAACTCTGGAGACCCTGGAGGTCGCGCATCCCCTCGGCGTTCTGCATCTCCTACTCAGGGTACCGCGGACCGGATCTTTGCGCGGGGCCCTTGGCAGGGCGCCGGCCCAGAGGGCGCCCCGCCCCTGGCGCAGCGGTCCCGCAGTTGCACTTCGCACACCCGGATAGGTTACTCTGAGTTTTTAAAGGAAAGGACGACCTTGTTAAGGGCCAAAATCAGCGCACTGGGCTGCTACACGCCGCCCCGCATTCTCACCAACCAGGACCTCGAGAAAATGGTCGAGACCAGCGACCAGTGGATCATGGAACGCACCGGAATCCGCGAGCGCCATATCGTGGGGCCCGAGATGGCCACTTCCGACATGGCGACTGAGGCGGCCAAGTGCGCACTTGCGCAACGCGGCGTGGAAGCATCCGAGGTCAACGCGATCATCGTCTGCACGGTCACGCCGGACTACTTTTTCCCCTCCACCGCGTGCCTGGTGCAGAACGCGATTGGCGCGCGTGGCGCCTGGGGATTCGACCTCATCGCGGCCTGCTCCGGATTCGTATACGGCCTCACCACGGCGGCGCACCTGGTGGCCGCCGGCACGCACCGCAAGGTCCTCGTCATCGGCGCCGATACCATGAGCCGGATCGTCGACTATACGGACCGCGCCACGTGCATCCTGTTCGGCGATGCCGCCGGGGCTGTGCTGATCGAGCCTGTGGGCGATGGTGAAGACAACCTGGGGTTCATCGATTTCATCGGCGAGGTGGACGGCTCGGGCGGCGAATTCCTGAAGATGCCCGCCGGCGGCAGCCGCCTGCCGCCTTCCCACGAGACCGTTGACAAGCGGCTGCACTACGTGTATCAGGACGGCAGCCAGGTGTTCAAGTACGCCGTCCGCAAGATGTACGAATCCTGCCGCGACCTGCTCGAGCGTAACGGGCTTACGGGCGACGACGTAGCGGTGGTGATTCCGCACCAGGCCAACAAGCGGATCATCAGCGCCGCCAGCGACCGCCTGGGCATCGGGCCGGAGAAGGTCCTGGTCAACATCGACCGGTACGGGAACACGGTCGCCGGCTCGATTCCGCTGGCCACGCGCGATGCCATCCAGGAGGGCCGCCTCAAGAAGGGCGACATCGTGCTATTCACCGCCGTGGGCGCGGGCTTCACCGTGGGCGCCAGCATCTGGCGCTGGGCGTACTGAGGGGCCGGGGGTCAGGGGCCGGAAACAGGGGCCGGGGGTCAGGGGCCGGGGGTCGGAAACGGCGGCGCTTCCCTGATCCGCACCCCCACTTGCTTCCCGCGCGGAAGGTCGAGTTCGAGGATTCCGCCGCGGTCCGTAACGGCCTCGAACATCTCCTCATCGTCGATCTCCACCTGGTAGGTGCGGCCTGGCTCGAGTCCCACGACGAAGACCGCCTCTTCTTCGTCCAGCTTTACGCGGAACTTGCGCGCGCTCGGCCCTAAGCAAACCACCGCCTCCTGGAGCGAGATCGGCGCTGAGACGCTCTTGGGATCGACAGTGGTGAGGCGGCCGTCCGCGAACATCTGCGCGCCGCCATCGAAATACCCGAACCAGGCCGCCTCATCTTCCCAGCTCGACCGTACGAAGAGCTTGCCGAAGTCGGGATTGTGGTAGACCAGCGGAACGAGGTAATAGCTCAACCCAGGTTGATACGGATTGGCCCACAGGAATTCGTAAGGGGCGCCGAAAGTGCCGCGCAGGATGAAGCGGTCGTGCATCAGCCAGCCTTGCAGCACCTGGCTTTCCGGCGCGTTCGCGTCATAGGCCACCATGGCCAGCTCGGCCGCGCGCGAGAGGGCGGCAAGCCGCAGATCCGGGTCGCCCGGCTTGCGCATAAGGCCGATGCGGTAATCGTTTTCGGGTGCTTCATAGTTGGCCGGGTAGTAACTCATCAGGTGCTCGATGGGGAAGTCCTTGAAGAAACCCGCGCACGATTCGCGCAGATCGAGGTCGGTGTTGTCGCGCATGGCGTGCAGCAGCTCGAGCAGAGCGTAGGCATCGTCGCGCGCCACCGCGCCGCGGCCACTGTGGAGCGCCGGCGCGATCCGGCCGTGCCACCAGTCGCGGACCACGCGCTCGAGCTCGCGCTGGGGCGCCTGCGGAACGTGATCGAAGAGCGCCACTGCCGCCAGCACCCGTGAGCGCACGGCGGCGATGCCGTCATTGGCCGCGGTCGCGGCCATGCCTTTCTGAAGGCGAGCCGCCAGTTCGCGCCGCTGTGCCTCGCCGAGCAGATCCTGGCACCAGTCGAATACCAGCGCCAGTTGCCGCAAGTCGTCACCGGGGCCGAGCGCCCAGGCGATGGCCTGCTGGCCCGCGGCGGCGTTCCCGGAGATCTGATAGTACAGCGCCTGGGCAAAGCCACGCTCCGGCATGGGGGCGTTTCCGGCCACGAGGGCCTCGAACTGCTGCCATCGCGCCGAAGCCCGCTCGCGCTCGCGCCGGAGCAGGCGGAGCCGGGCCGGCCGGAGGAACAGCCGGGGATGCTCGCTGGAGACGGTCACCGATTCGTCGGCGGCTTGGGGGTGCCCTCTGGGCCCGGCGATGGCGGGCCAGCCAAGGGCGAACAGCAGCCCGGCCAGGGCCGCGGGGATTCTCCTCATCAGTCCCGATTGTGTCATAGCGACACACCGCCTGCCCGCCAGTCCCCACCCCGCCATCGACCTGACCCACGGATTATTTGATTCAAAACCGGTTATAGAGATTGACACGTGGATGTCCGATTGCTATTTATGGTGGTGAATTGGTGAAGTACCCTTTCAAACCTGCCCTCTGCTGCAACAGGCAGGCGGAAGAAGGGTGAGCCGAAGAGACAGCGTGCTTGCGGGAGCCGATGTTTGCATGAGTTTTAGCTCACTGTTCTTCCCTTGGCGGTTGCCGCAGAGGGGTTTTTTTGTGGGAACGGTTTCAAACGATCTCTCCGGGGATCACCAGTAGCGGTAGTTGTCTGGCGTTTCTGGTAAGGAGAATAGGACGCGGACCTGACCAGGAATCGACCCAAGGAACCGAGCCAGATAGCCCGACGCTGGATCTCCAGCCCGACCTGGGCGAGCCGCATCGGATTCAGTCCCGAAAGTCTGGGGACGGAACCGATGCGGTTTTTCTTTGGAGCGCCGGGCCCCGAGGGCACCCCCTTGCCGCCGGTTGTTGTCCAAATTCCATTTCGACGCGGAGACGCGAAGACGCGGAGAAAAACGCGGAGAGGATGAGAGATCGAGAGTTTCCTCTTCCCCGGGTTCGAACGCGGAGGGAGCGGAGACACGCGGTGCCAGCGAGGGATCTGCGTAATGATGCACGGTTCTTTTGAGGCCCGGCGCCCCACCGAAGGCCGCATCCCGAGCCGAATCCTCCGCTGGCTCGGCGTTCGAACCTCCGGTAGCGGCTCGCAGCGTCGACCCACGCATCAGTCCTTTTTTCCAAGTCTTTCTCCGCGTCTTCGCGTCTCCGCGTCGAGCATTGCCTGCCGGTCCGAGGCACAGCTTCGCTAGTTAATAGCTCAGCGTGCCCGTCCGCGGCTTTTCTTCCGGATTCGGCAGGTACAGGGTCTTGCAGTGTTCGCAGCGGTAGATCTCGGCGTCCGCGCCGAACTTTCGCTTCACCTCTTCGCCGAAGAAGAACCACCGCTTCAGATGGCCCGCGCACAGCTTGCCCTTCTCATCCTTCTCGGAACACGCTCTCATGCGCGGGATACGGCGCTTGACCTTGACGCCGTCGCTGAGCGTATCCACCAGCTCCGCCACCGGCGCCGGCTTGTCGGAAACCGCGTATTTCGGGTTCGCCATATCGAGAACGATGAGTATATCAGGCGGCCCCGCCTACCGGACTGGAAGGGTCACGGCCGGCGACGTCTGTCCGCCGATCGAGATGGTGACCTGCTGGTTGCCGGTGAGGCCCGGCGGTACCGTAACATTGACCTGGTACAGCCCCGGGAAGCCCGGCGCCAGCCCGCTGAACGAGACCGTGGCCTGCTGCCCGCCAATCATCACCACGGGCGTGGGTGTTGTAGACAAAGGACTGGCGGAAGCCGGGCTGCCGCTCGCGGGCGGGTTCGTCACCGGACCCAGGCCGTTGGCGTAGAGCACCAGAGACTCACCGGAGTGCGCGGGGTTGTTGGTCAGGATATTGGCGTAGGTGGTGGCATCCTGCGCGGCGATCGTGCCGTTCCCCACAAAGAACGATGGAGTATACTGCGCCAGGGGCACCGTAACCACGTTCCCCAGCAGGCCACCGTCATCCACGCTCACCTTCACCTGCACCGATGACTGGCCCGCCAGTTCCCACGGCACCTGGACGTTCACCTGGCCCGAACTGGCGAAGGTCAGGTACCCAGGCACGCTGATACCGGCCGAGGGCACATCGAAGCTGACGGTGGTTCCATCGATGACCAGTGGAAGACTGTAGTTCGCCGCCACCGTCGCGCCGTCTCCGCTGGAGTTCGAGAGATAGTCTGTGTCCACGAGACCCGTCCCGAAGATGCTGACATAGGAGCCCGCTGCGATGGGGCCTTTGAAGGATGCGCCGTTCACCACTCCGGCCGCCGTAATGGTGGGCTGGGCCAATTTGTAGATATCGACCGTTTGGCTCAGACCCGCGGCCGTGACCGTGATGGTCGCAGATCCCGTCTGAGAACCCAATACCACGTCAACCCAGGCGAAGCCATAGTTGTCGGTGTTGCAAGTCGCGACTGCGGTGGAGTTGTTGGGCGAGCAGGCCGGCTCCCCCTGAACGCTTTGGAAAGTGAGGCTCGCTCGCGGGCTTACGGAGAGACTTACAGGCGCGCCCACAACTGGCACGCCGTACTGGTCCACCACCTGCGCCACGGCCAATCCTCCCAGGTCCTCGCCGGGTTCGCCTTCGAGGAACGTGCCGGAGGCCAGGCTGGCGTTGGAAGCCACGCCGCTGCCTACCACGAACATGAAGGGAATCCGCAGCGAAACACCGGATGCCCGCAGAGTGACCGCGCCGGAGTATTCACTTGCGCTCGGAACGGAACCCGAGAGCGCCACCGTGAGATTGGTGCTGGCTCCCACCGCCAGCGTCAGGCTTTGTGGCGGGTTGGTTGCCACCGTCACACCCGAAACCGCGGTATTCGCTGCTCCGTTGATGGAACAGCAGGCCACGGAGACCGCGAGGGTCACGGAACTCGATCCCTTGTTGGTGATGCTGACGGTCTTCGAGATGGGCAACGCCGCCGCGCTGGGTGGCAGACCGGAGGCACTCGATTTCAGGTAGCCGAATGAAATGGCGGATGGCTCGGCGGTGACCGAGGCATTGACGGCCGCCCCGGCATCGAGTCTGCCAGCGCCGATCCACTGGACATCCACCAGGTCGCCGAATTCATCCGTGGTGGTGTCCTGCGCGGCCGCATTCACGAGGGCCGACTTGATCTGCGTCGCGGTGTAGCCCGGATGGGCCTGCTTCACCAGCGCCGCGGCGCCGGCGGTCAGGGGAGCAGAGAAGCTCGTGCCGCCCGCGATCGCGATGTAACGGCTGGTGCTGAAAAGCCCGCCGTTAGGGTCGAAGTTCTGCGTAGCGACGTACAGCGCGCCGGGAACCGGGAGGTCCGGGTCAGAATAATCTGGCCCGAAGTCGTAAGAATCCGTGTCAAATCCGCTGGTAGCCACCAGGTCGGGTTTGATGGCCCCGTCCGGCGTGGGACCCATCGAGGAATACCCGGCAAACTGGTTGGCCACGACGGTGATGCCGGCAACCTGGTCGTAGGTCGTCAAATCCTGTTCGATTCCGGCAAAGTCGATGGTGACCGTTTGCCCCGGGTGCTGATCGATGTATTGCTTGAGAGCTACGCCGGCGCTATTCGAGATCATCACCACCGGCCCGGGGAGTGGATTGCTGGAGGAGAAGCCCATATCCTCCGGAGGGACAGCGGCGGAGGAATTGTACATGTACAGGACCACACCCACGGCGCCGGTCGCTTCCGCGTAGCCGACTTTTGCGCTGAAGTTGCAGGGGCTGCTCGCCGGGCCGCGCTCAATCAAGGCGAACGCGCCGTTCAGGGAACCTCCCGGCAGCGCGGTACAGGCATACCCGTCATTGCCGAGTTGAGTGACGTCCACCAGCGGCGCCGTCACCGCCGGGAACACCACATCGTACCCCTGATAGCTGGGGTTGGTGCCCCACGGGAAAACAGCGTCGCTGTCCTGGGCCGGTATCCCCTTCAGGCTCGCGGGCGCGCCCGCCGCGTTGACGCTCACGGTCGGACCGAACACATGAGAGTTGACCGTCGCCCCCACGGCGATCACCGAAGGCGCCGTGGCCGGTGAAGTGATGCTGTTGAACGTGGGGTAATAGTAGCCGCTGTAGCCGCCGTTCCCGGCGGCCACCACCACCACCATCCCGGCCTGGGCCGCGGCCTCGTATGCCGTGGCGACCGGATCGCAAACCGAGTTGGTTCCCGTGGCGGGCAGGCCGCAGATGGCGCCGGTATCGAGCGCGCCGGTGAACGCCGGCCCCACCACCGAGAGGCTGGCGATATTCATGCCATCGTGCAGGGCGTCCTCAATGGCCAGGATGAGAACGTCGTCGGAGGAGCCATCCAGCACGCCGGGGCTTCCCGTGATCTTGTAATTGCCCAGGTAAGCCTTGGGCGCCATGCCCGAGATGGTTAACGGGCTGCCGCCCGTGGTGGTGGCCGGGGTGGCGGTGGAACTGGCCGCGGCGCAAGATGCCACAGCCGTGCCGTGCCCATCGCGGTCGCGCGGCGAATAGTCGTCCGGCATGGAGAAGGAGGGCGGCGGCGGCACCGAGGTGTCGTCACGAAGATTCGGATTCGTGTTCGTGGGGTCCTTGGACGCGAAGCCCGCAAGCTGGCGCATGTAGCTGCGCGCCACAATCACCTTGTTGGTGGTATAGGCGCAGTCCTCAGGATGGCCGTAGGTGCAAAGCGGAAAACCCTGCGGCGTGGGCAGCGTTGGATCCTGAAAAGCGGGATGCGTCTGGTCGATGCCGGAGTCCAGGATGGCGATCTTGATTCCCTGGCCGGCGTTGGACGATCCGCCGAGCACATTCCACGCCGCGGGCGCATTCAACAGTTGCGTGGCCCGATTCAAAGCCATTTTGAAACGGCGCATCGGCCGCACACCGATCACGCCCGGAATGCTCTGCAATTCGGCCACGCGGCTCGCGGGAGCGGCAACGAAGATGGCATTCAACAGCATGGAAACGGAACCGATGACCTGGATATCACGGGAGGCCAACTCCTTCAACACGCCCGCCTGCCTGGTCTCGATCTGCTGGCGGTACGCAACCGCCGGCGCGGTGTGCATGGCCTCGCGCGCCACAAACCGGGACGAAACCGGAGGATCTTCCAGAAGCAGCGTGTAGCGGTTGGGCACGAGCTGTGCAAAGCCGGGAAAGGCGCCCAGAACCAACGAGAACAGGGCGCAGTCGAGGCCGCGCGTGGCGATTCGTATCGGCATATTCCTCCAGACGCTATTCATTCTATGCACGTTTCGCGGGTTTCGTGAGGGAGAACACACTGGCGGCACGGAAAACCACCGGCGGCAAGGGGGCGCCCTCTGGGCCCGGCGCTACGGCGTTACACCACCGGCAGCTCCATCTCCACCTCCAGGCCGGGCTGCGCGTTCTTGGCGCGGATACTGCCTTGGTGCAGCTCGATGGCGCGGCGCGCGATCGAGAGGCCCAACCCGAGGCCGCCGCTGGCGCGGTCGCGGTCGCCTTCCACCCGGTAGAAGGCGTCGAAGAGTCGTGGCAGGGCTTCCTCGGGCACGCCCGAACCCTGGTCCCGCACACCCACCACGGCCTTGCCGTTGTTGCGCGCCAGGGAGACTTCCACCGCGGTTTCGCGCGGCGCATAGCGGATGGCGTTGCGGATCACGTTTTCCAGCGCGCGGCGCAGCAGCTCCGGATCGCCTGCCACCGTCACCGGCTCGCGCTTTTCGTATTTCAGCTCGCAGCCGTGCGAGGCCGCTTCGATCGAGGAATCGTCCACCAGTTGCTGCACCAGCTCGTCGAGGCGCAAAGGGTCGTGGCGCAGCGAAGAGGGATCGCCTTCGGCCCGGGTCACCTGGAGGAGCTGCCCTACCAGCGCGTTGAGCCGGTCGGATTCCTTCTGAATCCGGTTCAGCGCGGAATGGAGATCGTCGCCCGAGCGCGCCAGCTCGACCGCCACGCCCAGGCGCGCCAGCGGCGACCGCAGCTCGTGAGAAATGTCGAGCAGCAGGCGGCGCTCGGCGGTCAGGAGGGTCTCGATCCGGCCGGCCATGCGGTCGAACGTGCGGGCGAGCTGGCCCAGCTCGTCGCGGCGGTGGGATCCCACGCGCGCCGAAAGATCGCCGCGGCCGAACCGTTCCACCGCCTTCTCGAGCTTGCGCACGGGGCCGGTCAGGTACAACGCCAGCCAGTAGCACAGCATGACCCCCGCCGCCATCACGAAAACGTGCTCCGGCCGCAGGAACCAGGAGCCCACCTGCGCGCGCGGCACGATGAAAAAGAACCAGTAGCGGCCGTCATCGGCGGTGCGCGCCACGGTGGCATCGCCGGTGCGGAAAAACTGGTACAGAACGCGCCGCCGCGCGCGGCGCACCAGGTCGGAACGGTCTTGGTTGGTCAGCAGATCGCGACCGATCTCGTCGGTGAGAATGCCCCTGGCATCGTAGATCCGGTGCAGAGTGTCCAGAAACTCCTGCAAGCCCGGCCGCCCGCCGGTCTCGTATGCCGAACGGGCCTCTTCCAGTTGAAACGCCACCAGCCGAGCCGCCGGAGCGCGCTCATCGGAAGAAGCTTCGTTGACGTTCAGCGCCGAGAGGAACGCCGATCCCACCACGGTGATGGCCAGCGTGACCCAAAACCACAGCAGGATTTTCGCGAACAGCGATTTCATTCGGTGACGGCGTCCTCCGGCGTGCGGCAGAACTGGTAGCCCACGCCGCGAATCGTCTTGATCAAGGATTCGCCATTTTCGAGCTTCTTCCGCAGGTGGCTGATGTGCATGTCGATGGAACGGTCAAATGGCGTCGCCTTGCGGTTGTAAAAGTTCTCCATCAGGGCGTCGCGCGAAAGCACGCGGCCCGCGGACCGCATCAGCATCTCCAGAATATCGAATTCGAAGGTGGTCAGCTCGACGAGTTTTCCGCCGGCGAAGGCCTGGCGCGTGCCGGGGTCGAGCGTCACACCGTTCACTTCCAGCCGGCCCGAAGTCGCGGCGGGGCGCGGTTCGTAGCGCCGCAGGATGGCGCGGATGCGCGCCGCCAGCTCGCGCGGGTTGAACGGCTTGGGCAGGTAGTCGTCGGCGCCCAGATCCAGACCCACGATGCGGTCCACATCTTCGCCGCGCGCGGTCAGCATGATCACCGGCACCTGGCTCTGCTGGCGCAGGCGGCGCAGGATTTCGAAGCCATCGATGCCCGGCAGCATGACATCGAGCACCACCAGGTCCACGCCCGCTTTTCCTGCCCGTTCCAGACCCAGGTTGCCTTCGTGCTCGCAATCCACTGTAAAACCTTCGCGCCTCAGGAACTCACCCAGCAGCGAGCAGAGTTCCGCGTCATCGTCGACCAGCAAGATGTGCACGGCTAAAATTTACCACGGCTGGATCTCGCCGGCGCTGCCCCGAACCTCATTCGCCCCTTTCCCGCACCCGCTCAGCCCTCCCTCGCATCCATTAGCTGAGTAATCTTGACTAAGAAGTACAGATTAGCTAATGTAGTATCAGCCCAACACCTTTTAGGAGGGCGAACGGGTGAGCGATTCTTCCAACACGATCGAAACCTTTGCGAATCAGGAATATAAGTGGGGTTTCGTCACCGACATCGAAGCCGATGCCATTCCCCGCGGCCTGAACGAAGACGTCATCCGCCTGATCTCCACCAAGAAGCATGAGCCGGAATGGCTGCTGGAATGGCGGCTCAAGGCTTTCCGCCACTGGCAGACCATGAAGGAGCCCACTTGGGCCAACGTGCACTACCCGCCGATCGATTATCAGGACATCATTTACTACTCCTCGCCCAAATCGAAAAAAGGCGGTCCCAAGAGCCTGAACGAGATAGATCCGGAGCTTCTGAAGACCTACGCCAAGCTAGGCATCCCACTGAAAGAACAAGAGATACTGGCGGGAGTCGCGGTCGACGCGGTGTTCGACTCGGTTTCCGTGGCCACCACTTTCAAAGAGAAGCTGAAGGCCATGGGGATCATCTTCGGCTCTTTCTCCGAAGCGGTGCAGGAGCATCCCGACCTGGTGCGGCAGTACCTCGGCTCGGTGGTTCCCTCTTCCGATAACTTCTTCGCGGCCCTGAATTCGGCGGTCTTCAGTGACGGCTCATTCTGCTACGTCCCCAAGGGTGTCCGCTGCCCTATGGAGCTGTCGACGTACTTCCGCATCAACGCCAAGGACACCGGGCAGTTCGAGCGCACCCTGATCGTGGCCGACGAAGACGCCTACGTCAGCTATCTCGAAGGCTGCACCGCGCCCATGCGCGACACCAACCAGTTGCACGCGGCGGTGGTGGAGCTGGTGGCGCTGGATAACGCCCAGATCAAGTACTCCACGGTGCAGAACTGGTATCCGGGCGACAAGGAAGGCAAGGGCGGCATCTACAACTTCGTCACCAAGCGCGGCGCGTGCCGGGGCGTGAATTCCAAGATTTCGTGGACCCAGGTGGAGACCGGCTCGGCCATCACCTGGAAGTACCCGAGCTGCCTGCTGATGGGCGACAACTCGGTGGGCGAGTTCTATTCCGTGGCGCTGACCAACAACTGGCAGCAGGCCGACACCGGCACCAAGATGATCCACATCGGGAAGAACACCACCTCGACCATCGTCTCGAAGGGCATCTCCGCCGGCCACGGGCAGAACACCTACCGCGGCGGAGTCAAGATTCTGAAGTCCGCCACCGGCGCTCGCAATTACTCGCAGTGCGATTCGCTGCTGCTGGGCGACAAATGCGGCGCCCACACATTCCCTTATCTCGAAGTCAAGAACACCTCTTCGCAGGTGGAGCACGAGGCCTCTACCTCCAAGATCGGGGAAGACCAGATTTTCTACTGCCGGCAGCGCGGCATCTCCACCGAAGACGCGGTTTCCATGATCGTGCACGGCTTCTGTAAGGAAGTGTTCCGCGAGCTGCCCATGGAATTCGCCGTGGAAGCGCAGAAGCTGTTGGGAGTCAGTCTCGAAGGAAGCGTCGGATAATCAATGGCACTATTGGAAATCACCGATCTGCACGCCACGGTTGGCGATCGCGAAATACTGAAGGGCATCTCGCTCACCGTCGATTCCGGCGAGGTGCATGCCATCATGGGGCCGAACGGCTCCGGCAAGAGCACGCTGGCGCAGGTGCTGGCGGGGCGCGAGCTGTACGCGGTCACCGGCGGCCAGGTGATTTACGATGGCCAGGACCTGCTGGCAATGGCGCCCGAAGATCGCGCGCGCGCGGGCATCTTTCTGGCGTTTCAATATCCCGTCGAGATCCCGGGTGTCAGCAACATGTATTTCCTGAAGGCCGCGCTGAACACCATTCGCAAGCACCGCGGCCTGGCGGAGCTGGATGCCATGGATTTTCTGGAACTGGTTCGGGACAGGATGAAGGTTTTGGACATGGACCAGGCGCTGCTGAACCGCCCCGTGAATGCCGGCTTTTCCGGCGGCGAGAAAAAGCGCAACGAGATTTTTCAGATGGCCGTGCTCGAGCCCCGGCTGGCCATCCTCGACGAGACCGATTCCGGCCTGGATATCGACGCTCTGCGCACGGTGGCGGGCGGCGTGAACGCGCTGCGCTCGCCCGAGCGCGCCATGATCGTGGTGACGCACTACCAGCGCCTGTTGAACTACATCGTGCCCGATTATGTTCATGTGCTGGCCGAAGGCCGGATTGTGAAATCGGGCGGCAAGGAATTGGCGCTGGAGCTGGAAGAGAGTGGTTACGCCGGGCTGGGCATTCTGGACGAAGAGGAGGCGGTCGGCAAGGCATGACGGCCGTGGCGGAACAGATCGGAAACTGGCTGGAGAGCTTCACCAGGCAGCAGCCCGCGGCGCCGTGGCTCCAGCAGTTGCGCGAAGCCGCGTTCCAGCGATTTGTGGAGTTGGGCTTCCCCACCACGCACGATGAAGAATGGCGCTTCACCAACGTCGCCCCCATCGCCCGAACCAACTTTGTGGGGCATGCTTTAGCTTGCCCTCCCAACAGCTTGCCCCCCGAGGCCCAGCAACACCTCGCCAAACACGCCGCCTTCGACCACCACGCCTTCGTCGCGCTCAACACGGCTTTTCTGCAGGACGTCACTTACATCCACATCCCGCGCGGCCAAGTCGTCGAGCAGCCGATCCAAATCGTTTATGAGGCCGCGGGCGGCGCGGAGCCCGCGGTCGCCCATCCCCGCACGCTCATCGTGGTGGGCGCCGACGCGCAGTGCAGCATCGTTGAAACCTACTCCGGCGCAGGCTCCTACTTCACCAACGCCGTCACCGAAATCGTGGCCGGCAGCGGCTCGGTGGTGGATCACTACAAGGTCCAGCTCGAATCCCCCGCCGCCTTCCACGTCGGCGCCATGTTCGCCAGTTTGGGCCGCAGCGCGAACTTCACCGCGAGCTCCATTTCACTCGGGGGCGCGCTGGTGCGCAACGAAGTCAGCGTGGTTCTTTCGGAAGGAACCGAAGCCACACTCAACGGCCTGTACCTGGTGAACGGCAGCCAGCACGTGGACAATCACACCTCCATCGACCACGCCAAGCCGCACGGCACCAGCCACGAGCTGTACAAAGGCATCCTCGATGGCAAGGCCAGCGCCGTTTTCAATGGCCGCATCATCGTCCGCAAGGACGCGCAGAAGACCGACTCCAAGCAGACCAACAAGAACCTGGTGCTCTCCGACGAAGCGGTGATCGACACCAAGCCCGAATTGCAGATTTTCGCCGACGACGTGCGCTGCACCCACGGCGCCACCATCGGCCAGTTGGACGCCGAATCGATGTTCTACCTGCAATCGCGCGGCATCGGCAAACAGGATGCGCGCAGCCTGCTGACCTACGCGTTCGCGCAGGACATCATCGACCGCGTCAAGGTGCCATCCCTGAAGGATTCCCTCGAGCGAATCCTCTTCGAGAAATTCCATGAGCGCGCTCACTAGTGTGGTTTCGGCCGGTTTCGAGGTGGAGAAAATCCGGGAAGATTTCCCGGTTCTGAAGCAGAGAATTCACGGCAAGCCCCTGGTTTATCTCGACAGCGCGGCCACGGCCCAGAAGCCGTTTGCGGTGATCGACGCTATCCGGCGATTTCACGAAGTGGATTGCGCCAACATCCATCGCGGCGTGCACGAGTTGAGCCAGCGTTCCACGGCGGCTTACGAAGAGACCCGCTCCAAGGCCAGGCGCTTCCTCAATGCCCGCACTAAGAACGAGCTGATCTTCGTGCGCGGCACAACCGAGGGCATCAACCTGGTGGCCAGCAGTTGGGGCCGCAAGAACGTGAAGGAAGGCGACGAGATCGTCATCTCGGCGCTCGAGCACCACTCCAACATTGTGCCCTGGCAGATGCTTTGCGAAGAGAAGGGCGCGAAGTTGCGCGTGATTCCCATGAACGACCGCGGCGAGCTGCTCCTCGAGGAGTACGAGAAGCTGCTCGGCCCCCGCACGCGCATGGTGGCCGTGGCCCACGTGTCCAATGCGCTGGGCACCATCAATCCGGTGCGCCAGATCGTCGAGATGGCGCACCGCGCCGGCGCCCTCGCGCTGATCGACGGGGCGCAGGCGGCGCCGCACCTGAAGATCGACGTGCAGGCGCTCGATGCCGACTTCTACGCCTTCTCCGGCCACAAGGTGTTCGGGCCTACCGGCATCGGCATCCTCTACGGCAAGGCCAGGCTTCTGAACGCGATGCCGCCGTACCAGGGCGGCGGCGACATGATCAAGAACGTCACCTTCGAAAAGACCACCTTCAACGACCTGCCGTACAAGTTTGAAGCCGGCACGCCCAACATCGCGGGCGGCATCGGCCTGGGCGCGGCGTTCGATTACGTCACGCGCATCGGCCTCGATAGCATCGCCGCCTACGAGCACGAGCTGCTGGTCTACGGGACCGAGGCGCTTTCGCGAATTCCCGGCCTGCGCATCATCGGCACCGCGCGCGAGAAGGCCGCCGTGCTCTCGTTCGTCATCGAGGGCATCCATCCGCACGATATCGGCACGGTGCTCGACCGGCAGGGGATTGCGGTGCGCACCGGCCACCATTGCGCGCAGCCGGTGATGGACCGTTTCCGCGTTCCCGCCACCACCCGCGCCTCGCTGGCGTTTTACAACACGGCGGCGGAGATCGACGCGCTCGTGGCCGGTCTCGGAAAAGTGAAGGAGATCTTCTCCTGATGACTGACGACCTGTATCAGGAAATCATACTCGACCACAGCAAGCGTCCCCGGAACTGCCATGCCATGGACGACGCCAACCGCAGGGCCGAGGGCTACAACCCTCTCTGCGGCGACAAGCTGAAACTCTACGTGAAGATCGAAGACGACATGGTGAAGGACGTGAGCTTTGTCGGTTCGGGCTGCGCCATCTCCACCGCCTCGGCGTCTCTCATGACGGAGAGTCTGAAAGGGAAATCCCGGGAGGAAGCGCTCAAGCTGCTCGATAAGTTCCACGAGTTGCTCACCACCGATACGCCCGTGAGCCAGGAGTTGGGCAAGCTGGTGGTGTTTTGCGGCGTGCGGGACTACCCCGCGCGCGTCAAGTGCGCCACGCTGGCGTGGCACACGCTGAAATCCGCCCTGAACAGCACGGGCGAGCCTGTGGTGTCCACCGAATGAGCCTGAAGGACCAAGTTGTCGCCGCGCTGAAAACGGTCTACGATCCCGAGATGCCGGTCAATATCTACGAGCTCGGCCTCATCTATGACGCCGCCGTGGATGCCCAAGGGCAGGCCGCGATCCGCATGACTCTGACCGCTCCCAACTGCCCCGTGGCGGGAACCTTGCCCGCCGATGTGGAGCGCGCCGTGCGAGCGGTGCCCGGCGTGACCGATGTAAAGCTGGAGCTGACATTCGATCCGCCCTGGTCGAAGGACCGCATGTCGGAAGCCGCCAAACTGGCGTTGGGGATCGAAGACATCATCCCCATCGCGAGGCTCCGCCGATGAAACTGAGCGCCAACGAAGAATACGGCCTGCGCTGCCTGGTCCGCATCGGCTATGCGGGAAAGGGCGGGAGCCTCACCATCCCCGAGATGAGCCAGGCGGAAGGCGTCTCCCCGGCCTATGCCGCCAAGATCCTGCGCGTGCTGCGCAAGGGCGGGTTCGTGAAGGCGGAGCGCGGCAAGGAAGGCGGCTACACGCTGGCGCGCCCGCCGGAATCGATTGTCATCGCCGACGTCATCAACGCCTTAGGCGGGCGCCTTTTCGAGAGCAAATTCTGCGACGACCATTCCGGCCAGGTGGCCATCTGCACCCGTTCGGTGGATTGCTCCGTGCGTTCCTTGTGGCGCGCCGTGCAAGTTGCCGTCGACCAGGTTCTCAGCCAAGCCACTCTGCGCGACTTATTGCAGAACGAAGAAGAGATGAATTCCTGGGTGCGGACTATCCCCGGCGCGAGCGGTTTACGGTTGATCCAGTAGCGCCGGCGGCGGAGCGCCCGATGCGGGTCTTGCCGCCGCTGGAAGTTGATGCGTCGATCCGCGCGAGCTAATCTAATGACAGAGGGCTTAATGGAATGGCTCAGCTTATAGAGGCTGTCTACACAAATGGTGTTCTCAAACCCAAGGAGAAACTGGGGTTGCGTGAGGCCCAGCGTGTGCGATTGATCGTCGAGGCACTGGATGATGACGCGGATCGCGGAGACCGGCCCGCGGCCCTGCAGCGGCTCCTGGCGGGGATCGAGGGGATGAGGTTCTCCTCCCGTGAACGTTTGCCCTCTCGGGACGAACTTCATGATCGCCCTTGATACCAATATTCTCATTTACGCGTGCGACAAAGCCGATCTTAAGCGACAGCAAGTGGCACTCGATCTCGTCTCAAGTGCGGGCGATGGGGTGCTGCTCTGGCAGGTCGCGTGTGAGTTCGTGGCGGCGTCGAGGAAGCTGAGATCCCAGGGCTTCACGATGGTCGACGCGTGGGACCGCCTGACGGATTATCTGGCAATCTTTCCGCTCATCCTGCCGGCAGCCGGAGCGTTTGAACGAGCTCGCATTCTCCACGCAGAGGACGGATGGTCATTCTGGGACGCGATGATCGTGGCCGCCTGCCTGGAATGCGGTGTTACGCGCCTCTACTCGGAGGATCTCCCAGGCCGCGCTGTTCGCTGGCCGCTTGAGATTGTGAACCCGTTCCTACAACTACGCTGATCTCGTAAGGGGATAAGCGAAGAAGAGTAGCCGGAGGTGACCTTTTCAAACAGGACAGGAAGGAGGTCGATGTGTCCGATCAAAATCAGATAATTCAGCGACCCGGTATCGGCGATGACGAGCCGCACCGATTCAGAACCCCAAGCTTTTCAGGGCTTCCTGTTCGCGCTCAAAATCTTCCATGGTGTAGTCCTCATAGACGTTGTGAGCCTTCAAGAAGCCGTCAATCTCGTAGCTGGTTTCAAAGCCGAGCAAGCGCCGCAGATCGGGCTTGTCGAGATGACCCAGCCTGTATTCCTCCGCCAACAAGGCCTCCAGGGCGCGGCGCGAGAGATCGCCGTTCACGACGGCGCCAAGCCGCTCGGCGATGTCGTCGGGGATATGGACGGTGAGTTCCACGCTCTTTCACCCTACTCCATCGGCATAACTCGGTCAAGAACCGCCGCCCGCGCCTGCCAGCCTCCCGCCGGATCCCCTTCACCTACCCCGTGGTCTTCAACCCTCCCCGGAACTGCCATCCCATGGACGACGCCAACCGCAAGGCCGAGACCCTCCGCTCGCTTACGCTCGCGGCTCAGCGGGCGCGATCGCGCACAGAGCCGCGACCGGGGTGCCCTCTGGGCCCGAGCTGAGGCCGAGACCCGATTTATGCCGCCCGCTGTGTTCGGCCTGTAACAACCAGGGGGCTTGACTCTCCGGTATAATGATGGCAGATGGTTTTCAGCCGCCCGCGCGAGCGGGTTGTCGAAGCTTCGAACCACTCCGGTTTGACCGTCCTACCCTGTTGCCATTTTCCCCGGCTTGGAGGTACTCAGCACCCACTCAATGAAAGCTAGCGTGCGCATCAGCCGAGGCGTCGAGAGCCTCTTTGGCACCCGCGATGAGAACATCCGGCTATTTGAAGCCGGATTGAGCGTCCACACTCAACTGGTGGACAACAATCTCGAAATCGAAGGCGAAGCGGAGAACGTTTCCCGCGCGGAAAGCATCCTGGAAGATTACACGGCGCTGGTCCGCGAAGGCCACGTTTTCAACAACGGAGACCTGAACAGCTACCTGCGCGTGGTCACGCTCGATCCGGACGTGTCTCTCCGCGCGCTGGTCGAGAGCGGCCGGCAGCGCAACTTCGGCAAGAAGGTGCTGGCGCCGAAATCGGTCAACCAGCGCCGCTACCTGGAGGCCATCGAGCGCAACGACATGGTCTTCGGCATCGGTCCGGCGGGCACCGGCAAGACGTATCTCGCCGTGGCCATGGCCATCTCCGCTTTGATGGCCAAGCGGGTGGCGCGCATCATTCTGACCCGTCCCGCGGTGGAAGCCGGCGAGCGGCTGGGCTTCCTGCCGGGAACTTTGCAGGAAAAAGTGGACCCGTATCTGCGCCCGCTCTACGACGCGCTCTACGACATGCTGGACAACGATCGCGTCGAAAAACTGCTGGAGCGCAACGTCATCGAAGTGGCGCCCATCGCCTTCATGCGCGGCCGCACGCTGAACGACAGCTTCATCATCTTGGACGAGGCGCAGAACAGCACCGCCGAGCAGATGAAGATGGTGCTCACGCGCCAGGGCTTCAATTCCAAGATGGTGGTGAATGGCGACGTGACCCAGATCGACCTGCCCACCGGCCGCCGCAGCGGGTTGCTCGAAGCGGTGGACGTGCTCAAAGGCGTGGAAGGCATCAGCTTTGTGCAGTTCGACGAGCGGGACGTGGTGCGCCACAACCTGGTGCAGCGCATCGTCAAAGCCTACGAGCGTTACGGCGAGACCGTTGGCGCGGGCCGCCAGCTTACCCTGAAGCTGGCCGAGCCGGATGCTCCCGCCCCCGAGACCGCGCCGGAAGCCTGAGCGCGCGCCATGTCCTCACCCCAAGGCAGTAGCGTTACGTTTCGGCGCGTCCCGGCCGGCTTGCCCCGCAGGACGATTGAACGATTCGCCCGCCGCCTCCAACTGGAAGTGGCCCACGGCCGCCCCTTCGACTGCCTGATTGCCGGCGATGCCGACTTGCGCCGCCTGAACCGCGAGTTTCTGGGCAAGGACTACCCCACGGACGTGCTGTCATTCCCCGCCCCTGGCCCCGACCCGCAGAAGCGGCGGGTACCCCGCCCGGCCCCTGGCCCCTATCTGGGCGACCTCGCCATCTCGTTCCAACGCGCCCGCGCCCAGGCCCGCGCCTTTGGACACAACACCGGGCAGGAGATCCAGATCCTCATGCTCCACGGTTTGCTGCACCTGCTGGGCATGGATCACGAGGCGGATGGCGGCCGGATGGCCCGCGCTGAAAAGCGCTGGCGCGCGCGGCTGGGCCTGCCCAACAGCCTCATCGAGCGGGTCCGGTCATGATCCTGGCGGTCGCGCTTGCCACGCTCATCTCGATTCCCCTGCTCGGTCTCGTCACCTTCGTGCAACTGCTGTATCTGGAGAGCCTGAGGCTGCGCACGCGCGACTTGCCCTCGCTCAAGTTCTTCAAAGAGACGCTGGAAGACAAGCTGGGGCTGAAGACGGAAGATGGCGCCGGCGCTTTCTCGCTCATCAAGCACACGCTGTTGGTTCTGCTGGGCATCTTCTACTTCGCCTGGTTCGCCGATGGCGAGCCGTGGCGCGCGGCCGTTTTCTGGCAGGCTGCCCTGGCCGTCTGGCTGACCATGGTCGCGGTGTCCTACGCGCTGCCCCAGTTTCTGTACCGCCGCACCTCCGCCCGGTGGCTCGTGCCGCTCGTGCCGCTGCTGCGCGCTCTCGCGTGGGTAGCCCGCCCGTGCGTGGCTCTGCTCGGGTTTTTCCAGTCGCTCGTGGATCTCACCGATGACGCCGCTGCCGCGGAAGAGGCGCCCACGCCCGCCGAAAACATCGAGGCCCTGATTTCGGCCGGCGCCGAAGAGGGGCTCATCGAGGAGGAGGACCGCAAGCTGATGCAGTCGGTGGTGGAGTTCGGCGACAAGGTGGTGCGGGAGGTCATGACGCCGCGGCCCAACATCGTGGCCATCTCCGCCGATTCCACGCTCGAACAACTGCGGCAGCTCGTCATCAACGAGCAGTACTCGCGCATTCCCGTGTACGATCAGAACATCGATCACATCATCGGCTTCGTCCACGTCCGCGACATGTTCGAAATCGAAGAAGCGGAGCGCGAGCATCGCACCGTGCGCGAGCTGGCGCGCACCCTCATGTTCGTTCCCGAAACCAAGCCCGTCAGCGACCTCATGCGCCAGATGCAGCAGGAAAACACCCACATGGTGATCGTGGTGGACGAGTACGGCAACACCGCCGGCCTGGCCACCATGGAGGACCTGCTCGAGGTCATCATCGGCGAGATCCGCGACGAGCACGAGCCCGCGAGCGACGTCACCGAAGACGGCCACGGCGGCTACATCGTGTCGGGAAGTTTCGATCTCGACCGTGTCGGCGACCTTTTCCCATCGTTCCACCGCGAGGAGGACATCGAATCCACCACCGTGGGCGGCCTGGTGAGCGAGTGGCTGGGCCGCGTGCCCAAGGCCGGAGAGGCCGTGGACCGCGACGGCATCCGCGTCGAGGTGCTGGCCAGCGACGATCTGCGCGTCGGCCAGGTCCGTATCGGTAGGTCTCGCACGGTGGCGCATGAATAATCCCTTCCGGTCCGGCTTTGTTTCGCTCGTGGGGCGGCCCAACACCGGTAAATCCACGCTGCTGAACGCCCTGGTCGGGCAGAAGATCGCCATCGTCGCCAACCAGCCGCAAACTACCCGCACCTCCATACAGGGCGTGGTCACGCGGCCCGAGGCGCAGATCGTTTTCGTGGACACGCCCGGCATCCACAAGGCCGATTCGCCGCTCAACAAGCGCATGATGGACACGGTCCGCGCCGCCCTGGAGGAGCGCGACCTGCTGCTCCTGGTGGTGGACGCCGCGCGGCCGTTCGGCGAAGAGGACCGGCGCGTGGTAGACCTGGTGCGCAAGAGCGGGACGCCCGTCGTGCTGGTGCTCAACAAGATCGACCTGCTGAAGGAGAAGGCCCGCCTGCTGCCGCTGATCGGCCAGTACCGCGAGATTTTCGACTTCGCCGATTACCTTCCCGTCTCCGCGGCCAAGGGCGACGGCCTCGAAGAGCTGCGCCACGCGATTCTGGCGCGCTTGCCCGAGAGGCCGGCCTACTTCCCCGAGGATTACGTCACCGACCAGCCGGAACGGTACCTCGCCGCCGAGCTGATCCGCGAAAAAGTGCTGCTCGCCACCCGCCGGGAAGTGCCACACGCCGTGGCTGTAATGGTCGACAAGTGGGAGGAGGCGCCCGATATCACCCGCATCTACGCCACCATCCGCGTGGAGCGCGAGGGCCAGAAGGCCATCGTCATCGGAACCAAGGGAGCCGTGCTCCAGAAGATCGGTACGCTCGCGCGTCAGGAGATGGAGCGGTTGTTCGGGGTGAGGATCTATCTCGATCTGCACGTGCGCGTCCAGCCGGCGTGGCGCGAAAAGCCCGCCTTTCTGAACGCCCTGGATTGGCGTACAATGGCCGGTGAAGATGATTCCTAGAATGGGCGGTGCCTTTCTGGTTCTGCTCCTGCTGGCTGGCGCCTGCCGGGCCGCGGACAAACCCATTTCCGACGACGTCCTCTACGACCGGGTCCGCGTCAAGCTGGCCGATGACCCGGTGGTCAAGGGCGGCGGGCTGCAGGTGGACGTGAAGCAGGGCGTGGTCACGCTGAGCGGCACAGTCGAGCTGCAGGTGCAGAAAGAAAAAGCCGCGAAGGCCGCGAAGAAGGTGAAGGGCGTCAGGCAGGTAATCAATCACATCGAGATCAAGAACAGAAGCGCGGGCAAATGAACCGCTCCGCTCGAATTTGTCTCGCCGCCGCCCTTTTCTCTCTTTTCGCCGCCGCGCAGGAATTCTCTGAAATCTCGTTCAGCCGTTTCGCGGCAGGCTACCGCTTCACGGAAGGCCCCGCCTGGTCCAAGGACGGGTACCTGATCTTCAGCGATACCCCCAGCGACCGCCTCCTCAAGTGGGTTCCCGGCCATGCCACCGAAGTCTTCCGCGCCGACGCCCACGGCCCCAGCGGCAACGCTTTCGATGGTGAGGACCGGCTCTACACCTGCGAGACGCGCTCGCGTCGCGTGAGCCGCACGGACAAGAAGGGCAAGATCGAAGTGCTGGCGGACCAGTGGGAAGGCCACCGGCTCAATGCGCCCAACGATGTCGTAGTGAGCAGATCCGGGCACGTCTATTTCACCGATCCCGCATTCGGAGAACAGTCCGACCACCGCGAGCTGGATTTCTATGGCGTCTATCACCTTCCGCTGAAGGGACCCATGAAGCTGGTGGCCAAGCCCGCCGGCCGTCCCAACGGCATCGCGCTTTCGCCCAACGGCCGCGTTCTGTACGTCGCCAATTCGGACGAGCACAACATCCGCGCATACGATGTGGACCACAATGGCGACACCTCCGGCGAGCGCGTGCTGGTTTCCCGAATCGACGGCGTGCCGGGCGGCATCCGTGTGGATGAGAAGGGCAACCTGTACGTGGCCGCCAAGGGAATCGCCGTCTACAGTCCGGAGGGCCGTCTGATTCACGTCATGGACATGAAAGAGTTGCCCTCCAACTGCGCGTTCGGGGAGGCGGACTACAAATCCTTATTCATTACCGCGGGCGGCTTCGTATACCGTGTCCGGCTGGACGTGAAGGGAGCCATGCCGTACTGACCCATGCCACCTGAAGACGACCGGCGCTACCCCCAGCGCCCGCTGATCGGCGTGGGCGCGCTCATCCTGAAACGCGACCGCATTCTCATGGCGCAGCGCGGCAAGCAGCCGCTGATAGGCTGGTGGTCTCTGCCCGGCGGCGCCCTGGAGACGGGCGAGGCCCTCGCGGACGCCGTCCGCCGCGAGGTCCGTGAAGAGACCGGTCTCGAGATCCGTCCGCTGGGCGTGCTGGAAATCTTCGAGCGCATCATGCGCGACGCCTCCGGCGCGCCCGAGTATCACTACGTGCTGATCGATTACGTGTGCCGGGTCATTGGCGGAACGCTGGCCCCCGGAGACGACGTCTGTGCGGTGGAATGGGTGCGCCGCCGCGATCTGCCCAAGCTCCAGATCACGGAAGGCACCTTGGCGGTGATTGAAAAGGCCTTCCGCAACCGCAGAGAATATAGATGATGGGCCGCGAACGAGAGAGAGCGGTGGCTTCCTCTTGAAAACCAGCGCCGGCGTTCTGGAATTCGAATCCTTGCGGCAGTTATTGGGCCGTTACATCTCCAGCCCATTGGGCCGCCGTGAGCTGGAAAGAGTGGCTCCGCACGCCGATCGTCAGCGCCTGGCCGAAGACCTCGCGGAAGCCGGAGAGGCCGTCGAGTACCTGCGCTCGGCCGCGCGTCCACAGCCTGCCGCGCGCGGCGCCGCCATCCGCATCGATTTCAACGGGCTGCCGGACGTCGAGCCCGCCGTCCACAAGCTGCGCATCGAAGGCGCCAGCCTCGAACCCAAGGAACTCTTCGATCTGTTTCTTCTGCTCGACCGCGCCGCCGACGCCAAATCGCTGCTCACCGCGGCCGCCGGGCGTTTCCCCCGCCTCGGCCGCCGCGCCCAAACCATCGGCGATTTTCGTGCGCTGCTGAGGGACCTCGAAGGCAAGATTCTGCCGGATGGCACGGTGGCCGATCACGCCAGCGTGGCGCTCGCCCGCCTGCGCCGCGACATCGAACGCCAGAAGAAGGCCATTCAGGAATCCCTGGAGCGTTTCCTGCGCGCGCACCGCGAGGAAGGCGTGCTCCAGGAGGAGTTCGTCACCATCCGCAACGAGCGCTTCGTGGTGCCGGTCATCGCCGGGCAGCGGCGCAAGCTCGATGGCGTGATCCACGGGACCAGCTCCAGCGGACACACCCTGTTCGTCGAGCCGCTCGAGACCATCGACCTGAACAACGAGCTGGTGCGGCTCACCGAGGAAGAGGCGCGCGAAGTCCACCGCATTCTGCTCGAGATGACCGACCGCCTGCGGGCCTACGCCGGCTCGATTCGCCAGACGCTCGTCGCCATGGCGGAGCTGGAGCTGATCTTCGCCAAGGCGCGCTTTGCCGTGGAGTTCGATTGCGCCATCCCGCGGTTCGGCGAGCGCCTCCTGCTGAAAGACGCGCGCCACCCGCTGCTCGAAGACGTGCTGCGCCGCCGCCGCAAAACCGCCGTGCCGGCCACCCTGGAGCTGAGCCGCGACCGCCGCACGCTGCTGATCAGCGGCCCCAACACCGGCGGCAAGACCGTCATGCTCAAGACCGTCGGGCTGCTCAGCCTCATGGCGCAGTCGGCCCTGCCGGTGCCCGCCGCCGAGGCCGAGTTCCCCGTCTTCGAGCAGGTGCTGGCCGATATCGGCGACTATCAGTCGATTCAGGAGAACCTCAGCACGTTTTCCGCGCACGTCTCCAACATCCGCGAGATGGCGCTGGATGTGACCCCCGACTCGCTGGTGCTCTTGGATGAGCTGGGCGCTGCCACCGATCCCGAAGAGGGCGGCGCGCTGGGTGTGGCCATCGTCGAGCATTTCCGCGCGGCCGGCGCTTACACCCTGGTTTCCACCCACCTGTTGGCTCTCAAGATTTACGGCGCCACAACCGAAGGCGTAGTCAATGGCTCCATGGGCTTCGACGAAGAGACGCTCGAACCGACTTATCGCCTGAGCCTGGGGCTGCCGGGCAAGTCGGCCGGCCTGGAAATCGCCACGCGGCTCGGCGTGCCCGAAGACATCGTGCGCCGCGCGCGCCAGGCCATGAGCAGCCGCGAGCGCGACGTCACGCAATTCCTGGCTGAGCTGCACCGGCGCATCGAAGAAACCCAGACGCTGGAGCGGAGCCTGCGCGAAAAGCTGGCGGAGCTCGAGAAGCGCGAAAGGGAGCTGGCGCGCGAATGGGAAAAGCGCGAGACCGCCAAGCTGAAGGAGCTCGAGCGCCGCACCGAGCAGGCGCTGGCCCGCTTCGAGGAGCAGGCCCGGGAGACCATCGGCAAGATCGCGCAAACCGCCGACCGCCGCAAGGCCGAGCAGGAGGCGCAGCGCCGCGTCTCCAAGGCCAAACGCGAGATGCGGGAAGATTTCCAGACCACCGTGCTTTCCACCGAGGATGACGCGCGCCAGGGCCACATCCGGCCGCTGCGCATCGAAGAGGGCGCGCGCGTCCGGTTAAAGGACGTGCGCGAGCCGGCGCGCGTGCGGCGCAAACTTGGCGCGGACCGCATTGAAGTTGAGGCCGGCTTCGTGAAGATGCAGGTTTCCATCGACGATGTGATCGAAGTCCTGCCCGAGGCCGGCGCCGCCGCCGGCAAATTGCCCCAGGGTGTGAGTTACAAGCCCGCGCCGGAGCTGGCGCCCGTCCACCAGGAGATCAACGTGATCGGCCAGCGCGCCGAGGACGCCCGCGACGCCGTGGACGAGTTCCTCGACCGCGCCGTAATGGCCACCGCCAGCCGCGTCCGCATCGTGCATGGCCACGGCATGGGCATCCTCAAGAAGACCATTGCGGAGCTGCTCGGCAGCCACCCCCACGTGGCCAAATTCTACCCAGCCCCCCAGCAGGAAGGCGGCGCCGGCGCGACCATCGTGGAGTTGAAAGAGTAGGGGCCAGGCACGCCTGGCCCCGGCCCACGCATGCGGTACGCACGCAACATGCCTGGCCCCCAATCCGCGCGATAATGAATTCGGAGGCGCAGGTATGGATCGAGCGGAAAGTATTCACTCACTGAACAAGGCGGTTGCCGACGAGTTGCAGGCAGTGCACCAGTACATGTATTTTCATTTTCACCTGGCGGACCAGGGCTTCCAGCCTCTGGCGATGCTGTTCAAACAGACTGCCATCCAGGAGATGGGACACGTCGAGTTGCTCGCCGAGCGGATTCTGTTCCTGAAGGGCGACGTGGAGATGGTTGCCGCCGGCCCCGTCGAGAAGATCGTCGAAGCCGAACAGATGTTAGTCAAGGGAATGACGATGGAGGCGGAAAGCGCCACGGCTTACAACAAGGCCGCGCTGAAGTGCGGGGCCAAGGCCGACTCCGCCTCCAAGCAACTTTTCGAGCAACTGGTAAAAGACGAAGAAATGCACTTCGACCAGTATGAGAAGCAGCGCGACAACATCCACCGTTTCGGCCCGAGTTATCTCGCGCTTCAGTCCTTCGGCGGCGGGACGTCCCAAGGGGGCGCGGCGCCGGTCACAGGTTAGCCAGCACTTCCGCCGCGTGCCCTTTGGCCTTGACCTTGGCGTAGATCTTCTCGATCTTGCCGTCCGGCCCGATGACGAAGGTGCTGCGCTCGATGCCCATCACCTTCTTGCCGTACATGTTCTTCTCTTTCCACACGCCGTAGGCTTGGGCCGCGGCCCGGTCTTCGTCCGCCAGCAGCGTGAACGGCAGATCGAACTTCGTCTTGAAACCGGCCTGCGCCGCCGGCTTGTCGGGCGAGACACCCACCACCACCGCGCCCTTCTTCGCGAACGCCTGCGCGCCGTCCCGAAACTCGCAGGCCTCCGTGGTGCAGCCCGGCGTGTTGGCCCTCGGGTAAAAGTACAGCACCACGCGCTTGCCCTTCAGGTCCGACAGCCGGAAGACGCCGCCCCGGTCCGTGTGAACGCGAATATCGGGGGCCTTATCGCCAACCTTCAACATGCATCACCCCAGCTTCTGCTTGAATAAGTCGGTCACCAGTGCCACGTTGGCCTGTCCTCGCGTGGCCCGCATCGCCTGGCCCACCAAGAAGTTGATCACCGTGGTCTTCCCGCCCTTGTACTGCTCCACCTGCTTGGGATTGCCGGCAATCACGTCCGCGATGATCCTTTCCAGCGCTTCGGAGTCGCTGATCTGCTTCAGCCCCTCGCGTTCCATGATGACCCGGGCTCGCTCGCCTGTGGCAAACATCTTGGGGAACACTTCCTTGGCCAGCTTTCCGGAAAGCTCGCCGCTGGCGATCAGCTTCACCAGTTCGCCGAGGCTCTCGGGGGCGAGGGGCGATTCCGCAATCTCCTTTCCCTCGGCCTTGAGCAGCCCCATCAGGTCGCCCATCACCCAGTTGGCCGCGGTCTTTGGGTCGCCCGAGATCCTGGCCACCGTCTCGTAATACTCGCTCACCGCCCGCGTGGCCGTGAGGACTTCGGCGTCGTACTCGCGCAGACCGTACCCCCCGATGAAACGCGCGCGCTTGCGGGCAGGCAGCTCGGGCATCCCAGCCTGTATTTCCGCCAGCCATTTTTCGCTGATGCGCAGCGGAACCAGGTCCGGCTCGGGAAAGTAGCGGTAGTCGTGCGCGTGCTCCTTGCTGCGCATGCCAGCCGTCTCGCCCAGGTCTGGATTGTAGAGTCGCGTTTCCTGCTCCACTTTACCGCCGCTCTCGATCACCGCCACCTGCCGCGCGATTTCGTAATCCAGCGCCTGCTTCAGAAAGCGGAACGAATTGAGGTTCTTGACTTCCGCCTTGGTGCCGAACCTCTCCGCGCCTTTGATCCGCACCGAGACGTTGGCGTCGCAGCGCAGGTGGCCCTTCTCCATGTCGCAGGTCGAAACCTCGACGAATTGGAGCACCTGCTTCAGTTCGGTGAGGAAGGCGTAAGCTTCCTCCGAGCTGCGCATATCGGGCTCGGTGACGATTTCGGCCAGCGGCGTGCCGCACCGGTTGAGGTCCACGTAGGAGTACCGGTCCGAATCCCGGAAGCCGTCATGGATGCTCTTACCCGCGTCGTCTTCCATGTGGACGCGCGTCACGCCGATGCGCCTGGCGAGGCCCCCCACCACGATATCGACCCACCCGTGCTCCGCCACCGGCTCGTCATACTGCGAGATCTGGTAGCCCTTGGGCAGGTCCGGATAAAAGTAGTTCTTGCGCGCGAAGCGCGACCTGGGGTTGATCCGGCAATTCAGCGCCAGCGCGCCCTTGACGGCCAGTTCCACCGCCTCGCGGCTCAGCACCGGCAACGCTCCCGGCAGCCCCAGGCACACGGGGCAGACGTTGGTGTTGGGCGGCGCGCCGAAGCTGGTAGGGCATCCGCAAAAAATCTTGGTCGCGGTGGCAAGCTGCACGTGCACTTCCAGGCCGATGACCGGCTCGTAGCGCGCAATCGCTTCCGGTGGCGCCACAGCGGTTGGGGAAATGGACATGGTGTCCTTCCATTATAGAGGGGTGGCCACGCACGATAGGCCCAGCCGGCGGATGCGGCGGCCTCAGGTGACACGGGCCTGGCGGCCGAAAATGACCTTGGGGAGTTCGTTCCAGGAAAGTCTGACCTTCTCCTGAACAGCCCCGCACACGGCGGGAAGCAACGTGAGAAAGAGCAAGAACAGCCGGGGCGGCATGCTCACCTCCTGCTTGGCATACGCTCAATAGAAGTATATCCGGGTCTCAGGTATGCGCGCTACGCAGCGATTATAGTATTGGTTCTAGCGGCTATTGCACTGCGCGGGGCGCTACTTCCACCGGCGGAGGATGAGCAACGCCAGGGCAGGCAGCCCCACAAGGAATGTGGACGGCTCGGGGACGGAGGAGTTGACGTCAATGTCATCCAGATAAAAATAGCTGGGCGTGTCTGAAAATCCAAGTGTCAGGGTTGTTTGCGTGGAGGTTGCCGCCACGGGAATGGTGAAGAGGGTCCAATCCGTTATCGCCCAATTCGAGACACTCCAGACCTTGACGCCGCCCCAATCCACCTCGCCGGCGGTCGGTAGCTCGTCGTTCCCGGTCCTCAGCCACAGCGTGATGTCGTAACTGGCGCCAACCGCGGTAGCGAGATCCTGGTAGATATATCCTGTGGTCGGAAGACTCGCCCCGATATAGGCATAACAACTGCCCGAATGCTGGGAGCCGTCGGAGGATACTCCAGTATGTATAATGTTGCCAGATGGGGTCCAACCCGACAAAGAGCAGGTTGGAAAGCCGGTACCGCCCAATTCAAAACCGCCATTCGTGACCAGACCCGCTTTCGCTGCGTCTCCGAACGCCACCAGAAAGGCGGCCACGGCAAGTATCGATACAACCGTGTTCCACCTTCGTCTTTGTGCCCGCACAAGAGCCATATACAATCCTCCAGGTCTCTACCGATTGTCCTTGGCTGAGATCGTAACCAGGATTTCCATGTTGGCATCCTGGCCCGGTGTCGATTATACATCCAACCGCCTTTTTGGAGCCGCTTTTTTCGTTCTTTCCATCCCGAGCAACTCCAGCGGCCCACGCCGGGGGCCAAGTCTGGCTCCTGTGGGAGCGCAAGGACCTGGAAGCGCCTCATCGCAAGCGGTTTCTCAGACACCTATCCGTCCCCTCCCTCCTTCGGCCGGTTTGCTCCCCTGCCGCGGCCTATCCGGTCCGCACCGGCAGCGCCGCGATCCGGCGCACCATGCTCCCGAACAACCGCCGCGTCAGGTGGCTCTCCGCCAGCATCAACCAGTAGTACCGCGCGTGCTAGTATCCTGAAACAAGCGGGGCTGAAATGAAATACGCTGTGCTGTTTGAGAAGACCGAAACCGGCTACAGCGCCCACGTTCCCGATCTGCCCGGCTGCGTGGCGGCGGGGGCAACATTCGAGGAGACCGCCAGCCTGATGCGCCGAGCGATTCAGATGCACCTGGCCGGCATGCGAGAAGACGGCGAACCGATCCCGGCGCCTCGCACGATTGCCGAGTACATCATCGCGGCCTAGCCGCCGATAGCCGCTTCTCCAACTCGCGCACGAACTCGTGCAGCGCTCTCCGGTCCGCCTGCTGCCACTTCACCACCACGAAGTATCGCCCCTGATAGAAGAACACCGTATCCGCCGACGGCCGCCAGCGCTGCACGAGGTCCAGCCCCACGCCCGGCGAGCTCAGCTCGTAAACGCGCGCCTCCAGCTTCCCGGGGCCTTCGTAGGCCGCTGTCCGAAGCCGCTCCACGCTGGTGCGCGGCACCGGGTCCGGCGCTTCCGAGACCGGCAGGTCTTCGAGTGCCGTGCGGCGCCAGACGTTGGCAACCATTTCCGGGAAAAGGTCCGGCGGCAACGGCGCGTTTGCCCGGCAGGCGCCCAGCAAAAGTGCCAGCCACATCCAGTTCCGGCGCGTCATCAGCTTCAATTCTTGCATGGCTCCGAGGCTCGCGGTGATACCATCGCAGTTATGGCGAAGTTTAAGCCGGCGAGAGGAAAAGCCAGGAAGACTCGCGCCCCGCAGGGCGGCGTTCCCTGCGTCATTCTGGTCGTCCTCGCGATGGTGCTGGTCATGCTTTTTCTTTATTACGTGATGAAATATGCGTACCGATAACCGCCAGCCCGGCGACCTGCGCCCGGTGGAGATCGTCACTGGCTGCCTCATGACCGCGGAAGGCTCCGCGCTGATCAAGGTTGGCAACACCCACGTGTTGTGCGCCGCCACCGTGGAAGACACCGTGCCGCAGTTCCTGCGCAATAGCGGCAAAGGGTGGGTGACGGCCGAATACTCCATGCTGCCCCGCGCTACGGCCAAGCGCATGCCGCGCGAGGTCACCAAGGGCCGGCCCTCCGGAAGAACTCACGAGATCCAGCGGCTGATTGGCCGCTCCATGCGCTCGGTGGTAGATATGACCGCGCTGGGCGAGCGCACCGTGGTGCTCGATTGCGACGTGCTCCAGGCGGACGGCGGCACGCGCACCGCCTCCGTCACCGGAGCGTTCGTGGCGCTGGCGCTGGCGCTGCGCCAGTTCGTCGACTTCGGCCGGCTCAAGACCATGCCGGTTCGCGATTTCGTCGCCGCCACCAGCGTGGGGCTGGTGGACGGCGCGCCCATGCTGGATCTTTGCTACGACGAAGATTCCCGGGCCGGCGTGGATATGAACGTGGTAATGACCGGCGCCGGCCAGTTCGTCGAGGTGCAGGCCACCGCCGAGCACACCCTCTTCGATGACCGGCAGATGGCGGAGCTGATGACCCTGGCGCGCGCCGGCATCGCCCAGCTCATCGAGATCCAGAAGAAGGTGGCGCGCATTTGATCCGGCTCTACTGCGCCACCGGCAACCCGGGAAAGCTGCGCGAATTCCAGAGCCACAGCCCCATCTCCATCGAGACGCTCCCCGATTTCCAGCGGATTCCGCCCTGCGTCGAAGACGGCGCCACCTTCGAAGAGAACGCAGTCGCCAAAGCGCGCCATTACGGCCGCTACGCATCCGGATTGCTCTTCGCGGACGATTCGGGCCTGGAAGTGGACGCGCTCGGCGGCGCGCCGGGCGTTCATTCCGCCCGCTTCTGCGGCCCGAAATCGACCGACCAAGCCAACAACCGCCTGCTGCTCGAAAAGCTGCGAGGCGTGGCCAACCGGACCGCGCGTTTCGTCTGCGTAATCGCGCTGGTGGAAGGCGAACGCCTCCGTGGTGTCTTTCGCGGCGCGGTGGAAGGCGTCATCCTCGACGAGCCGCGCGGCTCGGGCGGTTTCGGATACGATCCGCTCTTCTACTGTCCGGCGATAGGCCTGACTTTCGGCGAAGCCTCCGCGGACCAGAAGTTCTCCCTCAGCCATCGCGGCCAGGCGCTCCGGGGCATGCTGGCCGCGCTCTAACCAAGCCGGTTGCGCGTGCTATCCTGATTCGGCGTTCCCATCTTCCGCACCGATTCCCCCGCCGAAACGCGCGCCGTCATGTCCGACTACAGCGTCCCGTGGGACGGCTTGGCGGTACCATGAAAGCATGTCCGAAACCCTCACAATTGCCGGTCGCGAATTCTCCTCGCGCCTCATCGTGGGAACTGGGAAGTACCGCAGTTTCCTGGAGATGCAGCGATGCCACGAGGCCTCGGGCGCGGCTATGGCGACCGTCGCGGTGCGCCGCGTGAACCTCACCGACCGGTCCCAGGAATCGCTCCTCGACTACATCGACCGCTCCCGGATCTTCATCCTCCCCAACACCGCCGGCTGCTACACCGCCGACGACGCCGTGCGCACCGCCATGCTGGCGCGCGAGGTGGGCCTCTCCCATTGGATCAAGCTGGAAGTGATCGGCGACGAGAAAACGCTGTTTCCGGACAACGCGGGGCTGCTGGAAGCCACCCGCATCCTGGTCAAGGAAGGCTTTGTGGTGCTGCCGTACACCAATGACGACGTGGTGAACGCGCGCAAGCTGATCGACGCCGGGGCCGCTGCCGTGATGCCGCTGGCCGCGCCCATCGGCTCTGGCCTGGGCGTGCAAAACCCCGCCAACCTGCGCATCCTGCGAGAGATGATCACCCAGGTGCCGATGATCGTGGACGCGGGCGTGGGCACCGCCTCCGACGCCGCCATCGCCATGGAACTGGGCGCCGACGGCGTGCTCATGAACACCGCGATCGCCGCCGCCGAAGACTCCGTCAAGATGGCGCGCGCCATGAAGCTGGCGGTGGAAGCCGGCCGCCTCGCCTACGAATCCGGCCGCATGCCCAAGAAGCTCTACGCCTCCGCCAGCAGCCCGCTGACGGGAGTGGTGGGTTCGTAGGACGAAGCACGCTGCCGAGTTCGAAGTCCGCGCCAGCCCGCTGGATACAGCCTTGCCGTCAATCGAATCCAATGCCGCATGGGTTCTTCGCTGCCGTTACGCGCTTTTGGAAAGCCGAGCCGCACCTCGCCACACCAGCACCGCCAACAATCCCAACACCGCGCCGCCGAGCAGTCCCACCGTAACGATCATCGGGCGATTGGGCCCGGAAGGCCGTTCCGGCAGGCTGGGCGAGTCCAGTACTTCGAGATTCTCCGCTGCGGATGGCTCCCGATTCCTCTGTGTCGTGATGTTCTGTTCGATGAACCTGGCCACCAGTTCGCGAACCACAGCCTGGGCTTTCAGCTTATCGGGATACTCGCAGGAAATCACGAAGGCGGGGGCGCCCCCATCGGGGACTGCTACCGCTTGGATGCGGAGTGCTTTGTTGCGCATGTTTTGCACGACGTCTTCCAGAGGCATCCTCTTGCGATCCTCCTGATAGAGATCGAGCGCGGGTCGTGTGATCATTTCCCCGAGGCTTCTGCGGCTGAGGATCACCAGCGCCATCTGCTGGAGCCGGTCCAGCGCCTTCCGCCGATCACTATCCGCCCGGCCCGCTGGTGTAATTCGCATCACAGCTTGGGAAACGTAACACTCCTGGGTCCGCAAGGCAAACACCCCCGCCACCAGCGCACCCGCAAGTCCCACCGCCGCCACCATCTTCAGATAATTCCACGTCGTCATCTGCATTCGGAGTGCTCCCAGCAATACATTGAACAGGTCTTTCCATTCGGGTTGAATATCTTCGATCAGCGCGTCCAACTCCCTGCCATAGCGCTCGCGCCATGCGGCCGGATAGAGGCGAGCTGTCCAGCGAATCAGTTGCCTCATGCGTGTTTCAGCCTTCGAATGGCTGTCTTCACCACTTGGTCGAGACTGGTCAGTTGGTCCTGGAGGTATTCGCGGCCCGCGCCCGTGATGCAATAGGGCCGTCGCCGGTCGCCGGAGTCCACGGGCCGGATCCAGCCGCGCTGCTCCAACCGGGTGATGGCGCCGTAGAGCGTCCCGGGCCCGAGCCGCACGTTGGCGAAGCGCTGGATATCCTCCATCATGGCGTAGCCGTGCTTTTCGCCATCGGCCAGACTGGCAAGCACTAGAAGTGTGGGGTCAGACATTATTACGTCTCACGTAGTATCGTATGACGTAATAAGCGGGGTGTCAAGAGGAATCCGCTACCGGGCGACGAGTGGGCGACGCCAGCGCCGTGCAGCCTTAATTCCCATACGAGTCCTTGTTTCTCTAAACTCTTCTCCGCGTAATGTTTTTCTCCGCGCCTTTGCGTCTCCGCGTCGAAAGTTCCCTCACCGCCGCTTTCCACCGCCGCATCCCCCCGCGTGTTACTATTCCGTTTTAAAAGCTGGGAGCAAACTCCGTGAAAGTATACGAAAGCAAGGACATCCGGAACGTCGGTGTGGTGGGCCACGGCGATTCCGGCAAGACCACGCTCACCGCCGGGTTGCTGTTCACCGCCGGAGCCACCAATCGCTTGCTCCGCGTCGATGAGGGCAACACGATCACCGATTTCGACGAGGAGGAAATCCAGCGCAGAATCACCATCTCCACCGCCATCGCCGTGGCCGAGTGGAAGAGGACCAAGATCAATATCCTCGATACCCCTGGCTATAACATCTTTATTAACGACACCCGCGCGGCCCTGGTGGCGGCCGACGCCGCGCTGGTCCTGGTGGACGGCGTCTCCGGCGTTGAGGTCCAGACCGAAAAGGTTTGGCGCATCGCCGGCGATTACCACCTTCCTCGCGCCATCATCATCAATAAGCTCGACCGCGAACGCGCCGATTTTTACCGTGCCCTTGAAAGCGTGCAGGAAACCTTCGGCCGTGCGGCAATTCCTATCCAGATCCCCATCGGCGTGGAGCGCGATTTCATCGGGGCAGTGGACCTCGTCCGCATGAAAGCGTACACTTACGCCGCGGACGGCGACGGCAAGGCCAAGGAAGGCGACATTCCCGCCAGCCTCGCCGAGGCCGCCCAGAAGGCCCACGAGGCGCTCGTCGAAATGGTGGCCGAGAGCAATGACGCCCTCATGGAAGAGTTTTTCGACAAAGGCACCCTGGCGCCCGGCCAGATCGCCGAGGGCCTCAAGCAGGGCTTCCGCGAAATGCGTATCTTCCCGGTCATGTGCGCTTGCGCGCTCCACAATGTCGGGTCCGATTGCATCCTGAATTTCATCGTCGAAAACCTGCCCGCCCCTGTCGAGCGCGAGGCCATCCCCGCCACCGTCAATGGCGCCGAGGCCACCCGCAAGATCGCCGAAAACGACCTGCCATCGGCCTGCGTCTTCAAGACCACCGCCGACCCCTTCGCCGGGCGCATCACCTTTTTTAAGGTCAATACCGGCGTGGTAAAGAACGATGCCAATCTCCAGAATGTGACCCGCGGCACAGCCGAGCGCCTGGCTCACATCTCCAGCCCCATGGGCAAAACCCTCCAGCCCGTTACCGAGCTGCACGCCGGCGATATTGGCGCTGTAGCCAAACTGAGAGATACTCTCACCGGCGACACGCTTGCCGACAAGGGCTTGAACATTACCTACCCGCCGGTGAAGCTCCCCGAGCCTTCTATCGCCTTCGCCATCGAAGCCAAGTCGCGCAGCGACGAGGATCGCATGGGCAATGCCGTCCACCGCATCCTGGAAGAGGACCAGTCGCTGCGCTTCTACCGCGACCCGCAAACCCGCGAGTTCCTCCTGGCCGGCTCCGGCCAGCAGCACGTCGAAATCGTGGTCAGCCGGCTGAAGAGGCGCTTCGGCGTGGACGTCACCCTGAAAGCTCCCAAGATCCCTTACCGTGAGACCATCCGCGGTACGGCCGACGTCCAGGGCCGCCACAAGAAGCAGACCGGCGGGCATGGCCAGTTCGGCGACTGCTGGATCAAGATGGAGCCTCTGCCGCGCGGCGCCAAGTTCGAATTCGTCAATGAGATCTTCGGCGGGGCCATCCCCAGGAATTACATCCCGGCGGTGGAAAAGGGCATTGTCGAGGCCGCCGAAAACGGCTTCCTCGCCGGCTACCCCATGGTGGATTTCAGGGTCACCGTCTATGACGGCTCCTACCATGACGTCGATTCCTCGGAGTTGGCCTTTAAACTGGCCGCCAGAAAGGCCTTCAAGGCGGGCATGCAGCACGCCAAGCCGGCTCTTCTCGAGCCCATCATGAACGTGGAAATTCAGGCTCCTGTGGAATACGCAGGCGACCTCATGGGCGACCTCAACAGTCGCCGTGGCCGTATTTCCGGCATGGAGACCAGCGGCAGCAACCAGTTCATCCGCGCCCAGGTGCCTATGGCCGAGATGCTGAACTACCAAAGTGACCTGACGGCCATGACACAGGGCCGGGCTTCCTTCACCATGGAGTTCGACCACTACGATTTTGTGCCGCAACTGCAGGCGGAGAAAATCATCGCCGCCGCCAAGGCCGCCAAGGCGGGCGAAGAGGAAGAAGAGGAGTAGCGACAGGGGGGGCCACCGCCTCGTCCTGGAACACCGGTTGCTTTCGACCGGTGAAATGTTGTAGCCTTTTAGGGTCCGCAGCCGGGCGCCGGCCCGCAGAAGTAGCTTATTTTCTGTAGTTCGAGGCGGTAATGGTCGTTCGAACGAAGACGCTCTTCTCCTGTTTTGTGGTCGCCGTAGCCCTTACAGCCGCTGGATGCGGGTTCAATCAGCCGTCCCGGTTCCGCACAGCGTTCCTGCCGCCGGCTTCGCACCCTGGCGGACAGGCAATCGAGCTTGCCGAACCTCCCGTCGTCCAACCCAATCCGTATTTAGCAGATGTTCCTCCCTTCCTGCTGACCAATCCGCAGGTCGCCGAGCGCCGGATTCGCGCCGACGCTCTCGTCCAGCGAGCCGATCGGGCGTTCCAGGCTGGCAAGCGGTACTGCCAGAGCAACGATATCGAGAACGCTCGCCGGGAATTCGACGCCGCCATTGACCTGATGTTAGATGCGTCGGACCAGAATCCCGCCGACCGCGAGGAATACGAGCGCAAGCTGGATGAAATGGTGGATGCCATCCACCGTTTGGATCTGGCGGGTCTGGGCGCCTCAGCCGGCGTGGAAGAGGGCAGGTTCGAACAGGCTCCCCTGGAAGACATCCTGCAGATGACCTTCCCCGTGGACCCCAAGCTGAAGGACAAGGTGCGGGAGCAGGTGGCGGCCACGGTTTCGCAGTTGCCCCTCTCGGTGAACGACGCGGTCCTGGGGTACATACACTACTTCTCCGGCCGCGGCCATAAGACACTGGTTGCCGGGTTGCGGCGCTCCGGCCTCTACCGGCCCATGATCCAGCGCATCCTCGATGAGGAGGGCTTGCCGCAGGAACTCATCCACCTGGCCCAGGCCGAATCCGGCTTCATCCCGCGAGCTGTATCCCGCAAGGCGGCCGGTGGTATGTGGCAGTTTCTGAAATGGCGGGGCAACGAGTACGGCTTGGCCCAGACCCGCTATACCGACGACCGCATGGATCCCGAAAAGGCCACGCGCGCTGCCGCCCACCACCTGCGCGACCTATACCAGGAGTTCGGCGACTGGTATCTGGCCATGGCCGCATACAATTGCGGACCAGTAGTCGTGGAAAGGGCCGTCGAACGCACGGGCTATGCCGATTTCTGGGAAATCCGGAGCCGCGGAGTTCTACCCGCCCAGACCGCCAACTATGTTCCCGTCATCCTCGCCATGATCATCATGGAGAAGAACGCCTCCGAATACGGCCTCGAAGGCATCCAGTTGGAGCCGCCGCTCGAATCCGACGTGGTGGAGGTCTCCGCGCCCACCAGTCTGGCGCTGGTTTCCGATCTGACCGAAACGCCACTTGCGGAACTGGCCGCCCTTAACCCCGCCATCCTGAAGGGGATGGCTCCCGAGGGCTATGCAGTGCGCGTGCCCAAAGGCGGCGGCAGCCAGCTCACGGCAGCGTTGCCGCTCATTCCCGCGGAGCATCGCAATTCCTGGCGCGTGCATCGTGTGGGCGCGGGCGAAACGCTGGCCGCCATCGGCAAGCGTTACGCCACCGCGCCCAGCAGCATCGTCGCCGCCAACCGCCTGTCGTCGGCCCAGGCCGCGGAAGGCAACCGGCTGCTGATTCCCGCGGCCCTGCGGGTGGAGACGCCCGTCCGGCGCACCGCCTCGCGGACTGCGGCCCGTCGCCGCGCGCCGGTTCACCGCGCCTCGGCGAAGGTGCCCGCGGCGAAGCCCGCCGCTCCTGCTCAGCCGGTGCACAATAGCCCGCCGGTTCTCACCCGCACCGCCTCCAGATAGCCCGCATCGAATTTTCCCCGAATTGCATTTTTTCGCTATTGCCTCACCATCAAAAAGGGGTATTCTATGGGTGATTGCGCACTGACTACAGGAGGCTTGTTTAATGTTTGATAGCCGAAAATTCGCTCCCAAAGACGAAGAAGAGATGGAAGACTTCCACGACTACGAGGACGAAGAGCACTCGGGACTGGATTCCAAGCTTGACGATTTCGACGACGAAGACGAGGACGACGAAGAGGAGATCGATGTAGTGATCGTGTCTCCGTTGCCCGAGCCGGCGCCGCTTGCCGCACCCGTGCCGCCGCCGCAGGCGCCCGAGGCCGCTCCCAGGAAGCCGGTGAAGAGGGCGTCCGCCGTCAAGAAAGCGCCCGCGAAGAAGGCCGTCAAGAAAGCGCCCGCGAAGAAGGCCGCCAGGAAAGCCCCCGCCAAGAAGGCGGCCAAGAAAGCGCCGCCTAAGAAAGCGGCCAAAAAGGTTGCCAAGCCCGCAAAGAAAGCTCCGCCGAAGAAGAAGCCCGCAAAAAAAGGCGGCAAAAAGCGCTGAGTCGAGCGTCCCGCTGGGCCGCTCGACCTAACTCTCTTTCTTCACCACTCGTCGGCAGCGCTCGAACAACTCCAGGAGCGCCTCCGCATGCTCTTCGGCCGAGCCGGCCACGGGTTTTCCCGAAAACCCCGCAGAAGGCTGGGAGGCCTTTCCGTATCCCGTCGACACCGCAATGAACTTCATCAGTTCCAGCGCAACTTCGTCCTGGCTTCGCACCGCGGCTGGCGCGGTCCCGCTATCGGAGGTGCTGCTCGTGGATGCTTCTGGTTCGGTCATCGGTGATGGGTTCCTCCGTATGGTACAACTCTAGGTTACTGCACTTTCTTTCCGATGCCGCTTACGGCCGTCCGGCATGTGCGAAAAATGCGTGGAGGCGCCCAGTCCCATCTGCTGGAGGCGGATGACGGCCATTGGTACGTCGTCAAGTTTCGCAACAATCCCCAGCATCGCCGCATCCTCGTAAATGAGCAGCTCTCCGGGACGTTGCTGGACTACCTCAAGATCGCCACTCCCCAGACCGCTCTGATCCAGGTTGCTCCCGAGTTCCTCGCCGCCAATCCGGAGGTCTGCCTTCATCTCGGGACTCAGCGCATCGCCGTCGAGCCCGGGTGGCACTTCGGCTCACGTTACCCCGGCGACCCCGGCCGCACCGCGGTTTACGATTTCCTTCCCGACGCGCTTCTGCCCCAGGTGGTCAACCTGGAAGATTTCCGGGCCATCCTGGTATTCGACAAGTGGACGGGCAACGCCGATGGCCGCCAGGCGGTGTTCTACCGCGCTCTGGTGCGCCGCGGAGAATCCGGGGGGACCTCTGAGCCCGGACATCCCGGCTTCGTCGCCCGCATGATCGATCACGGCTTCACCTTCAACGGGCCAAACTGGGATTTCCCCGAATCGCCCCTGCAGGGTCTCTATGCCCGCCGGCTGGTTTACCAGCCCGTGCGCTCCCTCGAGGACTTTCAGCCCTGGCTGGACCAGGTAATGCACTTCCCCGAGGAAGTGATCGACCAGGCCTGGAAAGGCATTCCACCGGACTGGGTTGAAGGCGAAGAAGACACCCTCGAGCAGCTCCTCGAGCGCCTCTTCGAGCGGCGTAAGCGGCTGCCCGAGCTGATCGGCTCCTGCCGCCAGGCGAAGACCGACCCCTTCCCCAACTGGAAGTGATCTCCGCCGCGGTAAAATAGGCAAGTGCTTCACCGTCACATCCTTCACAACGGCAATATCCGCGCCGTGTCCGATCTGGCGCTCTCTGCCGGCCAGGCCGGCCTGCTTTCCGGGTTGGGCGTGTTCAGCACTTTGCGCGTGGCCGATGGCGTGCTCTTCACCTTCGAACGCCACTGGGCGCGAATCCGGCGGGACGCCGCGGCACTCCACATCCCCATTCCGGAGGATGCCGAACAGGTGCGGCGGAAGCTGCTCGAACTGGTGCAGGCCAACCAGGTGCACAACGCCACGCTCCGGCTGGTAATTGTCCGCAACGGCCTGGGTATGTGGGCAGATCCCTCCGTCGGCCGTCCGAGCGACCTGATCGCTCTCACCGCCGATTTGAAAGACTGGGGCGATCGCGCCAAGCTCGCCTACCTCAGGGACGCCCGCCATGCCGCATGCCCCTTCGCCGGGACCAAGACTCTCTCCTGGGCGATGAACCTCATCTGGCTCGAATCCGCGCAGCTCCGCGGCTTCGACGAAGTGATCCTCCTCAACGAGCGCGGCGAGGTGGCCGAGTGCACCTCGGCCAACATCTTCATGGCCAACGGTAGCCAGGTGTGGACACCACCGCTGAGCTCCGGCTGCCTGCCGGGAATCACCCGCGAGGTGTTGCTCGGCGATATCCACGTGCCCGGAATCAAGATCGGCGAAAAGACTCTGATGCCGGCGGACCTGGAATGCGCGGATGAGGTCTTCATCACGTCCTGCACACGCGATCTGCTGCCTGTCTTTCAGATCGAAGAGAAAAAGGTGGGCCGCTCAGAGCGCGTGCGGCAGGCGCTGAGGAGCGCCTTCTCGGAATTCATGCGGAAGTACGTAGCGGAGCATGTAACGCCGTAACGCCGGCGCCACCAAAACAAATGGTTCCAAGTGATCTGATTCCCAGCCTTGCCCACCACCGGCATGCCCGGTGCTGAACATCGCAATCACAGAGCGCCAGGCGCTTCGCCTCTCCGCTCCCCAGTGACCGTTTTCCCCAGCCACCGGATCAGTGCTTCCTGGCGCGCCGCAGCCTTTCTCTATGATCGGGACCGGTCGCTCGTAACGGCCTTTCCCTCGCCCGCAACGACCCCCGCTTCCGCG
>JBEKYW010000100.1:0-8299 GCA_049510555.1 Bryobacteraceae bacterium
ACCATCTGCCACACGCCCATGTAAAAGCGCACGATCATCACCGGCAGCATCAGCGCCGAAAGCACGATCATCAGCGGATAGGAAATGTTGGGCGTCAGGTGCAGGAAAGCCTCGGCCTTTACGCGCTTCCGCACGTCGGCGCGGAGAATCGTAGGCAGCAACTTCTTGGCGACCTGCGTAAGCCCTTTGGCCCAGCGCGATTGCTGCACCTGGAAGCCGTGCATTTCCACGGGCAGCTCGGAAGGGCAGTCCAGGCCCGGCAGGTAAACGAAACGCCAGCCCTTGAGCTGAGCGCGGTAGCTCAGGTCCGAATCTTCCGTGAGCGTGTCGTGCTGCCAGCCCCCTGCGTCGTCGATCATCTTCTTGCGCAGAATGCCGGCCGTCCCGTTGAAGTTGAAGAAATACCCCGCCCGCGACCGCGCCCCGTGCTCCAGAATGAAATGGCCGTCCAGGAGCATGGCTTCCACTTCCGTCAGGAAGTTGTAATCGCGGTTGATGTAGCTCCAGCGGGTCTGCACCACCCCGACCGACGGGTCCACAAAGAAGTCCACGGTGCGCTCGAGGAAATCGGCCGGCGGGCAAAAATCGGCGTCGAACACCGCAATCAGCTCTCCCGTGGCGGTCTCGAGCCCTTCCTGAAGCGCCCCGGCCTTGAAACCGTGGCGGTTCGCCCGGTGGTGATACTCGATGGGGTGGCCCAGCGCCCGGTAACGCTCCACCAGGGCCTCGGCGAAGGGGGCGGTGTCGTCGGTGGAATCATCCAGGACCTGAATCTGGAGCAATTCCTTCGGATACTCGATCTTGACCACCTCTTCGATGAGCCGTTCCACCACGTAGCGCTCGTTGTAGAGCGGAAGCTGGATGGTCACCGGCGGACGCTGCTCGAAGCGCCTGGGCGGCCCGGTAGTGGCCTTCTTCCGGTGCTTGAAATACCTGCGGATAATGACGTAGCGGTGGGTGCCGTAGACCGAGAGGATGACCAGGACCGTGAAGTAGGGAATCAGCATGGCCCAGTCGAACCATGCCATTTGGTGGATTCCGGCGAAGGTGTCGTCGAACAGGCTCCGCACGAAACGGTCGGTGGCGGAATGAGCGACCAGGAGCGCCAGCGGCAGACTTGACGGCATGCGGGAGAGCCTTTCGGCAACACAATATTAGCAGATTTGATGGCGCGGGGGGGTAGCGCCGCCGGCGCTACCTACTCTTCCTCCTGCTGCGCTGCCAGCCGCGTTACCACAGAGAGATCCTCTAGCGTCGTTACGTCCCCCGTCACCACGTTCGAGGTCACAATCTCCCGCAGCAGCCGGCGCATGATCTTGCCGCTGCGCGTCTTGGGGAGCGAATCGGTGAAGCGGATCTGCTCCGGCTTGGCGAAGCCGCCGATCTCGTGCGCCACCCACTTGCGCAGTTCTTCGGCCAGCTCGTGGTGATTCCAGTTGCCTCTTTTCAGGGTGACGAAGCAGGCCACCGCCTGCCCCGTGATCTCGTGCGGCTTACCCACCACGGCCGCCTCGGCCACCGCGGGATGCCGCACCAGGGCCGATTCGATCTCCATGGTGCTGAGCCGGTGCCCGCTGACGTTCATGACATCGTCCACCCGGCCGAGAATCCAGTAGTAGCCGTCCTCGTCGCGCCGCGCGGCGTCGCCCGTCATGTACACGCCATCGACGCGCTCCCAGTACTGCTGCCGGTAGCGCTCCGCATCGCGCCACAAGGTGCGCGCCATGCTCGGCCAGGGCCGGCGCACGATGAGGAATCCTTCCTGGTTGGCCTCGACCGGCTTCCCCAGCAGGTCCACCACGTCCGCCAGGACCCCCGGCATGGGCAGAGTTCCCGACCCCGGCTTCAGCGGCACCGCGCCGGGCATCGCCGCGATCATGATGGCGCCGGTCTCGGTCTGCCACCAGGTATCCACAATCGGGCAGCGCTCCTTGCCGATGGTCTTGTAGTACCACTCCCATGCCGCCGGGTTGATCGGCTCGCCCACTGAACCGAGCAGCCGCAAGCTGGACATGTCGTGCTGATTCGGCCACTGGTCGCCCTGCCGGATAAACGCGCGGATGGCCGTCGGCGAAGTATAGAAGATGTTGACCCGATATTTCTCGATCAGCCGCCAGAACCGGTCGGGTTGCGGATAATCGGGCGCGCCCTCGTACATCACAGTGGTGGCGCCGGCCGAAAGCGGCCCGTACACGATGTAGCTGTGGCCCGTCACCCAGCCTATGTCGGCGGTGCACCAGTAGGTATCTTCTTCGCGCAGATCGAACACCCACTTCATGGTCATATGCGCTTGCAGGAGGTAGCCGGCGGTGGTGTGGACGATGCCCTTGGGTTTCCCCGTGGTGCCCGAGGTATAGAGCACGTAGAGGGGATGCTCGCTGTCGAGTTGCTCCGCGGCGCAGTCCTCGCCAACGCCCTCGTCAAGCGCGTGCCACCAGTGGTCCCGGCCCTCCTTCATGACGATGGCGCCGCCAGTACGCCGCAGCACGATCACGTCGCGCACGCTGGGGCATTCGGCGAGTGCTTCGTCCACCGCATCCTTCAGCCGCACCTCTTTGCCGCGCCGCCAGGCGCCGTCGGCCGTAATCACCACCTGGGCTTCCAGATCCTGGATGCGCGCCTTCAGAGCTTCCGCCGAGAATCCGCCGAATACCACGCTGTGCGTGATCCCCAGCCGCGCGCAGGCCAGCAGCGCCACGGGCAGCTCCGGAACCATCCCCATGTAGATGATGGCGCGGTCGCCGGCTTGGAGGCCGCGGCCCTTGAGCACGTTGGCGAAGCGGCACACCAGCCGGTGCAACTCCTGGTACGAGATCAGCCGCTGGTCCCCCGGCTCGCCTTCCCATAGGATGGCCACTTTGTTCTTGCGCTGCGTCGCGAGGTGCCGGTCCAGGCAGTTGTAGGAGACGTTGGTCTTCCCGCCCACGAACCATTTCGCAAACGGCGGATGCCACTCGAACACGTGCGACCATTTCTCGAACCAAAACAGTTCCCTTTCGGCCAGCTCGCCCCAAAACTCCTCCGGTTTATCCGCGGCCTTCCGGTATAGCTCGCGGTAGCCCTCCATTCCTTGGACGTGTGCGCGCTTCACAAACTCCGGGCTGGGCGGATAGACGTTGGGATCGGACATAGGGAAGATCTTATCAAAGGTGGGGCATGCTTTAGCTTGCCCGGCGTCACATTCTCTGCAGAAAGTAGTTGAACTGCTTCTCGCGCCCGATGGTGGTGTTGTCTCCGTGCCCCGGAACAACCATGGTTTCATCCGGCAGGGGCATCAGCTTGTCGTGGATGGATTTGAGAATCTGCCGCCCGTCCCCGCCCGGCAGGTCGGTGCGCCCGATGCTGTCGCGGAACAGCGTATCGCCGGCCACCAGTTTGCCCTCCGAGGGAATCCACAGGCTGATGCTGCCCTGGGTATGGCCGGGCGTGTCGAGGACGTGGAATTCGGTGGCCCCGACCACCAGCCGGTCCCCTTCTTTGGCGGGCACATCGATGGCCACCTGCTCCGGCGGGCGCATCCCCAGCCAAGCCGCCTGGACGTCCAGCATTTTCTGTAACTCCGCGTCGTTGAGGTTCATGTACACTGGCGCTCCGGTGGCCTGTTTCAGCTTCTGCGCGCCGCCGATATGATCGATGTGGGCGTGCGTGATCACGATGGCCTTCACCGTGAGCCCGTGCCTCTTGACGACTTTGAGAACACGCTCGATATCGTCGCCCGGGTCCACCACCAGCGCCTCCCGGCTCCGTTCATCACCGAAGACCGAGCAGTTGCATTCGAGCACTCCCACCGGAAGGATCTCGTGGATCATACGCCGATTGTATACTCACGGTATGGCTGATGTGCTCGTCGTGGTCATGCAGTGGTTGCACTTCTCCTCCCTGGCGACACTGATTGGCGGCATTCTGTACGGGCGCCTGGTAATGGCGCCCGCGAGCTCGGTGCTCGCGCCGGACGCTCGCGAAGCGCTGGCCGATAGAGCCGCTACGGCTTTTCGTCCATGGGTTCTGGCTGCCATCTGCGGGTTGGTCGTCTCGGGCTTGTACAACATCCTTACCCATCCCGGCCATAGCCGGATCTACCAGGCGCTGCTCGGCATCAAGCTGCTGCTGGTGCTGCACGTGTTCACCGTCGCGTTGCTGATCGCGCGGCCCGGGCACCCGCGCCGCACCCCAATGATGACCGGCCTGGCGATCTCCGGCCTGGCCATCATCGCCATCGCGGTTTACCTGGCGCACATCTTCTAGACTGAAAGCATGAGCGAGGGTTACGACGCACTGCGGGGCGGCGCCGCATGGCTGGATCTCTCCGCGCGCGGCCGCATTGTGGCGCGCGGCCGCGACCGGGCGCGCCTGCTGCACAACATTACCAGTAACGAAGTCAAAAAGATGAAACCGGGCGACGGCTGCAATGCATTCCTGCTGAACCCGCAGGGCCGCATCCAGGCCGACCTTTGCCTGTTCTGCTTCCCGGATCACTTCCTGATCGACACCGAGCCCGACGTCCGCGAGAAAATCCAGCAGCTCATCCGCCGCTACATTATCGCGGACCAGGTGGAACTGGAAGACGTGACCACCCAGACCGCGGCCATCGGCGTGGAAGGACCCGGCGCGGAGGCCATGCGCCTGGAATACACCATGGCCCCCTTCACCGTGACCGGCCAGCCCGGCTTTCGCATCTACTGCTCCGCGGAGCAGATGGCGGGCGTCGTCCGCCAACTGGAATCCGCCGGGGTCAGGCCCGCAACTCTCGACGATGCCCGCGTGGTGCGCATCGAGAACGGCAAGCCGCGCTACGGCGAAGACATCCGCGAGACATCCCTGCCGCAGGAAACCGGGCAGATGCACGCCGTGAGTTTCACCAAGGGCTGCTATCTCGGCCAGGAGATCGTCGAGCGCATCCGCGCGCAAGGCCACGTGAACAAGAAATTGGTGCGCGTGGAAATCGATGGCTCCGAAGCCGCGGCGCCCGGCACGAAGCTGATGGTGGACGGCAAAGAGGCGGAGATCACTTCGTCGGTGTATTCCCCGCACTTCGGAAAAGTAATCGCGCTGGCCTACGTCAGAGGAGCGTGAGCCTTACCCCACTCTCAATTTCTCCAGCAAATCGCCCGGAAGATTCAGGTTTCCCGCGTGCCCGGTGCCCAGCCTCACTTCCGGTTTGAGCGCTCCATGGAAATCCGACCCGCCCGTCACCATCAGGCCGTAGCGTTTCGCCAGCCCGAGATACAACGCCGTTTCCTCGGTCCCGTGGTCGCTGTGGTACGCCTCGATGGCGTTCATCCGAGTGCCGCACAGTTCCGGCATCATGGCCGTCAGGTCGCCCTTGACGCGCACCGGATGCGCCAGCGAGGCAATCCCTCCAGCCTTCAGAATCTGCGAGACCGCCTCGGCAAACTGCGGCTCGCGCCGGTAGACGTATCCCTTCGCCGATTCGTCCAGGTAATCGTCAAACGCCTGCCGGACATTGGTGGCATACCCCTTCTCGACCATGATCTGCGCAAAGTGCGGCCGCCCGGTCATCCCGCGTCCGCGAGCCTCGGCTTCCTCCACGGTGATGTCGAACCCCAGCTCGCGCAGCCGCGCGGCCAGCCGCACGTTGCGCTCGCGCCGCGAGGCCTGCATCTCCAACACCCAATCGCGGAACCCCCGCAGTCCGTCATCCCCCAGAAAATACCCCAGGAGGTGGACCGAGTGGCCGTGCAGCTTGGTGGAGAGCTCGATGCCGCACACCAGCTTCACACCCCGCGCACGGGCCACCGGGAGGGCCTGGTCGTAACCGGCGAAGGTATCGTGATCGGTAATGCCGAGCACGTCAACCCCAGCCAGAACCGCCTCTTCGACTAGCTGCGCGGGCGAGCAGGAGCCGTCCGATTCGTCGGTGTGCGAGTGCAGATCAATCAAAGGAAATCAGACCCAAACGTTCCAGTGTAGCCCAGATTCCCGCCGGGCTTCCTGGCGGGGTTTCCTGGGATGCCTCCACCATCACTTTGGGTGCGGAATAATCGCCACAATGAGGTACGTACCGTCCTGGATTAGAAAATAGAAGCGCCAATCGCGGTTCACGCGCGCTTGCCAGAGGTCTGCGGCCTTGTCGTACTTTTTGGTGTGCAGCGAGGGATGGTTGAGGTTCTTCGCCAGTAATCGGACTTGCTTATCAAAGGCCTTCTGAATTGCTGGCGGCGCGCCGCGGTAATCGTTCTCCGAACGCCGGGTGTGTGCCCAGCTCATCGGCATTCTAAGAGGCTTTGGCGATCGTCCGGCGCTTACGCCCTTTGAGAGAATCGATCATCTCGTCAACGGTCTTGAAAGGGCCGTGCACCCGTCCCTTCCGCACGTCCTCCAGCCCTTCGGCGATCGCGCGATCGACCAACGACTTCGGCGTGAGCGTAATCTTTCCGCGCTCCACCTTCGCCTCCAGGATGTCGCCGACGGCAACACCAATCTGCTCCCGGACGCGTTGCGGGATGACAACCTGGTATTTGTTCTTGATGGTGACGATGGACATGGCCGTTGGATAGTTGAACTGTTCATCTTCATCTTAACAGGCCCGCGCTACCTGTCAAGGAGCAACTCCGACCCTCGGTGCCACCGCCCAACGCGTTCAAGGCTCCACTCGAGCCGCGCCGGTGTTAGCTGAAAGCTGACCGCTGATAGCTGAAAGCTATAAGCTAATGTAGTGTCCTTGAATCGCCGCTCATTTCTCATGGCGACCAGCGCCACCGCCGCGCTCGGCCGCGCCCAGAATGCCGCACCCGCCATTCCGCTCCGCCGCGTCTATTCGCTGAATCGCAACTGGCTCTTCGGCGGCAAGATGACGCCCGGAGCCGATGCGCCCGCATTTGACGACTCCAGGTTCCAGCACGTCACTTTGCCGCATACCAACGTCGAGCTGCCCTGGCACAGCTTCGACGACAAAGCCTATGAGTTCGTCTCCATCTACCGCCGCCACTTCCGCGCGCCCGCGGCCTGGAAAGGCAAGCGCATTTTCGCCGATTTCGGCGGCGTCATGACCGCCAGCAAGGTCACCATCAACGGCCACCACTTCGAGGAATACCGCGGCGGATACACGCCTTTCTCCTTCGAGTTGACCCCGCATTTGATACCCGGCGCAGACAATGTGCTGGCGGTGGAAGTGGACTCGACCGAGCGGCCCGACATTCCGCCATTCGGCGGCAGCATCGACTACCTCACCTTCGGCGGCATCTATCGCGACGTGGAGCTGCGGGTTGTGCCGCGGACGCACCTGGCCGCGGTGTTCGCCAAGCCCGTCCGCGCCCTTTCGAACGACCGCGCCGTGGTGGTGCGCTGTTATCTCGACGGGCCGATAGATAAACCGATTGTCATCACGGCCGAGCTTCGCGACGGGGATCGCGTTCTGAAAACCGCGTCAGCCACCGTGAATTCGCCCGCCGAATATCACGAGGTCGCCATCGAGAACCTCGGCGACATCCAACTCTGGGACCTCCAGCGTCCCAAGCTCCACCAGGTGACCGCGCGGCTCGACAACGGCGATGCTTCGAGCACGCGCATTGGATTCCGTGAAGCGCGCTTCACCGAAAAGGGCTTCTACCTCAACGGCCAGCACGTGAAGCTGCGCGGTCTCAATCGCCACCAGACGTTCCCTTACACCGGCGGCGCCATGCCGGCGCGGGTGCAGGCGCGCGACGCCATGGTGCTGCGGAAGGAACTGAAGTGCAACATCGTGCGCACCTCGCACTATCCGCAATCGCCGCACTTCTTGGACGCCTGCGACGAAGTGGGGCTGCTGGTGCTCGAAGAGATCCCGGGCTGGCAGCACATCGGCGACCAGGCGTGGCAGGATATCGCCGTGGATAATGTGGGCCGCATGATCCGGCGCGACTGGAACCACCCCTCGATCGTGCTCTGGGGCGTGCGCATCAACGAATCCCAGGACAATCACGACCTCTACACGCGCACCAACGCGCTGGCGCATTCGCTGGACGATTCGCGCCAGACCGGCGGCATCCGCAACCGGTATGATTCCGAGCTGCTCGAAGACGTCTTCACGATGAACGATTTCGGCTTTCCGTTGCGGCCGCCCAACCACCCGGCCTATCTGAACACCGAATTCAACGGCCACATGTTTTCCACCAAGCGGTTCGACAACGTGAGCCATGTGGCCGAGCACGTGATCCGCCATGTGCGTGTGCACGACCAGTTTGCATCCGACGACCGTTACGCCGGCGGCATCGCCTGGTGCGCCTTCGACTACGCCACGCACCGCTGTTTCGGTTCCGGCGACCGCATCTGCTACCACGGCGTGAGCGACATATTCCGG
>JBEKYW010000101.1:0-8255 GCA_049510555.1 Bryobacteraceae bacterium
GCTATTTCGGAGTGCAGCCGGAGGCTTGTCAATATTGGTTGTGAACGGCAGGCGCGAAAATATTCTGCCAGAAAGTTACAGAACTCAACAATGCAGGTACTTACGGTCGCGGCTCTGTGCGCAGGCCTCTCGCAGAGCCGCGACCGTAAGGGAGCGGAGGGTTACTACGGGTTCAACGGCGGCGGTTTTTCCGGCTGTTGCGGGGCGCTTTGATCGGTCTGGTCGGGAGGAGCCGAATCGATATCGGCGTTTCGAATGACCGTGAACATGATATAAACGACGAAGATCAGCGCCAGCAGGCACATAACTCCGATGAAAATGGGGACACCGCGCGTGCGAGTGTGCCGTTCGCCGCAGTTGGGGCACGTTTGGGCTTTCGGAGAAATCGGCTGCAGGCAGCGGTGGCAAATTTCCCCCGACGGCCGCTCGGCTGCTTGTTCCATAGGCCCTGCGCACAATATACCACCCGGCGGCGCCGGAAAAACGGGCCGTGCGCAACCTTTGCCGCCGGTTATAATCGAGGAGTGCGAACTGGCTATGGTGCCCTCGTGTTTTTGTGTCTCGCCGGCTGCAACCGCGGCGTCCAAAGCAAGGACGCGGTGCGTCAAGGCGTTCTCGATCACCTCTCCCAGCGCCAACTGAACGTGGCGGCGATGAACGTGGAAGTGACATCGGTCCAGTTCAACGGCAACCAGGCGGAGGCGACGGTGTCGTTTACTCCCAAGGGCGGCAACGCGGCGCAGGGAATGTCCATGCGGTATCAACTGGAGCAGAGGGGCGGCCGCTGGGTGGTGGTGGGCCGCAAGGATGCAGGCTCCGGTCCGCACGGCGGCGCTGCCATGCCCTCCGTGCCGCCTGGCATGGAGAATCCGCATGGCGGGGGGGCGCCTTCCGAGCCGGGCACGCCTGGGGGCGGGCGCGCCATGCCGGCTCCGGAAGACCTGCCGCCCGCCGGCCAAAAGAAATGAAGCGTGTCGCGATCCTGGGTGGCGGTCCGGCGGGGGCATTCGCCGCGGAGCGACTGGCGTCCGCCGGTCTGGATGTCCTGGTGTTTGACGAGAAGCTCGCCTGGGAGAAGCCTTGCGGCGGCGGCTTAACATACAAGGCCTACAGCCAGTATCCCTTCCTGATCGAGAATTCCACGCCCAAACGCCTGATCACCGAGACCATCCTGGCGGCTCCTCACGGAGGAGAAGTCAGCTTAATGCTCGACGATCCGCTGCTGATCTACTCGCGTCTCGACCTCAACCGTATGCTTTTGGAGCGCGCGGAACGCGCCGGCGCGCAAATCGAAAAGGCGCGCGTGCTGGAAATGGCGCGGTCCGGACCGGGGTGGCGGCTTCGCACCAGCTCGGGGATTGCCGAGGCGGATTTCTGTATCGTGGCGACGGGCGCTCGCAACGCCCTGCCCGAGGTGGGCACCGAACTCACACCGGAAGACACCATGTCGGCCCTCGGCTACTACGTGCCGGGGGACCAGACTCGCATCGACATCCAGTTTCTGCCGCGGCTGGAAGGCTACATCTGGGTCTTTCCGCGTTGCGGCCATCTCTCCGTGGGAATCTGCGGAAAGGGCGAGCCGGCGAGTTTCCTGCGCAAGCGCCTGGAGCAGTACCTGACCCGGCGCGGCATCGCCTGGAAGGGTGCGGCCTTTTACAGCCACTTGCTGCCCTCGCTGAATGCGGCATCGTGGAAGAACAACCGGGTGGCGGGCGAAGGCTGGATGGCGGTGGGCGATGCCGCGGGGCTGGTGGACCCCATCACGGGCGAGGGCCTGTATTACGCCATTCGCTCGGCGGATCTGGCTGCGCGCGCCTTGCTTTCCGAAGTGAGTGGGCTGACCGAGAGAATCAGCCACTACCGGCAGTTGCTGCGGCGCGACTTCGCGGCCGACCTGGAATTCGGCGCGCGGCTTGCCAAGCGCGTGTTCCTGGGACGATTCCTCTTCGGTTCCGTGCCGGCGCGCATGGTGCAGTTCGCGCGCCGCAGCCCGCGGTTCTCGGCCATCATCCAGGACCTGTTCGCGGGCAAGCAGCCGTACCTGGGTTTGAAGCGGCGCCTGCTGCAGAACCTGAACGGGAGCTTGTACGACGTCAGCATGAGCCTGGGGTTCAGCCGGCTGGTGCCCCGCAAGGCGGGGTAGCGTTTGGTGGGACAGACGATCGCCTTTTGTCGTCTGCGTTGTTTGTAAGCAGGCAGGCCACAAAAAGCGATGGCCTGCCCCACGTGCAAATCACTATGGAACATTCCAAGTCGGAGGAGCTGTTTCGTAAGGCGTGTGAGATCATTCCCGGCGGGGTAAACTCGCCGGTGCGGGCGTTCCGCAGCGTGGGCGGGAACCCGCCGTTCATCGCGCGCGGCGAAGGTTCCCACATCTTCGACGTCGATGGCAACGAGTACATCGATTACGTGGGGTCTTGGGGACCGCTTTTGCTGGGGCACCGGCATCCGGAGATCCTGGCGGCGTTGGAGCGCGCCCTGGCGATCGGCACCAGCTTCGGCGCGCCCACGGAACAGGAGGTCGAGCTCGCCGCAGCCATCTGCGAGGTCATGCCTTCCATCGAGATGGTGCGGCTGGTCAACTCGGGCACCGAGGCCACTATGTCGGCCATCCGGGTGGCGCGCGGGTTTACGGGGCGGGAACTCACTGTCAAGTTCGAGGGCTGCTACCACGGGCACGTGGATTCGCTGCTGGTGAAGGCCGGCTCGGGCGTGGCCACGCTGGGGATCCCCGATACTCAGGGCGTGCCCAAGGCGTTCTGCGATACCACCATTGCCCTGCCCTTCAACGACGCCGGAGCCGTGGAACAGGCGTTCCGCGCGCATGGCGACCGCATTGCCGCGGTGATTGTGGAACCCGTGGTGGGGAACATGGGGTGCGTGCCTCCCCTGCCCGGCTTCCTGGAGGCGCTCCGCGACATCACCGCGCGGTTTGGCGCGCTGCTCATTTTCGATGAAGTGATGACGGGGTTCCGCGTGGCTTTCGGCGGCGCGCAGGGCAGATTCGGCATCCGCCCGGACCTGACCACGCTCGGCAAGGTGATCGGCGGCGGCTTGCCCGTGGGCGCTTACGGCGGGCGCCGCGACATCATGAGCAGGGTGGCGCCCGCGGGACCGATCTACCAGGCCGGCACGCTATCCGGAAATCCGCTGGCGGTGGCGGCCGGCCTGGCCATGCTGCAACACTTGAAGTCGCATCCCGAAGTTTACGGCCAGTTGGAAAGGCGCGCCGCGGAGCTGTGCGCCACGGCGCCAGCAGGCGTTACGGTGAATAGGGTTGGCTCCATGTTCACATGGTTCTTCACGGGCCAGCCGGTGACGGATTACGATTCGGCCAAGCGGAGCGACACCGCCCGGTTCGCGCGGTTCTTCCGCGCCATGTTGGAGCGCGGCATCTACCTGCCGCCCTCGCAGTTCGAAGCGGCCTTTGTTTCGGCGGCGCATTCGGAAGAGGACATCCGCCGGACCATAGCGGCGGCCGGGCAAGCGTTCAGCGCTTGACCGCAGTGCGGTTCGCGGCATGTACCGGTACTCGCCCTGTCAGGTCGAGGTACTCGAACAGCGCGGCAACCGGCAGGCGCGTGCCTCGGAAGCACCGTTTCCGGCGAAGCACAAGGAAGCGTCGGCGACCATACGTCCGCGTGGCCTCGCGGGCAGTTGCCGATCAATTGGCCCCTCGGCACGATATACTGGGCTTTCGCCCCATGCCAGATAAGAAGGTCCAGAAATAGACATGTCCCTGCTGCGCGAGATCGAAGACGGTGCGACAGACGCAGCACTTGATATATCGACCGTTCTCCGAAAAGCAAAGATACTCGCGGCCCGATTGAAAGATGGGGATCTGGCTGACTGGCTCGACCGAGAACTGAACGGCTATCCTGTAAACACCGATGTGCCGGAATATCGGGTCGCCCGAGGCATAGTATATGGGGAATTCGCGCTAACATTCCAGCGCCAAGGGACCGCTCCGATTCCTCCTTCTGTACTTCCGGAGCAACTGAGGCATTGGGCAGAGGGAGCGCAGCTCCGGGAGCCGATCGCGACGTACGCAACGCTTTTGGCTAATTCGAAAAAGGGCGCCAGTGCACTGCGCTTTCCGTGGCCCACGGACATGGCCCGTCAGTATGGCTCAAGAGCATACCAAGACGCTCTATGCTTAGAGGCATGGCTGGCGGTGGACCCTAGCGTTCTAGCCGGACTTTTGGACTCGGTCCGAACCCGCCTTCTCAGCTTCGCGCTAGCAATCGAAATCGAGAACCCGGACGCCGGCGAAGCGGATATCCGCAGTACACCGGTGGAACCTGCTAAGGTTTCGCACCTGTTTCAAACGATTATTCATGGCGGAACAAACATAGTCGCCGCAGGCAGTTCTCACTTTTCTCAGCACTACATCAGCGTTCGACCGGGCGATCTGGTGTCCCTTCGCAAATCCCTTGAGACTGCTGGCGCTCGCCCATCCGAAATCGAAGAACTTGAATCCGAACTGGCCTCTGCTCAGACGCCCCAGGAGAGGCAGCGAGTTGCGGGCAGTTGGATTGGCAGAACGGCCCGTAACGCAGTTACCGCCGCCCGTGCCTTTGCTGTCGAGGTCTCAGCAAAGGCAATAGCAGAGTTCCTTCGGCCTGGACCCTAGGCGGTGCCGGTCGGCGTTACTCCGCGGCCTGCAACCCGAACGAAAGAGCGCCCGCCGTCAAGCGATCCAACCCTTCGCCGCGTCACGCCCAAACCATTGATTGGCCCCTGGCGTCAATATCCAAGCAGTGGTGCCAATCTGGCCCGAACCTCCTCGACCGTGTCTGGTGGGCAGCGGCCGAGTTTTTCCGCGAGGCGCGCTTTCCAATCGACGATCTTTACCTGATCGGCGAGGATTACGCCGGTTGCGCCACAGCCGCTGGGAACGGCAACTTCGAACGGATATCCTTTCCTTTGATTCGTGATCGGGCAAACCAGCGCCAAGCCGGCCTTGGCGTTATACACCCCCGGACTGAGCACCAGGGCTGGCCGCCGTTCAGCCTGCTCGCGGCCGGCTTGAGGATTCAAGGTCAGCCAAACCAAATCACCCGTGTCGGGCAAGTAACCAGTCTTCACCAGGATTCCTCGCCGACCGGGGGTCCCCAGTCGATCTCCCGATGACGATTCCTGGGCGTGATCCGTGAGACCAGTTCCGATAAATCATACCGGGGCCGGGTGGAGCGCAGAACAATAGCGCCGTCGCGTTGGAGAGCCATTGCGAGACAGTCACCCTCGCTGATGCGGGCCTGTTTCGCGATCCCTTGGGGAATCCGGACAGCCAAGCTGTTTCCCCATTTTGAAACCGTAGTCTCGTTTCGCATATGTATCTACTTCAAATATACATCGGACTGTTGGCAGGGCGGCGGCCCAAAGGGCATCCTGTCTCTGGCGCGGCAGCCGTACCCACAGAACGCGGTCAGCGGTCAATCGCCGTCGACTGGAGGTCCCTGAATCGCGCGCCACACGCGCCGCGCCGAGTAGCTCACGATCCCGAAGAAGACGGCGAAGCTGATCACAATCACGGCGAGCTGCCGTCCGGCGGACAAGCGCGTCACCGCCGGCGCCTCCCTGCCCCCAAATTCGAGCCGGATGCGCAGATGGACGGCGGCGGGTTGGCCGGCGCGGTTGTCCACCACCATGGCGTAGTCGTCGGGCCGGCGAACGTAGTAGGAGAGATTGCCGGATGAAGCCAGGGGCGTCACCGCCATGATGCCGTGCGGCAGGCCGCCGCGCAGGCGTTCGAGATCCTGGCCGCGCATCAAAGCGATCCGCGCCTGCTCGGAACCGCTCAGCACGTGAAACGTGGCGGAAATCAGCGCCGGCTGCTGCTTCAGGCTGAGTTCCACGTATCGCCATTCGCTGGCCGGGATCTGGTACACCTCATCCACCAGTTCGACGCTGGTGGGCGCAACCAGTAGCAGAATCCACGCAAAGGCTATCATGTCACCCGCGATTTCACCCGGCCCTCCCCTTGCAAATCCATGAAAGGGCTACAATAAGGACCATGACCGACAGTATGGCACAGCCGGGGGGAAGGCTTGCTTCGCTGGAGTTGCCTGGATGGAAAACCGCGCTGAGCTGGGTGGCCGCGGTCCTGCTTTCGCTTCTCTTCCTGCTCTCGGGCCTTTGGAAAATCACGGACGCGCAGGGCGCCGCCGTGCGCATGGCGCAGGCCAGGGTGCCGGAGTCGATGAGCCTGGTGGCCGCGCTGGTGTTCGGCATTGTCGAAACGCTGAGCGGCGTGCTGATTCTGGTGCCGCGGTTCCGGCGCTGGGGCTCGATTCTCGCCGGGCTCCTGCTGGTCGCCTTTGTGGCCTATTTCGCGGTGAACTACAACGCGCTGCGCGGCGAGGACTGCAGTTGCTTCCCCTGGGTAAAGCGGGTGGTGGGCCCGGGCTTCTTCATCGGCGACGGCCTCATGCTGCTGCTGGCGGTGTTTGCGGGAATCTGGTCGCGGCGGCCGGAAAGCATCCGGAGCGCCTTTCTGATCCTGGGCGCGGTGGTGGTGTTCGCGCTGGTCTCGTACGGAGTGGCCGCCGTCCGGGAGACCGGCGCCAGGGCGCCGGAGACCATCACGGTTGCCGGCCAGCCGTACTCGCTGGAACATGGCAGGATCTTCCTGTATTTCTTCGACCCGGAGTGCATGCACTGCTTCGACGCCGCCAGGCGCATGTCGCAGTTTCATTGGGGCGACACAAAAGTGGTGGCCATTTCGATCCAGCAGCCGCAGTTTGCCCCGCAGTTCTTGCAGGAGACCGGCCTCAGAGCGGCCATTTCGACCGACCTCCAGAAGCTGAAACAGGTCTTCCCCTACGTGAGTGTCCCGGCCGGCGTGGCCCTCGAGAACGGCCGTGAAAAGGCGTCGCTGACGAAGTTCGAGGGCGATGAGCCGGGCACCACGCTCAAACAACTCGGCTTCGTCTACTGAAACGCAATGAACCTGCTCGTACCCAACCTGGGGACTACATCCCTGAAGTACCAGATTCTGGAAATGCCGTCGGAGAAAGTGCTGGCGAAAGGCCGGCAGGAGCGGGTCGGCAATTACCGGGACGCCATCGCCCGGATCTCGACCGAAGGGACGCGCATCGACGCCGTGGCGCTGAAGGCGGTACACGGCGGCCCGAAGTATCGCGGGACTTTCCTGGTGGATGACGGGGTGGTTGAGGCTCTGCGCCAGTTTTTGCCCGCGGCGCCCGCGCACAACGCCATCTACCTCACGGCCATTGGAGCCTTCCGGCAGGCCATGCCGGGGGTTCCCATGGTGGCGGCCTTCGAGCCGGAGTTCCACACCACCATGCCGGAGCACGCGCGGCGGTACGGCGTTCCCGGCGCCTGGCTGGAAGACGGCGTGGCCAAGTATGGGTTCCACGGAGCCTCGCACCAGTACATCAGCGAGCGTGTGGCCGCCATGTTGGGACGCCCGGTGAAGCTGGTGAGCTGCCACCTGGGGGGAAGCTCGTCCATGTGCGCGATCGACCGGGGACGGTCGGTGGACACGACCATGGGTTTCTCGCCGCAGTCAGGTCTGGAGAACGCCACGCGCCACGGCGATCTGGACGTGTTCGCCGTGCTCTACATGATGGAGCGCCACGGATGGAGCACGGAGGAAGTTCGCCGGCAGCTTGCCAAGGGCGGCGGCCTGACGGGTCTTTCGGGCATCGAGGGCGGCGACGTGCGCGACCTGGAAGCCGCCGCGGCCCAGGGCAACCGCCGCGCCGAGCTGGCGCTCGAGGTCTTCGTCTATGAGGTGAAGAAGACCATCGGAGCGTTCGCGGCGGCGATGGGCGGATTAGATGCTGTAGCGTTCACGGGCGGCATCGGCGAGAACTCCGCCCGGCTGCGATGGGCCTGCTGCGAAGGGCTGGAATTCCTGGGGATCCGGCTGGACCGGGCGAAGAATGAATCGGCAACCGGAGACCGCGTGGTTTCGGCGGGCGACTCGCGCGTCACCGTGCTGGCGCTGGCTACCAACGAAGAATTGATCGTGGCGCGGCGGGCGTATAGGAAGCTCTCAGCTTTCAGCGATCAGCTTTCAGCTCTGCCACCGGCGGTGCCGGATTGAACCGGAGTGTGACTGGCACGCGGGCCACCGCTCCCTGACGGTCGCGGCTCCGTACGAGGCTGCATTCAGAGCCGGTAGAGTAGGAGAGAGGGCGACGCGAGTAGCGCGACCCACTCTCCCCTCGTCGAACCGGAGGTGCAGATTTCCCGCGTCCGGCTCTCCTGAAAGCTCTCGCCTCAGG
>JBEKYW010000102.1:0-8186 GCA_049510555.1 Bryobacteraceae bacterium
ATGCTGCATACTCGATTCATGGCGGAAGCCTCCGGACGTCAAGATTGGTTCTTTCGAGGGAACCCAATCCAAACTACCAGAGCTTCCGCCCGATCCGAAACCTAATTTGGACAAGCCTGAGGCATGCCCGGCCCCTACGGCCGCGGAACGAATTTTCAACCGAGCGGAGCGGCCACCACCGCATCCAACTCTCCCTTGGCCAGGCGCACGTGAATGCGCGAATCGGGCGGCGCGGCACCGGCGTCTTTCAAAATACCCGCCTCGTTGGAGACGATGGCGTATCCGCGCTCCAGAATCCCTAGCGGGTTTAAGGGCGGGAGCTTGGCCGCGAGTTGTTCCAGAGCGCTGCGGCGCCGCGCCAGCCGCAGGCGCACGTCGCAGCCCTGGAGGCGCGCTTCCAGGGCGCGGCGCAACCGGGCGCGCGCATCCAGTTCCGCGCGAATGCGCTCGCGCATCCGGTATTCCTGTTCGTCGATGCGTTGCAAGCCGCGGCCCACCCGGCGATGGAGCACGCTGAGCGCGCGCTCGATGCCCTGTCGTTGCAGGCGGCGTTCCAGCATCGCCAAGCGGTACCGCACCGCCTGCGCGCTCTGGGCGCGCGCCGCGGCGATGCGGTCGAGCAGTTCTTCGCGCGTCCGGACCACCATCTCGGCGGCGGCCGAGGGCGTGGGAGCGCGCAGGTCGGCTACGTAGTCGGCGATGGTCACGTCGGTCTCGTGTCCCACGGCCGAGACCACCGGCACGGAACACGCGGCGATGGCCCGCGCCACGGCCTCTTCGTTGAAGGTCCACAGATCTTCGAGCGACCCGCCGCCGCGGCCCACAATAATGAGGTCCGGCCACCCGGAATGGCTGAAGAATTCGATGCCGCGGCACACCTCCTCCACCGAGCCCTCGCCCTGCACCAGCGCGGGGAAGAGGCGGATGTGCAGTCCCGGGAAGCGGCGGGAAAGAATCTGGATCAGGTCCGCAATGGCCGCGCCGCGCGGCGAGGTGACGATTCCGATACGCCGCGGAAAGCGCGGCAGCGGACGCTTCCGCTGGGCAGCGAACAGGCCCTCGGCGGCCAGCTTCCTCTTGAGCTGCTCGAACGCCAGTTGCAGCGCGCCCACCCCTTGCGGCTCGAGCGTCTCCACCTGCAACTGGTATTCGCCGCGGGCCTCGTAGACATCGATGCGGCCGCGCGCCAGCACCGCCAGGCCGTCCTGGGGCTTAAACTTCCAGTAGCGGTGCGCCGAGCGGAACGCCACGCACTTCAACTGGGATTCGCGTTCCTTGAGGGTGAAATAGTAGTGGCCGCTCGAGGCCAGCTTCAGGCCGGAGATCTCGCCCGAAACCCAAACGTCCTGGAATTCCGCATCCAGCGCCGTGCGGATGGCGGCATTCAGTTCGCTGACGGTATAGATGCGGCGCTGCGGCGCGAGGCCGAACTCGAGCGCGAATTGCTCCACCGAGCCATGGTACCGCGGTGGGACAGACGATCGGTTTTGGTCGTCTGTTGAGCGGCCGTGGTGTGGCGAGGCTTGGTAGGCCACAAAAACCGATGGCCTGCCCCACTCAAAGGATTCTGGCCAGTTTCAGCGCTTTTCGAGCCGTGGTGCTGAGAGGAATCTCAGCCAGTGCCGCCGGGTTGAACCATCGAAACTGGGGACTGGTCAGGGCCAGAGAGCGCCGTGCCGTAGCGGCCAGCACGGTAAAGGTGAAGTGGTGATGCGTGATGGTGTGGCGGAACTCACCGAAGCGGGCCCCGGTGCGCGCGTGGGGCAGGTTGTCAGGCGTGGGCAGATCCCAGAAACCGGCCATGCGGCCGGCGCTGGCCTCCCTTTGCCGAAGAAGGATACGCCGGCCCCTCCGCACCAGCAGAAGGGAGCCGGAGATCCGCACCGGCATGGTCTTGCGCAACCTGACGGGCAACTCGCTGGCGGCGCCCTCCTGCCGCGCGCGGCAGAGGGAGGCGACCGGGCAGGCCGGGCACAGCGGATTCTTCGGCAGACACACGGTGGCGCCGAGTTCCATGAGAGCCTGGTTGAACAGCCCGGCGTGGCGCGGGTCGAGCCAGCCCTGTGCCACGGCGCGGAAGCGCTGGCGTGTCCGCGGCGAAGCGATGTCGGCGGCATCGTTCTCCACGCGAGCCACCACGCGCAGCACGTTGCCATCCACCACGGCGTAGGGCAGTTGAAACGCCACGCTGGCGATGGCCGCGGCCGTGTAGTCGCCCACGCCGGGGAGCGCGCGGATGTCCTGGTAATCGCGTGGGAACCCTCCCGCGGCCACGATGCGCCGCGCCGCGTGCCGCAGATTGCGGGCGCGCGCGTAATAGCCCAGGCCGCTCCACAGCGCCAGCACCTCTTCCTCGGAGGCCGATGCCAGGGCCGCGACTGTGGGGAACCGTTCGAGGAAGCGCTCGTAGTAGGGGATTACCGCCTGCGCCCGGGTCTGCTGGAGCATGATCTCGGAGACCCAGATGGGGTACGGGCCGGCGGCGCGCCGCCAGGGGAGATCTCGATGGCCGCGGCGGTACCAGGCCAGAAGCAGGTCCGCAATGCGGGATCTTTTCACTCGATGACGCGAAGCCATTCGGCGACCACCGCGAAATCCTGCGGCTCCACGTCCCAGGCCTCGAACTCGGGATTCAGCGGTTCCAGCCGGATCTGTTCGTGCCGCCACTGGTCTTCGCCGGTGAGGACCTTCCTGCTGGTGTACTTCTTGACGGTGTAGCGGGCGGTTTCATCCAGCACGCCGAAGCGCTGGATGAGCAGAATCTTGTTCTGCCGCGAGCCGGCGGGATGGAAGCGGAACAGGTTGAGGCTGCCATCGGGGATGCGCGGCTCCATGGACCGGCCCACCACCTGCGCCACGAACAGGTCCGGATCGAGCCGCATGCCTTCCGGAGCGCGCACCCAGTCTTCCGCGGTGGATGGCATTTCTTCACCCAACTGGCCGGCGGCGGCGCGCAGGCTGTAAAGCGGCAGATGCGTGCGGAAGGGCTCGGCGGCGATCTTTTCCACGTGTTCGTCGTAGAGGCGGTCGAGCACGCGGGAAAAAGCGTCCACCGCGACGTTTTGCCGCTCACTCACACGGAGCACGTTGGAAAGGGAATCCTCGAGCGACCGCAGGCAGGCCTCGGCGCCGCTCTCGGCCACTCTCCCGCGAATGTCTTCTTCGAGCGCTTCCAGAACTTCGGCATCCTCGGCATCGGCCAGACGGCCGTAGCTGGCGCGCATCCGCACCCAACCCCGGTCCGTTCGAGGGTCGATCAACAGGACGCCGATATTCAGCGGCGGCCGTCCGGGCAAAGCGGCCTCCAGGAGCACGTATGTGCCCTGGCGGCGCGCGTTAATGGGGACCACCGTGGCCAGCATCGGCGGGTACCGTTCCTATCCTATCCTCTTATCGGCTGCAAAGCCAGAAGGCAGGAGGCCAGAAGAAGCAGAAGACAGGAGACAGGAGCCAGAAGACAGAAGAACTTCTAGCTTCCTCGACTTCCGACTTCCTCGACTTCTGGCTCCCCGAGAATATAATGGAAGAAAATGTTCCATTTTCTCCTGCTTGCCATCTTTGCCACGGGATCGTTTGCGCAGAACGCCGGCGACCTCTTCAACCAGCCGCCCGCCGACGTGGAGAAGGCGTTGCGCGCGCGCGTTTCCGCGTTCTTTGAGTTTCACGTGAAAGGCGAATTCCGCAAGGCCGAAGCCTTGGTCGCCGACGACACCAAGGACTTCTTCTACAGCCGCAACAAGACTCAGTACCTCACCTATGAAATCGGGCGCATCGTCTATTCCGACAATTTCACGCGCGCCAAGGCCACCGTGCTCTGCGAGCAGTACGTCATGCTGCCCGGCTTCATGGGCAGACCGGTGAAGGTTCCGATTCCCAGCGACTGGAAGCTGGTGGATGGCCAGTGGTATTGGTACGTGGACCAGGAGGCGCTCCGCATAACCCCCTTCGGCAAGATGACTCCCGGCCCCATGCCCGCAGGCCGATCCGCGCCCGCAGCCATCCCGGAGATTCCCACCACCGTCCCGGACTCCATCTACCACCAGGTTACGGTGGATAAGGAGTCGGTCAGCTTGAAGGCCGGTGAATCCGAGCAGGTCACCATTACCAACAGCGCGCCCGGAATCGTGAACATCTCTTTGGTCGGCTCGGTCCCCGGCGTGGAGGTGAAACTCGACCGCACCGCCCTGAATGCCGGGGGAAAAGCGATGCTGGCACTGCGAGCCGGCAATGGCGCCAAGCCCGGAACCCTCAGCATTCAAGTCGAGCAGACCAACCAGATCATCCCCATTCAAGTCGCCATCAGGTAGGGGCCGGGCACGTTGCGTGCGTACCGCCTGCCCGGCTCCTACTTCCCGGTGGTGGGAGGCGCCGCCGCGTTGCCGAGGAATGCCGGGTTGGTGAATTCGACTTTCGAATCTTTGTTGGTCTGTTCCAGCCACTGGCTGTAATGTTGCTCTTTCATCTCCGTGAAGATCACGTCGCGGACCTGCGAGAGGGGGCGGTAGCTCACCTCCTCGGCGCGGAGAAGATAAAACCCGTTGGGTTGCCGCACCGGCTCGGTTACTTCGCCCTGCTTCAGCGAAAACACCGCCGCGCGAATCGCATCCGGAATGTTGTCGTTCCTGCGCAGCGTGGCGAAATCGCCGTCCTTGGCCCTGGAGGTCTCGTCGTCCGAGTTCTCCTTTACGAGTCTTACGAAATCCACGCCGCCGCGGATGTCGGCGAGCAGTTTGGCGGCCTTGGCCTTGGCCCGGTCCTCGGTCAGCGCTTTCTCGCCTTTGCCAAATGACACGTAGATGGCCTTGACCCGGACTTCCTTGAAGCGCTCCTTGTCGGTGTCGTAGAACTTCACGATCTCCCCCGGGTCCACCGTCATCGAATTCAGGGCTTGGGCCAGCTTGGCCTGGCTCAGGATCATCAGGCGGGAATACTCCAGTTGGTCCCGGACGGGGGATTCCTGGTCCAGTCTTTGCTTTTCCGCCATTTGGGAGAGTTTCCGCATGAACGCCCACTGTTGCACAAAGGTCTTGCGGTCGCGCAGCACCAACGGCTGGTTGTCCGGCGGCAGCACCGCGAAGATCTTTTTGAAGTCTCCCATGGTGAACGGCACGCCATCGTCGAACACGGCGATGGTGGTCTGGTCCGGCATGTCGGGCATCTGAGGAGGCGCTGCCGGCGCTGGGGCGGTCTGCGCCCACGTGGCACTGGCGCAGGCAAATAGGAACACACTTAGAACTTTCATGGCAAGAATCGGCTTTCTAATCAGTCTATCACGTGACGGTCATAAGCTTGTCTTTCGACGCGGAGCCGCGAAGACGCGGAGAAAAACACCGAGAAAGACTAGGAGAAAAGAGACTGAAGCGTGGATCGACGCAGCACACCGCGCCCGGAGGTTCGAACGCGGAGCCAGCGGAGAATTCGGCTCGGGACGTGGCCTTCGGTGGGGTGGCGGGCCTCAAAAGAATCGTGCATCATTGTGCGAATCCCTCACTGGCACCGCGTGTCTCCGCTCCCTCCGCGCTCGAATCCGGGGAAGAGGAAACTCTCGATCTCTCATCCTCTCCGCGTCTTCCTCCGCGTCTTCGCGGCTCCGCGTCGAAATCAGGTCTACGGATCAGCGGCTCTGGGGCGGCGGGCGGGGGTCCGAGCGCTCATCGCCGCGCTTGATCTGCGCGCGCCGGCGCCCCTTTTCCAGGTTGGCCGCCGCCTTTTCCTTGGCCGCATCGCTGATCTGGATGTGATTGTTTACCGCCACCGCGCCGCCGGTCTTCGCCAGACGCGTGGCCACGCCTTTGTGCTGCACCACGTTGGTGCGGCCTTCGATGGTGGCAACGCCGCCCTGCACATGCACTTGGAACTTGTCGGCGTCGATCTTGGATTTGGCGAACTTGGCGCGAATCGCCGCCTCCAGACGCGCATCGGACATGGAGGGCTTCGCCGGTTGCTGAGTTGCGGGTTTCGGCGCAGCTTCCCGCTGGTGCGGAGGCTCCGGGCGCGTCTGGCCAGCGCAAGGGATTCGGGACGCCCACTGGATCAGGCCCGCTGAAAGCAGCACAACCGCCGCTCTTGTTCCAACGCTGCCCATAGAGAGTATCGTGCGCGCGCGCCCGCGATGCTCTCAGAATTCTGTGCTAAAGTTAGGGTTTCTCAAGGCTTGTCTGGTTCGATGCCCGAACAGATCCTGCTGCAAGGCAAAATTTTGGGCACGGAAGAGTTCCTTTTGGCCGGTCCCGCCGAAGGACGTTCTGTGCGCGCCGCCGGCGAAGATCTCCTTGCCGGACGGTCGCAGTGGATCACTTTGCTGTGCGAAGTGCTGCCACGGGCGCTGCTTGCGGAACTGGGGCTGGCGCGCGTCCTGCTTGGTTCCAGCGGCGGCGGCCAGTTCCTGGTGGTGCTGCCCGGCGAAGCCCGCGAAGCCGCGGAAAGCTTTCTTTCGGCGGCGGCGCGCCAGGTCGCCGAGCTTAGTTCCGGCTTCGTGAAACTCATCTGGGGCGTCACGGACAACCTGGGCGACTGGGCCGTGATCCGCAAACGCCTCAACGACGAGCTGCTGGGCAAGCGCAACGCCCCGTTGGCCCATGCCGGCCCCGAAGTCTTCCAGCCCCGTCCGCACGCGTCCGAATCCGCGGCCGACGTGTATTTTGCGAAGGAACTCGGCGCCGCGGTGCGGGAGGCGTCGCGCATCACCTGGTCGCCCGAGGCTCCGGGAAAGGTGACGCCCGGGGAAGGGAAACACGCCTGGAGTCTCACTTCCAACCTCTCGCCGGATGGCATCATGCTGGCGCGCCACGCGGCGCCTTCGGACGACGGCAAGTCGGCCGCGCCGGTGCAAACCCTGGCTCGCCGCGCGCAGGGCCGCTCCATCTGGGGCGTGCTGCGGGGCGACGTCGATAACTTCGGCCTGCGCCTCCGCCGCGTCCATAGCATTGAAGAGCACGTGCCCCTCTCCGTGCTCTACAAGCAGTTCTTTGCCGGCGAGCTGGAAGTCCTGTGCTCGCTTCCCGAGTTCTGGCGCAAGGTCAGCATCCTCTATTCCGGCGGCGACGATTTCGCGGTTTACGGCTCCTGGGACGCGCTGATCGCTCTGGCGCGCGAAGTGCAGCGGCTCTTTCACCGCTTCACCGAGGAGAATCTGAAGGACTATCCGGGCGCCGAAGGCAAGACCATTTCCATGGCCATCGCGCTCGCTCCGGAGACTTACTATCCGCTGGCGTCGGTGTACGAGGAGGCCGGCCGCAACCTGGAGCTGGCGAAATCGGCGGACAAGGACTGCATCTACCTGCTGGGCCGCATTCTGGAGTGGCGGCGCCTGGCGGACGCCGCGGAGCTCAAGGACACCGTCACGCGCCTGGTTCACGATTTCCGCATGTCGCGCCAGTTCCTGTATCAATTGCGGAGCTTTTACCGGCGGGAAGCCTACGGCGAGGGCGCCGGAGAGATCCAGCACACCTGGCGCTTCCAGCGCCGTTTCAACCGCATCCTTAGCGGCACGCGCGATCGCGAGTTTCAGAAGCTGCGCACGCACCTGATCAGCGAGATGGCAGGACGCCGATCGGCGGAAGTGAAGCTGCGGCCCGCGGGCCTGGTGGCCCTGGAATGGGCCAGATTGGTGACAGAGGTTTAGCACATGGCACAAGAGCAGGAGCAACGGAAGGAAAACCGTCCCACGCGGGAAGGTCGCGGCCCGCAGGGGGCGGCGCCGCGTGGCGATCGCCCGTTGGGCGATCGCTCTGGCGGTGAACGTGGAGAGCGCGGCGACCGCCGTGGCTTCGACCGTGGCCGCCTCGAGGGGCCGCCCGAAATCGAACTCGAAAAGCTGATCGGCGACAGCCTCTACCTGGACAACCAGGCGCACTCCATCGTCAGCCGCATGCGCGACATGGATTCCGGCACCAAGAGCCAGTTGCGGCGCCTCTACAGCGCCGTGCGCCGCGCCGTCCGCACCCCCGAAAGCGAGCGCCAGCACGAGTTCGTGATGCTGCGCGCGCGCCTGGCTTACACCATCGCGCGGCACGGCTTGCGCAGCCTCGATCAGCTCGAAAAGCTGCTGCTCCAGGTCACGCGCAAGAACGATATCCGCGGTTACGAACGCTTCAAGGACCTTTTCGAGGCCATCGTGGCCTACAACGAGTAAAGCATGAGCGCACATACCACCCAAACCGAGTTGAAACTCATCGGCAAGCTGA
>JBEKYW010000103.1:0-7444 GCA_049510555.1 Bryobacteraceae bacterium
GACAGATACCCCGGGCTGCTCAACACCTACTGAGATGAGGGTGAAGGGGACGTCTGAAGGGGGCTATGATCTACGGTGAACTCTAGTTCTGTTTGGTAGAGAAAACGGGGGCACGTCAGCTCGTCGCTCCAATCAACTTGACTCCCCTCTGGTACGCCGCCTGGTAGGGACGCGCGCCGCTGAACGCCGGAAGAAATGAATGATGCACGTTGATGATGCGTTGCCGATACGGCGCCACGAAGGCCGGCGAGAGCACTTGCATGTAACGCGCCAGCACGATCAGCTCAATTCCATGCTGCTCCAGCAGCGCCAGTTGGGCTTCCTCCGCCTGTGCCTTGCTGGCCGCATCCACGGGCACATAATGGAACGGGATACTGTAGAAACCGGCCAGTTCCCGGGCGGCGTCGTGGTTGCTGACGATCATGGGAATCGTGCAGCGCAACTCTCCGATCGCGTGGCGGTAGAGCAGGTCCAACAGGCAATGCTGCTGCTGAGAAACGAAAATGGCCGCGGCGGGGCGCGCCGCCGAATACGCCAGCCGCCACTCCATCTGAAAGCTGTCAGCCAGCGGTTGGAAGCTCTGGCGGAATCCCGCGTCGTCCAGAGCGAAATCCGCCAGGTCCCACTCGACACGCATGAAGAACAGGCCCAGATCGTTGTCCTGGTGCTGATCGGCGTGGAGAATATTGGCTCCTTGAGCGTACAGAAAACTGGAGATCCCGGCGACAATTCCTTTGCGGTCGGGGCAATGGATCAAGAGTATGGCGGAGTCCGGCATTTCTCTTACTATACGTGCATGGCGCTAACCGCTACTAACCCCTCCTCCTATCGATTGTTATTGGCGTCTTATAACCCATTTCCAATCTTGTCCGGCGCACGCCCAAACCGTACAGTCAGCTTGTAGAACATGCGTCTTTACACATCCGCGGCGTGGGTGGCGGGCTGGTGCGTCGCGACTGCCGGCGCGCAGACCATCGCGCGCAAAGAGCCTGTTCATTACGCCGGAACGGAACGCGCCTCACGCGTCGAGGCGCGGCCGCCGGGTATCCGGCTCGGTCTTCGTAAGCCTCGTGAGTTCGCTCTCGCTCCGCTTGGCGCCTCCGAGATTGCGCTGCTCGCCGAGCCGGGTACCCGGCTGAAGACCGGCATCCATCGGCGGCTGCCGCCCGATGCCCTCTCCACCGGCGCTTGGGAAACCGCGCCCGGCGGCGAGCGCGTCTGGCGCATGGCGATTCGCTCCCCGGGGTCCCAGGGTATCCGCGTCGAGTTCCGCAATTTCTCCGTGGGCAGCGGCAAGGTCTGGCTGGATGACGGCGTCCAGGTCGCCGGCCCCTACAGCGGCCGCGGCATCTTCGACAACGGTCGCTTTTGGAGCGCCACGATCTTTTCCGAATCCGTGACGCTGGAATACGAGCCCGCAGCCGATGCCCCCGAGGAATCCGCCCCGCCCTTTGAGCTTGGTGCGATTTCGCACCGAGCCCGCGCGGCGCAGTTCGACTCACCCGCTCCGGATGCCGGAACGGCCGATCCCGCCGGCTACTGCGAGCTCGATCCCAACTGCTACCGCGACTGGCAAAGCGCCATGAAAATGGTGGCGCAGATCTCCTTCGAAGACGGCGGCATGAGCTACCTCTGCTCCGGCGCCCTCGTGGCCACCCGCGACAACAGCTTCAAGCCCTACCTGCTGACCGCCGGCCACTGCATCGACAATGAAGACGCCGCACGCACCCTCGAAGCTTACTGGACCTACCAGACGTCTTCGTGCAACGCTCCTCCGCCGCCCAGCCGCAACTCCAGCGAGAAATCCTCCCTGGGCGCGCACCTCATCGGCAGCACCACAGTCGAGGAGGGCGACTACAGTCTCGTGCTGCTCCGCGACGTCCCTAACGACGTGACATTCGCCGGATGGGACGCCGCCGACCCGCCCCCCGGCACGCCGCTGGTTGGAATTCATCATCCCTCCGGCTCCTGGAAACGCATCTCCTTCGGGGGGCGGGTGGGCGACGCCACCAACCTAGTGGAAGACGCCGTCGCTCCCGGCAATCTCTACCTGGAAATTCTGTGGGACCAGGGCCGCGTCGAGCATGGCTCGTCCGGATCGCCCCTGTTCTCGGGGCCAGGCGTGATCGTCGGTTCGCTGAGCTACGCCCCTGTCTCGCCGGATCTCAGCGTATGCCAGATTAACCCCAGCGTGGCCGGCTACGCCAGGTTTTCCAACACCTATCAGAACCTCAAGGACTACCTGGAGGACCTGCCCGCCGCCTTGGTTACGCCCGACAAACCCAGCCTGGGCTTCACCGTCTCCAACCACGCGGCGCCGCCGGGACAGGTGGTCCGGCTGGCCACGCAATCCAGCGGGCAGATCGCGTTCAAGCTCCGCGCCGACGCGCCGTGGATCGGGCTTTCCACGGTGGCCGGCGCACTCTCGGCGAACACGCCGGCCCAGGTGACCATCACGGTTGACCCGTCGCAGCTCCATCAGCCCGGCCAGTACGCCAGCACGGTCACGATCCTCTCCGGGGCGGCGCCGCCACAGTTCATCGACGTGTCTGTCACCGTGCGTCTGGATCAATCCAATGTCGCGGCGTCCATTACTCCCAACCCGGTCCGCCAATCGAATGGGCAATGGAGCTTCCAGATCCGTTTGGCCGAAACAGGAGGCGCGGCCACGCGCGTGACCGCGATGAAAGTGGACGGCGCCGACTACTCCTCGAGCATCCAGAGCTGGTTTGGGGCCGACCACATCGACGCCAACGGCGCGATCACCGCCCCGCTTCGTACAAGCGGGGTCTTCCCCACCGGCGATCAATATTTCGAATTCTGGGGTGTGGACGACCTCAGCGGCCAGCACTGGTACCGCGTGGCCACGGTGACTTTTCAATAACCGCCCCTACTTCCTGCACACCGCCGTCAGAAACCGTGAGTCGGGGCTGCGGTATTCCTTCAGAATCTCCAGCCCGCCCTGCTCGTGCAGCAGCCAGCGGAACGCTTCCGGCGTGTACGCATACGCGAAGTTCATTCCGATGCGCTCGCCGCGCTCCATGGGGATCTCCTCGCCCGCGATGGTCGCCGAAAGATCCCGCCCCGCGCGGAAGTGCCGCGTGATCAGGTGCAGCCCGTCGTGGCGGTCGTCGCGCTTGTGGTTGAACCGGATTTCGCCATCGTCGTGGCCGATCCCCACGCTGCCGAACAGCGCCAATGCGAAATCCCGCGTGGCCGGTTTGTCGCGGTAGCGCAAAGTCTTATGCTCGTCGTACAGCTCGCCGTCGATGATCAGCCGGTCCTCCGGCTTCATGCATTGCGCGACGTAGCGGATCTCCGCCAGTGGATCGAACGCGCCCATGGTATTGCCCGACATGATGAACAGCCGTGGCGGCTCGGCGGCGTCCGCCGCGTAGACCAGGTGCACAGGGCTGGAAATGTCGGCCTTGATCCCCACGGTTTCGATGTCCTCGTCGTCGGCTCCGGCACAGGCCATTTCGAGCAGCGCCTGGCTCGCATCGACCGGGAAATAGTGGCACTCGAATCCGGCGTCTTTCAAAGCGCCCATCAGCACGCGGTCGCGCGCTCCATCCCCGGCGCCGAAGCTGATCACGGGAACCCGCGTCCCGAATGGCTTCACCATGGCGGCGGCGTCCGCCGAAAGCTGCTTCCAGGTTTCTCGCAGCCCGCCGTACAGGTCCGCGTCCTGGCTCAAAGCTGCCCACGCCGCGGCTGAACGGGGGAACCAGAAGAAAAACTTCTCCGGCAGGTCGCGGGCCTCGATGGCCTCCGCGAATTCCTGTGCGATGTCCGTTTCCGACAGGACCACTTCTACTTTCATAGAGAACCACTATTATGGCAGGCTACAGCCCCATCACTTGCATGCCCGCGTCCACGAACAGAATATTGCCGGTCACGCCGCGTCCCAGGTCGCTCGCCAGAAACACCGCGGCATCGGCAACTTCCTCCGGTTCCGTGTTGCGCCGCAACGGCGCGCGGCTCGGAACCGCATCCAGGATGGCCGAGAAATCCTTGATGGCGCGCGCCGAGGCTGTCTTGATCGCCCCCGCCGAAATCGCGTTCACGCGGATCTTCCGCGCCCCCAGATCGCTCGCCAGGTACCGCATGGCCGCTTCCAGCGAGGCTTTCGCCACACCCATCACGTTGTACCCGGGAAGCACGCGCGTCGATCCCACGTACGTCAGCGTCGTCAGCGAGCCGCCGTTTTTCATGAGCGGCGCCGTTGCGCGCGCCACCGCCACCAGCGAATAAGCGCTCACCTCCTGCGCCAGCAGAAAGCCCGCGCGCCCGGTCTCCACAAAGGGCCGCGTCAGGTCTTCGCGGTTGGCAAATGCCAGGCTGTGCACTACGGCGTCGAGCGGGCGGTTCATCGCGGCCAGCGATTCCGTGAGCGCGGCCAGCTCCTCGTCCCGGGTGACGTCGCAGGGCAGAATGGCCGCCACGTTCCAGTCCGTGGACAGCTCCTCGATGGCCTCCTTCTGGCGGTCGCCCAGATAGGTCAGCGCCAGGGTGGCGCCTTCCCTCGAAAACGCCTGGGCGATGGCGTACGCCAGGCTCCACTTGTTCGCAATACCCAGAATGAGGGCTAACTTGCCCTCCAACAGCTTGGACATGAATATCTAAGTCTACCGCAGCGTCACTGGTCTTCCGCCCTGCTCCTTGCTCCGCTGGGCCGCGTCCATGAATGCGAACATCTCGAGCGTCTCCTCATTCGCCACCGGAGGCTTGCCGGCTTGGAAGAACTTCACAATCTCCCTTACCAGCGGGCCATAGTCGGCCGCCGCCGCGGCTTTCGGATGGCTCTCCACCACCTCCTTCGCGCGGAACACCACCGCTCCGTAATCGCTGTACGGTCGGATGGCCCGCACCGTGCCGATCCTCCCGTCTTTCCAGCGGCCCACTACCACGTCGGCGTCCGGCCCGGAGGTTCGGCTCACCGTCTCGCAGCCCGGGCCCATCAACGTATACAAGACCTCGATGGGATGGATCGCATACCACGAGAGGTCCAGGTAGTGATGCGGCTCGAGCGGCCCCGGCCCCCAGGTGGCGGCACCCGTGGTGTCCGGAAATTTCATGGTGGCGCCGATCGCGCCGTAGCGCAGGCTCGACGAGCTGAACCACGCCACGCCAGACTCCCTGGCGAGCCGCGCGATCTCGCGCGCGTCTTCGAGCGTCGCGGCCAGCGGCTTATCGATGAACAGCGGCTTGTGCGCCGCGATCGCCGGCCGCGCCTGCTCCAGGTGGACGCGGCCATCCACGCTGGTCAGCAGCACGCCGTCCACCTTCGCCAGCAGGGTGGAGATATCGGGCACGATCTCGACGCCCCATTTGGCGCGGACCTCCTCGGCGTACTGGTCCACGCGCGTGATGCTGCTCTCGATATCTTTGCTGCCGCCCTTGAATGCGGCCACCACGCGCGCGCCCGCCACGTGGTCCGGCGCGCTCGGGTCGCCGTTCAGCATCTTGGTGAAGGCGGGAACGTGCGACGTGTCCGTTCCGATGACGCCGAGCCGGAGATCGGCGGCCCAGGCGCACAGCGCCGCCACCAGCAGAATCAGAATTGGTCTCACGTAGGGCATTGTACACTGGGCTCGAGACCGCATGGATCTCACCACCTCTCTCACCTACGTCAAAGGAATCGGCCCGGCGCGCGCGGCCATGCTGGAAGGCAAGGGCCTCGTCACCGTCGAAGACCTGCTCGGCTACGTTCCCTTCCGCTACGAGGATCGCAGCAACATGAAGACCATCGCCCAGCTCGCCCCGGGCGAAATGGCCACGGTCATCGCGGATGTAAGCTCGGCCAAGCTCTCCGGCTTCCGCCGCCGCAACCTCGGCCTCTTCGAGGTCCGCTTCACCGATGCCTCGCGCGCCACGCTGGCGGGCAAGTGGTTTCACGGCGGCTATCTGGCCCACGTGTTCTCCGCCGGCATGAAGGTGGCGCTGTTCGGCAAAGTCGAATTCGACAGTTACTCGGGTGAGATCACCATGCTGCACCCCGAGTTCGAAATCCTCTCGGGCGACGATGAGGACGGCGAAGCCACGCTCCACGTCGGCCGCATCGTCCCCATCTACGAAGGCATCTCCAGGCTCACCACGCGCATCCTGCGGGTCTTCACGCACCGCGTGTTGGAATCGCTCGCGCCCCTGGAAGACCAGCTCCCGCAGTATCTGCGCCAGCGCCTCAAGATGCCCGACCGCTGGACCGCCACCCAGCAGATTCACTTTCCGCCGCCCGACTCCGACCTCCGCCTGTTCAACGCTTTCCGCTCGCCCGCGCAGTTCCGCCTCATTTTCGAAGAGTTCTTCTGGCTGGAGTGCGGCGTGGCCCTCAAACGCGGCAAGGCCCGCACGCTGCCCGGCATCGCCTTCGAAATCAACCACCGCGTGCGCGAGCAGGTCAAGGCCATGCTGCCCTTCAAGCCCACCGAGGCGCAGAAGCGCGTCATCAAGGAAATCGCCGACGACATGCAGGCGCCGCATCCCATGAACCGCCTGCTGCAAGGCGACGTCGGCAGCGGCAAGACCATCGTGGCCGCGGAAGCCGCGGTGATCGCCATCGAGAACGGCTACCAGGTGGCCGTCCTGGCCCCCACCGAAATCCTGGCCGCGCAGCACAGTTTCTATTTCAAGCAAATCCTTTCCAAGCTCGGCTACGTCACGGTGCTGCTCACCGGCTCGTTCACCAGCCGGGAGAAGGCGCAGCTTAAGAAGCTGGTGGTCGAGGGCCTGGCGCACGTGGTCATCGGCACGCACGCGCTGCTCGAAAAAGACGTCGAGTTCCACAGGCTGGGGATCGCCATCATCGACGAGCAGCACCGCTTCGGGGTTCTCCAGCGCCTCCATCTGGTGCAAAAAAGCCTCCGTCCCGACGTGCTGGTCATGACCGCGACGCCCATTCCCCGCACCCTCGCCATGACCATCTATGGCGACCTGGACGTCTCCGTCATCGACCAGATGCCTCCCGGAAGAAAGCCGATCGTCACCAAACACGTCACCGCCGACCGCGTCGAACAGGTCTACAGCTTCATGAAGCGGCAGATTGACGGAGGCCGTCAGGCGTATGTGGTCTACCCCGTGATCGAAGAATCCGAAACCCAGGCCATGAAGGCCGCCCAGAAGATGTATCAGCATCTCTCGCGCGAAGTGTTTCCCGATATCCCCGTGGGCCTCATGCACGGCCGGCTCGGCGGCGATGAAAAAGAGTCCGTGATGCAGCGCTTCAAGGAGGGCCACACCAAGATCCTGGTTTCGACCACCGTGATCGAAGTCGGCATGGATGTGCCCAACGCCAGCGTCATGGTGGTGGAGCAGGCCGAACGGTTCGGCCTGGCCCAGTTGCACCAGCTTCGCGGAAGGGTGGGCCGCGGCGCCGCCCAGAGTTATTGCATCCTGGTAACCGAGAAAATGAACGACGCCGCGCGCGAGCGCATTCGCACCCTGG
>JBEKYW010000104.1:0-7272 GCA_049510555.1 Bryobacteraceae bacterium
GGCGCGCCGATCAGCTCGTCGCGCGTGCAGCCGGTGAGCGCCTCCATCTGCTTGTTGACGTCGGTGATGATGCCGGCCGGATCGGTGGTCATGATCGCGTCGATGTTGGATTCGATCAGGGAGCGTGTGTAGAACTGCTGGTCGCGCAGGCGCTGATCGAGCTTCATCTGCTCCGCTTCGACCTGCTTGCGCGCGGAATTATCGGTGCCGATCAACAGGTAGCCGATGATTGCGCCTTGGTCGTCGCGCAGCGCCGTGACCGACACGACCGCCGGAAAGCGGCTGCCGTCCTTGCGGATGTAGGTCAATTCGTAGATGTCCTCGATGCCGCGCGAGGCCTTGAAGACCAATGCCTGGAAGCCCGGCGTAATCGTGGTTGCGAGCTCGGCGCTCAATGCCACCGCGCGGGCTATCAGCTCAAGCGGATCGGAGATATCGGCTGGGGTGATCTTGTTCACCACGTCGGCGGCCGCGTAACCCAGCATGCGCTCGGCGCCGACATTGAAGATTTGAATGACGCCTCTCTCGTCGGTGGCGATACTCGAGAAATTGGCGCTGTTGAAAATCGCGGCCTGCAAGGCCCCCGCCTTCAGCAGAGCCTCTTCCGCCCGCTTGCGCGCGGAATTATCGGTGCCGATCAACAGGTAGCCGATGATGGCGCCTTGGTCGTCGCGCAGCGCCGTGACCGACACGACCGCCGGAAAGCGGCTGCCGTCCTTGCGGATGTAGGTCAATTCGTAGATGTCCTCGATCCCGCGCGAGGCCTTGAAGACCAAGGCCTGGAAGCCCGGCGTAATCGCGGTTGCGAGCTCGGCGCTCAATGTAACCGCGCGGGCTATCAGTTCCTGCGGATCGGAGATATCGGCCGGGGTGATCTTGTTGACCACGTCGGCGGCCGCGTAGCCCAGCATGCGCTCGGCGCCGACATTGAAGATTTGAATGACGCCTTTCTCGTCGGTGGCGATACTCGAGAAATTGGCGCTGTTGAAAATCGCGCTCTGCAAGGCCCCCGTTTTCAGCAGAGCCTCTTCGCGGCGGACCTCGGTGATAACATCCACCGTGCCGGCGGCATCCTCGTCGAGGGCCGCTGTCACCAGTCCATTGGCCATGTGGTTTTCCCTTCTGAATGTTGTCTTGCCGCGCAACTATCCAGATAATCAATGCACGCGTGATGCCAACCGTTCAAAGCAATGCATGCCGGCGATAGAACCAGGTCTTGACGGCCTGCACCAAAATCAGGTATGTCAGGGCAAGCAGCGAGATCGCAGCCAGCAACGACAGTGGTATGGGGGTAAACCCGAGCAACGCGCCGAGGGGCGTGTACGGCAGCACGGCGCCAGCCACGGCGACGGCAACTACCCCGATCAGCAACCGCCCGCTGGGACGGCTCTTGAACGGGTTGCCCGCCGTCCGGATCACAAACACCACCAGCGTCTGCGTGGCCAGGGATTCCACGAACCACCCGGTCCGGAACAGCGGCGCGTTGGTGGCAGCGTGGAACATCCAGAGGAGCACCCCGAAAGTGAGGAAATCGTAAATGGAGCTGATGGGGCCGATGATCACCATAAACTGGCGAATAAACCCAATTTGCCACCGCTTGGGCTTGTGCAGCAGGGCCGTATCGACATTATCGCCGGGGACGGCGATCTGCGAAGTGTCATAGAGAAAGTTGTTCAGCAGGATTTGAGTCGGCAACATGGGCAGGAATTTCAGGAAAAGCGATGCCGCGGCCATGCTGAACATATTGCCGAAGTTGGAGCTGGTGCCCATGATGATATACTTCATGATGTTGGCGAAGCACCGCCGCCCTTCCATTACGCCATCGTTCAAGACCGCCAGGTCCTTCTCCAGCAGGATGATCTTGGCGGCGTCTTTCGCCACATCCACACCATTCATTACGGAAATGCCGACGTCCGCGGTGTGCAGTGACGGAGCATCGTTGATGCCGTCACCGATGTACCCGACGACGTGTCCGCGCGCCTTCAGACCGAGGATTACCCGGTTCTTTTGTTCCGGAGACACACGGGCGAAGATGGCGCCGTGCTCCGCCTGGTAAGCCAGGGCGGCATCGTCCATCGTGTCCACCTGGCTGCCGGTGACCATGCGGTCGGTAGCCAGGCCGACGTCGTGGGCTACCTTCTGCGTCACGTACTGATTGTCGCCGGTCATGATGACCACCGAAACGCCGTTCTTTTTCAGCGCTTCGAGAACCGCAACAATCCCCTCCTTGGGCGGGTCGAGGAATGCCGCGAACCCGGCCAGCGTCATCTCCCGCTCGGCCACCAGCGCATAAGCATCCTGCCGCTCTACCTTCCGGACGGCGACTCCAAGGGTACGGTACCCGTCGGCACTCAACTTCTTGAAGGTCTCCGCCGCCTGGGCGCGCCGGCTTTCGTCGAACGGTTGGGGATCCCCGTCGATGGTGACGGTCCCGCAGATGGCAAAGACGCTTTCCGCCTCGCCTTTGGTAATGAGGAGGTACTCGCCGCCACGGCGCACCACCACCGAAAGGCGCTTGCGGTTGAAGTCGAAAGGGATCTCGTCCACCTTTTCATACTCCACAATGGCAGGGTGCTCATGCTTCAGGATGGCGTCGTCCAGCGGACTCTTGATGCCGGCTTGAAAGTAACTGTTCAGGTAGACGAACCGGAGGACGTCGCCGCTGTCCTTACCGTGAACGTCCACGTGCCGGTCCAGCACGATCTCGCCTTCGGTCAGCGTCCCGGTTTTATCGCTGCAAAGAATCTCCACGCTGCCGAAGTCCTCGATCGCCGCAAGCTGCTTGACCAGAACCTTTTTCCTGGCCATCCGGCGCGCGCCCTGCGCCAGCGAGATGGTGATGATCATCGGCATCATCTCCGGCGTCATCCCGACGGCCAGTGCAACAGAGAACAAGAACGATTCCAGCAGCGGACGATGTAAGACCAGGTTCACCAGCAGGACGAAGAGCACCAGCAGCATCATTACGCGCGTGATCATCAACCCGAAGTGGCGTATGCCGCGGCCGAATTCGGTCTCCGGTGGCCGCATGGCCAGCCGTTGGGCAATCTCGCCGAAGGCGGTGTCTTTGCCCGTGCGAACGATGACCGCGGTGCCGATTCCCGTTTGCACGGCAGTCCCCAGGAAAACGCTGTTGCTGGCGTCGGCAATGCTGTGTTGCCCCGGGGGAAGATCACCCGCCGCCTTGTCGACCGGCAAAGACTCCCCCGTGAGCGCGGACTCGCGCACGTGTAAGTCCTTGGCGTCCAATAAACGGGCGTCGGCCGGCGCCAGGTCCCCGGCATTGAGCCGAACGATATCCCCGGGGACCAGCTCCGCGACCGGCAGCTCCAGTTCGCGTCCGTCGCGCAAAACCGCGGCACTTGTGGCAACCTGCTTCCGGATGTCCTCCACCGCATGCCGAGCCTGAAACTCCACGTAGAAGTTCACGACGACGCTGAGCAGGACTATGGCGATGATGATGGCGCCGCCAACCGGATCGCCCAGCACCATCGAAATCACGCTGGCCGCCAGGAGAATGAGGACCAGGGGATTGGCAAAGAAGCGCAGAAAACCGATCAGAGGCGCGAAGCGAGACTCCCCTACCAGGCTGTTCGGGCCGTGCAGACGCAGTCGCTGTTTGGCCTCGGCGGAAGTCAGCCCGGCTGGAGTTGCTTCGAGCAGGATCAGGAGGTCCCGCTGGGGCATATCCCAGAAGCGGTCCAACGTCTTGTCCGGTTTGCTCATGCGCAGCCTCTTCCTTGAATTCTACATGCTGTCCGGGCTTGACATCGGAGCGCGCGTTGCCGGAAGTTCGACCTGCAGCAACTGCCGGGCTCGGTGCAGATTCTGCACCTTGCGCCAGTGGGACTCCCGATCCGGCGGTGCGCCGGTTGGCCCGCAGTCCCCATGTAGCTCAACTCGCCGCTTTGGACCCGCGCTTGCAACCATCGATCGCGAAGGAGAAAAACGATGCTTTGGACAATCTGTGTAATTCTGCTGGTTTTGTGGGCGTTGGGAATGGTGACCTCCTACACCGCCGGCGGGCTGATTCACCTCTTGTTGGTCGTTGGTTTGATCGTGCTGGTATTCCGCGTCATTCAGGGACGCAGAATTCTTGGTTAGCACAGTCTACGCAAGCCGCCGGCGATTGGGCAGCGGATTGCTACTTCACGATTAGGAGAGTAATAGAAAATGCCTTTGATTAACATCGTCATTGCGCTGATCGTGGTCGGCGTCGCGTTGTGGCTGATCAACAATTTCATCCCCATGGCCGGCAGCATCAAGTCCATTCTGAATATTGTAGTTGTAGTGGCGGTCGCAATTTGGGTCCTGAAGGCGGTCGGATTGTGGGAGCGCGTAACCAGTTATAGGTTTACGCATTGAGTCGGTACGGTCTTGCCCGGCGGCCCAATGGCGCCAAGGAAGGATCTCGATTCATGCGTTCGATACTCGTCATCGGCATAGTCCTCGCGATCCCCTTAACGGGGCTCGCTCAGTCATTCCTGCCGCTGGACGTGAACGACAAACTCAACTACCACCTCAAGCAGTCCGGTGGTCCGCTGGCGCTCGTCGGGGATGCGGCGTACGCCGGAATCCTTCAGGAAGCCGATACCCCGACGGAATGGGGACAGGGCGGGTCCGGCTACGGTAAGCGCTTCGCGTCGACCGCCGCCTGCTCCGGGATCCATAGCGCTCTCGCTTTTGGTTTGGATTCAGCCCTGCACCAGGATCCCCGCTATTTCCGTTCCGCCGGCGGCGGCTTTTGGCGCCGCACGGGACATGCGTTCCGCGGCACCATTCTCACGCGTACGGACCATGGAACCGAGACCTTTTCCGTTTGGCGCTTCGGCAGCGCTTACGGAGCGGCCTATCTTTCGAACCAGTGGTATCCGGGCCGGCTCAACACGGTGGCCCTCGGATTCGCGGAGGGTTCTCTGCAACTCGGGTTCGACCTGGCCCACAACCTGGCATCGGAGTTCTGGCCGGATCTCAAACGGATGGTATTCCGCCGCAAATGACGGCTCCGCAGCCCGGCCCGGTCCGCGGCGGCTTGGTAAAATGGAAGGTGATGTCCCGACTGCCTAAGGTTTCGGGCCGGATCCTCATCGTCGACGATGACGAGCGTCAGCGTAACGCCTTGGCCGCCATGCTTTCCGATGGTGACTTTGACACGCAGCTCGCGGCCGACGGGCAGGAAGCGCTGGAACGGCTCACTACCTTCAACGCGGACGTCATCGTTTCGGATCTGGTCATGCCGCGCATGGACGGCTTCGAACTGCTCCGGCGCCTGAAGGAACAGGGCGACCTCACTCCGGCGATCGCGCTCACCGGCTTCGGCAGCATGGAAAAGGCGCTGTCCGCCGTTCATGATCTCAAGGCATTCTGGTTCCTGGAGAAGCCGGTGGAACCGCGCGCCTTTAAGACCCTTCTGGAACGCGCGATTCGCTACAAAAGAAGTCTGCAGAAAACCGACGAGCTCAAGCGCGACCTGAGCCTTCGCGGCGTACTCGGGGACCTGGTAGGGACCTCCCCGGCGATGCAGCAGATCTTTTCGCTAATCAGGCAGGTGGCCCCCACTTCAGTGCCCGTATTGATCTGTGGAGAGAGTGGCACCGGGAAGGAGTTGGTGGCACGGGAAATCCATAACTGCAGCCCCCGCAGTGATGGCCCTTTCGTCGCGATCAATGCAGCCGCCTTACCCGAGACTCTGGTTGAGAGCGAGTTATTCGGCCACGAGAAGGGCGCGTTTACGGGAGCCATGGAGCGTTCGGCCGGCTGCTTCGAGCAGGCTCACGGGGGCACCTTGTTGCTCGACGAGATCGGCGAGATGCCGCCGTCTATACAACCAAAGCTGCTGCGCGTTATCGAGGACTTGCGAGTGCGGCGACTTGGCGGCAAGCACGAAATCGCGGTAGACGCCCGGATCCTTGCCGCGACCAGTCAGGAACTCGGAACGCATTTGCGCGAAGAACTTTACTATCGGTTGAGTGTATTCCAGATCATAGTTCCTCCGCTGCGCGAACATAAAGAAGATATCCCGTTGATCGCCGATGTCATGCTGCAGAATTTGAACAAGAAATACAGCGCGCGCGTTACGGGGGTGGATGCCGAAGTGCTGGATCTTTTTCATCGGTATGATTGGCCTGGTAATGTGCGGGAGCTGCGTAATATTCTCGAGCGAGCCACCATCATGGCCGGCGAGGGTTTGATCCGGGTGCCGGACCTTCCTTCCCCTGCATTCGGTGTGAGCCCCGGCCCGTATGCCCGGCAATCACCTGGCCATGAGGGTCCAGTACTGCTTCGGCCCGGCCAGCCACTCATGAAACTCGAGGAGGCTTACATCAAACTCACCCTCGAGCACGTGGGTGGCAATCGCAAGCGCGCTGCCGAGATGTTGGGGATCAGCCTGCGGACGCTGCAGAACCGGATCGCCACTCTGCGCAACGAGGAGAAGATGGCAACTCCTGGCTCGTGAGCCACGGCCGATCCTCGTGGCTTCCACTCAAGGCGCTGCCGCGAGTGTTCCGGCAGGCATCGAGCGAATGGGTCGACGATAATGTCCCGCGCCTCGGCGCTGCCGTCTCATTCTATACCCTGTTGTCGCTGGCTCCCGTGATTGTGATAGCCGTCGCTTTGGCCGCTGGTGTTTATGGGGAGGAGGCTGCCCAAGGCCGGCTCGCGTCGGAAATCCAAGACATGGCCGGGCCTGAAGTGGCACGGACCATTCAGGAGTTCATCCAAGGCGCCTACCAGCCCCGGACAGGCGTGATTGCGACTTTGCTCGGCCTGACGACCTTGGTATTTGGCGCCTCTTCCATCTTTGTGGAATTGCACGAGGCGCTGAACACCATCTGGCATGTTTCGCCTCCCGCCGACCGAACCAATGCCGCCACTGTCATCCACCTGATCAGGGATCGCTTCTATTCGTTCGCGACGGTGTTGGGTATAGGTTTCCTGCTGCTGGTCTCTCTGGTGTTGAACGTCTGGATGACGGCCATGAAGATCGCCGTTCCGCGGGCTGCCACGTTTATGATTTTGTACCTGGTAACAGCGGTGCTGTTTGCGGCCCTCTACAAGATCCTTCCGGACGTCAGATTGAAGTGGAGCGACGTCGCCCCCGGTGCCATGATCACCGCATTGCTGTTTATAATTGGCAAGCAGTCCATGGCGTTGTACTTCGCGCATGCCACCTTCGGGACGTATAGCGCCGCCGGCTCGCCGATTGTCGTGTTGCTATGGGTATACTGCTCGGCGCAGATATTCTTTTGGGGCGCTGAGTTCAGTAAGGTG
>JBEKYW010000105.1:0-7258 GCA_049510555.1 Bryobacteraceae bacterium
CTGCTGTTGGGGCACGATGAAGTGGTCGGAATGAACCCAGTCAAGAAGCCGCAACCAGAAGCAGACTGCCGCCCGTTGGCCGCGGATTCGCCGGCTCTGGGCCTGCTCCAAGAATCCGGATACACGCTCCTGCAAAGCACAATCGAGCTCGGTCGAGAGATGCCCGTCTGCCTCAAAAGTCGTCCGCGCCCACAAGCAGAACGAGAACCACTCCACGTACTCCGCCAGGGTGGCAACGAATTGCTTCCAAGGAACGATGAGAGACTGGCGGCGCACCTGCAGCCGCCGTCCAACCCGGACACGGGCCTGCAGAGCTTCGTCTCCAAGCTTCTTGCGCTGAGCCATATTGTCGCGCCTCTACCGCAATTCTGGCCTCGGCGTCTGCCACGCCGCGGACAGGATGAGTCGCACCATCAGGACATGATACTCGGTCGCTGCGGCCGCGGTGAAGGCGTAGGCAACGTGGCTTGTGCGCAAACCTCTTCTGATCGCTTGGGCAAGGTCATCATCCCGCCACTCCGATAAGCCCAGTCTCTATATCTATACTGCCTGCAGTTCGCCCGATTCCAGAAGCGCGTCGATCAGGCGGTCGATCGCGGCTGGTAGGTTGCCACTCCGGATGAGAACACCCAATTCCATGTTCCGCTCCAGAGCCGCCTCAGTGAGATTCGCGCTACTCAGGAACGCAAAGCGTGAGTCGGCAACGGCAGCCTTGGCGTGCATCAGCCCAGCGTTCCCTTCCGCGCCACGCAGCCGCCGTTCGTGAGGCCACCAGAATAGCGATGCTCGGGCGGCCACCAATTCGCCAAGCTGATGACGCTGGCAGTCAATCGCCCAATCGCTCTGTAACTCTCGATCGCCTAGAATGATCCGGATCTGAACGCCGCGCCTCAGCGCATCTTCCAGACTCTCGACCAAGCGGGGTACATGAAATATGCCGAAACTCATGACGGTGAGTCGCCGTTCGGCGGACTGGATCAGGTCAAAGAGTACCTGCTCTGTCTGTCTCACGGGCACGATCGGAGTCGCCGGTCCGGTCCAGACAAGTTCGACACTCTGCCGCGATCGCTTCGCTGCCAGAGCTACTTCCAGCATCGGTGCCAACTCGCCGCGGACCTCCGCCCGGCTTCGCAGGATCTCGTCCACGCGCGCCTGGTAGCCGGGGTTCGGCATCGCCGGCACCGCACCCCTGCGGAGTTGCCCGATCAGAGACTCCACCAGGCTGACCGGCAACTCCTCCACCAGCTTGAGACACGCTTCGGCTGTCGTCATGGCCGGAAAAACGCGAACTCGTCGCGCTCCATCGTGGGCACCAGGACCGTCCGGTCCAGGTACCGATTGCCCCGCTCGCACGAAGTCTCCGGCAGAAACAGGCAGTTATGGCAGGCGGCGCCGTGCAGCGACATGAACGCCTGTTCGGGCTGCGTCTCGGCGCACAACGGGTCGGACGAGCAGATTTCCAGCCCCTCCAGCGCCTGGTCCATGTGCTGCTCCAGGTTGGCGGTCTCTCCCAACGTCACCAATCCGCCGAGCGTGCCTTCGCTATCGGGTGCGGCGGTGTAAATCAGGATACCCGCCATCGACTCCTCATCATCCGGAGTCGAGGAGTAGATCCGCTCCCGCAGGCTGGCCGCCGCATACCCGCACTCGACCGAGAACTGCCGGATCAGCGCATGCGCCAACGAGTGCAGCAGCACATACCGCAGTCCCGGAAACCCAAGCGACGGCTCCAGGCCCTTCTGCCTGCGCCAGTGCTGATGCACGCGGAAGAATTGCACTTCGAGCTGCCCGACCGCCGCCAGCCACTCCGACACCTTCGCTTCGGAAAGCCGGAGGAACAGCCCCTCGCCCCGCACCTCGACGGCCGGCACCCACTCCGCGGGCCCTCGCCGCAGCGGCGCCAGCTTTGCGGTTGAATCGTCGCCCGCCGCTTCCAACCGCGTGAATCCAGCCAGCGCCTGGACCTCGCGCAACCGCTCGATCAGCACCACGCTCTCGATCCACGGCGCGTACTTCGCCGGTGGTGTCCCCACGCGGAGCCGCAGATTCGGACTGTTCCTCGCCGGGTCGGGTTTGGAGAATAGCTTCCATTCGGGGAGCTTCAGATCCTTGGGCGTGAGCGGCGCTGCACCGTCGAGCGCGCGCAACTTCCCGATCGCGGCCCAGATCTGCGCGTCGGTGTACGGGTCGTAGCAGGCGTGTCCCTTGCGCACCAGCTTGACGTCACGCTCCGACTCCGCGTCCTCAAACAGCGCCGTCAGATCCTGCTCCACCAACTGCTCCAGCGGGTCGGCCGACGACGGGATGGACAGTGCCGAGAGCGTCTCCGAAAACCACATATTGGTTGCGCCCAGCGTGATGGGCTCCGACGGCGCATGGCATTCCTCGAGCGGCGCCACCCGCAGATGCGGATGCCGTCCGCGGCACCTCGGCAGAGCTGCTTTGCCATCTTCGGAAAACGCCATCGCCATGGGTTTGCTTTTCTGACAAGCCCAGCACATCAGCATCACGTCGGCCGCCTCACCGCTCGGGCCCACATCACGCAACGCCAGCGGACCCGGACAGGTGCCGTCCCCGCCGTGCAGGTACTCGCTCCAGGGAAAGTCGTCGATGTGGCCGTTCTCGCATGCCACCAGAAAGCGTGCGGGAATCGCCGTCGCCTTCGCCAGACGCGGGCAGTTCTTGTGCACGAAGCAGGAGCGCTCCGGCCGCGTCGTGTCCGGGCGGAACTCGAACAGCCCCGACCGGATCGGCGCGAGCAACCGGCACTGCGTACACACCAGCCACCGCGGAAACGCGGCTACCGGCACCCCGTCCGCCGCCGAGTTCCGAAACAGCGGACCGGGCGCGTCTTCGCGCAGCGGCGCGGCCTTGAGTTGCCGCACCTGCCCGCCCAGCACGTGCCGCACCACGCGCAGCAGACGATCCTCCCGGATCTCTTCCATGCCGCCGGCGGGCCAGTCATCCAGCCCCATCACCATCGCCGAAAACTGCGGCAGGTCCACCGTCGAGCCGACCCCATAGCTGTAGATCAACTGAGTCGGCCGCACCGTCCCCACGTCCCACCCGCTCATTGGCCCGCCTCCACGCTATCCATGCCGCTGTCGTCGAACGTGAGCCCGGCCTCAGGCTCCACATCGCGCAGCGAATTCAGCACGGTGAACTCGGTCCACGCCGCCGCCCCAGCCATCTGGAGCAGTCCGACGGTCACGCCATCGCGGCTATCCCGGTAGCCCAGCCGCGCGCCGCCCTTCATCCGAACCGCACGGCCGCGCCAGGCGTCAATCCGCTGCTGGAGCGCTGCCTGCACGTAGTCTTGAAGGGCCGCGCCCCCCGTGCCGGCCTCCGCTGCGCGCACCGGCAGCGCCGCCAGCACGCTCTGCACTATCGTGTGCGCCGGCTGCATCTGCTGGGCGGCATCGTTGCGGTTGTAGTCGGCCGCCGCCTGCCGGATGGCGCTCACAAGCACGCCGGTCAACGCACGATCCATCGCGCCCGTCGAATACGGTGTCACGCTCAGCGCCTCCACCTGCCGGTAGAAGGTGGCGTGGTAGTGGTAGAAACTCTCAAAGTGCGAGAGGTCGCGCGGCCGCGCCCAGTTGGCAACCGTGATCACCAGCCCCGGACTCGCGCGCCCCACGCGGCTCGTCGCTTGAATGTACTCCGACGTCGACTTCGGCTGCCCCGCCACAATCATGAGCCCGAGCCGGCCCACGTCCACGCCCACCGAGAGCATATTGGTCGCCAGCAGCACGTCAATCGGCGGCTTCGGCGCCTGCTGTCCCAGCGGCGGGAACTTGCACTTCATCCGCTCCAGCACCTCCGGAATCTCGGTAGCCGACTTGCGCGAGGTCAGCTCCTCCACCGCATGCGGCAGCCGCAGGTTCCGCTTCTTCAGCCCGCGCGAGCCAATTTGTGTGAGCAGCGAACGTACGTCGTCATCCACCAAGCGTCGCATGCCGCCTAACTCGCGCAGCGAGCTGAAATAGCCCACAGCGGTCAGGAACGGGTCGGCAGCCTCTCCGTACTTCTCGTAGAGCGTTTGCCCGGCGGCGAGCGCCGCCACGTAGACTCGGATCAGCGCCGGCTTCAACCGCCGCCCCGGCGCGCACACGCCCAGGTACAGCCGTCCGGGCGCCGCATCGCTCACCGGCAGTTCGCGCGAGAAGAAGTTGGCGCCGGCATCGAGGCCCGGCGGCGGAAACACGCGCACCTCCCGGTTGAACAGCGCCGCGACCTGCGCCGCCGCGCGCCGCACCGTCGCCGTCGACGCGATCACCTTGGGACGCACCTTCTTCCCATCCACCTCCCAAGTGGCTAGTTGATCCACCGCGCCTTCATAGATCCCCACCAGGCTGCCCAGCGGACCGCTGATCAGGTGCAGCTCATCCTGAATGATCAGGTCCGGCGGGCGCAGAAGCGCGTGCGGTCGCGTAGCGATAGCCGGGAACCTCCCCGCCGCCTGGTGCGAGTTCGTATCTTCCAACTCCGGTGAGCGGAACCCGTGACGCGGGCACCACCCGGTCACCTGCCCGAACAGCGTCTGCACCGGCCCTTGCCAGGCCATCTGCGCGAACTTATCCACCGTCGCGATCAGCATGGAGGGTGGCCGCCGGTAGATCTCCTCATCCACAACGAGCAGCGGCAAGCCTTCATCCGGCGCCTGGCGCCGCGAGTACTCGCACTGGCCCCGCGGGTCGCCACAGTAGATCAAGGTGCGCGCCCGCCCCGCCGGGTAGTGCTCCACCGTAATGTGTTGCCCGGGTTCGATGACCGCGCCGCACCACGGACACGCCGGGAACTGGTGCGGCGACCCGACGCCGAACACTGGCCGCCGCCCGCTGCGCAGCGCCTCCACCACTTCCGCCGATTGAGCGGTGCGGTTGGGCGTGGTCTTGCGCCCTACCCACAGGCCCAGCCGGAAGGGCGTTCCGCCCCACCGCGCGGTATCGCTCAGCCGGATCTGTTCGCAGGCGCAGATCAACGTGGCGGCACGCTGGAACTGTTGCAGCGTGAGCAGCCGCAGAGTGTAGCGCATTAGCACCGCCACGCCGTGTTCGCCGTCGCGCCCGCCCGCGTTCTTCTGCAACCGCCGCACCGCCATGGTGAATGCCGCCAAGCCGAGGTAGGCCTCCGTCTTGCCGCCGCCGGTGGCGAACCACAGCAGGTCCGCGCCAGCATACGGCCCGGCGCCACGGTCGGGGTGGTCCAGGCTGGTGAGCCCCGGCAGGTTGATCAGGATGAAAGCCAACTGGAACGCGTGCCACCTGCGGTTCTTGGGAATGTCCACGTCGGCCAACTGCCGCCCCGGTTCCGTCTTGCGCGCTTCTATCCACACCGACCGCACGCGCTGCTGCCACATGGCGCGGTTGGCGAAGCGAAACGCCTCGCGCGCGTCCGCATTCGCGTCGAGCAATGCGATCCCCTCTTCCATCCTTACCAAGACTTCGCGCGCCCGCTCCACCACCTGGGCCGAAGCATCGGCGTAATCGAGCAGGTCTGCCTCCGCTGCGCGCCGCGCTTCGAGTTTCGCGATCCACGCGGCGTACGCCTCGGTCAGCGGCTGCAACTTCGCCGCCAGATCGCTGTCCGCCGCTTCGGCCAGTTCCTGCATGTCCGTAATCAGTCCTGGGACCTCGCACTGCTCCACCGTGCGCACTACCGCGCGCGGCATGGCTGCGGTGTGGATCTGGACGGCCTGATCCGATCGGCCCTCGGCCAGGTCCCACTCGACGCTGGTACCGTGGCCGCGAGCAAGCTCCACCTCCCGCCGGTACAGCATCTCGTTGGTCTGGTCTTCGAGGCGCGAAACGGCATCGAGCGTCGAGACGTGCCCTTGCCCCGGACGCCGGGCGAATCGTCCGCGTACGGCCAGTTCCGCCTGGAACAGCCAGTACATGTCGCGCGGACGCCCTTCGTCCTGCTCGTTGGAGAGAAAGAGCGTGACACTCCAATGGCCCGCGCGCCGCCGCACCCGCCCGCGCACCACCACATGGGGACTCTCCGCGTCCGGTGCCCACGCGGGCAGATTGCCTTCCTTCAGTTGGATGCTCCGGCTTCCTCCTCGCGGATACCGCTTCCAGATGGGCCTGCCTTCCGCGTCCTGCTCGCGCAGGTACTGGCCCCAGCCGGCTTCCGCTTCGAAGGAAGTCTCCGCCAGGTCCAGGCAGAAGCTCAGGCCGAAGGTGGAGGGCGCCACGCCGCGCCTGGCCGGCGTAGACGGTTCCGCGGTTCCCTCCTCGGCGTTGTCTTCCGAGCTGTCGGCCAGTTCTTCGAAGGGCTCCTCGTCGACTTCGATGACCTTCAGCGGGGCGAGCATGCCGAGCAGATAGCGGTTGCGGACGCTCTGCTCGGTGATGATCTCCTGCTCACCGCCGGCGGGGCCCATCAGGTCACGGCGGATCAGATCTTCTAGTTCCCGGCGAAGGGGCGCGGTGGACATAGTGGATTCCTCAGAATAGACCCGGATGCTCCGGCGCGCGCTTGCGCGCTTTCGGTTTGGGTTTCGGCGCAGATTGCAGGCCGGCCTGTTCCAGCGCGTAGCGTTCATGATTGAGTGCAAGCAGCCGGCCGAGGACTTCGCGCCGTGCCGCTTCGGAGATGGTGTAGCGGATGCCGTGCTTCGTCTGGTGGAAACCGTGGCCGAGGTCGAGATCGGTCCAGCTGTAGGCGGCAGCGACGGCGTGGTCCATCTCGACGTGTAGCTCCCGGAGGATAGCGATGTCGTGCGAGACTTCGTGCGGGGTGTGGAAGCGGTTGTAGGTGGCGGTGAGCCCTTCGCGGCGGGCGGTCATGATGTCGCGCCGCTGGGAGTGGTAGCGCTCGCCCATTGCGGCCAGGGAGCCCAACGAGGTTGGGAAAGGAAACGTCTCGAAGCTGCGTTCTGGAAAGTAGGTACTGCGGGTTTCATGGGTTGTCGAGCCCGGGCGATGGGCCCAGATGTCATGGACCGTCGACATGAGCAGCGCAAAGTGCTCCGGTCGATCCAAAGCGAAGACAGCCAGACGGTCAGAGTAGACGATGCCCGTGGGTGCAAAGGTCAAGCAGTGGTGCGTGCTCACTCGAACCACCACAAGAGCGCGAACCAGGCAGGAAGTCCTTCGGTATAGCTTCGGTGCTCGCTCGCCGAACTGCCACCACCGCTCACGGCGCACATCGCGTTTAGTCTTGTCTCGCTGCGGTTTCACCACTCGCTCAACGATTTCTAGGCATTCAGGGTATTGCTGTGCTCTTTCGAGAGGCCAGTCGTGAAAATTGA
>JBEKYW010000106.1:0-7189 GCA_049510555.1 Bryobacteraceae bacterium
CATTGCCCGGATTGTCGGTGACGATGGTCTCGCCTTGCGGGCGGGCCGGGCGGGTCAGCGGCGTCACGCCCAGTTCGCCTTTGCTGGAATCGGCGATAGGCCGCCCCACGGCGATGTCCTGTCCACCGGAAATCACGTCCATCTTCGCCAGCGAGAACCGGTAGCTCGGCGGCGCACCGGCGGCGGACCGGCGCGGCGGGGGAACGGCTCTGAGCCTGGTGGCCGTCACGCGCACGTACCGGCCCTGGGCCCCGTGGGCCGCGAATGTCTGGATGCGATCAATGGGATCGGCCAGGTCGGTGCTGGTGTGGTCGCTGACCGGCGTGGCCGCGGCAAACTGCGGATCGTCGGAGATGTCGATCCGGAAGCGAACCGGGAAGCCGAGCCCGCGCGGCGGCGAAGGATTGAACTTCGGATAGAGCTTCACCGCGTCGATCTTCCGCGGCGATCCCAGGTCCACCTGGACCCAGCGGACTTCGTCTTCCGCGGTGCCCACCGGCGCCTCGTATCCGTCTCCGGTGGGCCAGGTCATCCTTTCTTCGCCGCCGCCGTCCGCAGGCCCCTGGGGCACACCCGCCCGGCCCGCCGCTCCGCCAAGGAGCACCGTACCCACAAACTCGCGTCTTCTCATCATCGGGAAGCCTGCCAGTACGCCGAATCCGGATCGCCGTGCGGGCAGCACGGCTGCGGGTTACCGCGCGGGCCGCGGGTGCGGCGTGGTGCTGCCCTCCGTCATGCCCAGCGCCCAGCGGATGGCCTCGAAATACATCTTCTGGATGTCGGGGTCGTCCCAGGATTCGTTGGTGTGGCCCAGCGTGGAATAGAATACCCGCCCCTTGCCGTACATCTTGGCGTAGGCCACGGCGAAGTCGCGGTCGGCGCGGTGGATACGCGGGTTGTTGTCGTAGTTCAGCTTGGTCTCGTCCAGCCGCAGCAACACGTTGACGTGATCGCGCGACCAGTTCTTGAGCTGGTAGATTTCGTCGCGCTTCAGGAACGCCGTCGGGAAGTGGCGCACGGCGGGAAAGTCGGGGTCCTCTAACACGATCGGCGCTTCGAAGGTGGCCCAAGGATGCTCGTCGAACCAGCCGCCGGTCAGCACGCCGTACTCCTGCCACTTGTAGTTGGCGTCGGCCGAGGCGTGTACACCCACGAAGCCGCGCCCGTCTTCGCGCACGAAGCTGAGCAAGTCGGCCTTCTGCTGGTCGTTGAGATCCATCTCGCCGGTGGGGCTGGCGAAAACCACGGCGTCGAAATCAGGCAGCGTTTTGGCGTTGTTCGCCAGTTTGTTCTTGGTGAGCAGTTCGGTGTCGGTGCGCAGGTAGGCCTCCCACAGCCCCGTCTCATGGCCCCATTTCCAAATCATTGCCATGGCGGCGGGTATGGAATCGTGCTGGAATCCCTTGGTCTGGCCGACGACCAGAATGCGCTTCTTGGCCCGCGCGGCGGGCGCTGCCGGGCGGGGTGCGGCCGCCGGCTGGGTCTGGGCGAATCCGAAACTAAGCAGGCTGCCCGCACACGCGGCGAGCAAAGCCGGACGAACGAAGCAAGTCATAGCAGTTAAATTAGGTCCTCCGGCCCGATTGTAGTTCACTTCACGGGCTAGTGCCGGACTTCAGCTTGACGGTGCCGATGGGCTGCAATAAGGTGGGTCTATGCGATGTCGCCAGTTTCTCGGGTCTGCCTGCATTGCATACATGCGCGCTTTGCTGCGACGGGCAAATGAACGAGTGGATAAGAAAGGGGGTTCATGATGAACCGGAGAGATTTTTTGGCGGCCACGGTGGTGGCCGCCGCCAGCGCCGATGCCGCTCCGCAACTGGCGTTGAACGGCGGTGTCCCGGTGCGCACCAAACCGCTGGTGGGCGCGAATTGGGGACCGCAATACTACGACGAGAAAGAGCAGACGCAGCTCCAGCAGGTGCTCGAAAGCCGCAATCCTTTCCGCTTCAGCAACCCGTTGGATAAATCGAAGGTTGCGATCTTCGAGAACGAGTACGCCGCCCGCATGCGGACGAAATATGCGCTGGCGGTCACTTCTGGAACCGCAGCCCTGCATACCGCCATGGCGGCGCTGGAGGTCGGCCCGGGCGATGAGGTGATTCTTCCCGCCTGGACCTGGTACTCCTGCTACAACACGATTATTCAGGCCGGCGCGCTGCCGGTCTTTGCCGAAATCGATGAATCGTTCAACCTCGATCCCAACGACATCGAACACCGGATCACGCCACAGACCAAAGTCATCATGGCGGTGCACCTGCAAGGCAACCCAGCCGATATGGACCCGATCCTGGAGATCGCGCGAAAGCACGGGCTGGAGGTTCTGGAGGATGCCAGCCAGAGCGTGGGCGCGAGTTACAAAGGGCGGCCGCTCGGGTCCATGGGCGATATCGGTATTTACAGCCTGCAACAGACCAAGACGATCACCGCCGGAGAAGGCGGCGCCGTGGTAACGAGCGACGCTTATTTGTACGAGCGCGCCTGCCGGTTTCACGATGTGACGGTGCGCCGCGACTTCCCCACCAAGCTCCATTTCATGCCAGGGCTGAATTACCGGATGAATGAATTCACGGGCGGGGTGTTGCTGGCGCAGTTGCGCAAGCTGGATACGATCATTGGCGACGTGCGCCGGAACGCCCGCCGCGTTTATCGCGGGATCAGCGACTTTCCAGCCACGCACCTGCGGCGCTTGCCTGACCCGGATGGCGAACTAGGCACCGGAATCTTCCTTGGTTTTCGAACCAGGGAAGAGCGGGAGCGTTACGCGCAGGCGATGAAGGCGGAAGGCGTGCCGGTGGCCGGGCCGAGCGGCTCCATCATTCTGCCGATCGTCCCGGAGATTGAGCAGAAGGTGACGGTAACGCCGCGCTGGCCGTCGTTCGCTTCCGAGCGCGGCCAATCCGTCCGCTACGGGCGCGAGTGCTGCCCGCAAACAATCAACATCCTGAGCCGGTTTGCGGGGGTGATGATGAGCCCGAAGTATACCGAGCGGGACACCGACGATGCGGTGGCGGCGATCCGAAAGGTTTACCCAGCCGCTCTCAACGCATAGGGGCGAACACGTGAAGATGGTTGTCCTCCTGGTCTGCTGCGCGGCTTCCGCGGTTTTTGGAGCCGGCTTTCGCGCGGGGGTGGCGCGGACGGACATCACCCCGCGGGAACCTATCTGGATGTCCGGGTATGCCAACCGGAACCACCCCTCCACGGGCGTCCGCCAGCCGTTGTGGGCCAGGGCGCTGGCGATCGAAAGCGGCTCGGGCGGACGCGTGGTGATCGTGGCGACCGATCTGATTGGATTGCCGGCAGAGATTGCGGATGTAGTGGCGGCGCGCGCGCGGCGGCAATTTGGAATCGAGCGCTCCCGCCTCCTGCTGAATTCCTCGCATACGCATACCGGACCGGTGGTCTGGCCCGGCCTGGCGACGATGTTCGACCTGCCCGCGGATGAAGAGCCGAAACTTCACAAGTACGCGGCGCGGCTAGTGGACGATCTGGTCTCGGTGATCGGCAAGGCGATCGAAGACCTTTCGCCCGCCGTGGTTTCGTATGGCTTCGGAGAAGCGGGGTTCGCGATGAACCGGCGCGAGTCTGGAGCGAGGGGAATCAAGATCGGATTGAACCCATCCGGCCCGAGCGATCACCGTGTCCCGGTTGTGCTGGTGGCCGGGCCTGACGGCAGAAAGCGAGCCATCCTGTTTGCCTACGCGTGCCACAACACCACGCTGACAGGAGACTTCTACGAGCTCAGCGGCGACTACGCGGGCTTCGCGGAGGCGGAGCTCGAAGACGAGTACCCAGGAGCCACCGCACTATTCCTGGCGCTTTGCGGCGGTGATCAGAATCCGCAACCCCGGAACACCGTGGAGCTGGCCGAACAGCACGGCGCGGAGCTCGCGGCCGCGGTGGACCGAGTGCTCAACGGTTCTTTACGGGCCCTGAGCGGGGCGCTCCGTGCTTCATACGTGGTGACCCGCCTGGCGTTCGCTCCGCAGCCTCGCTCAGTTTACGAGGCCGACCTGGAAAACCCGAAATCGGCGACCGCAGTGCGGCGGCGCGCGCGGCGAATACTTTCGGCGATGGACGCCGGCCATCCGGTCCTCGACACCCCGTACCCCGTGCAGGCGGTTCGTTTCGGCAAAGACCTGACGCTGCTGGCGCTAGGCGGCGAAGTAGTGGTGGATTACGCCCTGCGCGCCCAGCGCGAGTATCCCGGCGAAGCGTTGATCGTGGCCGCTTACTCCAACGCGGTCATGTGTTACATTCCATCGGAACGCGTCCTGGCCGAAGGAGGATACGAGGCCGTTGACAATATGGTCTACTACGGGCAGCCAGGAGCATTTGCACCAGGCGTGGAAGATCGCGTCTTTCAGGCCATACGCGAAGCGATGAAGAAAGTGGGCCGGTGATCCGGCGCACCATGCTCCCGAATAGCCGCCTCATCACGTGGCTCTCGGCCAGCATCAACGCTTCCGCCGCCGAGGTAGTGGATGTGGCGTGAATCGCCGCCCACGGCGCTAGAATGTAGTAGATGCTGTTAGATACCAAGGTTGCGCTGGTCACTGGTGCCGGCACCGGCATCGGACAGGAGATTGCGCGTCTCTTTGCTGAGCATGGAGCACGACTTGTATTACTCGACAGGAATGCGGAAGCGAACCAAGCGACTGCGCATTCTCTTGACCCGTCGGGTCAACGCGCAATCGCCGTCAACGTTGATGTGCGCGACCGCCCCAGCATCGACGCGGTCGTCTCCCGAACGATTCAGGAGTGGGGCCAGATTGACGTTTTGGTCAACAATGCCGGGATCTATCCGCGCCAGGACTTCCTGACGATGACCGAGCGGCAGTGGGACGAAATGCACGACATTAATCTTAAGAGCATGTTCCATTTACAGCAGGCCGTGCTCCCCCACATGATCGGCCGCCATCGAGGAAAAGTCGTCAACATCTCATCCGTGACGTTCCATCTCGGTGCCCCTAACCTCGCCCACTATGTCGCTTCAAAAGGAGGCGTGATCGGATTGTCGCGTTCCCTCGCCCGTGAGGTCGGCAAGCACAACATACATATCAACTGCATCACTCCCGGTGCTGTTCTCGTCGAAGCGGAAAAAGCAGTTGTATCAGAGGAACAGATCAAAAAGTATGTGGCAGAGCAAAGTCTCCAACGTCGCATCCTGCCCATCGACATCGCCCGTGCGGCACTCTTCCTGTCCTGCGATCTCAGCGACGGCATGACAGGCCAGACCCTAAACGTCGATGGCGGGTGGATCATGCACTGAAACCAACTTATCTGGCGCTGAATCCATCGGCGCTCAAGTGTGCCTGCCTGCCCTCATGGAACGCCACGTTCGCCAAGTGCGGGCCGGACACGGCACTGGCACCCACTTCCACCGGCGCATTTGGCTCCTGGCGGGACTTGACGCAATCCAGAAAATTCTGAATGTGCGTCTCGATGGGAATGGGAGCGGCCGTTGTCTGCACCGGATCGGGGTTCCTGGGTACTGGCTCTTTCCAGATGCGGTAGCCGGCATTGTTCAGAATCATGGTGCCCTCGTCGCCCTGAAACTGAATCGACCAATCGTTGTCGTACGAATTGCAGTAATTCAAAGTCCAGCTAGCCATGAAGTTCGGGTATTCGAAGACCGCGCAGAAAACATCCGGTACTTCCGCGCCGGCATTCTTGGCCCTCTGGCCGTAGCACACGGCCGAACGCGGCAGTCCCGAATCCGTGAACCACTGGACCACGTCCATCAGGTGCGTCCCCTGGTCCGTCATATTTCCGCCCGAATAATCCCAAAAGTAGCGCCAGGAGCGGAAACGCATGGGCTCCAGGTCACGATCCGGCGCCGGACCGAGGAATCGTTTCCAATCCAGGCTGCCGGGAAGCGGTTGGTTGTCGAGCGGCTTGGAGGTGTTCCAATTCCACATGGGCTTGACCAGCGTGATTCTGCCGAGAATGCCAGTATCGACAATCTTCTTGGCGGCCATCACCGAAGGCGCGCTCCGCCTCTGCATCCCCACCTGGACGATTTGCGAAGTCTTGCGCACGGCTTCGATCATCTGCTTACTCTGTTCCAGCGAATGGGACATCGGCTTTTCCAGGTAGACGTCCTTGTGCGCCTCCAGCGCCGCAAAGAGCATGGGGGCGTGCTGATGGTCGGGCGTCGCAACGATCACGGCGTCCAGGCCCGGATGCGAAAGCAGGTCGTGGTAATCCAGGTACGCTCTGGAGCCGGGCGAATCCTTCTGTGCCGCCTGCAGATGGGGTTCATACACCTCGGCGATGGCTATGCACTCGGCGCCCAGCTTCTTGAAACTGACGTTGAGGTAGCGGCCTCGTCCGCCGGCGCCGATCAGGCCATAGGCAAGGCGATCATTCGCGCCCCACGCGCTGCGCGGGACGAACAACGGCGCGGCCGTTAAAGCTGATGCAAGGAAAGTCCTGCGATTGGGATGCATAGCGTTCACTGTAATCCGACAGAACGGCTGCCGCAAGGCCGCGGCGGGAGCCACCATCGCGCGCCGGGAGCGGGATCGCGGTGGCGGCAACTTCCCGCCATCAGGACGACAGCCATACAGAAAGCCGGGATCGACGCCACGCCTGGCGTTATGGGACATATTTCGGTAGCCAACTCCGCGGGCAACGTCCGCTGGGGCAATGGCCCCGTGCGCCGGTCCAGCGATTACCTCTAACGGCAAGTTTCCGGAAACCCCACTTCAGGGCCACAACCCCTGCAGACTGCGTACTGTTGTAAGCGATCACGCCCCGTGGTACCTTCAGATTCGGACGAAAACGTCTCGAAAGCGAGGGAATGACGGATGAACCGCAACGCATGCATCTTCTGTTTTCTCGTACTTACGCTTGCCACATTGGGTGGTTGCTCCAGCGAGCCATCAGCCAAGGAATCCAAGAAAGCCGCGACCGCGCCGGACAGAATCCAGGGAAAGGCCCAAGTTCTGGTGGAAGTGGGGGGCGGGGCCAGCGATGCCGCTCTGAACGCGGGTGGACCTTCTGTGTACCTTTGGGAAGGCGCGCATCGCTACCGCCTGTTCTTGAGGACGGCCGCTAAGGTAGTCCACGGGGACGAGTACATTGCCGAGGGCGTCTACGCGCAAAAGGCCATTGACGAGATTGGCGATCCCGACCAGGGCAAGAACGGCTATCCGCTCCAATCAAGCTGCGAGCGTGTCGT
>JBEKYW010000107.1:0-6414 GCA_049510555.1 Bryobacteraceae bacterium
CTGAACGGCTGACTTTTCCACCGCGCTTGGAAATCCGGCAAAAGTCGCCGGATTTCCACATTCCCACAGCGCCGACGGCGACCCTCACCTCTCAACTGCCCAAAAGATTACACATCCTCACGCCTCCAAAACAGATTCAACCTTCCGGGTCATTTTATCTAAAAGCTTGCAACTGGGACACCGGTGACTGCCTGGCGCTGTGCCTGTCTTCGCCTGCTGTGCCGTGATATACTCAGTGCGTTGCTACCTAAATGACCGTCCGGTTTCGTCGAGATCTCTTCGCGGGATTGGTACCCCCGTCGATGTTTGCGCCTGTCGATGAAGCGCGCTCTCGCCTGTCAGCCCTATGGGAATGGCCGGAAGCTCAAATCGGGAAAACGATGTTAAACAGGACGACTGGAGGAGACTGCAGCATATGAGACGAGCGTTGTTCTTTGCTGTGTTCACGGCCATGCTGGTTGGTGGGACCTGTTTCGCTCAAGTCCCCGTGCGGCAGGAGCTGGTCCCCGCTCCGCTGCGCTCCGCCTCCGCGCCCGCCGTTCCGGCGCACCCTTCACCGTACAATTTTCCGAATGTTCAGTATCCGCGGATCGAAGCCGACTCGAGGGTAACTTTCCGCTTCAATGCTCCCCAGGCGCAGAAGGTGCAGGTCTCCATTGCTAATGTCGCGTTCGACATGGTGAAAGGCGACGACGGCGCGTGGACCTATACCAGCGCACCGCAGGCTCCCGGCTATCATAACTACTGGATGATCGTTGATGGCGCGATCGTGCTGGACCCGGGCACCAGGGCGTTCATCGGTTACGACCACACGTGCAATGGTTTTGAAGTGCCCGAGCCGGGTGTAGATTTCTATGACTTGAAAGATGTGCCGCACGGAAATGTGCTGATCAAAAACTACTTTTCGAAGTCGGCCGATTCCTGGCGGCACATCTACGTTTACACGCCACCAGGATATGAGACCAACCCCTCTGAGCGCTACCCGGTGCTGTATCTGCAGCACGGCGGGGGCGAGGATGAGCGGGTCTGGATCGAAATGGGCCGAACCAACTGGATCCTTGACAACCTGATTGCCGAGGGCAAGGCCAAGCCCATGATTGTGGTCATGGAAACCAGTGCGGTGGGTAGCGCGGGCGGTTCAGGCCGTGGCGCTGCACCAGGGCCCGGTGCTGGCGCAGGCCGCGGTGCCGGGTTCCCTGGAATAGGCGGTCCTGGAGGCGGCCGTTACGGGGAGCTTATGGTCAAAGATTTGATCCCCTGGGTCGATCGCAACTTCCGCACGCTGACTGACAAGGACCACCGCGGCATGGCAGGCCTCTCTATGGGCGGCATGCAGACCGCCGCCGTCACCATGGTAAACCTCGACAAGTTCTCGTACATCGGCTTGTTCAGCGGGGGCACCGCGGCTGGATTTGGCCCCGGAGGCCGTCGCAGCCCTGTACCCGTTCCCGCCCCGCCGGCTCCGCCGGCGTCGCTAGACCTCAGGACTATCTACAGCGGAGCAATGGCCGACCCCGCGGAGTTCAACAAGAAAGTCAGGGTGTTCTTCTTCAGCAGCGGCACGGAACCCCCACTGGAAAATCCCGACGCCTTGAAGCGACACCAGGAGCAACTCATCGCCGCCGGAATCACCAACAGTTACCTCTATATCTCCCCCGGCACTTCTCACGAGTGGCAGACCTGGAGAAGGAGCCTTTACACCTTTGCTTCTCTTTTGTTCAAACAAGACGCTTCCCGCTCGGCTACTCCGTCTGCGGCTGCCCAGGCGGCACCAGGACGCGGCGCCCAGCCGCCGGCCGGTGCCGGCAGGGGCGGCGGCCGAGGCGGATTCGGCGGAGCGATCGAGTTGGGCCCAGACGACAAGCCCGCTTTTCCCGATCCGCCGGCCGGATTCAATGCCAGGCGAGACAGTATCCCTCACGGCGAGTTGACGATGGTTGAGTACGATTCCAAGACCGTGGGAACTCGTCGAAATATGCTCGTCTACACGCCGCCCGGCTACTCGACCGATCGCAAGTACCCGGTGCTGTATCTGCTGCACGGCATTGGCGGCGACGAGACGGAATGGCAGCGGCTTTGCCACCCGGAGAACATCATCGACAACCTCCTGGTTGAAGGTAAAGTTCCATCGATGGTCGTGGTCATGCCCAACGGCCGCGCCCAGTCGAATGACCGCGCGGAGGGGAACGTGTACGCTGGCTCCGCCGCTTTCGCCAATTTCGAGGGCGATCTGCTTACGGACGTGATCCCGGCCATTGAGGCCAGGTATTCCGTGTACACAAACCGCGAGAACAGGGCTCTAGCTGGATTGTCCATGGGTGGCGGACAGTCGCTGAACTTCGGCCTCGCTCACCTCGACACGTTTGCCTGGGTCGGCGGGTTCTCATCAGCCCCAAACACCAAACCTCCGGCCGAACTCGTACCCGATCCGGCAGCCGCCAAGGAAAAACTGAAGCTGCTGTGGGTCTCTTGCGGCAACAAGGACGGCTTGATCCGCATCAGCCAGGGCGTCCACAACTATCTCAAAGAGAAGGGTGTGCCACACGTCTGGCATGTGGACTCGAATGCCCACGATGGGACTGAATGGGCCAATAACCTCTACCTTTTTGTCCAGCACATCTTTAAATAGCCGCACGAGAACGCTGTAATTGCGGGCCCGATGCGAAATCTGGACGGAAACGGGTGCCGCCCGGCTATTAAATGCCAGTTTGGATTGCAGGCCCAATTGGCTTGCCGGGTTCGGCTCCATCCAAGGGCGTTACTCAATCAGTTCGGTTCGCGGACGCAATTGAGCCGTTATACGGCGATCTTCAATGTGATCGCGTGATCCCTGGGGAGCCTGATATGAGGACCTTGGTGCGGAAGACGGCGATTTGGATCGGCGCAGGGCTGAGCGTGCTGCTGTCGGCTTGCGGCGGCGGTGGCGGCGGGACTCCCGCCCCAGTTACCTGCGTGCTGACGGTTGACTCTACCAACCCTTCGAGCGGCGTGGCGATCACCGTGTCTCCAAGCGACGCCACAGGTAGCGGGAACGGCGCGACCAGCTTCACGCGCACGTATGACTCCGGGACCACGGTGACTCTGACGGCGCCGGCCACGGCCAATTCGGGCGCAAATCCATTCTCCTCATGGAACGGATGCACGACAGCCAGCACGGTGACCTGCACCGTAGTGATGACCGGCAACACTACCGTCACGACCAACTACACCGCATCGGCGATCACCTCCGTGACGGTGACGCCGAATCCCGCGACGGCAACCATCGGCACGACGATGCAGTTCACTGCCAGCGTAAGCGGCACGGGCAATTACAGCACGGCGGTGACCTGGTCGGTGACGGGACCTTCCACCTGGACAGGCAGCGTCGGCTCCATCAGCGGCAGCGGGCTCTACGAGACGCCCTACCCGGCTCCGGCGACGGTGACGGTAACGGCCACCAGCACCCAGGATGCGACCAAGAGCGGCAGCGTCGTCGTGACGCTGGCCCCGCCAGCCACGGCCGCGGGCCCGGCGCTGACGGTGGACGTCGGCAACCGGAGCCATCCCATTAGCCCCCTCATTTACGGCATGAATGCCTACGGGTTTACCACGGCCGTGGACGGGCCTGCCAACGTTCCGATCTTTCGTTGGGGCGGAGACAGCACGTCCCGGTACAACTATCAGAATGGCAACAGCAACTCCGCCGCCGATTGGTATTTCGAGAACCAAACCAACTCCGGCGTCGCGCCGACGGGCGAGTTCAACGACCTGGTGACTCTCGATCAGTCCATCGGGGCCGTCACCCTGGGCACAGTTCCCGTGCTCGGCTGGGTGGCCAACGACAATCCTGCGGCCTGTGGCTTCCCGATATCGACGTACCCCAATCAGAAGTCACAGGACAGCAGCCGCGGCTGCGGCAATGGCGTGTATCCCGACGGCGTCAATGGCTGCACGAATGCCAATGGGTGCGACATAACTGGGAACGATCCTACCGTCACCAGCATTGCCGTGGGCCCCTCGTGGGCCGGCCAATGGGTAACTTACCTGGTCGGAAAGTTCGGCACGGCGGCGAATGGCGGCGTCGCCATCTACGACTTGGACAATGAACCCAGTTGGTGGTACGCAACTCATCGCGATGTGCATCCGCTGCCCTTCACTTACGACGAGGCGACCAACAATGGCAAAGCCACGGCGCTAGCCGTCAAAACGGCCGACCCCACGGCCGAGGTCAGTGGTCCGGTGATGGACTTCTGGTGGGATTACTTCTATTCCCAGAAGGATGTCCAATCCGGATGGAGTTCGGGAAGCCCGTGCTACGAGCCGTGGAGCAATCCGGTTGATCGCAACGCTCATAACGGGATTCCGTTTATCGAATACTATCTCCAGCAGTTCGCAGCATATGACAAGGCCAATGGCGTCCGCTTGCTGGATTACCTTGACCTGCACACCTATTTTGTGGCCAGTTACAACGGTTCCTCTCTCGCCTTTGCCCCTGCTGGAGACACTGCCGCCCAAGAGGCGCGCTTGAACTCAACGCGCGTCTTCTGGGATCCGACCTATACCGATCCCAATTATCCTCAACCCAACTACATGACCGATCCGAACTACACTTCAAGCTGCAACGTCCCGCTGCAAGCTCCGCAACTGATTCCCATGATGCACGCTTGGATTGCCAAGGATTACCCCGGCACCAAGACGGCCATCACGGAGTACAACTGGGGGGGACAAGAGCACATCAACGGTGCGCTGGCGCAAGCCGATATCCTGGGCATCTTCGGAGAATACGGGCTCGACCTGGGTACTCTCTGGGGTCCTCCGGACGCAACGCAGATTCCGGGTCTGATGGCTTTTGTGATCTACCGCAACTACGATGGAGCCAACTCGAAGTTCGGAGACACAGCGCTAGCCTCGACGAGCGCGGCGCAGGGACAGCTCTCGGTCTACGGAGCGGTGCGCACTGCCGATGGAGCGGTGACCGTGGTGGTTATCAACAAGACCTATGGTGATCTGACCGCGACCCTCTCGCTGGAAAACTTCACGTCGTCGAGCACCGCGGCGCAGGCTTTCCTCTACAGCAACGCCAACCTGGCCGCAATTGTGGCGCAGCCCACCGTCACGGTGACACCGCCGTCGGGCAGTGGATCGACAAGCACCATCACCACCACTTTTCCCGCGCAGTCCATCACGCTGTTGATCGTGCCGCAGCAATAAGCGCCAATCGCACAGGACCGGCGCATCCATATTGTGATACACGAGGAGTGAGGTAGAGTGAGCGGCGAGGCGGTGCAGGACGATGGCGTAGAAAACGCAGGCCCCCGCCCTACGCCATGGCAGAGGTTAACGCTACGGGGAACGCAATTGACCTTCGGCGTCGCCCGGCAACTTGTCCCCGCCCACCGAGCTCTTGCCGGCGAGCTGGCTAGGCAGTTTGACGCCTTGAGAGCACATCCCGCGCAGTCGTCCAACGAATACAGGGATAGCGATCGTTGTCGAGCGGCTCTAGCTTTGCCCGGTCGTCGAACATGTTACGCATGTACTGCATGCCCTGCCATGCCGGGTAAAGCTCCTTCTCTCCGGGAGCGACCGCGCGCGCGGTGTTGATCAGCGTGCCCAGCATTCCCAGACCTCCGGCGAATGGGATCACGAGGCGAGGCTGCTGGCGGAGTCATCGGCCAAGATGTTCTTGACGGCGTGGCGCGACAAGGGAGAAAGTCATGAGAATTTCAGCGCCATCACCGGTGAAGGGACGGGACAGAGCGACCCCCACTACACCTGGGGCGCGTTGATGGCTCTGCTTGCCATCGAAGAGCTTATCGACATCAACCCTCGGCATGGATTGCGCTTCGGCAATCTGGAACCCGTGGCGCCGGCCAGCATTCGGCGCTATTTCGTCAGCGGGTCACTTTACAATGTCACACAATCCTCGGATGGACTTGAAATTAGTAAAGACGGGCAATTACTGTTCGCCGCGGATGGACCTGCGGAGATCCGACACGTGGAGTTTGTGGGCGATCAGGTGCGGTTTGAGGTGCGCGCCAGCAAGCCCGTGAGGATCCGCGTCCGGAACAATCCAGCGAGAGATTTTCCGGCTGGTCTGACAGAGGCGTGAGGTCTGCCGGATGCGGTGCTAGACTGAAGGCGCCGGCTGCTTCGCTTGTCCTGGCGATCGCCTGAACTGCGCCACACCTGATGTTCTGGGATGTGTGTCTTCCGTCCCTTGAGGAAAGCCGGCCTCGATGGAGGCTACTTCTTCTTGGGAGGCACCACCGCGTCTTTGAACGCCTTCGCCAAGCGGAATTTCACCACCGTCTTGGCAGGAATCTTGATGGCCTCGCCGGTCTGAGGATTGCGACCCATGCGAGCCTTGCGATTTGCCTTCACCGCCTTGCCCAGCCCGGGAACCACAAACTGCCCGCTGCTCTTGGCTTCCTTGGT
>JBEKYW010000108.1:0-6384 GCA_049510555.1 Bryobacteraceae bacterium
GTAACGACATGCTTCGTTTCGACACCTATGTTACGTCGAAGCTCAGCGGCTATTTCCGCTGGATCAACGACTACGACGACACGATCCAACTCTACCAGGGGGTCCAATTCACTAAGGACATAGGTGGCGTGCTGGGCGAGAAGGGCATTTCGCCCATCGATCATCCCAACGGGGGACACGGCTATTCGGGTACGGCTACATACACCATCACGCCGACGCTGATCAACGAAGTCACGGTCGCCGAAAGCTGGGACACCTATTCGTTTTACACGCTGGACAACATGGCGAGCGAACAACGCTCGCTGGAGCCGGGTCTGCCATCGCTGTTTCCGGTGCCAACGGCCGCGAATAACAATGGTGTATTGGCTGTCAACGGTTACCTGAGCATCCTGCCAACGTTCAGCTTCGGCAGTGCGCCCGCAAACGCCGTGTCCTATTCGCGCAACGGCTCATCGGCTGGGACGTACCAAAACGCCAACCCCATCTGGACCTACCAGGATAACCTTAGCAAGGTCTGGGGCCATCACGGGTTCAAGACGGGAGTTTACGTGGAACACAACATTAAGTATCAGCCCAAGGGGAACAACTACATGGGGGCCTTCAGTTTTGCCTCCTCAACTTCGACCCCGCAGCTCAACACCAACGACGGTTACGCCAATGCCCTGCTCGGTAATGTCAGCAGCTACAGCCAGTGGACCGCAACAACGACGTTTAACGTCAAGTACTGGAACGCGGAGTTTTATGTGCAGGACAACTGGAAATTGAACCGCAGACTGACGCTCGATATCGGGTTGCGCTTCTATCACCAGACGCCTCAGGTGGATTACAACAATACGTTTGTCAATTTCATTCCGGCCAACTATTCCGCGTCGGCCATGCCGCGGCTTTACGTTCCGGCCTGTTCGACCGGCGCCGCGACATGCACCAGCGCCGCCAACGGACTGGTGGCGAAGGACCCTCTTACGGGCGCAACCACTTCTAACGGATCCGTCGGGAGCTTTGTTCCTAACTCGGGCAATCCGACATCGGGAATGACGGTGCTTCGGACAAACGGCGCACCGAACGCTCTCTACAGTCAGGCGCCTCTGGCTGTGGCGCCGCGTCTGGGCTTTGCCTGGGACGTGTTTGGCGATGGCACGACGGCGATCCGTGGCGGGTTTGGAATGTTCTACAACCGGCTGGATGGCAATCAGGTGTACACCAGCTCCGGACAGTCGCCGATAGCGTACCAGGTGTCGGTCAGCAACGTGAGCTTAGCCCAAATCGCGGCGCAAAACACGGGAGCCCCGCCGAGTCTGGCTAGTATGAGCACCGCTCCCAACAGTCCGTACATCTGGCTGCCCTCCAAAGTTCCGTTTGACAAGGTCATGAACGCCAGTCTCGACGTTCAGCGAAGCCTCGGTGCGAACACCGTGATCAGTATCGGTACCAGGTGGGACCGCAGCTACAACCAGCACCTCCTTTACAACCCCAATTGGATTCCCATCGGAACGGGCTGGCCGTTCACGCCGTCGAATATCAACCCGACCACGGCGGGCAGTACGAGCGCCGACATTGGCTCTATTTTCGAGCGAAAGATATACCCGGGGTACGGCCAGATGTACAGTTCCGGGTTTATGGGGGAGAGCATTTACAACGCTCTGACCGCCACTCTAAACAGGCGCGTGTCACACGGTCTGGCAGTCGGTGTGGCGTATACGTTCTCCAAAGCCTTGGGCGTTACCACTTACACGCCTGCGGTTCCCAACAACAAGGCATGGAATTACGGGCGGGTGAGTGGGGACCGGCCGCAAAATCTCCAGATCAACTTCAACTACAACATCCCGGGCCTCGGCAAGAAGCTGGGCGTGAAGGCGCTCGGCGCTTTGACCGATCACTGGCAACTCTCGGGAATCGTTTCCTCCATCAGCGGCGCACCGTTTAACCCGAGTTGCGGCCTCACATCAGGGGCGGCATCCGTCACCGGCGGTTATACCGGCACGCCGGACGTGACCGCCCGCTGCAATGTGATCGGTGATCCGCTGGCAAACGTTCCGGCCAGTGGCTTCGGCAAAGTATACTTCAATCCAGCGGCGTTCGCCCTACCCGGGATCGCTACGGGGCCGGACAACTCGATGGTCGGACCGCCCGTTTTGGGTAACCTGGGCGGTGGCGCCGGGGTTCTATCGCTTCCGCACATCACCAACTTCGACGCGACCATCACCAAGAACGTCCCGCTGGGTAACGAAAAGCGCGTGCTGAGGTTTCAGGTTCAGGCGTACAACGTGTTCAACCACACGGAAATCAACGGCCTGGGCACCGGCATCCAGTTCACTCCGGCTACCAATCAGGTGTCCAACGCTTCGTCGCTTGGATATGCCACCGGGACTCTCCCGAACCGTGTGATGGCGTTCACCGTCCGGCTCGAGTTCTAGGGGTTCCGCCGGCCGTTTGAAAGCGGGGGTAAACTCTATCTATGTCCCACGACGGCATTTCCAGGCGGTATTTCTTCTTCGGCTCGCTGCTCGCGGGCGCGGTACCCACGGCGGGCTTCGGTAGCGTGCCTTCGCTGCGCGCGCTTGGCTACAAGCCTTTCTACGACAAGCTGAATGTGGCCGCCATCGGCTGCGGCGGCCAGGGCGGCGCGGATCTCAACGATGCGGCGCGGACCGAGAACATCGTCGCCATGTGCGACGTGGATGAGGCGCGCGCGGCGGCGAGCTTCAAGAGGTTCGAGAAGGTCCCCAAGTACAAAGACTTTCGCGTGATGCTCGATAAAGAAGGCAAGAACATCGACGCGTGCACCATCGGAATTCCGGATTTTATGCACGCCACGGTGGCGCTGGCGTGCATGGAGCGCGGCAAACACGTGTACGTGGAGAAGCCGTTGACGCGGACTCCGTGGGAGGCGCGCGTGCTGATGGAGGCCGCCGCCAAGTACAAGGTCGCGACGCAGATGGGCAACCAGGGATTTTCGCACGAGGCCAACCGCGTGGCGGCGGAGATGATTTGGTCGGGCGCCATCGGCGACGTGACCGAAGCGCACATCTCCACCGGTCCGGGGACGCATCCCACGGCGCTCGAGCAGCCGCCGCCGGAGGCGCCCGTTCCTGCGACTCTGGATTGGGACCTGTGGCTGGGCGCCGCGGCGATGCGCCCGTTCAGCCCCTACTATGTGCCTTACAACTGGCGCGGCTTTCTGGATTTCGGCACCGGCCAGATCGGCAACTGGGCCACCCACACGGCCGGGCCCGTGCATACGGCGCTGCAGCTCGGAGCGCCCACGGCGGTCGAATGCGTCAGCGAGGCGGGCAAGAGCGCCATCACCTATCCGGACCACGGCGTGGTGCGGCTGGACTTCCCATCGCGCGGCGACATGCCGCCGGTGAAGGTGTACTATCACGATTCCCCGCGGCCCACGGACCCGGATGTCTATCGGGTTCCTGGCATGGAGCATGAGACCATCTTTCCCCCCGCCAACAACCTGGCCGCGGACAAGGGCCGCGGGACGGCCGGTGGACGCGGCGGCGGACGCGGCTTCGCGCCCGGTGCCGAGGGGATGCCCTTCGCGGGCGCTCAACGCGGCGGCCGGGATCCGAATGCGCCCCGGCGGGGCGCCGGCGGCTCCGGCGTGCAGGTTTTCGGCGAACCGGCGGGGCCGAGGCAAGCCGGTATGCTGCTCGGCAACGGCTCGGTCTTCATCGGGACCAAGGGCATTATGGCGACATGCAGTCGCGGCGAAGGCGTGTGGCTTCTGCCGGCGGCGCGGTGGGCGGAGTACCAGCTTCCGCCGCAGTTGCTGACGCGCTCGCCCGGCCACATGTTGGATTGGGTGCGCGCCTGTAAGGGCGGAGACCCCTCGTGCTCGGACTTCCGCATCACGGCGTCGTATGCCGAGTGGCTGTCGCTGATGGCCATCGCCTTCCGCGTATCCGGCAAACTGGAGTGGGACAGCAAGGCGCTGCGCTTCACCAACAGCGCCGAAGCCAACAAGCTTGTGAGGCCGACGGCCCGCAAGGGATGGGAGATGAAACTATGAACTTCACCAGGCGCGATATGGGAAAGCTGGCGCTGGCGGCGTTGCCCGCGGCGCGGTTATTGGCGAAGCCCAATTCGAAATGGGGAGGCGTGCAGATCGGGCTGAACGTGCCCTACAGTTTGCACGGCCTGCCTGGCAGCGCCGACGACATTCTGCGCGATATGATTCAGCTCAATCTGAGCGCGGCCGAGCTGCGCTTGCAGCCGGTGGAGGCGTTCCTCGGCTCGCCCGCCGCCAATGCTCCGGCCCGCACCGGCCGCGGCCCTCTCACTCCCGAGCAGGAAGCCGCCCGCAAGGCCGCCACCGAAGAGCTGCGCAAATGGCGGCTGGGCCTGTCGATGGATGGCTTCAAGCAGTTCCGCAAGAAGTACGAAGATGCGGGCGTGCTGATCGAGATCGTCAAGTTCGACAACATCGACCGGTTCACGGACGAGGAAGTGGATTACTGCTTCCAGCTTTCCAAGGTTTTGGGGGCGAAGGCCATCTCCTGCGAGATTCCGCTGAGCCAGACCAAGCGGCTGGGGGCGTTCGCCGAGAAGCACAAGATGATGGTGGGGTACCACGGCCACACCAACATCACCAGCCCCGAGGCCTTCGGCAAGCCGGAGAGCTGGGAGACCGCGTTCACCTATTCGAAGTACAACGGGGCGAACATCGACCTGGGCCACTTCATCGCCGCCAACAACGTCTCGCCCGCCGCGTTCCTCGAAAAGCACCTCGAGCGGATCACGCACGTGCACATCAAGGACCGCAAGCTGAACAACGGCCCCAACACGCCCTTCGGCCAGGGCGACACTCCGATCAAGGACATTCTGCAAATGATGAGCAAGCGGAAATGGACATTCCAAGGCACCATCGAGTTCGAGTACCGGGTGCCCGAGGGATCGGACGTGATGACCGAAATCGCCAAGTGCGTCGCGTACTGCAAAGAGGCGCTGAGCTAGCAGATCTGGACGGCGAGTGGCACAAGCCCGGAATGGCCACGTCCAAGGAGAATGCCGGACCCTAGGGCGTTTATCAGGAGTAATCCGTCCTCAAAACCGGCGATCAAGGTCAATCCAAGGTCGCCCAACTACACCACCTCCGGCTGTCCGTTTAGGCTGTTTGTTCAGCCACTCAACATAAACGGATGTCGAATAAACGGCCTTCTCATGGAGCGGGCACCTAAATACGCCTGGTTTGGAATACGGCGCCATAGCAACTAGCTTGCCGTCCTTACCCCAGCAGGCCGGACAATACGGTATAAGCGCCTTATCTACCTCAGACTTCCGCACCCAAAAGCCTCCGTCTGCTCTGAATTCCATGTCAGCATCCAGAGCCCTCTGAGCCTCTCGATCATCGAGTTGGTGTCGCAAGTCAGAAATTTCAGCCTGGGCTTCGCCCAAAGCAACCTGAGCATTGACCATGTGAATTAACATCTCATGCACCTTGGCGCGCACGTCAGCAACGTCAATGCCCGGTCGGCTCAATCGGTCGCCGAGGAGCTTTGCCAGCTCTAGCGAAGCCTTTGCAGCGGTTATTCCAGCGGTGATGCTCATGCTTCGTTGTACTCCGTCGTCGGTACCGTTCGCAATCGACATCATCTGCCACGACGCATCAACTGGCCATGCTCGGACAAGGGGCGTGTCCGGTTAGAGACCATCATTTCGTAACGTGCCTGCCGAGAGGGCAGCCAGAAAGCGCTTTCCATCACAGTCTCGAAGGCTGTCTTGGATGTTCTTGTAGTGGCTCCGCAGCAGTTGGAGACACAGATCTCCCGACATATTAGAATGCCCCGTTCTCCAATTTGCGATGCACTCATTTAGGTCCCCATGGCATACCATCGTCGAATTAATTTTCTGGGAAAGGCAAAAGCCCGCTACGTGTCTCCAGTGAGATTCTAGAAACCGCGCCCACCTGATACCATCCCGGATGGCTTCGGTTTCTGGCGCTTTTCCGGCAAGTGGTCTCCAGTCGGAAAACGGCTTCGTCGCAACTTCGCTATCGGGGTAGAGATCCCGGATTTGAGCGAACATCTCGATGGACTGGATCGCCTCGTATAGCAGGCGCTCCACTTCTCCGATGAAGACGCTGTACGCAGGAGCCGCGCGAAGGAGCGCCTCGATCCGCTCCATTCTCCGGTCTAGCGCCGTGATGCTCTCGTTGTGTCGCAGGGAGTCTTCCTTGCCTCTTCTTAGATCGCTAGCAAGCATCCGAACAGCAATCTGTGTCGCGTGGTGCTCCTCTCCCATGTCTTTTTCAAGCGCACAGTATAGTGGACCCAGGATTTCAGACCAAGGAATAAGCTAAGATTTCGGCGGAGTCGTTGACAAGGAGAGGTCGATGACGACGACGAGAAAACAGTACAGTCCGAAGTTCAAAGCGCG
>JBEKYW010000109.1:0-6203 GCA_049510555.1 Bryobacteraceae bacterium
ACGCGAAACAGCCAGCCGGTGACGTGCTCGATCGGCATAAGCAGGCGGTTCGCTTCCACCAGCTTGTAGAAGACGTCTTGCAGAATGTCCTCGGCGTCGCGCGGGTCGGGCACGCGCCGGCGAATGAAGTTGCGCAGCCGGGACTGCTCCCGCTTGACCACTTCGGAGATCCGCTCGTCCTGTTCGTGTGCCATCCGCTTCAGGCTCGCCGCGTCCTTCATCCATCTATAGTTGTAGACGAATGAGGGGGTGCGGATATTGTAGGGCCGCTAGTGAACCGATCGCATCCCAATCCCCCTCGCGCAGATGGATTACTCCTCATAGGTCGCCCAGCGTTTACCGATTCCTTCGTCAAGCGATCGTGGAGCACTTGTCCCGCGGAGGGTTCGAGTCCAATCTGGGGCTTCACAGAAGTTCGAACCGGCAAGGTGAAGAAGCGGAAGAAGAAAGCTAGAAAATACAGAACTGGGCTGGCTCCCCAGGTAGGACTCGAACCTGCAACCCGTGGGCCAGCAGGATGCATCCGCAGCGCGCGAAGTCAATAACAGAAAGCCCCCCTTCCGAGCGGCTTTCGCTCTATTCCACCAGGTCTCGGCGGCGGATGGTGGGGCGCTGGTCGGGATCGTCCTGCTGAGGAGGCGCGCCGGAACCCGGCGCTACGCGCAGGCGCGGACGGCCGTTTTGGTCATCGCTCTTGCGACGGTTTTCGAGGCCGATCACACGGTCCCTCATCGCACGGTATTCCGAGGTGCTGATCACGTACTCCGGCCTGGCCGGCAGGATCTTCTGGATCTCCTGTTCCGTCTTCCGGATGCGGTCGTCATCCATGGGATGGGTGGAGACCATCCTGGCCATGAGGCCCGGTTTGGTCTTGCGCAGGGATTCGATCTTCTCGAAGATGCTCAGCGCGCCGTTGGGGTCGTACCCGGCGGCGTACATGTACTGCACACCGAGATAATCGGCCTCGGATTCATCGTCGCGGCTGAATTTGAGAAACGTCATGGGAATGGCCACGCCAGCACCCTGCCGCACGCCATAACCCGTCCAGCCGCCCAGCAGCACGGTCAGCGGAATGGTGGCTATGTTGGCCATCTCGTTCTTGGTGGCGCGACGGGTCATGTGGCGCGCGGCGACGTGCGCAATCTCGTGGGCCACGGCGCCGGCCAACTCGTCCTCTTCATCCGCAATCCGGATGAGACCGGTGTAAACAAAAACGTATCCACCCGGCAGCGCAAAGGCATTCGGCTCCTCGCCGCTAATCACTTCACAGGAGAACGGCACCTTGGCGTCGGAGTTTCGCGCCAGGTTCTGGCACAGGCGGTTGACGTACTCGGTGATGAGCGGGTCGTCCACCATCTTGGCCTGCCGCTGGACCTGCTGGGCTAACGCCTTGCCCAGCGCCATTTCCCTCTCCAGCGAGTAGAAATTGATGCCCTTGCCGACATCCCGGTTGCCGATCTGGCTGGGATCGTCCTTTTTCTTGTCGCCGGCATACGCAGCCGCCGCCAACGCCACGGCCAAAGCTAGAGCGGAAACAGTTCGCATCGGCGCCCCCTTGACCTATTATCAACGTATTCTAGAAGGAATGGGTTGCGAACCTGTTAAAGATTGTAAAGCCGAACTGCCGCTGTGGCAGCGGTATGCGGACCAGTTCCCGGTTCGCGAGCGCCTGATCTATCTGAATCACGCGGCCGTGGCGCCGCTCGCGAAGCCGGCGGCGGATGCCATGAAGCGCCTGGCGGACGATTGTCTCGGTTTCGGCAGCCTGCACTATAGCGAGTGGCTGGCCGCGTACGAAGGCTTACGGGTAGCGGCCGCCAAACTGATCGGGGCCGACCGGTCGGAGATCGCCCTGGTCAAGAACACCTCGGAGGGCATCGCCACGGTGGCCATGGGGCTGGACTGGAAGCCGGGGGACCGGATGGTGGGGTTTGAAGAGGAGTTTCCGGCCAACTATTTTCCGTGGAAACGGTTGGAAGAAAAAGGGGTCAAGGTCACGTGGCTTTCCATCAACGACCCTTTGGACCGCATCGATGAAGCCACCAAGGGTGCGCGCCTGCTGGCCATCAGCTTTGTGCAATTCCTAAGCGGGCGGCGGGCTCCCATTCAGGCAATTGGTGAGATTTGCCGGCGTAACCGATGCATTTATTTGGTAGATGCCATTCAGGGACTAGGCGCGTTTCCGCTGGATGTGCGAGCCTGCGGGGTAGAAGCGCTGGCGACCGATGGGCACAAGTGGCTTCTGGGGCCAGAGGGGTGCGGAATCCTTTTCATAGATCAAGCACTTCAGGACCGCGTGGAGCCTGTCGAGTTCGGCTGGACCAACGTGGCGCGGTACAACGATTACGCCTCGCGCGACATGACCTTGAGGCCGGATGCCGGCCGGTATGAATGTGGAACGTTAAATACTATTGGATGCTTTGGGTTAAGGGCTTCAATTGAGTTTTTACTTGAAGTCGATGTCGGAAAAATAGCCCCGGTTGTCCAGAATCTTAGCAATCGGATTGCCGAAGGCGTCCAGGCCAAGGGATACGAAGTCTTGGGAAATCGAACCCCGGAAACGGGCGCGGGCATTGTGAGCTTCCGCAAGCCGGGAATCGAGGCGGGGGAGATCGTGCGCAACCTGCGCGCCTCGGGCATCATCACGGCCTCGCGCGCCGGGTGGGTACGGACCTCGCCACACTTTTACAACAGTCCCGCGGAAATCGACCGGCTGCTGGAAGCGCTACCGTGATGGAGCGGGTGCGGCCAGCGCCTGCTCCAGATCCCCGATGATGTCTTCCACGGCTTCGATGCCCGCGGAGAGGCGCACCAGGCTGTCGCGGATGCCCATGCGCTCGCGGTGCTGGGGCGAGATCTCGCGGTGCGAGCTCATCACCGGATACAGCATCATGCTGTGGACGTCGCCCAGCGAGGTGGCGGGCACAATCAGCTTGAGGGCGTCCATGAAGCGGAAGACCTCTTCCCTGCCTGCGTTCCCGATCTCGAAGCTCACGATGCCGCCATAGAGGTTGGCCGGGAAAAGACGCCGGACGGCGGCGGCGTCGGGGTGCGCGGGGTCGCCCGGAAAGTACACGCGCTCCACCCTGGGATGGGCGCCGAGCCATGCCGATACGCGGCACGCGTTGGCGCAGTGGCGCTCCATGCGCAACGGAAAGGTCTTGATGCCGCGCATGGTCAGGTAGCTTTCAAACGGCCCGAGCACCGGACCCACGACGCGGGAAAGCGCGCGCAGGGCCTCGAAGTGCTGCCGGTCCGATACCACGACGCCGCCCAGCACGTCGCCGTGGCCGGCCAGGTACTTGGTCACGCTGTGAACGGAAAAGTTGGCGCCAAGCTCCAGCGGACGCACCAGCAACGGCGTGCCGAAGGTGTTGTCCACCACCAGGGCGGCGCCGGCCTGGCGGGCGATGTCGGCGATCCTGTCGATCTGGCCCACGCGCAGCAGGGGGTTGGAAATGGTTTCGATGAGGATGCAGCCGGGCCGGGCTTGGTCCACGGCGGCGCGCAGGGCATCGAGATCCCAGATGTCGGCGAACCGCACCGCCACGCCCGTGGGTTCGAGCACGTTGTTGAGCAGGCCGATGGTGGCGCCGTAGAGCGCATCGGCCGCCACCACGGATTTCCGCCGGCCGGCCAGCGCGGTGACCACGGCCATCTGCACGGCCGCCATTCCGGAGGCGCAGGCCAGCGCGCCGTGGCCGCTTTCGAGCGCGCACATCAGCTCTTCGAGCGCGGCGTTCGTAGGGTTGTCGTAGCGCGCGTAACTGTAGCCCGGCTCGGTCCGGGCGAAGACGCGGTCGAGCTGTTCCATGGAGTCATAGAAGTAGCTCGAGGCGGTGTGAATCGGGGTGGTGACCGGGATTGCGGGTCCGGGCTTCTTGCGATCGCCCGCGTGGACGGCTTGGGTTTCGATCTTCACTTCGATTTCCTCTTCCAGCGCACCCCCGACTTGGTGTCCTCCAGGATGATGCCCTGTTCCAGAAGCTGGTCGCGGATCTGGTCGGCGAGCGCGAAGTTCCTGGCTTTCTTGGCCGCGGCGCGCTCCGCGATGCGCGACTCGACTTCCGCGTCGGAGAGTTCGCCGCTGTGGACGGTAGGCTTCAGCACGTCGAATATGGAATCGAAGCGGCCGAGAAACTCGAGCGCGGCGGCGGCGTTGCCCGCGCGGAACTCGCCGGAGTCCATGGCGCTGTTGGCGTCGCGCACGTACTCGAAGACGGCGGCCAGGGCCTCGGCGGTGTTCAGGTCGTCGTTCAGGCTGTCGGTAAATGCCTGCGAAGCCTGGGCGGTGCGGGCCATCAACGGTTCGTTGACGCCTTCGGCGTACTGGTCGGTTTCCAGTCGCAGCTTGAAATTGCGCAGGCGGTCGATGGCGATGGCGGCCGATTTGATCCCGTCGAGGGTAAAGTTGAGCGACTTGCGGTACGGCACCGAGGCCAGCAGGTAGCGGACGGCTTCCGGCTGGTAGCCGCGGCCCAGCACATCGCGCAGGGTGTAATAGTTGCCCAGCGATTTGGACATCTTCTGGCCTTCCACCATCAGGAATTCGGCGTGCAGCCAGAAGCGCGCGAAGGGCTTGCCGGTGAGCGATTCCGATTGCGCGATCTCGTTCTCGTGGTGCGGGAAGACCAGGTCCACGCCGCCGGCGTGAATATCCAGCGTCTCGCCCAGGTACTTGATGGCCATCACCGAGCACTCGATGTGCCACCCGGGACGGCCGGGGCCGATGGCGGTAGGCCAGAACGGCTCGCCTTCCTTGGGCGCCTTCCACAGCGCGAAATCGCGGGCGTCGGCCTTTTCGTATTCGTCCAGGTCCACGCGCGCGCCCGCCAGGTTGCCGCTGAAATCGTTGTGGGAGAGCTTGCCGTATTCGGGAAAGGTGGAAATCCGGAAGTACACCGAGCCGTCGCTGGTGTAGGTGTGGTTCCCGGCGCCCAGGCGCTCGATGGCCTTCACCATGTCGTCGATATGCGCCGTGGCGGCGACCAGGCGCTCGGCGCGCTCCAGCCGCAGCACGGCGCAGTCTTCCAGAAAGGCTTTGGTGTAAGTCGCGGTATATTCTCCCAGCGTCTTGCGTTGGGCCACGGCATTGCGGATGATCTTGTCGTCCACGTCCGTGATGTTCATGACGTGGTCGAGGCGGAATCCGCTGGCGCGCAGCCATTTGCGAAGGATGTCGACGAACGTGAAAGTCCGGAAGTTGCCGACGTGAGCGTAGTCGTAGACCGTGGGGCCGCAGGTATACATGCGGACGGTGTTGTCGCGCGCCGGTGAGAACTCCTCCACCCGCTGTGACAACGTGTTGTAGAAGCGCAGCGCCATAATGAGGGGGAAGCTTCATCGTAGCAGAGGCCCTCTAGGGCTGGCGCCGAGCGCCTTCCCGGCGGGCCGCGCGCATGGACCCCGTACACACGCTGCGGGAAGAGTAAGCCTTTGTCCAAGTACCCGCCACGCGCATGGCTGTGTTGTACTATAAATGATTACTCCATGAAGGCCTTCCTGGAAACGCTCCAGCCCGGTGAGAGGGATTGGGATCTCGCTAAAGCCATCGATCCCGCGCGGCTGCCTGCCCATATCGCCATCATCATGGACGGCAACGGGCGGTGGGCGGGCCAGCGGCGTTTGCCGCGGGTGGCCGGCCACAAAGCGGGGATCGGACCGGTTCGCTCGACCGTCGAGACCTGCGCGCGGCTGGGCGTGAAGGTGCTCACGTTGTACGCCTTCTCCGTCGAAAACTGGAAGCGGCCGCGGACCGAAGTCGAAACCCTGTGGCGGCTGCTGCGCTATTACCTCAAGCAGGAGCTTCCGGAGCTTCAGAAGAACGACATTCGTTTGCAGGCCATCGGGCGGCTGGACGCGCTGCCTCCGCAGGTCCGGCACGAGCTCGAGGCCGCCGTGGATGCCACCGCCGCCAACCGCGGGCTGCTGGTCAACCTGGCCATCAATTACAGCGGGCGCGCGGAGATTGTCGACGCCATCAACGCGATTCTCGAGATGGCGCGGCTCGACGGCAGCATCGCCTCGCTGAAACTGGATGAGGACCTCATTGCCACCAGCCTCTACACGGCCTCCTGCCCCGACCCCGACCTGCTGATCCGCACTTCCGGCGAAATGCGCATCAGCAACTTCCTGCTCTGGCAGATCGCCTACTCGGAGCTGTACGTCACCGAAACGTTGTGGCCGGATTTCACGCGCACGGA
>JBEKYW010000011.1:0-149235 GCA_049510555.1 Bryobacteraceae bacterium
GCCCCGGTGATCATGTTCTTGATGTAATCGGCGTGCCCCGGACAATCCACGTGCGCGTAATGCCGCTTGGAGGTTTCGTACTCGATGTGCGCCACGGCAATGGTGATGCCGCGGGCCTTCTCTTCCGGAGCGTTATCGATGGAATCGAAACTCCGGAACTTGACCTTGGGGTTGGTCTTGCCCAGCACCCTGGTGATGGCCGCCGTCAGGGTGGTCTTGCCGTGATCGATGTGCCCGATCGTCCCGATATTTACGTGCGGCTTGCTGCGGTCGAATTTTTCCTTTGCCATGCTGATGCCTTCTCTGTACGGAATTCGTTACCCAGGAGGTTCGCCGGCCCTTGGTGAGGCGCCGGACGAAATGATCTGGAACGACTGACGCTCCAAAAAAACTGGAGCCGTTGACCAGGATTGAACTGGTGACCTCGTCCTTACCAAGGACGCGCTCTACCGACTGAGCTACAACGGCCCTACCAAAAGTCTACGAAATTCTCTGGTGGACGGGGGAGGATTCGAACCTCCGTAGCTCGCAAGGAGCGACAGATTTACAGTCTGTTGCCATTAACCGCTCGGCCACCCGTCCAGGCCATTCGCCCGCAATCCTCCCAGCCAAAGCGAGATTCACATTGCAGGGAAACTATAAGCATACAAAGAAAAGGCCTTTCGCCGCAACTTCGATTAGTCACAAATGCTGTTCACTTAAGCCAGCTCCGCAGGAGCGGTAGACTGTAGCCCACGGCGCAAGCCGTGGGAATACGCACGAAAACGATTCAGCCCTGGAGGGGCGTAAGATGCTCTGGCCCAGCTCTTCCGCCCCGTTCCGGGGCTTTCCGGCCGTTCATCCCTTTCCCAAGGCTGACGCCTTGGGCTATGTTCTTTCGCCCTATCGGGCTCAACGCCAAAGTGAACAGTATTGTGACCAGGCCGAATGTCGCTCGCGCTCGCCCCCGGAGCAATTGTAAAGTGCTGAATCCCGCCTTCCACTGCCCTTGTCTAACGATATAGTAGTGCCAAGGCAATGCTGATCCATAAACCTGCGGACCTCCGCTACTCGGAGATCACCCCCAAGTCCGTCTACCTGAACCGGCGCAAGTTCCTGGCCGGCATTCCGGCGGCTTTCCTCGGCGCCCGCGAGCTGCTCTCGCCCTGCGCGCGCGCCCAGGCCGGCGTCAAACTGCCGAACCTCGTCAAGGGACCGTTCAGCACTGACGAAAAACCGAACTCCTACAACGACGCCACCCATTACAACAACTTCTACGAGTTCGGCACCAACAAGAACCAGCCCGCCGAAAACGCCGGGAAGTTCAAAACATACCCGTGGACTGTCTCCATCGAAGGAGACGTAGCCAGGCCGCGCAAGTTTAGCATCGATGAAATTATGAAGCTGGCGCCGCTCGAGGAGCGCGTCTACCGCCACCGCTGCGTCGAAGCCTGGTCCATCGTGGTGCCCTGGGCGGGTTACTCGCTCAGCACTTTACTCAAACAGGTGGAACCCACTCCCAAGGCCAGGTACGTCGCCTTTGAAAGCTATTGGGATCTCCGCCAGATGCCGCTGGCGCGTCCCGAGCTGGCCGGCATCGCGTTCCCCTACGTCGAAGGCCTGCGGCTAGATGAGGCCATGCACCCGCTGGCGCTCCTCTCGGTCGGCATGTACGGCGAGGCCCTGCCGCCGCAGGATGGCGCGCCGGTCCGCCTGGTGGTGCCGTGGAAATACGGTTTCAAGAGTATCAAGTCGATCGTCAAGATCAGGCTCGTCGCAAGCCAGCCGCCCACTACGTGGAACCTGGCCAATCCCCACGAGTACGGCTTCTATTCCAACGTGAATCCCCACGTCGATCATCCGCGCTGGAGCCAGGCCACCGAGCGCCGCCTCCCGTCGTTGTTTCAGAATCACCCCACCCAGATGTTCAACGGCTACGCCGATCAGGTCGCCAGCCTCTACACTGGCATGGACCTGAAAAAGTATTACTGATTCATGCTGCGCTGGAGCAAAATCCTGGTTTTCCTGCTGTGCCTCACGCCGCTGTTCCAGCTCGCCTGGCGCGTGTGGAACCAGGATCTCAGTGCCAACCCCACGGAGTTCATCCAGCACTTCACCGGCGACTGGACCATCCGCCTGATCATTGCGACTCTTGCCGTGACTCCGCTGCGAAAGCTCCTGGGCTTGCCCGATCTCATCCGCTTCCGCCGCATGATCGGCCTTTTCGCGTTCTTCTACGGCTGCCTGCACTTTCTCACCTACCTGTGGCTCGACAAGCTTTTCGATTTCCAAGCCATACTCAAGGACGTGAGCAGGCGCCCATTCATCACCGCCGGCTTTACCGCCCTGGTGCTGATGCTTCCGCTGGCCCTGACTTCCACCGCCGGGTGGATCCGCCGCCTGGGCGGGAAGCGCTGGCGACGACTGCACCTCCTCATCTACCTCAGTGCGATCGCCGGGGTGGCGCACTACTACTGGCTGGTCAAATCCGACATCCGCCAGCCGATGCTCTACGCGACCCTGGTGGCCCTCCTGCTGGCCTGGCGCCTGGTCTCCTGGTCGATAGCTTAGAATCGGTTCATGCGTGGTGCTTTCATCCTGCCCCTGCTGACGGCGCTCCTCTCCGCCGCGGATCTCAGAATCGACCACGTCACCGTCGCCGGAACCAGCTTGAAAGAGCTTCAGGCCAATCTCTCCGCGGCCGGCATTCCGGCCGTTTATGGCGGCGCTCACACCAACGGCGCCACGGAGATGGCCCTGGTCAGCTTTCCCGATGGTTCCTACCTGGAGTTGATGGCGCTCCAGGCCGATGCCGGCCCTAACCTGATCGGTCAGCACCCTTGGGCCAGGTTCCTCCAAGGCAACGCCGGGCCGTGCGCCTGGGCGGCGCGAGAGAAGGACCTGGCAGCCGAAGTCAAACGCCTCCAAGCGGCCGGCATTCCCGTCTCCGTGCCCGTGCGCAGCGGCCGGCAAAGGCCCGACGGTGTGCGCCTCGACTGGGAAACCTCGGATGTTGGCACCGAGCCCAGAGGCGCTTTCTTCCCGTTTCTCATCCGCGACCTCACTCCGCGGGAGCTGCGCGCCTTTCCGCAAGCGAAGCCGGTCAACCGGGATTTCCGGGGAGTCGCTAAGGTGGTGATTGCCGTGCGCGATCTGGATGCCGCCGTCAAGCGCTACCGCCAGGCTTACGGGCTGCCCGCGCCCATCCAGCAGGTGGACCCCGGCTTCGGCGCCCATCTGGCTTTGCTGGGCGGGGTTCCCGTGGTGCTGGCGCAACCGCTCACTTTGGAATCGTGGCTCTCTGACCGTCTCGACCGGTTTGGCGAAGCCCCCTGTGCTTTCGTACTGGGAGCCAGCCGCCCGGGCCGTTACCACGCCGCGTCGCAAACGCGCTGGTTCGGCATCGAGATCTCCTGGTTCGATTCCGACAGGCTGGGCTGGCGCCTCGGCTTCGAAACCCCGGAGTGGTGACCAGCCTGGCCTACACCATTCTCTCGAAGAGGAAGACGTCTTGCGGACGCTGCAGAGTTGCCTGCCCCTCCCACTCATCGTCCGCGCTGCTGGTCGATAGCAGATCAATCAACCGGGTCGCCAGGGCGCGAGGGCAGATGAAATCAGCCTCCGATAACGACGTGATGGACGTGTCCTGCCGGGGGCCGTATTCCATGGTCACGGGCTCGCAGTCTTCCGAAATCCAAGTCCCGTGCACGTTGATGAACTCGGCGACATCGTCGCAGCCTTTTACGGCAACTCGCATCATGTTCGCCGTCCGTGCAAGGGCGATGCCTTCAATCGTTTTTCCGTCTGTGTATCTGATGGTCATAATTTCCGCGCTCGCAAGACCATGGTGCAACACCTCCGGCCCGGATTCCAGTGCTTGACGTACCAGCGCTGTACCAGAACCTATCTTGATCACTTTCGATAACAGCGTAATCCTAGAGCCAGAACTTGTTTCCCGTAGCAAGAGCCAAGCAGAAAGCGCCGGGACATCCACCGAAGTCCCAGCGCCGGGGACGTTTGCGCGCTTTGGGGAAGGCCCGCCGGTCCGCAGCTTCGTCGCGCAACAATTTGTAATCCGGAAGATAGTCCCAGGAGTACCTTCGGGCGGCTGGTACTGCCGGACGGCCAGCGACGAGTTCCTCGCAAGGGTGCTATGATTCGCGGGGTTAACCAACGAGAGGTAGAAATGATCGGACTAAGAACGGTTGCAGCCCTTTGTGCGCTGTCATTCTGTATGTTCGCCGCCGGAGACCCATTCTCCGGCGCCTGGAGACTCAACCTGTCCAAGTCGGAGCTGCCTCCGCCCATCCCGCGCAGCCAGACCGTCCGCATCAAAGCCAGCAGCCGGAGCATTCGGATTCGGGAAGAGATCGTGGATGCAGCGGGTAAGCGCATGACGATAACCGTGAACGCCAGGTTTGACGGAAAAGACTACCCTGTCAAGGGCTCGCCGTTTGCCGACACGGTGGCCTACCAGCGCGTAGACAGCCGCACGCTCAAGGGCACAGTCAAGAAGGCAGGAAAGGTGGTGACCACTGAAACCGCGACGGTCTCCGCGGATGGCAAAACTCTGACGGGGTCTTATTCCGGCACGGACGCCACCGGCAAGCAAGCCACCGGCAGCGCCGTGCTGGACAAGCAATGACACCCTCTCCGCCGGAACGCTAGGCGCGGCCGTTGAACTCCCGGATCGCATCGATCATCGCCACCATGTTGGCGACCGGCGTCTGGGCCTGAATGTTGTGGATCGTGGTGAAGACGAAGCCGCCGCCGCGCGCGAAGATTTCGCAGCGCTCGAGGACCTGATCGCGGACCTGCTGCGGCGTGCCGAAGGGCAGCACCTGCTGCGTATCTACGCCGCCTCCCCAGAAGACGATCTGGTCTCCGTACCGCGATTTCAGCTCGCGGGGGTCCATTCCCGCGGCCGAGCACTGCACCGGGTTGAGGATATCGAAGCCCGACTCGATAAAATCCGGCACGAACTTCGCCACCGCGCCGCAAGAGTGCTTGAATGTTTTCCAGCGGGTATTCTTGTGGACCCATTGGTTCACGCGCTTGTAGTAGGGCATCCACAGCTCGCGGAAGGTCGCGACCGAGCAGAACGCGGAAGTCTGCGTGCCGAAATCCGTCCCGCAGATGTACACCACATCCACCCGATCGCCCACGCGCGCCGCGATGCGCTCCAGGTTGGCCAGGGCGATTTCACACTGGCCTTCAAAAACCTTGTGAACAAAATCACGCCGCGAGCGGGTCGAGATATACCATTCGGTGATGTCGCGAATGCCTTTGGGGTGCTTCAGCCCGACGCCCGGGACCAGGGCGATATCCCCAAACGCCGTCCCGCCGAAGCTGGCGACCACGGCGCGCCCGCTGGCTGCCGCCTGCCGTGCTACACGTTCCCAGTGGGCGAGATCCTCTTCCCGGATCGGCCCGTATTCCTCGAGGTTGTCCTCGGGACGCAGCGTGTCCTCTTCGAAGGGATCCTGGCGCACGATGCTGTCAAAGAAGTAGCCGCCCTTCGGCATGCGCGCGCTGGGTGGCGCCCCGATGTCGCCTTGCGGGTGCATCAAGGTATCGCCGCTCTCGTCCACCGTGACGTTGAAACCGCCTGGCACCAGCACCTCGATGCCGTCGTACAGCCGCCACGGCTTCCAGTCGGCGGCCGGAAACCCGAACCGCACCATGCGGCCGCGGATGCCCTCGGTATCGATGCCCATGGCCACCTGCAGGTCTTCGGCAATTTCCCCCAGCATGGCGCCCGGATCGATGACCTTGACCGGACCTTCTTCCAGGGCATAGTAGCGGCGGAGCGCCGCCACGCAGCTCACATGCATCCCGGTAACGCTCGTGCCCCCGAAATCAACCGGCACGCGGTCGGGCGCACGGTGGCCCAAGGCCGCACACACACGCATCCGCCCGGTGCTCGCTTCAGGCATGGAAACTCCCCCGCAGGATAGCAGGTTGTCTTCTCATTGCATATGGAGCTGGCGGAGGGATTTGAACCCCCGACCCTCTGATTACAAATCAGATGCTCTACCAACTGAGCTACGCCAGCCGCTTCGGAGTGGAGCGGGAGACGGGGATCGAACCCGTGACCAACAGCTTGGAAGGCTGTGACTCTACCACTGAGTTACTCCCGCTCGGCCACTTCCATTCTACCAGCGCTTGCCGCCCCGCGCCCAATGCTCGTACAGTAAAATTTGCACGAAATGAGCATCGCCGCGGCCGTGCTGGAGACCCTCCGCACCGAAGCCGCAAATCATGCCGGCGCCCGCGTCGCCCGCGCCGGTCTGCGCATCGGCGAACTCTCGGGCGTCGAGCCGGAATCGCTGCGCTTCTGCCTCGAAACCCTGGTCTCCGGCAGCGATCTCGATCCCCTCGCTTTCGATTTCGAACTCTGCCCCTGGACCCGCCGCTGCCGCGCCTGCGGCGCCGTGTTCCGCGTGCTGGAGTGGAACCCCGCCTGCGCCGCTTGCGGCTCCCCCGACACCGAAGCCGCCGGAGGTGATCAAATGGAATTGTCGTACCTGGAACTGGAGGAGCACTGATGCGCGTTCCCCTCGAACGCAAGGTTCTCAACGAAAACGACCGCCTCGCCGCCACCCTGCGCGAGCGGTTTCAAAACCACGGCGTGTTTTGCCTGAACCTGATCAGCTCGCCCGGTTCCGGCAAGACTTCGCTGCTCGAGCGCACCCTCGACGGCTTCGGCCCGGAGCGCCGCATCGCCGTGCTCACCGGCGACATCCAGACCGATAACGACGCGCGCCGCCTGGAGCATTTCGGATTTCCCGTGCGCCAGATCACCACCGGCGGCGCCTGCCATCTGGACGCTCGCATGGTCGAGCGCGCCCTGGCGGACTGGCGCGTGGAAGACCTAGAGATTCTGTTTGTCGAGAACGTCGGCAACCTGGTCTGCCCCACCAGCTACGACCTCGGCGAGGACGCCCGCGCCGTCCTGCTGAGCGTCACCGAAGGCGAGGACAAGCCGCTGAAATACCCCGCCACCTTCCACCACGCCGACCTGATGGTCCTCAACAAAATCGACCTGCTGCCCTACGTTTCGTTCCGGATCGATGTGGCTAAAGAAAACGCGCGCCGAGTGCAACCCGACGTCGAGATTTTGGAAGTCTCCTGCGCCACGGGCGAGGGGCTCGACCGCTGGCGCGCCTGGCTTGATCGTCACCTATGACCGAATTTCCCGTCCTCAACGCCCTCGTCTTCGCCGCTCTTGGCGTCCTGGTTTTCGTGATCGCCTTTGCCCTGCTCATGAAACTGGCGCCGTTCCATCTCTGGAAGGAAATTGTCGAGGAGCGCAACCTGGCCGCAGCCATCCTGGCCGGAGCCGTGGCCCTGGGCCTGTGCTGGATCATCGCCTCCGCGATGCATTAGCGGCCGGTGTTGACAAGCCGCAGATCGGCGGTGACTGGCAGTTCGAAGAGGTCCGCCCGCAAAAGCCGCGTCGTGAAGAACAGCACTTCGAGATTCTCAACCTCACCGGTATTGGGGTTGAGCCGCGCAACTATTTCGTCCGGCAATTCCTCCGACTCTTGCTCCGCGTACGGCGGGCACTTGTCGATGTGGAGGATGTCGGCCTCCCGATCGTATTTGAATCTCAGCTTCGCCGCCATTCGACTGCTCCTTCGGCCAGCCTTTTCGTCAGGTAGGCCGTGATGATCCAATGACGCTTGGTCACGTCAGGCTCGCTGACGACAACCACCACCAGGTGCTTGCCTCTCTGCTCATCAGTGTACCAGCGCGAGAACAACCTGGCGTTTCCGTAGCGGCGGCTACTTCGGACCTGGTCCGGGTCGGCCAGGGTCTCTGCCATTTGCCCCCGGTGCTCCGGCAATACATCGGGATGCCGTTCCGCGACGTGACGCTCCCGCTCCTCGGTCAGTTCGACCTCAGCCTTCAGGTAGGGACAAGGAAATCGGCTCGTCGAAGAGGGATGGTCACTGGTAATGTTCATGATGTCTCTCCACACGCACCCGCGAAGTCCGCCATCATTCGGTTAACAGGAGAAGGCCGGGACGACGCCTGGCCATATTGGGACAGATGAATGTCCATCACAAACTCCTACTCCAAGACCGCTTCGATCAGCGCCGGGCCAGTTTGGCTCACGGCCGCGCGGAACTGGGTCACAAATTCGCCACCAGTAGTCGCGCGAGTCGCCGGGACGCCCATCGCCTCCGCCAGTTGCACCCAGTTCAGGTCCGGCCGGCTGATGTCGATCATGTCGTTTGCCATCGGGCCCATGGCGCCTGCGCCGGTCCTGCGCATCTCGATATCCAGAATGCGGTAGCGGCGATTCGCCAGGATCACGGTCACCACGTCCAGTCGCTCCCGCGCCATGGTCCAGAGCGATTGCAGCGTGTACATGCCGCTGCCGTCGGCTTCGAGCGCGATCACTTTCCGGCGCGGGCACGCCAGTGCGGCGCCCAGCGCCACCGGCAGGCCCTGGCCGATGGCCCCTCCCGTCACGGGCAGAAGATCGTAGGTCGCCGCTGAAGAGAGTCGCCGCAGGACGGCTTCGCCGGAAGAGACCATCTCGTCGGAGAGGATCGATCCCTCCGGCAGCAGCCCGGCCAGGGCCCGGCCGATGGTATCCGGCGTCAGGCCGGCGCCTTCGGGCAGCGCCGGCCGCGACGGGGTGCCCTCTGGGCCCGGCGCCAGCGGCTGCAAGGATGCGACGCTGCATTCCTCGACTAGTGCTGCCAGCGCCTCCGTGCCGTCTGCCTCGACCGGCGCCAGCACCTGGAGGGCGCAATCTTGCGGCGCCAGGTAGCTCCGGCGCCCCGGGTATCCAAAAAAGGACACCGGCGGCTGGCTTTCCACCAGGATGAGGTGTTTCAGCCCCGCCAGCATGGACTCGGCTGCCTCCGGGAAATACGCCAGCCGCTGCGGCGTGAACCCTCCGCCCCCGCATGTCATTCGGGCGGCATAGCGGTTGGCAAACACTCGCACCCCCGTGCCTGCCGCCAGTCGTCCCGCCGCCGCGCGTCCTGGCTCCAACAGCGCGCCTCCGCCGAGCAGCAATCCGGCGGCCTCTCCGGACCTCAAGACTCGTGCCGCCTCGCGAACGCGCTCCACCCGAGGTCCCGGCGGCGCCGGGCCCACAGGGCACCCCGGCGTCCCCGCCGCGGGCTCGCCGGCTTCGCTCCAGGAAAAGTCGGCGGGCACAATCAGAGTCGCCACTTGCCCGGGCGGCGCGCACGCAGCCTGGATGGTGGCCGCCGCCGCTTCACCCATCGCCTCCGCTCGTTCCAGGGTTCGTACGTAATCCGAAACCGTGCGCGCGAACGCCTCGATGTCGGCGGCCAGCGGAGCATCGCACCGCAAGTGCCCGGTGGTGTGCTGCCCTACGATGCTCACCACTGGCGACCGCGCTTTCCGCGCGTTATGAAAGTTCGTGAGAGCGTTGCCCAATCCGGGCCCCAGGTGCAACAGCGTGGCCGCCGGCCGCCGCAGCATGCGCGCGTAGCCATCCGCCGCGCCCGAGCACACTCCCTCAAACAGGCAGAGCACGCCCCGCATCCCCGGGACGCGGTCCAGCGCCGCCACGAACTGCATCTCGGACGTGCCCGGATTCATGAAGCACGTATCCACCCCATGCGCCAACAGGGTCCTCAGAAGACACTCGGCTCCGTTCATGGTGTAAGCACCGCGCCCGCTCCGCCGGGACAGAAACGGCCTCCAGAGAATCGTGAATCATTACGCAGAGCTCTCGTTAGCACCACGTGTCTCCGCTCCCTCCGCGTTCGAACCCGGGGAAGAGGAACCTCTCGATCTCTCATCCTCTCCGCGTTTTTCTCCGTGTCTCCGCGTCTCCGCGTCGAAAAGTCAGGTTAACGGACTTTAGCTGAGACTGGCGAGCCGGTTGAGCCCGTCGACGTACGCTTTCGCGCTGGCCTCGATCACGTCGGTGGAAGCCCCGCGCCCCAAGGTCTTCCGGCCTCCCTGCTCGAGCTGCACCGTGACCTCGCCCATCGCTTCCGTGCCGCTGGTCACCGCACGAATCTCATATCGCACAAGTTTAGCCGCGCTTTTCGTCACCGCGGAAATGGCCTTGCACACGGCGTCTACCGGGCCGTCTCCGATAGCCGCGCCTTCTCTGACTTCATCCTTGATGCGGACCCTGACGGTTGCCGTGGGGATTGCCGACGTGCCGCTGTAGATATGCAGATAGTCGAGCCGGTACGTTTCCGGAACCGGGTGAATCTCGTCGTGGACAATGGCGATCAGGTCCTCGTCAAAGACCTCCTGCTTCTTGTCCGCCACCGCCAGGAATCGCTGGTAGGTCCGGTCCAATTCCTCCTGCGTGAAGGCGTATCCAAGTTTCCTGAGGCGATCGCGGAGGCCGTGACGCCCCGTGCGCGCCGTCAAGACCACTCGGCTCTCGGCAAAGCCCACGTCTTCGGGACGCATGATCTCATAGGTCTCCCGCTCCTTCAGAAATCCATCCACGTGGATTCCCGAGCTGTGAGAAAAAGCATTGCCTCCTATGACCGCCTTGTTGGGCGGAACCGTGATTCCGAGCATGTCCGATACCAGGCGGCTGGTTCGGAACAACTCGCGGGCTTCGATGCCGGTGTGCACCTTGAAGTAGTCGCGGCGCGTGCGGAGGGCCATCACAACCTCTTCCAGCGCCGCATTGCCGGCTCTCTCGCCGGTCCCATTGATGGTGCCTTCCACCTGGCGCGCCCCGTTCCAGACCCCCGCGAGCGTATTAGCCACCGCCATTCCCAGATCGTCGTGGCAGTGGACGCTGATGGTCGCCCGGCCGATGTTCGGCACCTTCTCGCGGATGGCTCGAATCAGCGCTCCGAACTGCTCCGGCACGGCATAGCCCGTGGTATCGGGAATATTGACCACCGTAGCTCCGGCCTCGATGGCCGCCTCGAGCATTTCGAACAGATAGGCCGGATCGGCGCGGCCGGCGTCCTCGGCGTAGAACTCCACATCCTCCGCGTATTTCCTGGCGAGCTTGACTGCCTCGACCGCCATTTCGACGATCCTGAGCTTCTTCTCACCCAGAGTTTTTCCGTACTTTTCGTCCCGGAACTTCCCGGTGATGTGGATATCCGAGACGCCGATCCCCGTGTGGATGCGTGGCCGCTTGGCTCCGGCCAGCGCCTTGCCGCACGCCTCGATATCGCTGGCCACGGCCCTGGACAGAGCGCAGATGACGCAACCATCGATCTCACGGGAGATCAGCCGGACGGCCTCGAAGTCTTCCGGCGAAGACGCGGGATAACCCGCCTCGATGATGTCCACTTTCAACCGCGCCAACTGCCTGGCGATGGTCAGCTTCTCTTTGCTTCCGAGGCGGGTTCCCGCCGCTTGCTCGCCGTCCCGCAGCGTTGTGTCAAATACCGCAACCTTTTCGGACATCGCACACTCCCTCAACCGATTATCGCCGACTACCCGGTATCACCCAAGGGAGACGGCCTCCCCTTTTCTTCGAGCGGCAGGGAATATTCAGGATATAACGGTGGGAATCACTGTTTCTGAGCATCACCGGCGCATGGCGGCCGGCGGCCTTCCCGATCCCGCAAGAACCGGCTGCCGACAGCTATCGCAAAAATGCAATAATACGCATAGGTGGCGTGGATCGTAGGCTCTGGAGAGAGCCAAGGAGGTAACCAACGATGAGCCGCACTCGCGTTGATGATCTGCACAAGGACTGGATGAAGGACCCAAAATATCGGCGCGAATACCAGGCGCTCGAGGAGGAGTTCTCGCTCACTGCCGCCATGATCGAAGCGCGGAGTCGGGCTGGTATGACCCAGGAACAACTCGCGCGACGCATGAAAACCACGCAGGCGGTGGTAGCCCGGCTGGAGAGCGGAGGCAGCAGGCCGTCGACTCGTACGCTCGAGCGTTACGCCAGGGCCACTGGGAACCGTCTAAGAATCAGCTTTGAACCGGAGGCTGCCCGGTCCTAGTCTGGCGACGTCCTCTCAATGAGCAAGACGACTACTTCCGGCAAAACGCCTAGACCGATGACTCCCGAGGCCATCGAGCAGGCTGCCCGCGCCGATCGCGACGCGCAGCCGCTGACCGAAGCGGACCTCAGGCGGATGAAGCGGACACCGCAGGCGAAAATAATCCGCCGCGCTTTGGAACTCACACAAGAGGACTTTGCGGTCCGCTACCACATCCCCCTTGGGACACTACGGGATTGGGAGCAGGGCCGCGCGGAACCGGATCAACCTACGCGGGCCTACCTGATATTGATCGCACGCGATCCCGATCATGTGAACCGGATCTTGAATCCAAGGCCGCGCTAAATGCGCTTGCCTCTGTCACCTGTTCCGGTCGCTCCGGGCCTCTATCTATGTTCCCGTGTCTATTTCGACAATCCGACTTTCGTGGAGCGACCGCGTTGCCGCCAGGCTGATGCGCATCGCCGCCACCGCGTCCGCTCCCGTAACGGCCGGTTCCCCGCCGTGCTGGACCTTATTCACGAAATCCTGGATCTGGGCTAGGTAGGCGCTTTCAAACCGTTCCATGAAGTAGGGCACCACATCGTGCGTGATGCCTTCCTTGGTCATCACCAGGATCGGTGTCTGCCGGTGATAGCCAATCTGCAGCGAGCCCTTGGTCCCCCAGATCTCCGCGCGAATGTCGTACCCGAAAACCGCGTTCCGGCTCAAATGCACGGCGCCCAACGCCCCGTTCTGAAAAACCATGTTGATGATCGCATTGTCGATATCGCCAACCGATTTCATCTCGGGATAAGCCAGCGTGCAGCCAACAGCATAAACGCTTTTCACATCCCCCATGTACATCCGCGCCACGTCGAAATCATGGATGCCCATGTCGGCGATCAGGCCGCCGCTCACTTTGGGATCGCAGAATTCGAGCGGCGGGCGAAACGGGTCCCGCGAGGTCGAAGTCAGCACCACGGGAGTGCCAATCACCCCCGCCTCGATCTGCTTCTGCGCCGCCACGTATCCGGCATCGAACCGCCGTTGAAACCCCGGCTGAAAAAACACGCCCGCGGCTTCCACCGTCTGCAGCATCTCCCGTGCTTCCTCGAGCGACATGGCGATCGGCTTCTCGCAAAAAATGGCCTTCCCATTCCTGACGGCGTCGAGGACCACTTCCTTGTGTGTGCTGGTGGAAGTCACCACCGCTACGGCTTCCACGTCTTTGTCGGCCAGCAAATCCTGGTGGCTCTTGTACCATTTGGGAACATCGAATTCCCGGGCGAACTGCTCGGCAAGCTCCGCTTTTTGGTCCGCCACCGCCACCAGCCGCGCGTTGGGGACGCGCTGCGCCAGGTCCTGCGCATACACCCGCCCCAGCCTTCCCAACCCAATCGCTCCGACGTTCAGACGGCCCGACATGCCTATGATCTCCTCTCATAGATCTCGGTCAGCTTCACCGGCCGATTCTCTCGCGCCGATTTCGCGGCGGCCAGCCCGATCACTACGGCCATGAGACCATCGTGCCCGTTCACCGGCGCCGGCCGGTGGTTCCGAACCGAATCCACGAATGCCTCCATCTCTTTCAAATAGGATTCCGTGTAGCGGTCCATGAAGAAATCGAGCGGCAGAGCCGAGTGAGTGCCCTCCCGGTCCAGCCGGACGTGGTTGTCGTGGGTGTATCGAGCGGCAGGGCCGAGTGAGTGCCTTCCCGGTCCAGGCGGACGTGGTTGTCGTGGGTGTTGTTCTTCACCGCGATCATGCCCTCGGAACCGAACACCTCCACGCGCTGATCGTACCCGTAGACGGCCTTGCGGCTGTTGTCGATCGCTCCCAGCGCGCCGTTCGCGAACGTCAGCGTCACCATCACCGTGTCCCAGTCGCCGGCGCTCTGGAATACCGGGTCCACCAGCACGTCGGCTCTGGCGTAGACTTCGGTGACGTCGCCCATGAGATACCGGGCCATGTCGAAATCGTGGATGGTCATATCCAGAAAGATTCCGCCCGACGCCCGGATGTAGGTTTCGGGCGGCGGCGCCGGATCGCGGCTGGTGATTCGCAAAATATGCGGCTCGCCGATTCCTCCCGCCTTCACCGTGTCGTGCACTTTCAGAAAGTTGGGATCGTAGCGCCGGTTGAAGCCCACCATCAACTCGACTCCGCGCTTTTCCACCTCCGCGTTGATCCTGACGATCTTCTCGATCGATAGGTCGATGGGCTTTTCGCAGAAGATGTGTTTACCCGCGGCCGCGGCGTCCAGAATCATCTGGTAGTGCGTGTTGGTGGGCGTGCAGATGGCCACCGCATCCACCTCCGGAAGTTCCAGTACCCGCCGGTAATCTGAAAATGTTTTCCCGACCTGAAAATGTTTTCCCGACATTTGACTTTGCCGCCACGGCGGCCAGCTCGTCCGGGAATATATCGGCCAGGCCCGCCACTTCCGTCCCTGGAATCCGGCTCGCCAGGTTTCCGGCGTGGATCTTCCCAATCCGGCCCACTCCCAAGACACCAAATCGAAGCGTCTGATTCGTCACGATTTTCTTTCTCCCCTTCTATTCTCGATCGGATTCGATGGCCGCGTGGATGGCATCCATGCCGTCCCGGATGGACTGCGCCGGTGTCGGCAGTGGAAACACCTCAAACGAGAGATAGCCCTGGTAGCCGATCTCGTCCAGAGTTCTGAGGACGGCGGCCACGTCCAGGTGGCCGTGTCCGGGCGCCTGGCGATTGGTGTCCGCCAGGTGTACATGCCCCACCAGGCTTCCCGCCGCCCTCAGGCTGGCGCCGATGTCCGCCTCTTCAATGTTCATGTGGAACGTGTCCGCCAGCAGTTTGAGATTCGGCGCGCCAATCTCCGCCGCCGCCTGCATTCCGTCCGCCAGCGTGTTGAGGTAGTCGCACTCGTAGCGATTCAGCGGCTCGAGCAGCACCGTGACGCCCGCGCGCCTGGCCAGGCCGCACACTTCCGCCAGGCTATCGAGCGCCCTCGATCTCCGGTCGCGCCGCTCTCCGAGCCTCCCGCTCAAGCTCCCGATGGTCACCGCCGAGCCGACCTCCGCGGCGAAATCGATGTGCCCGCGCACTCGCTCGACGGTTTGCGCGCGGACCTCCGCATCGGCGTGGGACAAGCTCAGCCCGTCCCCGGCGGCCATGCCGGTGCCCAGCGTCGGAACCTCCAATCCATAATCCGCGATCAGCCGCTTCACCAGCTTGACATCCACGTCCTGCGCCTGCCGCATGTGGATTTCGACGCCCTGGCAACCGAACTCAGCGGCTTGCCGGAACGCATCGGCGATGTCGCCGAACAGCAATAGCGGCGCCGGGCGAACCTGCCCCGGCGCCGCCGTGATGGCGATTCTGACGCTTGATGGCATAGCTTTGGACATTCCGCAACCACCGCTCTCTGACGTTCGCGGCTCGGCAAGACTCTTACGTTCCCGATCCGAGCCGCGAACGTCAGAGAGCGGTATTTCGATCACGAAGCGATCGGCGGCAGGCCGTAGACCGACTTCCACCCTGGGCTCATTGGCTCCTTAAGGTATGGCGCCAGCTCCGCCGGGTCGCGGAGGCTCACCATCTCGGTCGCCGGCGCCGTCCCCGGAGGATATGCTTCCAGGTACTCGTCGCACAGCAGGGTCAAGTAGCGGAGGATGGCCGCCACCGGGCGCTTGCCCTTCCGCGCTTCGCCCAGAGTGGGCTTTCCGACCACCCCTTCCGGAGTGCCGGCCATCTCGATGGCCGATTGCCCTTCACCCTCCGACCAGCGGCTGGGCCGGTTGAAGGCCTCCACCGCGGTGTCCAGGTGCCCGCCGGGCAGCAGCGCCTTGGGCTCGGTCTCGACCGCGTACTGCATCTTGACCATCTTCGGAAAGAGCAGCAGCCCGACGGAGGTCTCCGCTTCATCCGCGTGGATGAAGTTGGTCTCCCAATCGCCGCCCCGGTCCTTGGTCCTCCACATCTCGCGCGTCGCCCGGTGCCAGTCGATCACGCGATAGATTCCCGGCAACTGGTACCGTTTGCAGAATTGCTGAAGGGCCGCTTCCAGTACCCAGAGCTGCCCGTGGTTGTTGAGAATGATCTGCTTGCGGAAGCCGTCGTTCCACAACCCCAGCATGACGTCGATGAGCTGTTCCCGGTTCACGTCCTCGCGAACGATCACCGTGCCGGGCATGCCCAAGTGGTGCTGCGGGTGGCAGCCGTACATCCACGGCGGAAGCGCCAGCGCTACCGGGGCGCCCCGTTTGGCGGTGTAACGCCGCACGCCCTCGGCAATCATACTGACGAAGAGCGTGTCCATGGACGATACCGTGTGGTCCCCATGCAGTTCCGTCGAGCCCACCGGAATGATGACCACGTCGTTCTTCTTCCGTTGCAGTTCGAGGTCGTGCCGGACGGTGGTCTGGATGTAGCTGCCGGGCTTCGCCCACTCGCATCCGCCCGGCGATGGCACGCCGTATTCGGCCAGAATGGCGTCAAGCTGCGCCTCGTCCGCTTCCCAGATTTCCTTCTTCAGCCGGCCCACGGCGGTGTTCTCGAACACCAGGTCGGGCCGGTCGGTGGTTAGCCAAGCTTTCGTTTGAATCATGTCTCCCTCCTACATCACACAGGTAATCTTGCAGTTGGTTTTGTCGGTTTGCAGCAGTTTCACGTGATCGGGCACTTCGCCGATCCCAATCTTCTTGGTGATCAGCGGAGTCATGTCCATGCCGGCCGCCATGCAACTGATCACGCGCGGGAAGGTGCCGTAACCGGAGTGCCCTTGAGCGCCCGCGATCTTGGCCTTCTTAACCTGGTAGACTTCGCCGTTAATCGGCGTCTTGGCGTCGGCGCGCGCCACGAGGACGACCTTGGCGCCGATAAACTTGCCGTTCCAGATGGTGTCCTCGATGGTGCCGATGACCTTGTCGGGAAGGCCGGTGGCTTCCAGGTAGATGGCCGCGCCCAACCCGTCGGTGTAGCTCAGGATCTTCTCGGGCACGTTTTCCTTCATGGGATCGATCACCAGGTCGGCGCCCATCTTCCGTCCGAGAATGGCCCGGCTCTCCGCCGGTTCCACCAGGACCACCTTGGCGGCGCCGGCGCGCTTCATGATGGCCACGCCCGCGAGGCCAATGGGCCCGCCGCCGAGAATCACCGCGTTATCGCCGGGCCGTATGCCGCCGCCGCACTCGATCAGCGAATTGTAAGCCACCGAGGTCGGCTCAACCAGACTGCCCGCGAGGAACACGTCGTCGCCTTTGTAGAGATCCCGCAGACCCGCCAGGCTCCACAGGTAGCGCGAGTCGATGGCCACGTACTTGGCGAAGCCGCCGTCCACGCTGAAGCCCATTTCCTGAAGCCGTTCGCACTGGTTCGGATTGCCGTCTGCGCAGGGCCGGCAGTAAGAGCACCAGAACATCTCTTCCGGACACACCGGCTCTCCGACTTCATAGGCGCGGCCCGTGCGCTTGTTGAATGCCTTGCTGCCGGCCTTGACCACCACACCCGCCATCTCGTGGCCCAGGGTCACGGGGAACGCCGTGAGGCCGGGGTAGAAGGTATACCCGTCCTTGTCGGCTTGCGCCATGTGCACGTCGCTGCCGCAGATGCCGCACGCCTTCACCTCGATCAGGCACTCGGTGGGACCGATTTCCGGGAGTTCCTTCTGGTCCACCGAGAGTTTGGGGTAACGCCACACGTAACTGCCGAGGTAAGTCAGCTTGCCGTCGATATCCTTGGGTCCCAGCCGGAAGCCCGGCTTGGGAGACCAATCCGCCGATATAACCACGCTTTTCATGCTATTCATGTCTTTAGCTCCTTGATTCGGATTATTGCCTTCACTGCACTAGCTATTTCAGAAACTGTGCCACGTTCTCTTTCGTAACCAGCGCCGTTCCGATGTCGATGCGTTTCTCCACCGGAAGCCCCCTGGCCGCCTTGATCGCCTCCTCGATGGCGCGCTTGCCGATGCGCTCGGGGTACTGCGCCATCACCGCATTCATCTCGCCGGCTTCGATGGCGCGCAGCGCCTCGCGCGTGGCGTCGAAGCCCACCAGAACAATCTTGCCGGTCAGGTGGCGCGCCTCGATGGCCTCCATGGCCCCCAGCGCCATCTGATCGTTGGTGCCGAACACCGCCTTCACATCCGGATGCGAGGTGAGAATGTTCTCCATCACCTGCATGCCCAGCGCGCGCTCGCTGTTGGCCGGCTGCACCGCCACCAGCTCGACGCCCGGCGAATTGGCAATGGCGTCGCGGAAGCCCGTCAACCGGCCCTCCTGGGTGGCCACACCCAGCACGCCGCGAATCACCGCCACTTTGCCTTTGCCGCCGATGGCCTTCAAAATGTACTCGCCCGCGATCCTGCCGCCCAGCCGGTTGTCGATCCCCACAAAGCTGGCCTTGTAAGGCCACGGCACGTCGGTATCCACAATCACCACGGGGATGCCCGCCGCATGGGCCTTGTCGAGCACGGGAAGGATTTCGGCCACGCCGGCCGGCGACACCGCCAGCGCCGAGACCCGTTTCAGGATCTGGTCTTCGAGGATGGACACCTGCTGGTCGATGTTGATTTCCTGCGCCGGAGCCAGCACCGCCAGGCTGACGCCGGAGTCCGCGCGCGCGGCTTCCTCGGCGCCGGATTTGATGCGTTGCCAGAACTCGCTGTCGAGCGCCTTGGTCACCAGGACGATCTCGAGCTTCCGGTTCTTTCCATCTCGCGAGCAGGCGCCCGCCGTCAAAATGGCCACGCCCAGCACAGCCGCCATCCATCGATGTTTGCCGATACCCATGGCTAATTCCCCGCGACGCGCCCTTTCTCAGCAGCCCGCTTGCGCACTACGTCCACCCACACCGCGGCCACGATCACCACGCCGATCACGACGGTCTGCCAGTAGGCCGATACGTTCATCAAGTTGAGGCCGTTGCGCAGCACTCCCATGATCAGGGCGCCCACCAGCGTTCCGCCCACGGTGCCGACGCCGCCGAAAAAGCTCGCGCCGCCGATGATCACCGCCGCAATCGAATCCAACTCGCCGCCCATGCCGGCCAGCGGAAAGCCGGAGTTCATGCGGCCCGCCAGCACGACGGCCCCGGCCGCCGCCGTCAGCCCGCTGAGGGCATACACCAGGATCAGCCGCGCGTCCACCGGGACGCCCGAGAGCAGCGCCGCCTGCTGGTTGCCGCCGATCGCGTACACATCGCGGCCCACCGTGGTGCGGGTCAGAAAGACGTGAAACACCGCGCAGAACACCACCACCACGATCACCGGCGCCGGAATCCAGCCCACCGAGCCCGCCCCCCAGAAGCGGAAGCCGGAAGGCAACTCGGAAATGGGAAAGCCGCCCGAGATCACCAGCGCCAGCCCGCGCGCCACGTTCATCATGCCGAGCGTGGGGATGAAGGGGTGCGGCAGGCGCAGCTTGGTCAGCAGCACGCCATTGAGGCTGCCCAGCACGGCGCCGATCCCCAGCGCGGCCAGCACGGCCAGCGGCGGCGGCACGCCGGCTTTCAGCAGCCACGCCACCATCACGCAGCAAAACCCCAGGATGGAACCCACCGACAGATCGATCCCGGCCGTGATGATGACCACCAGTTGCCCCAGCGAAAGCAGGGCGTTGACGGCGGACTGCCGGAACACATTGATCAGGTTGTCGAAGGTCAGGAAGTGGCTGGAGAGCGTCCCCAGCGCGGCGCACAGCACTAGCAGGCCCAGCAGCGGGCCGAAGCGGCGCAGCAGCGCCGCCACGCTCACTGGACGCCTCCCGTGGCCAGATGCATGATGCGCTCCTCGGTGGCCTCCGCGCGCGCCAGTTCCCCGGCGATCCGCCCGCGGTGCATCACCACAATGCGGTCCGCCAGGCGCAGAAGCTCCTCCAGTTCGGAGGAGGCTAGCAACACCGCGGCGCCGCGGCGGGCCAGTCCCCGGACCAATTCGTAGATCTCGGCCTTGGACCGGACATCGATGCCGCGCGTGGGCTCGTCGAGCAGAAACACGCGCGCGCCGGCGTACAGCCATTTCGCCAGCACGGCCTTCTGCTGGTTGCCGCCGCTCAGGTACAGCACGCGCTGGTCGAGCCCGGCTGCCTTGATGCGCAGCTCGCCAAGCAACTGCCCGGCCGCCTGCCTTTCCCGGGCGGCGCGGATAAACCACCGGCCGCGGTTACTGGCCAGGGCGATATTCTCGCGCAAGGAAGCTCCCAACACCAGGCCTTTCGCTTTGCGGTCATCCGGCACCAGCGCCAGGCCATGCCGAATGGCGTCGAGCGGCGTCCGCACCGTCACTGGCCGGCCATTTACAAAAAGCCGCCCCGCCTGCCGGGTGGCCCCAAACAGCCGCTCCAGCAGTTCCGTCCGCCCGGCGCCGGCCAATCCGGCGAGCCCCACAATCTCCCCGCGGCGCACCGCCAAGGCGATCGGCCCCTCGACGCGCATGGCCTCCTCGACCTCCACCGCGGCGACGGGTTCGAACGCGGGACGATCACTTAGCTCGGGCCCCACCATGGCGCGCACCACATCCTCCAGGCTGGCGCCGGAAACTTCGGTGGTCAGCACGCGCTTGCCGTCGCGCAGCACGGTCACGCGATCGGCCACCTGGAAGATTTCCTTCAGCCGGTGCGAAATGAAGATGACGCTGACGCCGCGCTCCCGCAAATGCCGGATCGTCCGGAAGAGCGCCTCGGCGTCTTTCTCCGCCAGCGGCGCGGTGGGTTCGTCCATGATGATCAGCCGCGTGCGGAAGGCCATCGCACGGGCGATTTCGACCAGTTGCCGCTCGGCCAGGCTGAGGTCCGCCACCAGGCGCCGTGGATCGATGGCCTGCCCTAATCCGTCCAGCAACTCGCGCGCCCGGTCGTAGATCTGGCCCCAGCGCACCCAGCCGCGGCGGGCCGGGTGACGTCCCAGGAAGATGTTCTCCGCCGCGCTTAACTGGGGGACCAGCGCGAGTTCCTGGTGTACAAAGGTAATGCCGAGATCCTGAGCCTCACGCGGGCCGCGCAGCCGCACCGGGCGGCCCTCCCACAGCATGCGGCCCGCATCGGCGGGAACGATGCCGCTGACCACGTTCATGAGCGTGGATTTGCCGGCGCCGTTCTCGCCGACCAGGGCATGTACTTCCGCCGCGTGCACCTCGAAGTCCACGGCATCGAGCACCGTAACGCCGCTGAACGACTTCGAAATACCCCGCAGCTCGAGAAGATGCGCCGGCAGGGTCATCCAGCCCTCGCATTCCGCGGCGGCGCGGTCGATTGCCGCACCATGAGCTGGCCGGTGAGCGTCACGCGGCTTTCGGGCTTGCCGCCCGAGAGCAACTGAAGCAGGATTTCCGCGGCCAGGCACCCCATCTGGTGCTTGGGCTGTTGCACCGTGGTGAGCGGCGGATCGGTGTAGGAGGCTAGGAACAGGTCATCGAGACCCACCACGGAGAGGTCGCCCGGAACGCTCCAGCCGTGCTCGCGGATCGCGCGCATGGCGCCAATCGCCTCCATGTCGTTGTAGCAGAAGACCGCCGTTGGGGGTTCCGGCAACGCCAGCAGGCGCTCCATGGCGCGCATTCCGCCTTCCGGCTTGCCATCCCCGTGCGCTACGTACTCCGGTTGGAAGCCGATGTCCGTCTCTTCTAGGATCTGCCGGTACCCGGAGAATCGCTCCATGTCCGCCTGAAGCCCGAACCGGTTGCCGACATAGCCGACGCGTTTGTGGCCGAGATGCACCAGGTGGCGCGCGGCAACGCGTCCGGCATTGAGATTGTCGATGCTCACCGAGTAGACGAACTCGCCGGGGTGCTGGTTGTTGATCAGAACGATGGGGACCTTCATTTCCTCGAGCAAGGGCAGGTAGAGAGATCCCACGCGCGACGAGTTCACCAGAATCCCATCCACGCGCTGTTCCTGGAACGACCGCACGGCGCGAAGCTCGCGGACGGGATCGGCGTGGCAGGTGGCCAGAAACACGGAATAGCCGTGGGCCAAGGCAAACTCCTCGATGCCGTTGACGATTTCCCCGACGAAGGGATTGGCGATGCTGGTGACCACCACCCCAATGGTGTTGGTCCGTTTGGTAACCAGGCTGCGCGCCACCGCGCTCACGGTGTAGCCTTGCTCGTCAGCGAGCTTGCGGATCAAGGCGCGAGTTTCGGGGTTGACCAAGGGGCTGTTGCGGAGAGCGCGCGAGACGGTGGAATGGGAGACGTGAGCGGCGCGGGCGATGTCTTTGATCGAGACCATCTGCAAACGTGTTCAGGATAACGCCAAACGGGTCTCGAAGTCAACAGACATTTCGGCCTGAATGACGGAAAAGCGGCTCCAGACCGGCACACGTTGGAGACGTTGCAGAGCTGGTTGCAAAGAATCTGTTGACTTCTGCGGCAATGATACGCTATTCTGCCCATAGACTGCCTGCAAACGTGTGCAGGGTGAAGAACATGGATAATCCTCTGAAAAACCTCGACGAATGGGACGATTATGTTGCTTCGCGCTATCGCCAGGGCAAAGCCCAAGACCAGTTCCGAAACTACTCGGTGAATGCCAATCCCGCAGTGGCCGGGTTCTATCGCCAGAATCATGCCCGCCAGACCTTGGAGTTCGTGCTGGCCAAGCGAGCCGAATACCTGACGCTGAATCGTGGGAAGAAGAGCATTTGGGAAGCCGCTGAGTACCTGAACACGCTGGTCGACGACAGCGACCCAGACACCGACCTCTCGCAGATCGAGCACCTGCTGCAAACCGCGGAGGCCATCCGCCGGGACGGTCATCCCCGCTGGTTTGTCCTCGCCGGTTTTGTTCACGACCTGGGCAAGGTGCTGTGCCTCTACGGCGAGCCGCAGTGGGCGGTGGTAGGGGACACGTTCCCCGTGGGCTGCGCCTACTCGGACCAGATCGTGTTCCCGGAATATTTTGCAGCCAACCCGGACAGCAGGGTGCCGGCGTATCAAACGCCGTGCGGGATCTACGAGTCCCACTGTGGCCTCGATAAGGTCTATCTGTCCTGGGGACACGACGAGTACATTTATCACGTGACCCGGAACTATCTGCCCGAGCCGGCCCAATACATGCTGCGCTATCACTCGTTCTATCCGGCCCACAAGCATGGTGCCTACCGGCATCTCATGAATGCGCATGATGAGCAGATGTTCGAATGGGTACGGAAATTCAATCCCTACGATCTTTACTCCAAGGGCAGAGAGCGTCCCAACCTTAAGGAAATCAGACCCTACTACGAAGACCTGGTGGCGGAGTTCTTCCCGGCGCGCCTTGACTGGTAGTGAGTAGAAACGACGCCGAGCGGTTCTCCCAAGACACCTCTTCAGTAACAGGTTTTGACCGTTACTCGCTCCAGGGGAGCAGGGCCGCTGCGCCAGAGGCGCAATGCCGCCCTGCCAAGGGCTCTTCAGTAACAGGTTTTGACCGTTACTCGCTCCCGGGGGAGCAGGGCCGCTGCGCCAGAGGCGGGGTGCCCTCTGGGCCGCCGTCCTGCCAAGGGCTGATCGCTGAACGAGCGGCAAGTCGCTCGAAATGAGGCACTTCCGGGTTTTCCCATGCCCCGAACAGGCCGGGCTGGCCCCTTCCTGGTCCGCCAGAGTTGCTCCGGGATTGAGAAAAAAAACGGCTCCAACGGAGGCGGTTGGATGTATAATCAATGGCAAATTTGGGAGCGCCGGCTGATCGGCGCCCCTATTGTGACGGGGCAAGGCGAAACCAGGAAGAGAAAGGACTCCGCAATGCGCTTCGTGATGCGTTTATCGTTAGCCGTTCTCCTAATGTCCACACTGTCAGGAATCGTGTGGGCGCAGACAGCCAGCACCGGCACAGTGCTCGGGCTGGTTACCGATCCCACCGGCGCCGTCGTGCCCGGGGCAACCGTCGAGTTGGTGGACGCCGCAACCAAAGCCGTGCGATCGGTGACCACGAATGCCGCGGGCCGCTACGCGTTCGTCGCGCTGCCGCCGGGGACGTACTCGATCCGCGCAAGCGCCACTGGGTTCAAACAGGCGGTGGTGCCGGCGATAGTGGTCGAGGTTACCAAGTCGTACACCGTCAACCTGCAACTGGCGATCGGTGAATCCCGTCTGACGATCGAAGTTACAGCCACGCCGGGAGCGGAGCTGCAAACTCTCGATTCGACGGTCGGTTCCACCATCGGCGGCGACGACCTGCTGTCGCTTCCCTCGCTGCAACGCAACGTCACCAGTTTCCTCACGCTCCAGGCGACATCGATGCCGCAACAAGGCCCCGGCCAAAGCAGCTATTACGGCGGCCAGGTGGCGGGCGCGAAGAGCGACCAAAACACGATTATGCTGGACGGCGGCAACGTCACCAGCTCTGTCTCCGGGAACTCGGATTATTACACCAATTACACCGGCGCGCCGGAAGCCCCCATCCCCACCCCGGTCGAGAGCATCCAGGAATTCCGCGTGGCCACCACCAATCACACCGCCAGTTTCACCGGATCTTCCGGAAGCCAGACGGTGCTGGTCACCAAGCGCGGCGGCGACCAGTTTCACGGCTCAGCCTATGAGTATCTTCAGAACAGCGACCTGAATGCGAACGGATGGAATCTCAACCGCATCCCGCAGCCGCGGCCACAAACCCGGGACAACCGTTTTGGAGGAACGCTGGGTGGCTACATTCCGGGCCTGCCGGAGAAGGCGAAAACGTACTTTTTCGCCGACTACGAGGGCCGGCGCATGTTGAATAGGGCGACCGTCACGCGGATCGTGCCAACCGACACCATGAAGCAGGGCATTCTCCGTTTCCGCGACGCCGCGGGCAACTTGATTTCTTACAACATCAAGACTTCAATGCAGTGTGGCACCAGTGGCAACACCGCTTGCGACCCGCGCGGAATCGGCCTGAACCCGCTGATCAACCAGATGTGGAGCAAGTACGAGCCAGTGGGCAACAACCCCAGCTCCGGAGATGGGCTGAACACGATCGGCTTCACGGGAGCGGCGGCGCTACCCGTACGGAGCGACTTCGGCGTGATCCGGATGGACCACGCCTTCGGATCCAATTGGCAATTCACCGCCAGCTATCGTCACTATGTGGAAACGGCGGCGGTGGGCAACCGCCAGGTGGACATCGGCGGCCTGCTGCCCGGAGACACCCTGGGACAGATCGCGACGACTTCCGGCATCCCGCGCCAGCCGCGGTATTTCGTGGCGGGGCTCACGGGCATGATCACTCCGAGCCTCACCAGCGAAACCAGCGTCAGCTATCTGCGCGACTGGTGGCTCTGGAAGACGGCCGGTTCCTTCCCACAGGTTCCTGGGACCACCGGCTCCCTGTTGGTCGGCGGCGACAACGACAATGAGTTGCAGCCCATCACGTACCGCACCAACACGGTGCGCCAGCGTGCCTGGGGCAGCCAAAGCCCCGGCGTCCGGGAGAATCTGTCCTGGCAGAAAGGGACCCATCTGCTCCGCTTCGGTGCCACGTGGGATCACACCAATGTGCATTTCTGGCGGGACGACGGGCAGGGATCGCTGACCGTGCCGGAATACAACATCAGTGTGACCTCCGGGCTTAACATCCCGAGCACCTACCGCCCGCCTACGTGCGCCGGAACCCTGACCACCAATTGCCTGCCTTCGAACCAGAGCAGCAACTGGAACACGGAATACGCTGAAGCGCTCGGCCTGGTAGACCAGGCGGTGCAACTGGGCGCGCGCGGGAGCGACCTCTCTGCCCTCCCCGCAGGCACGCCGCTCACAACGAACGTGTACTGGAGCCTCTACAGCTTTTACGCCACCGATTCCTGGCATGTCTTGCCCACGCTAACCATCAACTACGGCTTGAACTGGGGCGTGGACGTGCCGGCGCAGGAAGCGAACGGAAAGCAGATCATCGCGATTCTGGCAGGCGCCAATCAGATCCTGGATCCGGTCGCCTACCTGCAACAGCGGCAGCAGGCGGCGCTCAACGGCCAAGTCTACAATCCCCTGATCGGAATGGAACCGATCAAATCCGCCAACCGCACGTACCCTTACAACATTGTCTATAAGGATTTCGCTCCGCGCATCGCGGTCGCATGGAACCCCAAGTTCAGCGGTGGAGCATGGGGATGGCTTTTCGGCAACGGCAAGACCGTTCTTCGCGGCGGTTATGCGCGTTTGTACGATCGTTTGAATGGCGTGCAGAAAGTGATCAATCCGCTGCAAGCCCTGGGCTTCGGGCAGACGCTGACGTGCCTGGGCCCCTCCACTGCGGGCCAGTGCCTGGGCTCTTCCGGCGTCAATCCGGCCACGGCGTTTCGCGTGGGCGTCGACGGCTCCGCCATCCCTATTCCGCCGTTGTCGGCAACCGCCACGGTTCCGATGATTCCGGGCAACAGCACCGTGCCGACCGCCAACCAGCCATTCACGTCAACCACCTATAACATCAGTCCCAGCTATGAGCCCTCGCCGAACAACTCCTGGAACTTCACGATACAGCGTGAAATGCCTGGCAATTCGGTGCTGGAGATTGGCTACGTGCGGCGCACGGCGTCTGAACTTTACGCGCCCGCGGACTTGAACCAAGTGCCTTTCTTCATGAAGAGCGGCGGGCAGACGCTGGCGCAGGCTTTCGACGCGGTCGCGGCGCAACTTCGCGCGGGCAGCGCGGTCACGGCGCAGCCGTTCTTTGAGTCGGCGCTGGCGGGCAGCTCGCTGTGCAAGGCTCCGAACGCGAGTTGCACGGCAGGCGTGGTCGCCTCCTATAGCTCGAACTTCCTTTCGCAACAGGTCCGTACCCTTTGGAATGCGAGCCAGCCTTCGTTCGCCACTGGTCCCGGAACCGCCACGGCCACGCAGATGACCACGTTCTTCGTCTACACCAACCGGGGCTGGTCCAATTACAACTCGGGCTTCGTCTCGTACCGCACGCGCAACTGGAAGGGCGTGGCGCTGGATGCCAATTTCACCTATGCGCATTCGCTCGACGCGTCGGGGTGGAACCAGGACCAGGACACCGCCGGAACCAACGCCTTCGACCTGCATTACGACTACGGCACTTCGATTTTCGACCGGAAATACGTCTTCAACCTGCTCGGCTCCTATCAACTGCCTTTTGGCCACAGCGGGAACAAGGTTGTGGACCAAATCACTGGCGGCTGGTCCGTCGCGCCGATCTTCAGCGCTTACAGCGGGCTGCCGCTCAAGGTCACGGACGGTTCAAGCCAGGAGTACGGGCAAGGGACCAGCAGCAGCGCGGGGGCGATCCCGCTGGTGAAGGTCGCGCCGGGTAATAGCGTGCATTCCGGCGTCATCGGCAATACCGTGACTCAGGTTGGCACGTCGGGCAATCCGGCCACCGGCGGCACCGGGCTGAATATCTTCGCGGATCCGAGCGCTGTTTATAGCTCCTTCCGTCCGATCCAGGTCAGCGTGGACACCACCAGCATGGCCGGCATATTGCGCGGCATGGCGCACTGGAACCTGGACCTGAGCGTCGCGCGTAAGTTCAAGTTCACGGAACGTCTCTCGGCCACGTTCACCGCCCAGTTCTTCAACATCTTCAACCACGTGATGTTTGCCGATCCGGGGGTGAGCCTGCAAGCTCCGACCACCTTCGGCGTGATCGGCAGCCAGTTCAACGCGCCGCGAATCATTGAACTGGGTCTGCGTCTCGGCTTCTGAGGCGAGAGGGAACTTTCAGCAGTCAGCGGTCAGCTTTCAGCCGTGCCGGTGGGGCTGACCGCTGATGGCTACCGCACGGCGGTCCTCATTACGGCTTCACAAATGCCGGGTCGATAGAGGTCTCAATCGTGTGTTGAAATGCCTTCCAATCACACGGCGAGCCTTCCTTGGCCGTACTGCAAGCCGGCACGAAGACAGTCGCTTTGGCTGGCGGCGCGTCCAGCGTCAGAGGCACAGCTTTGCGCATCTGCTCGAGGGTCTGGACCGTGTAGTACGTGCGGACCGAATACTCCCCACTGGCGGGTTGGCGCCACAACTCGAAAATCAGCGCGCCTCCGGGAGGCGTGTCATTGGGCTGGTAGCCCGGAATCAGCCAGGTAAGATTCAGCGTTCCCTGAATATTGGAGAGATTCCCGTCGTGTCCGACGATGACCAGGGCGCGGTCCCCTGCCCTGCCGATGGCGCCGGGCACGGCCTTGCCCGTGACCGCCTGCTCCATGGCCTTGACAACATGGCTCAACAGATTCGAAGCGGACGTGCGCCCGATCAGCGGCGTGCGCCGCACCAGGTCGGTGTAGGCGACATGGAGCGACATCATCTGCCGCAGATTGGACTCGGTGAGGCGTCCCCAACCCAGGTCCTTGCCTTCCATCCCGTTGGTGTACTCGAGGAGGAAATCCTCCGCCAGGGAAGAGGCTGTGGCAAGCGGTCCGCGCATTTCAGCCAGGCCGCCCATGGCCGGACCAAGCGACATGGGCAGCTCCAGGAATGACTGTTTGACCGTCTTGCCCTCGGGCGGGCACTTCCCGCCCGGCTGGCACCCGAGAAGCACCTGCTGCATGGTTTCGAGGGCCGGGCGATAGGCCACCAGCAAAGCTTCCGGGTGACCCCCGATGCGGCCGGACATCGCCGCCGCCGCTAAATCGGAGTCGGGATGCCCAACACCGGCCGCTAAGGGACTGAACAGCGGGTCGTGCGTTCCCGCCGCTGCCGAGTGGACCTCGACTGCGCAACCGGGCAGCATGCCCTCGGCTAAGGCGCGGCCGGTTTCGATGGTGCGCTCATCGGTGTCCGCCCAAAAATAGACGCGATCCGCATCCGCGCAGCCCGACGGACTGAACAGGCCGGCGCGCGCGAATTGCGCCCGGTCATAGGCGCCGAACAGTTTCATCAAGGTCCGGCCGTGCGCCGTGAGATACCCGGGAGGAACGTCCCACTGGGGCCACGGCTCGGCCGAATACGGATTGATCTGGTCATTGCTCACGATCGGGGGACGAACACCGTGCCGACTCACAATGACTATGAACTTCAATTCCCCGCCGGACCCGGGAGTCCCTTGGGCCAGGACTGCCCCTGCGCCCCAAGGAATGGACAAAGCCGCCAGCGCCAACGGCGCAAATGTTTTCCAGTTCATTAGCAGTATTTACCCTTCTGTGGTTGTGTACATCCTGGCGATCAGTTCTTCCACTTCACTCGCTGTTCTCTTGATGGGACCCTCGGCTTCCATTTTCAGACTGGTGACAGCCGCCGCCCAGATGGTAGCCTCTTGCGGAGAGGCGCTCAAGCGCTTGCAGACGTACGAACCGACGCAGGTATCGCCCCGGCCGGAGCGCCCGACCAGCTCTTGCGGACAGAACGGCTCCTGGTAGAACCGGCCGTCAGCCAGCACCAGAACGCCCTGGCCGTGCGTCAGCACAATCTCTTTCGGCCCGTAACCCGCCAGGATTCGCGCCGCGGCCTTGATATCGGCCGTGCCGGTCAGCTTTTCCGCTTCCACGGAGTCGGCTTTCAAGATGTCGATCTGCGAGAGCACTTCGTGTTTTTCCGGCCAGCCATCGTACATCAGAACGCCCTCCGGGCCCATGATCCGAACGAATCCCTGCGCGTCGGCGGCGAGCAGCGTGCTCTTGGCGCGCAGCTCCCGGATGACCGCCAGATCCACTTCTCCCCGAATCGAGGAATTAATCAGAAACGCCTTGGATTCGAGTCCCCTGACTTGGTCGGCCGTGAACGCTCCGGCAGTGTGTGTCACCGATAAGACACGCTCATCCACGTTGGAAGTCGGATAATACAGGCGCATGTCGGTGGAATGCGGAGTGTACGTCGGATAGACGGTGACACCCAGCCGGGTGAGGGCGTCCACCACACGGTTATCCTCCCTGGACAAGCGGGTCACCGCGGCGGCCTTCAGGCCCATCATGAATGCCACGTGGGCGCCGTAATTAAAGCCGCCGCCGTCCACGTGCCGGGTGCCGGACGGAGAAACGATCGTATCTTTCGTGTAATTGCCTATGATGACGATGTCGTAACTGGAATTGCCGCGCATTACTTCGCTCCAAAAGTTAGTCATTGGCCCTCACACGCCACAAAGAGGTCGCGAGAATCATCGAAACAACCGACGTTCCCAGCCAGAAAACCAGCGCACTGTGAAAGTCGTATTGCCGCACGCCGTTCACCATGGTGGTCCCGTGCCGAATCAAAATGCCGCTGATGCGCTCCTGGATGGCCGCGCCAACATAGCTGAAAACGCCGATGAACCCCATGGCGGCGCCCGCCGCCTTCTTGGGTGCGATGTCGATGGCGAACAATCCGCCCAGCGAAGTAATCAGCCCGGTGATGGCGAAACCATAGACCAGGAGCATGACGGTCACGACCAGCGGGTGTCCCGGCGGGATGGCAAACATGACCACCAGGGACAGGATTTCCACCACGCCGCAGATAAGATTCATGGGCGGCCGCCGGGCGCGAAACAGCTTGTCCGAGATGAAACCGTAGGAGGCGCAGCCCGCCAGGCCCGCCAGCGACTTGGCCGCCAACAGGCCGCCCGCCGCGATGCCCGAATAGCCCTTGGCTTCCTGCAAATAGAGCATGCCCCAGTCGTTCATGGCGTAACGGGTCATGGTCATCAGGGCGCTCGAGAACGCCAGCACCCAAATCGAGGGGTACCTGAGAATCGAGAGCTGCATCTGCCAGGTGGTCTTTGGCTTCCCCGCGCCGTCCGCGGGCTTGGCGATGTAATCGTTCTTCCAGTCCGCCACGGCGGGCAGGCCCATGGTTTGCGGACGGTCCTCCATGAACACGTACAGCGCAATGGCAAGCACCACGCAGATCACTCCGGGGCCCACAAAACCGGCCCGCCAGCCAAACCAGGTGACCATGGCGGCCAGCAGGGCGAAGGTCAAGCCTTCGCCGAGCGGGTGGGCCGTGCTCCAGATGCCGTAGTAGGTTCCGCGCTCGCGGTTGCTGAACCATTGGGACATGGCCACCACACCCGCAGGGGCTCCGAATCCCTGAAACCATCCGTTCAGCGCCCAAAGGACTACCCACACCCACAGCACCGTGGACCAACCCATGAAAATGTTGATCAGCGCCGAGACGAGCACGCCGAAGGCCAGGAACTTTTTCATGTTGGCGTGGTCCGCCAAAAAGCCGTTGACCAGCTTGCCGAAGGCGTAAGCGTAGAAGATGGCGGAGCCGATCGTGCCCAGTTGATCGGCCGAAAAGATGCCGTCATCGATCAGCGGTTTCTTGACCACCGACAGGCCCAGGCGGCACATATAGGCGATGCCGTAGCCGACCGTAATCAATGTCATGACCGTGATTCGGTAGCGCTTGTACAACCGCTCGATCTGTTGGGGATCGCGAAGCGGAGGCTTGTCCGGGCCGGAAGCGAAGTACCGCAGGATGGCGGACACAACCGGCACGCGGCTCGGTTTGCGCAACTGATCGGTCCCTTGCCGATCCGCCGCGAGTTGATCTTCCCCGGCCACAGTTAGTGGATTCTTCATGACATGTTTCTGCGTCCCCTTCGATAATCTGATTCTCCCAGAAAAATGTGGCCGTGGCCCGGCCCCTCCTACAGCCGTCGCGGGCCGGCGCCGCGACTCGGCCGGAAGGCCGCGGACCCTGCCGTGTCGCGCCCACGGCCCTCGAGTCGCAAAAAACTGAAGCTTGACAGGATTCCGAGAACCGGTTTGAACTAAATCACATCCTCAAATCCGGTATCCGCAGGCTGAGTTTGCCGTGCTTTCAGATGCACACGGTTGTAGAACTGTCGGGCGCCACCACGATGCCTGCGCCTCGCCATCCTCAACCCACAAGCCCAGGCAGGACGCCTGCTTTGCGCCAGCCCCCGCCGCCATTCCGGATGTGCGGATGCTAGAATCCGGCTTAGGTATAATTGCGTTAGGCTATGGAGGAGGTGCCATGAAACTCTCTGTATTGGGTATTGCGATTTTTCTCATGACCGGACCCGTCGTGGTCGCCGACGAACTGGACGACACGTACCAGAGTCTCCAAAACGCAACTGCCAAGAAGGACGCCCCCGAGGTCAAGAAACTGGCGGTGCAGGCGTGCGAACTGGCTCGCAAAGTGATTTCCGCTTCCGAGCCCACGAGCGCCATCGAAAAGGAAGACTGGCCCAACCGCGTCAAATATGCGAAAGAGATCGAGGCGTACACCGAGTATGCGCTGTATGCCACCGCCGTGCAGTCCGAGCCCGCGGTAATGGTGGACCTGCTGGGCACGCTGGAGCAGCAGAGCCCCAAGAGCAAGTACCTGGACCAGGGTTACGAGGCCTACCTGGCGGCGCTCCGGCAGGCGGGAAAAGACGCTGAGATCCCAGCCATTGTGGAGAAGGCCCTGGTGATCTTTCCCAATAACCCGGACCTGTTGTTAGTGGCGGCGAATAACGCGCAGGTCAAGAAACAGGCCGACCGTGCCATCTCCTTAGGCAACCGGCTGGTTGCCGCGGCCAATCAGCGCCAAAAACCCGAGGCGGTAACGGCCGCCGACTGGGAACGCAAACGCAGTCTATGGTTGGGCCGCGGCTACTGGATTGCCGGTGTCGTCGCGGGCGAACAGAGCACCGCGCCGGGTGGGAGGAATCTGTGGGCGCAAGCCAACAAGAACCTTCGCGCGGCGCTTCCGTACATCAAGGGCGAGCCGGCCCTGTTGGGTCCCGCGCTGTTCTTTCTGGGCGTCGCCAATTACCAGCTTGGCCTGATGACGAACAACAAGGCCCAGGTGCTGGAAGGCGCTAAATTCAGCGACCAGTGCGCTGCCATCGAAGGCGTATATCAGCAACTGGGCTCGAACAACGCGCAGAATATCAAGAACGCAGCCGCCAGGATGCGCTGAAATCGGCGCCTCGCCCGCGGCCTCCATTGCAGCCGCCGCGAAGGGAGATGTTTGCCCTCGCTTCGACGCCAGGCCCTCCGCGGCATCCAAGAGACCAGTCCATGCCACAATACATCGGAGCCATCGATCAAGGCACAACCAGCACGCGGTTCATCATGTTTGACCGCGCCGGGACCATCGTCGCCAGCGCGCAGAAAGAGCACCAGCAGATCTACCCCCGCCCGGGGTGGGTGGAGCACGACCCCGACGAGATCTGGCGCCGGACTCAAGAGGTGGTCGCGGCCGCCATGGAGCAGCGCTCCCTGGGTCCCCGCGACCTGGCGGCCATCGGCATCACCAACCAGCGCGAAACCACGGTGCTTTGGAATCGCAAGACCGGAAGGCCGGTGAACAATGCCCTGGTCTGGCAGGATACGCGGGTCGCTGACTACATCCCCGAGCTGTCGCGCGGCGGAGGCCCCGACCGCTTTCGGGCGAAGACGGGTCTCCCCCTGTCGACTTACTTCAGCGGCTTGAAGATTCGCTGGTTGCTGGACCATGTTGCCGGCGCGCGTGAGCGGGCGGAAGCCGGCGAGATTCTGTTCGGCAACATCGACGCGTTCCTGGTCTGGCATCTGACCGGCGGCGTCCAGGGCGGGCTCCACGTCACGGACTCGACCAACGCCAGCCGCACGCAGTTGATGAATCTACGGACGCTCGATTGGGATCCGGAATTGTTGAGCGCGTTCGGCATCCCACGGCAGATCCTGCCCCGGATCTGTTCCAGCAGCGAGCAGTATGACGTGGCCACGCTGGACGCTGTGAAGGACGTTCCAGTCGCCGGCATCCTGGGAGACCAGCAGGCCGCCCTGGCCGGACAAGCCTGTTTCCGCGCGGGCGAGGCGAAAAACACGTACGGCACCGGGTGTTTCTTGCTCATGAATACCGGCCGCGAAATCATTCAGTCCAAGTGCGGCTTGCTGACTACCGTCGCGTTCCAGATGAAGAACCAGCCGGCGAGCTATGCGCTGGAAGGGAGCGTGGCGATTACGGGCGCCCTGGTCCAATGGATCCGGGACAACTTCGGCCTGATCGGCAGGAGCCCCGAGATCGAGACGCTGGCCCGGACGGTGGAGGACAATGGCGGAGTTTACTTCGTCCCGGCGTTCTCGGGATTGTACGCGCCGTACTGGAAGCACAATGCGCGCGGGGTCATCGCCGGCCTGACCCGCTACACCAACAAGGGGCACCTGGCGCGCGCCGTGCTGGAAGCCACCGCCTTCCAGACACGTGAAGTGGTGGAGGCCATGGAGCGGGATGCGGGTGTGCGCGTCGACATTCTTCGCGCCGATGGCGGCATGGTGGAGAACGAGCTCTTAATGCAGTTTCAGGCCGACATTCTCGACCGCGTGGTGGTGCGCCCCGCCGTCAAGGAGACCACCGCGCTGGGAGCCGCATACGCCGCCGGTCTGGCGTCCGGCTTCTTCGAAAATATCGAGGACTTGCGCGCCCGATGGTCCGTCGATCGCACCTGGAAGCCGAATATGGACGCGGCGCGGCGGGAACGGATGTACGGCTTGTGGAAGAAGGCGGTGACACGCTCGTTCGATTGGCTGGATTCCGAATAGGGAGCGACAGATGGACAAACAAGTCTTCGGCGAGTTCATGGGGACCCTGGTGCTGATCCTGATGGGGAACGGCGTAGTCGCCAATGTCAACCTCAGAAAGTCCTATGCGGAGGGTGCCGGATGGATGGTGATTGCCACCGGTTGGGCGCTGGGCGTGATGACCGGCGTGTTTACGGCCATCGCCTGCGGCAGCGCGGGCGCTCATCTCAACCCCGCCGTCACGCTGGGCTTTGCGGTACGCTCCGGAGATTTCAGCAAAGTCGCGCCTTATGTCGCGGCGCAGATCTTGGGGGCCATGGCCGGCGGCACGCTGGTGTGGCTGTACTTCCTGCCGCACTGGAGCGAGACGCCCGAAGCAGACCGGAAGCGGGCATGCTTCTGCACGTCTCCGGCCATCCGGCGGCCTGCCGCCAACCTGCTCTGCGAGATCATCGGCACGTTCGTGCTGGTGCTGGTTGTCAGCGCGATTTTCTCGAAAGCCGTGGCGGCCACCGGCCCGGCGGCGGGCCTGGGACCGTACCTCGTAGGGAGCCTGGTATGGGGCATCGGTCTCAGTCTTGGTGGCACCACCGGTTATGCCATCAATCCGGCGCGAGACCTGGGTCCGCGGATCGCGCACGCCCTCCTGCCGGTGGCCGGCAAAGGCAGTTCGGATTGGCGCTACGCGGCAATTCCCATCGCCGGACCATTGCTGGGCGGCGCTCTGGCCGGCCTGTTCGCGCGGCTGGCGGCGTTTTAGCTTCGGTCCGTGCGGTACGCGCGCCAGAAAAGCCTTCTGGTTGCTGGTGTCGCGGATGGCGCCGGTGGCCACCGCCCGGGCACCCGCCACGTCCAGCCTAGCGAAGTGGCTGCCTTCGAAAGGCATACAATAGGGATATGCCCATCGAAGTCGATGCCGTGTATGAGAATGGCATACTCAAGCCCTTGCAGCCGCTGGATTTGGCCGAGAACGAGCGTGTCGTCGTGAGTATCACTCAAAAGGCAAACGGCATCGGCCTCGGCCAGCTCGATGACGATTTTCTCCAAGCCCTTCGGCGGAGACTGGCGGACGTTGCGCCGGCTCCCGGTTTGGAAGAGGTGCGTCGAAGGCTCTCTAAGATTCCAGGCTCAATGACGGCGGATTTCATCGCCGAGCGCGAGGACCGCTGAGCTTGGCGGCGTACTTCTTCGACTCCAGCGCGCTCGCGAAGTTCTATCACCCTGAAGTCGGAACACCCGAAGTTGACAAGATCGTCCAAACACCTGGCATCCAGGTCCGGATTTCCCGGTTGACTGTCGTGGAACTCTCTTCGGTCTTCGCGATCAAAGTGCGGACGCAGTTTATCAGCCGGGAGGACGCCCGCCTGTTGGTGCGCCAATTCCAGGAGGACATCGTGGCGCAAAAGCTCTTGGTGACCGCAATCCGTGAGCCAGACTTTGCCGCAGCAGAACGGCTGCTGGAGCAGTACGCGTTTGATCTGCGGCTTCGTGCGCTCGACGCGATTCAAATTGCGGTTGCGCTCGGGTTGAAAAGCCAGGGACTGCTTGACCAATTCGTGGCCGCGGACAAGGTTCTCTGTGAGGTCGCAACTCTGGAAGGCTTCGCCGTCCTCAACCCGGAACACCCCTAACCCGCGCTAGGAGCGGCGGCAGCGCGTGTGCCGGCACCGGCAAGGCGCATAAGGCATATTCACCGCAGGAATTGGCTGGCGTTTTCTTTCGTCACCAGAACCGGGGTGATGACCACCTGTTTGTCCACCGGTTCTCCCTTGGCGGCTTTGATCGCTTCTTCGACGGACCTCCGGCCCATCACCTCGGGAAGCCCCGCCATATCGCCCGACAGGCGGCCCGCCACCACCGCGCGAACGGCCTCCCGAGTAGCGTCGAACCCGACCACCTCCACTCGTCCCGTGAGATTGTGGGCGGCGATGGCCTCCACCGCCCCCAGCGCCATCTGGTCATTGGTCGCGAAGACCGCCTTCAGATCCGGGTGCGCGGTCAGCAGGTTCTCCATGACCGTCATTCCCAGCGCGCGCTCGCTATTGGCCGGCTGCACGGCGACACACTCGATTCCCGGCGCCCGCGCAATGGCTTCGCGAAAGCCGGCCAGCCGTTCCTCATGCGTGGCGATCCCCAATATTCCACGAATCACCGCCACCTTGCCTTTGCCGCCCAGCATCTTTACGATGTACTCCCCGGCAATTTGACCTCCCAGCCGGTTGTTGGCGCCGATGTAGCTCAGCTTCGCAGGCCAATTCACGTCGGTGTCGACGATCAGCACCGGAATGCCCGCGGCCTTCGCCTTGTCGAGCACCGGCAGGATTTCGGAAACGCCCGCCGGCGCCACCGCCAGCGCCGAGATGCCTCTCGTGATCTGATCTTCGAGGATCCCAACCTGCTGATCGATGTTGACCTCGCGCTCGGGAGCCAGCACCGCCAGCCTCACGCCCGGAGCGGCGCGCGCGGCCTCTTCGGCGCCCGACTTGACGCGCTGCCACCACTCGCTGTCGAGCGCTTTCGTTACCAGTGCGATCTCGATGGTTTTGCCCTTTCCCGCGCGCCCGCAGGACGCCGCGACACACGCTGCGGCGATCAAGAATACGGCAGTCTTTCGGTTCATGGTTTCTCTTCAGGTGGAAGATAATTCCGGGCCGTTGCGTTGAAGGACCGGACCTGCCCGGTCTCCCACTCGCCGTCGCGTTCGAGCTCGCGCGCCATCAGGAGGGCCACTCGCGGAGCCATCTCCATGGCAGCCCGGGCGTTCAGGAATAAAGCGCGCGTCCGGCGAGCCAGAACATCTTCCAGGGTACGCGCCATTTCGTAACGCGCCGCCCACACGATTTCCGCCCCGGTATAGGGAAGCGCGGGGTCAAGTGGTTCGGCCAGGGAAGGGTCCGCCGCGATCAGCGACTGCACCGCGGGAGCGTCGGAGCCGTAAACGCTCAAGGGGCCGAACCTCTCGGAGCTGAGGTGGAAGCCGTGGACGTTGAGATGGCCGGTGACACAAGGCTTCTCCGGCAACCGCGCCAGGGTGGCCGCCTGGTTGACGCAGTCCTCCGCCATGTGGCGATACGTGGTCCACTTCCCGCCGCAGATGGTCACCATGCCGCAGTTTTCAATGCGGATGGTGTGATCGCGCGAGAGGGCCGACGTGTTGCCGGAATCGCCCGACCGCACCAGCGGGCGAATTCCCGCGAAGACGCTGAGAACATCGCCGCGGACCGGCTTCTTTGCGAGATAGAGCGATGCGGTGTTGAGGATGAATTCAATCTCCTGTTCCAGGGCGACGGGCTCCAGCGTGGCCGCTGGAATGGGAGTGTCGGTGGTGCCGACCAGCGTATGGCCGTGCCAGGGTATGGCGAACATCACCCGCCCGTCGCTGGTATGGGGCACCATGATGGCGCTGTCACCAGACAGGAACGAGGCATCGAACACCAGGTGAATTCCCTGGCTGGGAGCAATGATCGGCTGAACCGAGGGATCGGCCTTGCGGCGCAAGTCGTCGCAGAAGGGGCCGGTCGCATTGATGACCACTTTCCCTTGGGCGTGAAACTCCTCGCCGGTTTCCACGTCCCGGCCTTGGACGCCGTCGACGAAGCCCTCGCCATCCTTGGTCACTGCCGTGACCGGCGCGTAATTCAGCAGAACGGCGCCTTGTTCGTAAGCCGTCTCGACCAGGTTAATGAGCAGCCGGGAATCGTCGAACTGGCCATCGAAGTAGATAACCCCGCCCCGGAGCCCTTCGGTGTTGAGGGTAGGCAGCCGCTCCAGCGTCTCTTCCTTGGAGAGGATCCGCGAAGCGCCGAAGCCGTATTTCCCGGCCAGCAGGTTGTACAGCTTGAGACCGATTCCATAGAACGGAGCTTCCCACCAGTCGTAATTCGGCACCACGAAGCCCAGGTTCCGAACCAGGTGCGGCGCGTTCTGAAGCAGCAGACCGCGCTCCTTCAGGGCTTCCATCACCAGCGACAGATTGCCCTGTTCCAGGTAACGCACGCCGCCATGCACCAGCTTGGTGCTGCGGCTGGATGTTCCTTTGCCGAAATCGCTCTGCTCGAGCAGGAGCACGTCGTATCCGCGGGTGGCGCCATCGATGGCCACACCGACGCCGGTGGCGCCTCCGCCAACGACGATCATGTCCCACGGCCCCGCGTGCACGCGGAGACGCCGGTACATCTCGGATCTGGTCATGGATTCAGAATGCCGGGGGGCCCAGAGGGCACCCCGCGGCCGAACAGAGCCGCGAGGTGCCCTCTGGGCCCCCCAGCGAGCGGGTCGTCAGAACATCAGCTTCAGCGCGAATTGCACCTGCCGGGCGGGATAGGTGGCGCGAATGGTCCCAAACGCCGCATTGGTGATGTCGCAGGTGGGCGGCCCGAAGTTCGAGTGGTTCAGGAAATTGAAGAACTCCGAGCGGAACTGCACGGCCATGCCCTCGCGCGCCGGGATCTTGAAGCTCTTGTTAACACCTAGGTCCCATTGCCAGAAGTTCGGCATGCGGAGTGCGTTCCGTCCCAGGTTGCCATACGGCGTATTGACCGCTGGAATGGCGAAGGCGGCGGAGTTCCAGTAGTGATCCAGCATGGCCGGTCCGCTCTGTCCCGTCGTGTCGCCGACCAGGTTCGGACGCTGGACTGCCAAGCCGCGGTAGTCGGCGATCCGGCTGGTTCCATCCATGGTGGCCGCGGGCGTGTAGAACACATTGAGCGGCGGCCCGGTGTTCGCCGTGTTAATGGTATTGAGTTCCCAGCCGCCCAGAACCGCGTCGAACAGGCCGTTCCAGTTGGACCCGAACTGGCGTCCCTTGCCGAAGGGAAGCTGATAGACCAGGCTGGTGACGTTGATCAGCTTGACGTCGAAACTCGAGGGCCCACGTTCGGCTTTGAGGTTGTAAATATTCTGGGGGTTGGCCTCGGTGCCGCCAGTGGGATACTCGAGAGCCTGTTCGGAGTTGCCCAGCGCCTTCTCCCAGGTGAACGAGTTAAGCAGATACAGGCCGCTGGAGAAACGGTGCTCCACTCGGGCCGAGAAGCCGTTATAGCTCCCAAAACCCGCCGGGTCTACCCAGGTGATCGCGGCAAAGGCCTGGTTGGGCCGGCGCGGTTGGATTCCCAGCGTCCCGCCGGGCGCGTTGGGCAGGGCCTCATTGTAATCGGAGATGATCGGCAGCCGTACACTGTGGTTGCCGGTGTAGGCCACTTCCACCACCCAGCTCTTGGCGATCTCCCGCTGGATGGAGGCAAACCAAGTCTGTACGTACGGCCATCTCGTATCGCGCGGGATATAGGCGACGTTGGCGGTGAGCGGATTGAAGCTGGCGGGACTGGCGATTGTGGCCGGGAAGCCCGTCTGGGGAGTGATGAAGGCGGGATTCGGCTGGCCGTTGGAAAGCAGGGGCGACTGGCTGATGTTTCCGAACACGACCTGTGGTCCGTTAATCCCCAGTTCGTCGGCGCTCCCCAGGCGGTTGAGGTGCACGTAGCTGATCCCGAAACCGCTGCGGAACACCGTCTTCGGATCGATACTATAGGCGAGGCCGAGCCGTGGCGCCCAATTCTTGTAATCGGGATTAACCAGCGTGCGGTTGTAGGTCCCGCCGCTACTTGCCTTGATCATGCTGTTGCTGATCGGGTCATAGTTCGAAAGGACGTTGTCCCGCTCCCAGCGCGGCGAAGCGTACTCCCAACGCAGCCCCAGATTCAGCGTAAGTTTCGAGTTGACCCGGAAGTCGTCTTGTCCATAGAGGAAATACAGACGCTGGCGGTAGTTGCCGACCAGGTAGTTGGAGAGTTGAACCTGGCCGGGAAGTCCGAACATGAAATCCGCCAGGTTATAACTCGCGGTATCGCTCGCAACGGAGCACGTGCTGGGCTGGCCCAATTGGGCGCAGGTAGGCTTGCTGAACCCTCCAGAATAGCCCAACAGGCCGTACACCGGGTTAATGTCCATGACCTGCGTGTGGACGATCTGCATCTCGGCCCCCATCTTGAGCGCGTGGCGGCCCTTCATCCACGAGTAGTTCACTTTCGGGTCGAACGTGGTTGGATTCTGGAATTGCGGGTTGGTGGCCTGGCGTCCAATCACACTGGTGAATCCGCCGATGTTCTGGGTGTTGAGGCCGCCGGTGAGCTGCGGAAAGGTCGGCAGTCCGGGCATCCCATAGAGATCCTGCATGCTCGGGCCGCCGAGGAATGGCGGCTGCTTGCCGGCAACGATGTGCGCGAAGCCGAACCGGAACTCGAACAGGGAGACCGGCGTCACGGTCCAGGTGTAGCCCAGAGCAGCCGCTTGGTCCAGGAAGCGGACAAAGCCATTGCCGTCGCCGCCCGACGGTCCGGTGAGCGTCGGCTGATAGTACGAATTGTCCTTGCGCTGGCTGAAACGGAGGAACGCGGTGGTCTTCGCATTGATCTGCGCATCGATCTTGACATCGTACTTGTCCGCGTAGTCGCGGGGATTCATGATCGTCTGCTGATAATCGTTTGAGCGTCCGGTGCCGGCCGCCACAGCCGGCAGATCGTTCAAAACCTTCCTGGCAAACGCGATCATGGGGATCGCCGTGCCCGCCGGATAGACCACCCCGGTCAACGGGTTCACCACCGCCACGGGCAAGATGCCTGCGCGGTCGTTCATGTTGGGAATGGTGTCGAAGTTGAGCGCCGTTTGCAACGAGCGGTAGCCTTCGTAATCGCCGAAGAAGAAGATGCGGTTCTTGACGATCGGCCCGCCGATGGTGCCCCCGAACTGGTTCCTCTTAAGTGTGGGCTTCGAGAACGTCGCGGGACGGACGCCGAAGACGTAGCCGATGGCGTTCAGGTTCGTGTTGCGCAGGAACTCGAAGAGCGTGCCGTGCAACTGGTTGGTTCCCGAGCGCATCACCACGTTCACCACGGCGCCGCCGACGCGGCCGTATTCCGCGCTGAAGTTGCTGGTGATCACTTTGAACTCGGCCACGGCGTCCGGCGAGGGGTTGGCCACCTGGTTTGAAAATCCTTGATTGCTAGTGGAGTAGGCGTTGTTGTCCAGCCCGTCCATCAGGAAGTTGTTGTAAGTGCTCCGCATCCCGTTCACGTTGAAGGCGCCCTCGCGGGGTGTGGTCGGGTTGGCGGCCAGCGGAGACTTATGCGTGTTGGTGGTGAGCAACGCCAGGTCGGAGTAATTGCGGCCGTTGAGCGGCAGTTCCACCACCTGCTGGGTGCTGATCACCTGGCCGTGTTCGCTGGAATCGGTTTGGAGCGCGGCGGCCGCGCCCGTCACCTCGACGGTTTCGGTGACGGCGCCCACTTGCACCGTGGCGTCCACGCGCTGGCGGGCGTTTACGTTGACCGCCACGTCCGTAGTCGTGAACTTGGAGAACCCGGTGTGCTCCACGACAATCGAGTAACGGCCCACCCTGACGTTGAAGAAATCGTAGTTTCCATTGTCGTCAGTTGTGGTCTTGGCCTGAATCCCCGTGTCCATGTTGGTGAGTGTGACGTTGGCTTTGGGGATGGCTCCCCCCGAGGCGTCACGCACCGTGCCCAGAACCTCGGCGGTCTCGAACTGCCCGTAGAGCAAACCTGCGATTAGAAAACACCCGATCAACAACGTGATTTTCGAGAATTTGTTCATAGTCTAACCTCTTAGTCTCCTCTCAAGAAAATAGTCTCAGTTGAATGTGTGCGCGTGTTTACAGCGCCGTTACCGATGTGTGACACCGGCGCTGGCGCGCCTTGGTTGCGCGCGAACCGGTGATTCGTTCGCGTTGTGAAAATCATGCAGCGCCTCCCTTGGGAGCCGCCGCAACTTCGGCCACGTCGAGCTGTCGCGTTCCGGCAGCCCGCGGTTTCAGCTTCCACGTCCAGGAAAGCAGTAGAATCCCCATCAACGTGGAAGCCAGTATGCCATAGAATGCAGCGTTCCAGCCGTAGCGCTCGGCGAGGGTGCCGATACCCTTACCCTGCGCCGTACGGCCCAGATAACCAAAAAGTCCGATGAACCCCGCGGCGGTGCCGATGGCCTTTTTCGAAGTGAAATCGAGGCCCATGACCGGCAGCAGCATCACCGGGGGATAAATGAAAAATCCGATAATCCCGAAGAGCGTCAGATCGAGCCACAGCATTCCGGGCGGCGCATACAGAATGCCGCCGAATGCCAGAAACACGGGAACCATGCAGAGCAGGCTGACCATGCCGCGGCGTCCCCCGGCTTTGTCGGACAACCAGCCCATCAGGACGGTGCTGAACATGCCTCCCAACTCGTAGATCGCGGTGCTGAATCCACCCTGTTCGAGGCTGGCGTGCTTGACCTCCTTCAGATACGTGGGACCCCAATCGAGCATACTGTAACGAGTCAGATATACGAAGAAATTCGCGGTGGCGAACATCCAGAGGTGACGGTTCCGGAGGATGTAGGTGACCACCAATTCGCGGGTGCCCAGTTCTTCTTCGCGGTCGCGTCCTCCTTGTTCGGGGTATTCGTTGCGGTACTCTTCGATGGGCGGGAGACCGACGGATTGCGGGGTGTCCCGGAGCCTCGCGACCAGGTAAACAGCGCACAGCACGGCCAGCGCTCCGGGCACGTAGAATGCCGACCTCCACCCCATCCACGCCGTGCTGTAAGCAGCGATGAGGCCGGTCAAGCCGCCGCCTACATTGACGGCCAGGTTCCAGAAGGCGAATACCGTTCCGCGCTCGCGCACGCTGTACCAATGCCCCAGCGAGCGCCCGCACGGCGCCCACCCCATGCCCTGCGCCACCCCGTTCAGCGTCCACAGCGCGAGGTGCACGGAATAACTGCTGGCCGCGCCGAACAGGAAATTGCACAGCGCCGTCAGCAGCAACCCGAGGGGCATGAAGTAGCGGGGATTGCTGCGGTCCGACCAGGCCCCCAGGACGAACTTCCCGACGCCGTAAGCGATGGCGGTCGCCGCCAGCATGTCGCCGATCTGGCCCTTGCTGTAGCCCAAGGCTTGGCCCATCTCCTTGGACACCACCGGCAAGTTGTTGCGTACAAAGTAGAAAGTGGCGTAGCCGATGAAGGTGGATTCGAGGATTCGCCAGCGGAACCTCGGATACAGTTGTGCAACCTGCTCAGCGGGGAGCCTGCCAACGTGTGTAGCCGGACGGAGAAACGCGCTCAGGCGGTTCATTCAACTCCCACTACGTCTGCCCAATATATGACAGTCGGGCCGCAAGGTCAACCATACTTTTTGATCCTGGTAGCCCCGCGGAGCATTTCCGCTCTATACTGGGTCCGATGCTGCGAACATTGCTCATGCCGTGCCTCATCCTCTCATTCGTTGGCTCCAGCCCCATGCTGTCCCAAACCGCCAGCCGGCCCAGGATCCTGGTACATGGCCACCGCGGCGCGCGGGCCAGGAGACCGGAGAACACCATCCCCGCCTTCCAGTACGCCATCGGGCAGGGCGTGGACGCCCTCGAGATGGACATGGCGGTCACCAAGGACAACGTCATCGTCATCTCGCATGACCCGATTCTGCATGGCCCCGTTTGCACCGGCCCGAAACAGAGCTCGGTCATCCACGAGTTGACGCTTGCGGAAGTGCGCCAGTGGGACTGCGGCGCCGTTCAGAATCCGCGGTTCCTTACACAAACGGCCATTCCGGGTACGCGCATGCCCACCCTGGATGACGTGTTCCAGTTGGCCGGCCGCGGCAACTTCGACTACAACATTGAAACCAAGAGCTTTTTGGACAAGCCGGAGTACACGCCGTCGCCCGAGGAGTTTGTCAAGCTGGTGCTGGAGAAGATCCGCAAGTACAAGTTGGAGAAGCGGATCATCCTCCAATCCTTCGACTTCCGAACGCTGGTTGCCATGCGGAAGCTGGCGCCGGAGATTCGGTTGTCGGCCCTGACGGAAAAGGACCCGCGCGATTTCGCCGCCATCACCGCGGAAGCCGCAAAGGCTGAGATCATTTCGCCCGAGTTCCACCTCGTCACTCCCGAAAAGGTGGCGGCGGCGCACCGAGCCGGCCTTCAGGTGGTGCCCTGGACCGCCAACACGCCGCAGGATTGGGACATGCTGATCCAGGCCAAGGTGGACGCCATTATTTCGGACGATCCGGCCGAGCTGATCGCCTACCTGAAGCAGCATGGCCTGAGGTGATGGCCGTTCACTTGGCGAGGTCGGCGTCCCGGAGGTTGTATTTCGTTTTCAGGGACTGGATCGCCTCTCCGACAATGTCAGCCGGGGCTTTGTATCCTTCCAACATCACATTCAGTTTGGGGATCTGGCCCGGATAGGCGTCTCCCTTGTAGTCCCGGCTCAGCTTGAGTTCCATGAAAGCGGGCGCGGACTCGTCTAATAGCGCCCGCGCCTCCTGGAGAAACCGCTGGCGTTTGACAAGCTGGGTGATCAGGTTGACGCGGATGCTCTGCGGGTACTCGGCCTTGAGCGACTCATCATAAACCACCTGGCGCACCAGGCCTACTTGTGTGCTGATGAAGGCCGCGGATTTAGCCAGGTCCTTGGCTACGGCCGCGTTCTGGTCCAATTGGTCCGCGCGGCCGGCGCCATTGGCCATGATGCCTCCGCACCACGAGCGGGCGCTCGCCAAAAAGTCTTTCTCCATGGCATTGGCGTTCGCAAAATCGGCGCTCTTCTGCTGGAGAGCCTTCGAGAAACGGACAGCCTCCGCCCGCTCCTCCCTGCCGCATCCGGAGAACAGCGCGACGGCCACCAACAGCCAGCAGTACCGGAACTTCACGGAAATCACCTCCTACAGCCTCGAACTGCCTCACTATAAGTCCTTTCACGCGCCATGTCTATCCGGTAGTGCCGGGTGATATTCTACTGCCCAGGACTGCCATGCCCGCCAACCTCAGCCCGGAATATCTGGCAGCGGAGGAAGAATACCGGTCGGCCGAGACCGTCGCCGAAAAGATCGCCGCCCTCGAGAGAATGTACGCCACCCTGCCCAAGCACAAGGGCACGGAGAAGATGCAGGCAGACATCAAGCGGCGGCTTTCCCAGACGCGCAAGGAATCGCAGAAGAAGGGCGCCAGCCACGCGCTCCCGTTCTATTTCGTGACGCGCGAAGGCGCTGGCCAGGTGGCGCTCGTCGGCCCGGCAAACTCCGGCAAGTCGAGCCTGGTCCGCGCGCTCACCCATGCGCTTCCGGAGGTGGCCGAATACCCCTTCACCACGCGGCTGCCCATGCCCGGCATGATGGCCTTCGAGAACGTTCAGATCCAGCTTGTGGATCTCCCGCCCATCTCCGCGGAGTTCACCGAACCCTGGTTGCCGCAGGTGATCCGCAACGCCAACGCCAGCGTGCTGGTGGTGGACGTCAACGACGCCGACAGCCTGGAGGAAGTGGAATTGATTGAGAACAGCCTTCAAGGATGGCGTCTCCCGCCGCCCGCCCTGCTGGTTGGCAACAAGATCGACCAGCCAGAAGGGCCGGGCAACTTCGCCGCTCTCGCGGACCTGTACCACGGCCGCTACGTTTGCGTGGCCGTCTCGGCAACGGCTGGCCACGGCCTGGATCGCTTCCCCCGCGCGGCCTTCGACCTGCTGGAGCTGGTGCGCGTCTACACCAAAGTGCCCGGGCGAAAAGCGGACCTCTCCGCACCCTATGTCTTGAAGCGCGGGGCGACGGTCCTGGACGCCGCTCGCCACGTCCACAAAGACTTTGCCGAACACCTCAAATTCGCGCGGCTGTTTCGCCGTTCCGGAGAGCACGACGGTCTGATGGTGGAGCGCCACCACATGGTCCAGGATGAAGACATCCTGGAGTTCCACATCTAAGCCTTTGTCGCCTTGCGAATCTTCGCGATGCGTCCCATCAACTCCTTGGTCTGCTTGCTTTCGGGAATCGACTTCAACGCCGCTTCCGCTTCATCGCAAAGCATGGCTGCGCGGGCCGGCTGATCCAGTTTCTTGGGACTGAACAGGTCGGCCTCGTCAATCAGCGCCTTGGCCGTCGCCGTGAGAAAGATGGGCCGCGGCGCTTTCACGTCGCCCGCCTTGAAAATCTCCAGCGCCTTCGCTGGATCGTCGGCCGCGCCCACCGCGCGGGTCGCGCTGAGCAGCACGCCACGCTGCACCATGGCCTTTTGCAGCGATTCGATATCCGCATCCGGCACAATCATCCCCTTGGCCACCCGCTCGAGCTGGCCGGGCACGGCGGCACTTCCCGCGGGGTAGCCGAACTCCAGCGCAATGCTGTCGGACTTGTTATCGCCGAGAAACTTGTGGACGGTTTCGGCGTACTGCATAACCACCGCGTTGGCCTGGCTCCGAAATACGGAGACCTGGCGGCGGAATGGAGTGGGATTCGCGCGGTTGGCGCCAGCGCCCGCTTCGAAGTTGTCGGCCAAATCCATGTAGGCTTGCGCCATCCCGGCGGAGATCACCATCGACCACGGCTCGGCTCGGGCCGTGAACTCGCTGTCGGATTTCGCGAGCTGCGAGAGGTTGTCGTTGGCTTTCGGAAAATCGCCCGCCGCGTATGTCGTCTTCGCGGCGGACCACAAGAACTCTGGCGTGCCCGGTCGCGGCGGCTGTGGGCCGAAACTGCAACTGGCAGCCATCAGGATGAAGCCCACGACCAGGGAAACGCTCAACATGTGTCGCATGGCTTAACCACCTTTCCAGCCAAGCTCTACCACATGCTCCGCGCGCGTGCAAGGGGGGCAGCGGAATTCAGCCCGCTCACTGAGCCGCGACTGGGGTACCCTCTGGGTCGGGAGCAGAGGGCCGCCGCAGCACCGTGCACACGCTGGCGCAGATGGGACCGCCGATGTTGAATGTGGCGCCCACCCGGGGGTTCTTCACCTGCACTTCAGACGGCGCTTTTCCCGACAACTGAAGCGCGCACCAGCCAATCATCGCGATGCCGGTCGCTCCAATGGGGTGGCCCTTGGCGATCAGGCCGCCCGAGGTGTTGACGCCGCATTCCCCGTCCGGACGGGCTTTGCCGTCCACCCAGTATTGCGCCCCTCGGCCCGGCTCGGCTTTGCCGATGACTTCCGTGCCGATCGCGCCCATCACGCTGAAACAGTCGTGCACCTCGGCGACGTTCACGTCCTCCGGCTTCGCGCCCGCCATCTCGTAAGCCGTGCGCATCGCCCGGTACGCGCCGGCGGGACGAAGCACGTCCCGGCCGGCCTTGCGGATGGGATCGGTCGCCTGGCCCCAACCCGCGATCTCCACGCACTCCCGTTTCGCCACGCCCAGTTTCGCCAGCCCTTCTTCCGTGGCCAGGATCAGAGAAGCATACCCATCGGAAATCTGGGAGCAGTCGTATGTCTTCAGCGGCAGGCCGTCCACCACGTAACGGTTGATGCCTTCGATTCGCACCGCCTGGTCGAGCGTGATCTGCACCTTGTTCATCTGGGCGCAGGGATTGAACTTCGCGTTGGCGTACTCCTGGACCGGAATGTGCGCCAGGTCCTTTTCCGTGACGCCGTGCTCATCCATGTACGCCTGCATCACCTCGGCGAAGATATGCGGGAAGACGAACACCTTTCCTTCGCGGTCGCCGGGATGAGAGAAGTAGCCCAGCACCTTGCCGATGAGCTTGCCGTCCATCTTGCCCTCGGCGTCGCGCATTTTCTCATAGCCCACGGCGATTCCCGTGTCGCCCATGCCGAGCTGGAGCTTGTGAATCACCGAGAGCGCGGCTTGGCCGCCGGAGGCGCAGGCGTTCTCCACCGCCTCGATGGGTTTGCCCTCCAGGCCCGGAATCATGGCCATCAGGCCGGCCAGCAGCCCCTGCTCGTTGAGCGAGAAGTTGCAGGCGGCGCCCACGCTGCCCACGTCCAGAGCGGAGGCCGGCACACCGATCTGGCGGCAGGCGCCCTGAATCGCGCTGTTCAGGATCTCGGGCACCGTCATGCCCATCAGCTTGCCGAACTTGGATTGATGAAAGGTGGCGACGTAAATTCGTTTCACGACGGCTCTCTCCGATAACAATTCTCGACCGTTACTCGCTCGAGTGGAGCAGGGTCCCTGCGCCGGAGGCGGGGTGCCCTCTGGGCCCGCCGCCCTGCCAGGGGCCCCGCGCTACGTTCCCGTGACCATCCCGCCATCCACGCTGATGACGGCGCCGCTCACGAACGAAGCTGCGTCCGACGCCAGCCAGAGGTACGCGTTGGCAATATCCTCCGGTTGTCCCACGCGGCCCAGCGGCGTGTGGCTTACCAGGCTCTCCACAACCTTCTCGGGCATCTGCTTCATCATGCCGGTGGCGATCAGGCCCGGCGCCACGGCGTTCACCCGGATGTGGTACCTGCCCAGTTCGCGCGCCCAAACGCGCGTCATGCCGATGACGCCCGCCTTGGCGGCGATGTAATTGGTCTGGCCGAAATTGCCATACAGTCCCACCACGCTGGACGCATTCAGGATGACGCCACCGCCGCCCTGGATCATCCGCGGGACCACGGCGCGCGCGCACGTGAACACACCCTTCAGGTTGACGCCGATCACCGAATCGAACTGCTCATCGCTCATCACTCCCGCCAGCGCGCCTTCCTTGTACTTCACCAGTTGGCCGTCGCGGAGAATGCCGGCGTTGTTCACCAGTACGTGGATCGCTCCCCAGCGGGCCATCACCTCTTCCACCGCGGCCTCGACGGACGCGCCGTTGGTGACATCCACCTTTTGAAATGAGCCGCCTTGTTCGGCTTCCGCATCCTTCACGTCCCACGAGGCGACGCGGCACCCTTCCTGCGCGAAACGGCGCGCGGTGGCCTTGCCGATCCCGGCCGCGGCCCCCGTAACGATGACCACTCTCGCCCGCAATCCTGTCTCGATCATGATGTCTAAATATACAGCCCCATGCGCTCTTTCACCAGCCGGACGGTGCTGTTGGCGATGGGGGCCACGCGTTCGGCGCCCTCGCGCAAAACGCCATCCAGGTATCCGGCATCGGAAACGATCTGGCGGTAGCGCTGCTGGAAAGGCTCCAGGTGCGCGATCGCCAGGTCGGCCACCTGCTTCTTCAAGTCGCCGTAACGCATGCCGTTGAAGCGCTGCTTCATGTCGTCGTCGCCGGCGCCGGAGAAGGCCTGGTAGATCGCCAGCAGGTTGAGAATGCCGGCGCCGGCGGTCTCGTAATCCACCGCGGGCTTCGAGTCGGTGGTGGCGCGCATGATGATCTTGCGAATCTTGTCGGGTGGGTCGAGCAGCGCCACGGCGTGATTGGCCCCGGTCTCCGACTTGCTCATTTTTTGCGTGGGGTCGTCCAGCCCCATGATGCGTGCGCCCACCGCCGGCAGGCTGGTCCCGGGGACCACGAAGGTTTCGCCATAGAGCGAGTTGAAGCGCTGCGCCACGTCGCGCGTGAGTTCCAGGTGCTGCGCCTGGTCCTCGCCCACCGGAACGATGCCGGCCTGGTAGAGCAGAATATCGGCGGCCATCAGAACGGGGTATTGCAGTATACCGTCGCCCACCGATTCCTGCTTGGCGGCTTTCGCCTTGTATTGCGTCATGCGCTCCAGCCAGCCGACGGGCGTGACGCAGGTGAGCATCCAGGCCAGCTCGGCGTGCGCCGGCACGGCCGACTGCACCATGATGGAGCAGACCTGGGGATCGATGCCCGCCGCCAGGTACAGCGCGGCGATCTCCCGGATCTTGGCGCGCAGCTCGACGGGGTCCTGGTAAAGCGTGACCGCGTGCAGGTCCACGATGCAGAAAATACACTCGTAATCGTGCTGGATTCGCACCCAGTTCTTGAGCGCCCCCAGATAGTTTCCGATGTGCAGATTTCCGGACGGCTGCATGCCGGAAAAGACTCGTGTTTTCATGGTAAGGGAATGGGAGTAAATCCTATCGTAAGCAATTTTGAAGTGACCGTGGAAAAGCTGGTGTACGGCGGCGACGGCCTGGCTCGCCTGGAGGGCCGCGTGGTGTTCGCCCCCTTCGTCTTGCCGGGCGAACGCATTCGCGTCGAGACGTGCCAGGAAAAGCCGGGGCTGGTGAGGGCCCGCATGCTGGAAGTGCTGGAGGCCGCGCCGGAACGCGTGGCGGCGCCGTGCCCGGTCTTCGGCCGGTGCGGCGGTTGCCATTACCAGCACGCGCCATACGAATATCAGCTCGCCGCCAAGCGTGCGATCCTCGTAGACCAGTTGCGCCGGCTGGGCAAGATCGCGCCGCCGGAGGAGATCGCCGTGGTTGCCGGCGAGCCCTGGGGCTACCGCAACCGCGCGCAGCTTCACATCGATGGGGCCCAAAGCGTGCCCCGCATCGGCTACCGCGAGGCCCGTTCGCACCACCTCTGCGAGATCGGCCAGTGTCCCATCGCCTCGCCCAAAATCAACGATGTGGTCCGCGTGCTAACCGGGATGCTGCGCGATTCGCGGTGGCCGAATTTTCTGCGATCGCTCGAGATCTTCACCGACGAGCAGCGGGTGCAGTTGAACGTGCTCGACACGGACCAACCGGTGGCGAAGCGGTTCTTTGAGTGGTGCGCGCAGCAGATCCCGGGGCTGGTCGAGGGCGCATTGGATTACCAGGGACGGTTCCGGGTGAGCCGCAATTCGTTTTTCCAGGTGAACCGCTTCTTGCTAGACGGCTTGGTCGAGACGGCGCTTGCGGGCGTAAGCGGCGAGACCGCGCTCGACTTGTACGCCGGCGTCGGGCTGTTCTCGCTGGCGCTGGCGCGGCGCTTCCGCCAGGTGACCGCGGTCGAGTCAGGCTCCGGCGCAGTGCGTGACCTGCAATTCAACGCCGAGCGCGCGGGGCTGGTGCATGTACGGGCGGAGCGGCGGACCGCCGAGGAGTATCTCCAAACCCTGGAGCGCGCACCGGATTTCGTGCTGCTCGATCCGCCGCGCGCGGGGCTGGGCAAGGCCGTGGTGCGGCGATTGGCCGAGTTGCGTCCGCGCCAGGTCACGATTGTCTCGTGCGATCCGGCGACCCTGGCGCGCGACCTGGCGGGGCTGACAGCGGCTGGGTATCGCGTCGAGCAGATGACGCTGGTGGACCTGTTTCCGCAGACGTTTCATCTGGAGACGGTGGTGCGGCTGGGGATGAGCCACCCGGACCGGTAGAGGCTTCCGATGTGGCGCACGTTCGCAATGTGCCGTATCCGCTGGGCTGCCGTATGGTCTACGGGCAGTGGGCTTCCAAATACTGGGCGTCGGCGATCAGAATGGCCGCGGCTGCCGATGTAATTCCCTTCCCGGTCTGCGCCATGACCTCATGGATGAACGCGGCATAGACGTTGCCAGCCGGGCCGCACTTACCGCTCTTTCGTTCCGCCAGCGCATTGTTCAGCTTGGCAAGCAGTGAGTTCGTGTTCAGGGTGATCGCGCCGCTCGCCTGAAGAAATTTCATGTCTCCAATGATGCTCTGCGGCGTCACGCCGGAAGAAGCGAACCGTGGCACCGGGTAGGTGGCGCCCTGTGCCAAACCGCCGCCCAGTATCGAGAACGCTCCGTCGTCCGGGTTCGGCGCCACACTACCGGTGATGTTCAGCGCGGCGGGCGTCACGCCGGGGTCGAAAACGATCCACACCGGAAAATCATAATTTTCCGGCGCCCAGGGCATGGTGTTGACGACCTCCCAAACCGCGGTGCCGGACCCGCTCACCAGGGCATAGCCGTAGAGCGCCGGCGTACCATTCCAGGCGATGGGACCCGCGGCCGGTACAGACGGAGTGCTCCCGTCGCCATCGATAGCCGTTTCGCCGGTCACCAACTGGGCAAAAGGGGTGCACTGGGCAAAAAACGAGGTGCACGCGTTGCCGGGAGGCGGAGCGGACAGGTTGGCGACATTGCTCGTCGCCACGTAGATGCGGACACCGGTCGGAATGTTGCTAAATTCGGCCTTCAAACGGGTACCGAAATCGGCCAGACCGGCAACGGCGCCGAGCTGGTCAAAGATCAACGGGCTTATGAACCCGGATTCGGAGTTGTAGATCATACCTGGGATGTTCTGGCTTGATCCCGCGGGCTGGTATGGGCCGGGGCCCGGGGAACTCGACTGTCCGTTGGTCGTAAAGGTTGGGGAGACACGTGTCTTAAATGCCGTACCGAAGTTCTCGCTGAACCGCAGAATCCCGTACGGGCACTTCGCACCCGTCGTGCACCCGCTGAAATCGGGAGTCGCGAGAACCGCCGAGTTGCCCGGAGTCCGGACCTGGAAGGCGAGACCCGGCTGCACGAAGCCGACGGTCTGGTCCGGCACCGAAACGCCGCTGATGCTGGTGGAAATCGACGCAAACACCGGAACTGTGCCAAGACCCCACAATGCATTGGCGTTGACGCGAATGTTGGTCATGCGGAATACGCGCGCCGCACCAGCGGTCGCCGGGGGCAGAATCGGAATGCCGTAGAACGCAACCTGGGTGGCATTCACGACGCCCGCGAACACGTTGGCGGGTTCGGCGTAACTGTCGCTCGAACTGGACATCACAAAGTCGCCGCCGAGCCACCGAGCATACTGAACGCAGCCGCCATAGCCCGCGCCGACCGCCGAGTAAGGCGTGCCGCTGGCCCCGCACAGCTTCTGGGGAGCGCCTGGCCCAACATTCAGCGGGCCAGAGTACGGGCCAGAGCAATCGACGGGACCGATCATGAGGCCGGAACCCGGCTCATCGATCAGCAACAAAGGTTCCGAAGTGTTGGAAGCCGTCAAGGGGCTACTGGTGTAGCCCAGCAGCCGGCTCGTCACGTTGGTGCCGAAAGTGATGGTGAAGTCGGCCGTCGGAATCGCAGCGCCGAGAGAGGGAGCGTCGCCACCCACGCAAGTCAGCACGATGTCGCCAACCAGCTCCGTCAGGCCCTCAGCACGTAACATAAGAGGGACAGCCACGCTAGCAGTGCACCCGAACGGGCCTGTACCCGGAGTGGGATAAGACACCTGCGCGCTGGCCAACCCCGCAAACAGGGCAAGCACAGCTAGCGCGGTAATCCACCTGCGAAAACTGGCAAGGCGAAATCGTTGGCTAACAGAAGCAGGGTACATACATCCTCCTTATTCCGATCGGAACTAATCAGGAATTCCATTTTGAGCTCCCGGGTTGCCAGCCAGGGTTATCACTCGAAACGGTTCAGATAGAGTCTGAATGATTTCTCCGCCCAATTCAATCACTTTTTCAGAGTTAAGGGCCTGAAAAGTACGGTACTGTCGTGTTTCTCCACAATGGCTGCTACACAACGGCCGCTCCTGGCACGGCCTGCCGCCCAAACCGCACCTGAAATCTGCGGTGCCCTGGGTTACTTCACCACCACGTTCACCAGCTTATCCGGCACGCTGATCGCTTTGACCACCTGCTTGCCCGCGAGGAACGGCTGCACCTTTTCATCGGCCATCGCGAGCCGTTCCAGTTCTTCTTTCGGCGTTCCGAAGGGGACGTGAATGCGGCCCCGCAGCTTGCCGTTCACCTGCACCACGATTTCGGCCAGATCCTCTTTGGCAAGGTCGGGGTCGAACGACGGCCAGGGCTGGCGAAATACCGGGCCGTCCTTGCCCAGCTCTTCCCAGATCTCCTGCGAGAGGTAAGGCGCGAAAGGCGCCAGCATCAGGGCCAGCTTCTCCAGCGTCTCCGCCATCGTCGCGGCGGAAATGCCCGGCTCTTCGGCGTACAGCACGTTCACCAGCTCCATGATGGAGGCGATGCACGTGTTGAAGTGCCAGCGGGTCTCGAAGTCTTCCGTGATCTTTTTGAGGGTCTGGTGCAGCTTGCGGAGCACCTTCTTATCGGAGGCGGTTGGCAGGCCACAAACAACGATGGCCTGCCCCACTTTGTCCGCGTTTCTTGTGGCGAAGCGGTAGACACGGCCCAGGAAGCGGTAAAGGCCCTCGGCGCCTTCGGCGCGCCAATCGACTTCTTTTTCCGGAGGCGCGGCAAACAGGACGAACATGCGGGTGGTGTCGGTCCCGAATTTCTCCGCCAGCAGGTCCGCGCCCACCACGTTGCCTTTGGATTTCGACATCTTGGCGCCCTCGGCGATCACCATGCCTTGCGTGAACAGGCGCCGCGCGGGTTCGCTGTTTTGAATCAGCCCGAGATCGCGCATCATCTTGGTGAAGAAACGCGAGTAGATCAGATGCAGGATGGCATGCTCCACGCCGCCGATGTACTGGTCGATCTCAAACCAATAGGCGATCCTGGCGGAGTCGAACGGCATAGTGCTGTTGTGCGCATCGCAGTAGCGGTAGAAATACCAGGACGAATCGATGAACGTGTCCATGGTGTCGGTCTCGCGCCGGGCCGCGCCGCCGCACTTGGGACATGCCACGTCGACGAACTCCGGCACGTTTTCCAGCGGCGAACGGCCGGCGCCGGTGATCTCGATCCGCTGCGGCAGCAGCACCGGAAGCTGGCCTTCCGGAACCGCCACCACGCCGCACGTCGGGCAGTGAACCACCGGAATGGGAGTGCCCCAGTAGCGCTGGCGCGAGATGCCCCAATCCTTGATGCGGTAGGTGACGGCCGCTTTGCCGAAGCCTTGCTGCTCCGCGCGGCCGCTCATCCTGCGGCGCGCTTCCTCGCTCGCCAGGCCGGACCACTCCCCGGAGTTCTCCACCACGCCGTCATCGATGAAGGCCTCCCGCATTCCCGGCTCCACGGCCAGGTCGCCCGCCACCGGACGAATCACGGGCCGAATGAGTATGCCATACTTCCGGCAGAATTCGAAGTCGCGCTGGTCGTGCGCAGGCACGGCCATGATGGCGCCCGTGCCATAGCCCATCAGCACGAAGTTGCCGATCCAAAGGGGGACCTTCTCTCCGCTGTACGGGTTGATGGCCAGGTGCCCCGTGGCAAAACCTTCCTTCGCTATGTCGCCGGGGTCGCGGCCGGCCCGCGCGTCCACCATGGCCTTGGCGCGCGCCTTGCCTTCCCCGTCCAGCAGGGTTTCGTTCAGCGGGTGCTCGGGCGCCAGGATCACGCAGGTAGCGCCGTAGATGGTGTCCACACGCGTGGTGAATACGCGTATGGCCTCGCCGGTGGAGGCCAGTTGGAAATCGACCTCCGCGCCTTCCGAGCGTCCGATCCAGTTGCGCTGCATGGTGAGGACCCGCTCGGGCCAGCCGCCTTCCAGTTGGGCGATGTCGTCCAGAAGCTGGTCGGCGTAATCCGTGATCCTGAGAAACCACTGTTCCAGCGCGCGCTGCTCCACCGGCGTCTCTTCATGCCTCCAGCAGCAGCCGTCCAACACCTGCTCGTTGGCCAGCACGGTGGCGCACTGGGGACACCAGTTGACCAGCGCCTTCTTGCGGTACGCCAGGCCGCGCTCCAGCATCTGGAGGAAGAACCACTGGTTCCAGCGGTAGTATTCGGGCTCGCAGGTGGAGACCTCTCGATCCCAGTCGTAGCTGAAGGCGAAGCGGCGGTGGGTCTTCTTCATGGCCGCGATGTTTTCGAGCGTCCACTCGCGCGGAGGGCGCCGGTTGGCGATGGCGGCATTTTCCGCGGGCAGGCCGAAAGCGTCCCAGCCCATCGGGTGCAGCACGTTGTAACCGCGCATCCACTTGTATCGCGCCAGCGCGTCGCCAATCGAATAGTTGCGGATGTGCCCGATGTGCAGGGTGCCGCTGGGGTACGGCAGCATCTCGAGCACGTAGAATTTGGGCTTGGCGGAGTGCTCCTCGGCCTTGTAGAAATCGGCGTTTTCCCAACGCGCGTGCCACTTCAGTTCGATCCGGTTATGGTCGTACGGCTTTTCGGGCATAGTGCGGGGTAGATTTCCATCCTACCAGCACCAGCCGCTTCAACGTGTCCAGGTTGCGCCGGTCGTCGCCCGGCTCGTCGATAGGCGTTTCCAGGATGAACGGCTTCTCTCGCAGCGCGGGATGCGTCAGAATGCGGCGGAAGGCAGCGAGTCCGATGTGACCTTCGCCGATATGGGCGTGACGGTCAACCCGCGAGCCGAGCTGCGTTTTGGAATCGTTGGCGTGAATCACGTGCACGTTCCCCAGACCGAGCAGCCTTTCGGCATGGCGCACGGTGGCGCGCAGGCCGGCGGGCGTGGCGATGTCGAAACCGGCGGCCAGCAGGTGGCAGGTATCCAGGCAGTAGCCGATGGGGAGATCGGTGACGTCGCCCGCCCGTTCGCGGATGGCCGCCAGTTCCTCGAAGCGGCCGCCCAGGTGCGACCCGGCGCCGGCCGTGTTTTCGAGCAGCACGGTGAGTCCGCGCGAGTGGAAGCCTACGGCGGCGTCCCCGAGCGCGCGGACAAACGCTGTGATGCCTTCCTCCGCGGAGCGCCCTTTGTGGCTGCCTGGGTGCAGGACTAGGTACTCGGCGCCGATAGCGGCGGCCCGCTCCAATTCCCCGCGGAACGCCGCGATGGATTTGGCGCGGATCACGGGGTCGGCGGAGGCGAGGTTGACCAGGTAGTTGACGTGAATTGCCAGAGGGTTGAGGTCATAGCGCTGGCGCGCGGCCCTGAGAAGCTTGACTTGGCCGGGGTCAGGCGCCCCTGCGCGCCACGTGCGCGGGCTGGCGGAGAAGATCTGGAACGTATTGGCGCCCAGTTCCGCCGCATGTAGCGCGGCCTTTTCGAGAGACGCGGCGATAGACGTGTGGATACCCAGTCGCAGAAGTCCATCCTACCAAAGAGGTTGTATATTTTCGCTTGACAATTGCTGAATCAATCGTATAATTCAATTATACGATTTAATTAATCGAATGACCGAAACAAAGCAAAAGATCTTGGACACGGCGGAACGATTGTTCGGCGAACAGGGATATGCCGCCACGTCGCTGCGGCATATCATCGCCGAGGCCGGGGTCAACTTGGCGGCTGTCCATTACCACTTCGGGTCCAAGGAAGAGCTGCTGGATGAAGTGGTGATGCGGAAAGCGGTACCCGTGAATGAAGAGCGGCTGGCGCTCCTGGACCGGTATGAGGCGGAAGCCGGGTCGGGACCGCTGGCCGTGGAAAAGGTGCTGGAGGCGTTTCTCGCGCCGACCTTCTCGGTGGCGGATCGTAGCCCGAAGTTCGTGAGGCTGATGGGGCGGCTGTACGGCGAGGGCCTGATGGCCATGATCGTGGAACGGCATTTTCAGCCCACGGTGACTCGTTTCACGGAGGCGTTTCGCAGGGCTTTGCGGGACCTGCCGAGCGAAGAGATGCTCTGGCGAATCCACTTCATGCTGGGGACCATGGCGCATGCGCTGTTCGGGCCACCGAACATCCGTCCAGGAGTGGAACCAGCTTCGTTTGACGCCCGGCGGGTGGTCCAGCGGCTGGTGGCCTTCCTGGGAGCGGGCTTCCGGGCGCCGGTTTCGCCACCGCGGAAAGTGAGGAGAAGTAGATGAGGTTGGCGTGGATACTGTTGCTGGCGGTGCTGCCGGCCCCCGCGGCGGATCAGGCGGATCAGGCCGCCGGTCGCGGGCCGCTCGAATTGAGTCTGAAGCGCGCCGTGGAGATCGCCGTCTCGCCCGAGGGCAATACCAGGATCCAGCTTTCGGGCGAGGCGCTCAAGCAGGCCCAGTCGCGTTCCGCGCAGGCGCGTGCGGCGCTGCTTCCTGATCTCGAAGCCTCGGTGGGCGAAAGGAACCAGACGGCCAACCTCGCAGCCATGGGGATCAATATCGTGGTGCCCATTCCGAACTTCCATTTCCCCACTTTCGTGGGCCCCTTCACCACCATGGACGCGCGCGCTACGGTTACCCAGAGCGTGTTCGACTTCAGCTCGATCCGGCGGTTCCAGGCGTCCAAGGTGGGGGTTTCGGCGGCCAGGTCGGACGTCGACAGCACGGAAGAGCAGGTGGCGGCGCAGGTGGCGCGCGCCTACCTGGCGGCGGTCCGCGCCGACGCCGATGTCGAAACCGCGCAGTCTGACGTGACGCTCGCCGAGGCAGTGTTGAAACAGGCGGAGAACCAGAAGGCGGCGGGCACGGGGACCGGCATCGAGATCACGCGCGCCCGGGTGCAGCTTGCCAACGACCGCCAGCGGCTGCTGGTGGCCGGGAACCAGCGGACCAGCGCGCGCCTGCAACTCATGCGCGTCATGGGGCTGCGGCTCGATACCGGCATGCAATTGACCGACAAGCTGGCGTACCTACCGGTGGACGCCGTCACCATTGAGCAGGCCAAGGCGCAGGCGCTCAAAGAGCGGCCGGATCTCAAAGCGCAGCAGGAGCGGGAAGCCAACGCGCGCATGGCGGCCAGCGCCACCAAACTGGAGCGGTTGCCATCCCTGACGGCGTTCGGCGACTACGGCTCCATCGGCCCGGGCTTCGACAACGCGCTGCCCACGCGCACGTACGGGATCTCGTTGCGGGTGCCGGTATTCGACGGAGGCCGGCGCGATGCGCGGCGCGCGGAATCGGCGTCGCAATACCGCGCCGAGAAAGTGCGCACGAACGACTTGAAGGAGCAGATCGATCTGGATGTGCGGCTGGCGCTGGACGGCCTCGAATCGGCGCAGGAGCAGGTGAAAGTGGCGAAGGAAGGGCTGGAGCTGGCCGAGAACGAGCTGACGCAGGCGCGGCGGCGCTACGACGCGGGAGTGGCCATCGGCGTGGAAGTGACCGACGCGCAGACGCGGCTCGAGCGCGCGCGCGATAACCAGACGGAGGCGCTGTACAACTACAACGTGGCGCGGCTGGATCTGGCGCAGGCGACGGGTAAAGTCAGGAGCATGGTGCAGTGATGAAGAAGCGAATCATACTGGTTCTCATAGTTCTGGCAGCGGCAGCGGTGGCGGCGGTGTACGCGTTCCGCGGAATGGGACGCAACCAGACCGGCCGCATCGTGGTCTCCGGAAACATCGAGCTGACGGAAGTCAACATCGCGTTCAAGACCGCGGGGCGGCTCATCGAGCGCACCGTGGATGAAGGCGACGGCGTCAAGCAGGGGCAGATCATTGCGCGGCTCGACCGCGACCAACTGATGGCGCAGCGGGCGCGCGAGGCCGCGGGGCTCGAATCGGCCGAGTCGCAACTGGCGCAGGCCGAGACATCCCTGGCGTGGGAGAAGGCCACCCTGGCGGCCGACATCGAGCAGCGGCGGGCCGACCTGGCGTCCAGCCAAGCGCGCCTGGCCGAGCTGAAGAACGGGGCGCGGCCGCAGGAAAAGCTCGACGCCAAGGCTATGGTGGATGCGGCGCAATCCGAGGTCGAGCGTTCCAAGCGGGATTGGGACCGCGCCCAGACGCTTTACAAGAACGACGACATCTCCACCGCGCAGTTCGACCAGTACCGCAACCGCTGGGAGAGCGCCCAGGCCTCGCTGAAATCGTTCACCGAGCGCGAAGCCCTGGTGCTGGCCGGGCCGCGCGCGGAGGTGATCAAGGCGCAGGAGGGGCAGGTGGAGCGGGCGCGCGCCGCGGTGAAGATGGCGGAGGCCAACGCCCTCGAAATGAAGCGGCGCGAGCAGGAGCTGGCCACACGCCGGGCGGAGATCGCGCGCTCCAAAGCCAGCCTCGCGTTGATCGATTCGCAGCTTGCCGACACCATCGCCGTCTCGCCAGTGGATGGCGTGGTGCTGGTCAAGGCGGCGGACGTGGGCGAGGTGCTCGCGCCCGGCACCACCGTGGTGACGGTTGGGGACGTCGACCATCCCTGGCTGCGCGGGTACATCAACGAGACCGACCTGGGCAAGGTGAAGCTGGGCGCTCGCGCGAAGTTGACCACCGATTCCTATCCGGGGAAGGTTTATCCGGGACGCGTGACCTTCATCTCCTCGGAAGCGGAGTTTACGCCCAAGCAGATCCAGACCGAGCAGGAGCGCGTCAAGCTGGTCTACCGCATCAAGATCGAGGTGGACAATCCGCGGCGCGAGCTGAAGTCCAACATGCCGGTGGACGCGGAGATCGTTCTTGACTAAGGGCGTCCTTTCACAAGCGCGGTCACGCATTCCGCTGGGGTTGCCCGGTGGTGGGGCAGGCGATTCGCCTGCCCTCGCTTGCGGGCCGCGCAGCGGCTCGCGGCGAGCTTCGCTCGGCCGCTGGCAGGCGGGGTGCCCTCTGGGCCCGCCTGCCCCACCAAGCCCGCTGGCTTCGCTGGCATACGTCACCGTGATTCCGAATTGGGGTACCTAGCAATGGAGCCGATCATCGAGACGCGCGACCTCACCCGGCGCTTCGGCGAGCTCACGGCCGTCGACCGGCTGAACCTCGCCGTGGCCGAGGGCGAGATCTTCGGGCTGGTGGGGCCGGACGGAGCGGGCAAAACCACCACCTTGCGCATGCTCTGCGGGCTGATCGCGCCCACCGAAGGCAGCGCGCGCGTGGCGGGCCACGACGTGGCGCGCGACTCCCGCGCGGTCAAGGACCAGATCGGGTACATGGCACAGCGGTTCGGCTTGTACGGTGATCTCACCGTGCAGGAGAACATGGATTTTTACGCGGACCTGTTCGGGATCGCCGGGGCCGAGCGGCAGGCGCTCACCGTGCCACTGTTGCGCATGACCCGCATGGAGCCGTTTCGAGACCGGCAAGGCCGGCAGCTTTCCGGCGGCATGAAGCAGAAGCTGGCGCTGATGTGCACGCTGCTCCATCGTCCGCGAATTCTGTTTCTGGACGAGCCGACCACCGGCGTGGACCCGGTCTCGCGGCGCGATTTCTGGGCCATCCTCTATCAACTGCTCAAGGACGGGATCACCATCTTCATGACCACTGCGTATCTCGACGAGGCCGAGCGGTGCAATCGCGTGGGGCTGCTGCACAGGGGCAAGCTGATCCGCTGCGCTCCGCCGGACGCCATCAAGCGCGACACCGGAGCGGCCAACCTCGAGGGGGCGTTCATCCAGACCATCCAGGAAGTGGAGGCGCGCGCGTGAACGGGAACGGCTGGGCGGTGGAGATTGAGGACCTGGTGAAGACCTTCGACTCTTTCGTGGCGGTGGACCACGTATCCATGCAGGTGCGCAAGGGCGAAATCCTGGGGTTCCTGGGACCCAATGGGGCCGGCAAATCCACCACCATCCGGATGCTGTGCGGGCTGCTGACACCCACCGCCGGGCGCGCGCACGTCAGCGGTTTCGACGTGGGAACGCAGCCGGAGGAGATCCGCCGGACCATCGGATACATGTCGCAAAAGTTCTCGCTCTACGACGATCTCACGGTGGAAGAGAATATCGACTTCTTCGCCGGCATGTACAGTGTGCCGCGGGAGCGGCGCGCGGAACGCAAGGATTACGTGCTGGCCATGGCCAATCTCACGGAACGCCGGCGCGCCCTGACGCGCACCCTCTCCGGAGGATGGAAGCAGCGCCTGGCGCTCGGCTGCGCCATCCTGCACGATCCGCCGGTCCTGTTCCTGGACGAGCCGACTTCGGGAGTGGACCCCATCGCGCGCCGGGCCTTCTGGAGACTCATCCACGACCTGGCCGAAACCGGCCACACCATTTTCGTGAGCACGCATTACATGGACGAGGCGGAGTATTGCCACCGGCTGGCGCTGATGTACCGGGGCAAGGTGATCGCCCTGGGGCCGCCGGCGGAGCTGAAGCGGGGGCTGACGTCTCACAGCCTGCTGCATCTGGACTCCTCGGACCCGCTGGAGACCATGCGCGTGCTGGAGAGCGTCGCAGGCGTTCTGGATGTGGCGGTGTTCGGCGGCGGGCTGCACGTGGTAGTGGACGACGTCGAGGCTACCAGCGAGCGGGTCCGGCAGGCGCTCGCCGGGAGAGGCATCGAGGTGAAGCGGCTGGAGCAGATCGAGCCGTCCATGGAGGACGTGTTCGTGGCCATGATCGAGGCCGAGGAGCGGAAAGCGGCATGAGCTACCGGCGCTTGCGGGCCATCTTCGTCAAGGAGCTGCACCACATCGTGCGCGACGCGCGCAGCCTGGGGCTGGCGCTGGCGATGCCCGTGTTGATGCTGATGCTCTACGGCTATGCGTTGAGCCTGGACGTGGACCGCATCCCCACGCTGGTCTACGACCAGGACCAGACCGAAGCCAGCCGTGACCTGGTCCGCCAGTTCCAGGGGTCGCGGTTCTTCGACATTCGCGGGTTCGTGGACAACTATGGCGCCATCGAGCGCGGCGTCGACCGCAACCGCATCCTCATGGGCCTGGTGATTCCGCGCAACTACTCGAAGCACGTGGGGGCGGGGCGCACGGCGCCGGTGCAGATCCTGCTGGACGGCAGCGATTCCAACACGGCTTCCATCGCCAAGGGGTACGCCGAAAGCGTGGTGCGGGACTATTCGCTGGAGCTGCGCACGGACATGCTCAACCGGCGCGGCGGCGAGCACAGCGCAGTGCCGGTGGATGCGCGGCTGCGCGTGTGGTACAACAGCTCGCTTGAATCGAAAAACTACGTGGTGCCCGGGCTGATGGCGGTGATCCTCATGATTATCGCCGCCCAACTGACCTCGCTGACCATCGCGCGCGAGTGGGAGATGGGGACCATGGAGCAGTTGCTTTCGACGCCGCTGCGGCCGGCCGAGATGGTGCTGGGCAAGATGCTGGCGTATTTCGCGGTGGGCTTGACGGATGCCGCCATCGTGGTACTGGTGGGGGTCTTCGTGTTCCAGGTGCCGTTCCGCGGCAGCGTGCCGCTGCTGGCGCTCTCGACCTGCGTGTTCCTGTTCGGCACGCTGTTTTGGGGCATCTTCATTTCGACGGCGGCGAAAACCCAGTTGCAGGCGTACCAGATGGGCTTGCTCAGCACGTTCCTGCCGGGGCTGATACTTTCCGGGTTTGTGTGGGCCATTGAGAGCATGCCGAAGGTGATCCAGGCGATCACCTATATCGTTCCGGCGCGCTATTTCGTGACCATTGTGAAGGGCATATTTCTCAAGGGCGCGGGCATCCGGGTGCTGTGGGGCGAGTTGGCGTTCCTGGCGCTTTACGCCGCCATCATGTTTATCCTGGCAACGCGCAAACTGAGCCAGAAGCTGGTGTGAGCCATGTGGGAACGGATCCGCGTCATTCTGAGGAAGGAATTCATCCAGGCTTTTCGGGAGCCGCGCATGCGCTGGCTGCTGTTCGCGCCGCCCATGATCCAGTTGATCGTGTTCGGCTTTGCCGTCAACCTCGACGTGGATCACGCGCGCATCGCGTGGATGGACATGGACCGGACGCCGGAGAGCCGGGACCTGCGCGAGCGGTTCGAAGGCACGGGTTTGTTCGACGTGGTGGCGCTGGCGCGCAGTGAGCAGGACGTCCACCAGTTGCTGGACCGCGGCCGCGTGCAGGCCGTGGTGCGGGTGCTGCCGGGGTTTGCGCGCGACCTGGCGCGCGGGCGCAGCACGGAAGTGCAGATGCTCGTGGACGGCACCAATTCGAACACGGCTTCCCTGATTTCGGGCTACGCGGGAGAAATCGCCGCCGGGTTTGCGAGCGACCGGATGGCGCTCCAGCAGAACGGGCGGGTGCTGGCGCGCAGCCCGGGAGCGGCGGCGAACGCGTCTGTCCCGCAAGTGGTGGCGCGCAGCCGCGTCTGGTTCAACCCCGATCTGCACAGCCGTAACTACTTCGTGCCGGGCGTGGTGGCCAATATCATCATGATGGTGACCCTGATGCTGACGACCCTGGCCATTGTGCGGGAAAAAGAGATTGGCACCATGGAGCAGTTGATGGTGACGCCCATGCGGCCCATCGAGCTGATGCTGGGCAAGACGCTGCCATTTGCCGCGGTGGGGCTGCTGGACGCGACGCTGATCACGTCGGCGGCGCTCCTGGTGTTCCGCGTCCCGCTGCACGGCAGTTTCCTGTTGCTGCTGTTCTGCTCCTTGCTGTTCCTGATGACGTCGCTGGGGGCGGGGTTGCTCCTTTCGACTATTTCGCACACGCAGCAGCAGGCCATGATGTCGTCGTTCTTTTTTTCGACGCCGGCGTTCATGCTGAGCGGGTTCGCGTTTCCCATTCGCAACATGCCGTTGCCGGTGCAGTACCTGTCGTACCTGAACCCGCTGCGCTACTTCATCGAGATCGTGCGCGGGATTTTTCTAAAGGGCGTGGGCGTCTCGGTGCTATGGCCGCAGATGGCGATCCTGGCGGTATACGGCGCAGCGGTGCTGACTCTGAGCGCGCTGCGCTTCCACAAGAAGCTGGATTAGTGCCAGTGCTGTTCACTTAAGCCAGCTCTGGAGGAGCGATAGACTATAGCCCGCGGCGCGAGCCGTGGGGATGAGCGCGAAAACGATTCAGCCCCGGAGGGGCGTAAGATGCTGTGGCCCAACTTCTTCCGCCCCTCCGGGGCTGATCGTGTCCTTTCCCCGACCCACGGCTTGCGCCGTGGGCTAGGATCCTTCGCCCTATCGGGCTTAACTCCAGAGCGAACAGTATTGGGACCAGCGGCGTTCGAACTTTTGCCAACATGGGGAGCCTGGCATCGCGTGAGTCTCTGTCACGGGTGACGTAGTTGGAACGGCATTAACCGCAATACGGAGGCCAGGTGGCGCGCCACTGACCTAATGACTCGCTGCTGTTCCAGGTACCATCGCGGTCCATGAATGGCATGTTTTCTGCGCCCCCCGGACCAACTTGGTCCGACCAAGCTGTATCTTTGTTGAAAGGAAAGGAGTTAGTGAAAGGTCCGGACCAACTTGGTCCGGACCGGTTCTCCGGACGACACAAAGATCAGCAGGAGACCTGTCCAGCGGCGGGTAATATGGGCCGACCAGAAGACGGTCCACTCAGGGACTGGCATCCCGACACTTTCGGGGATCTGGACCGCTAGTGGCGCGAGTCCAGAACGGCGTTGTGTCCATGTGGCCTGCTATCGGACGGACATCGCCGAATCTCAAGGAACGGCGTTTGTCGGGACCCATCTGTCCTGCCTCCCCGGCTTCCACCTTCCAGATTCCGACTTGCCAACAGAGCCTACCTCAGCTTCCGGGCAATTATGAAGAGCAGTGCGTTCATTACCTGCTGGAACAAATCGACGTACTTCGCCGGAGCGGAGAAGATATTGTCCCAAACAAGGTTGTGACCGGTCGTATTGCGGAGCATGGCGGTAATGCTAAACGCCGTCTCGATTGAGACGCCGCCCTGAATCGCGGCATGGATCTCATCGAGCGACTCCGCAAAAATCTCGGGTGGCTGGGCCAGCGAAAAGTCCCGCAAGAACTGTTGGGTGTGCTTCAGTATCCCGCCCAGGGTCCTGTTCGGTTGCCCCGAGTCACTGGTGGGGTAATAGCGCTTAAGCAGCGACTCGAAGATGAGTCCACCGGTGAACAAGTGAACCGTGAACGGCTGGTTTGAACCGCCCAAAGAACCCTCCCGAAACCGTAACTCACGGAGACGATCATGGAACTCCAGCAGGAAAACATAGAGTGCCGAAATGACTGTCCTCTGATCGGCGTCAACAAGCAGATCCGCGACGAAGGCACGCCAGGAGGTCTCTATGTCCAGGGCCTTCTGATTGGAGATGCCGTTGAATCTTGTCAGTTCGCTTTGCAGGTGATCCTTCACAGCGACAATCGTCCTCCCGGCTGCCTGGTGCGCTGGGTCTAGGAGCAAGAACCTCGCTCCGGGCTGCGCCTTCCACCCCAGGGGACCGTCGGGAGGGTTACGATTGTTTCGGACATCTTCAGAGATTGCCGCGTCGATATAGAACAGAGCCTTCTCGTAGTTTCTGAGATCGAAGGCGAGCCACGACATGTAGTAGAACGGAGTTCCTTTGTGCGCTTCCTGATATTTGCCAGGGTACCTCTCCAGTAACCGCTGCAGCAGTTCCTCGTAATCGCTGAACCTTTCGAAGGGGCGCTCTGCGAAGTGGCGCGTATTTCCGGGGACGAACAACTCGAAGAACGAATCGTCCTGTCCGGCATCATGGTAGTTGGGGAAGACTTCCAAAGCGTAGTTCAAAAGCCCGTCGTGAAAAAAGTACATACCTATCTAATACACCGGCGACCTGGCACTTGCATCAGAAGCACGCCGGCCCTATATGGTGCCCTGAGAGACTACTACTCCCGTGACGTCCCCGTCACGCCAGTTTCGCGTGTCACGTCCTACCGGGAGATCTGGAGTGGAACGCTGTTCTCAGCTCCGCTCCTGGGAGACAAGCCATTCAGCGAACCCGTCCCCGGGTTTCCGCGGGCAGGCAGCAGGGCTATCCGCCCCGCCCATTGGGTTGAGCGAAGAAGCGAGCAGCGTTGGTCCGCACCGGGTTGCGCGCCGGCGCCTCAGATGTTGCTGATCACGATGCGATGCACCTTTACCAGTAGATCGACTTCCCCGAGGGGAATGTCGAGCGCCTCGGCAATCTGCTCCGGCGAACTGCCCCGGCGATGCAGGCGCAAGGCTTGCGTGCGTCTGGCCAGGCTCAGTGCGGGTGGCCGGGCGCCAGGAACTGCCCCCGCGGGCGGCCCATGCTGGGCCGCCTGAATTCCGGCGGACAGGTTGTTCAGAGTCTCCTTCAGAGTCTCGGTCGTGGCCTCGCATCGCTGCCGGCTGCCCTTCCTCCGCTGCTCGACGGCGTGGTCCCAGGCGGTGCCGCAGAGCAGCACGAATGAGATCAAAGCCAGGCTGGCACAAGCCAAACCGTAGAGGACCGCCAACAGCAGCACAATGTGGCTCATCGAAGGCTCCGCAACCAGCTAGCAGAGTGCCGCCATGAGGGCGCCCCTCGCGGTGGAGTTTAGGGGGTCGGTCGACACTCGGATTTCGGAAAGCCCGAGCGGGAAATCGCCCGACCGCAGCGCATTGGAGAATTGCTCGAGAAAACCCTTGGGTACCACCGAGCCGCCGCCGAGCACCAGGGGAACCGATCGATCGAGTTTCGGCAGGCGCTTGCTCGATGAGACCTGGTTGCGCAGCGCTTCCACCAGGCTCGCGATCATTTCCCGGTAATAGACCGTAAGCGCGTTCTGGACCCGGTCGCCCGAGAGGCCGTTGAGATGGAACGACTGCTCCTTCTGGATGCGCATTCGCGTGGCCAGGTCCCCGGTTACCCGAGCGGCCTGCGCATCGATGAAATCGCCCGCCCGGGGGACGCTGAAGCTGATCACCGGCACCGACAGCACCGCCAGGCAGACGTTGCATAGCCCGCTGCCGCAGGAAATCCCGATGCCGCTGTAGTTGGAGCCGCCTAACTCGCCGAAGACCACCGCCAGGCCTTCCTCGATGGAGGCGGCCTCATAGCCCAACTCCGTCAGAATCTGGCGGATCGAGGCTTCATGATAGGCGATGCCATCCTCCCCGTTGGCGGGCGGCGCGGGCACGCTGAAGAAGATCTTTTGCCCCTCCGCGGCGGCCCTTCCGACCAGCTTGGTGATGATGCTCCGGACCACGGCCAGGCTGTGGGGCTCGAGAGGATTCAACAGGCCGTTCAGCATCGGCCGCCGGGTTTCCACGTGAAACACTTCCGCGAACTTCTGCGAGTCGTCGCCAGCCACCACGATTTCTGGGCCCCCGACCTCGTGGAACACATTTTCCCGTTCGAGGAGGCTTTCCGCGAGTTTCGAGTAAGGCAGCGTGATGAACGCATTGAGCTGCGCCTCATAGCGATATTTCTTGTCCGCGGTTCGCGCCACCACGATCCGGCTCGAACCGACGTCGAGGCCCAGCGGTTGGGTGTAGACTTGTTCGGCGTCGTTCATGAATGATCTCCTAAGGTTACGTCTGGTTCAGATTTCTCTCACAAGTGCTCATAATCGGTGGAATCGCTTAAGAACTTGATAGGGGATTCAAGGTTCTCTAAGGTGTTTTGCCGGACCCGCCGATCTCTGTAACGTACATGGACACGCAACAACCGCCGCCAGCGGATCGCCGCCCGTGGGTCGATTGGTTTGCGGGACGCATCGGCGACCCGGTAGTGCGCTTGCGGTTTCTGAGGTCGGTGGCGCCGCCAGATCCGCCGCCGGATCCGCCGCCTGAGCCGCCGGCCTCGCCGAAGCCCCGCCCCATCATCCGGCTCCTGCTACTGTTGGCGCTTCTGCTGGCGGTACTCGTATCCTTCTTTCTGGTGCGGGCGGCGGCCCGCGTCGAACCCCTCGGCGCTCCGGTGCGGCGAATCGAGCCCGCCGCCGCGGCGGCGGGCCGGCAGACCGCGGATGTGTGGGAGGTGGAAAGTAGCGGCAAGGCGGATACTTACAGCAATGGGCTGCGGATCGACAACCATTTTGCCGTCTCCAATCACCGGCGATCCTATCGGGCGTTTCCCGCGGACCGTCCGGAAGGAGGCGGCGGACCATGGCGCTCCGAGCCGGCCGGCATCGTGTTTCATACCACGGAGAGCCTGCAAGCTCCGTTCGAGGCCCAGCAAAACGGAACTCTCAAGCGGATCGGGGAATCGTTGCTGGAGTACGTGCGGCGCAGACTCGCTTACAACTTCGTGATCGATCGTTTCGGGCGGGTCTACCGCGTGGTCATCGAAGGTGACGCGGCCAACCATGCCGGATACTCCGTATGGTCGGATGAGGAGTGGATATACCTGAACTTGAATGAGAGTTTCCTGGGCGTCTCGTTTGAGGGGCGGACGCTCGAAGCGGATATCAGTCCGGCGCAGGTGCGCGCCGCGGCCATGTTGACGGAGATGCTTCGCGGCCGGTACAAGATACTGGCGGCAAACTGCGTCACCCACGCGCAGGTCTCGGTGAATCCATCCAACATGCAAATGGGCTATCACACCGACTGGGCTTCGGGTTTCCCTTTCGAGCAGTTGGGATTGCCGGACAACTATGTGCGGGCGTTGCCGGCCTTGTGGGCTTTCGGGTTTGAGTATGATCCAGGTTTTCTGCGCCTAGCGGAAAGCGGGGTCTATCGAGGGGTCGAGCTGGCTGAGGACAACCTCCGAAGGAGCGCGGCCGAGTCCGGTCTGCCGCCCGTCGCGTATAGAAAGATGTTGCAGAAACGCTATCGGGAGCGGTTGGCTGAACTGCGCCGTTCCAACGCCGGCGAGGGGGATGAGTTGGAGTGACCGCCGGGATTCAGCGCCTACGGCGCCACCATCGACAAAATCGGTCGATGGTGAGAAGTCAGAAGCCAGAATCACCCCGCGTGTGTTGCGCGTTCCAGCTTCTGACTTCCTCGACTCCTGACTCCCGTGGCCCCACAGGGGCCACTTCTTCGCAGCGCAGTCCGCGAAAGAGCTTACCGCCTTTTTCAGCCACTTTCCGCAATGCGCATCCGTTACAATCGCAAGAGTGAGGACTGCCGCCTATTTCATCCTGGCCGTCTCGTATGCCCGGGCCGCGGACATCCCGATGACGCTGGTCTCGGAGGATGAAGCAGAGCCGATCCACAGCGCCATCATCCGCAAAGAGGCATGGACGCAGGATGCCGTGCGGCGCCTGCGCTCCGACGCCGACCGGCACATGAAGGAGGGCCCGTGGACGGTTACTTCCGAACGGCCGAAAGGCGTGGATCTCGATCCCAACGACTATTACAGCGAAGCGCCGTACTGGTGGCCCGACCCCGCCAACCCCGGCGGCCCTTACCTCCGCCGCGACGGCCAGATCAACCCCGACCGCTTCACCGCCAACCGGGCGGCTCTCATTTCCATGGGCGATGCGGTCTTCTCGCTCGGCGCCGCGGGTTTTTTCCTGGACGACACCCGCTATGCCCAGCGCGCCGCGCGCGTGATCCATACCTGGTTCGTCAATCCGAAGACGCGGATGAATCCTAGCCTGGAACACGCCCAGGCCGTCCCTCACGTGGACACTGGCCGGCCTGCCGGAATCCTCGATGGCCGGGCCCTGATCCGTGCCGTTCAGGGCATGGAGTTCCTCGCGCAGACCGACGCCTGGGACCCCAAGGACCAGGCCGCCGTGCGCAAGTGGTTCGAGGAGTACCTCGAGTGGCTTACCCATAGCAGGAACGGCATCGACGAACGGAGGAGCGGCAACAGCCACGCTTCCTGGTGGACGGCACAAGTGGCCGCCATCGCCACGTTTGTCGAAGACCACGCCGCCCAACAGATGGCCTTCAACTACTATCGCGACCGGATCTTCCCCCGCCAGATCCGCGCCAACGGCAGCGCACCCCGCGAAGAGGCCCGGGCCCGTTCGCTCTCGTATTCGGCGCTCAACCTCGAGGCCTACACGATCCTCTGCCGGATCGCGCAGGTGCAGGGCGCGGACCTGTGGGCGGTGCGCGCCAGAAATGGCGCCAGCGTGGGCACGGTCATCGACTACCTGGAGCCCTACCTGGCGGACCCCCGCAAATGGAGCAAGGAGCAGGTGGCCGAGTTTCAGAACGGCGGGCTGTACTTTCTGGCGTTTGCCGGGATGGGACTGAAGAAGCCGGAGTACGTGGCGCTGTTTCGAAAACTGGAACATCCGGAGGGCGCCTGGCTCAGCTTCGTGGATCTGATGGTGGGCCGCTGGGAAGCCGCGGCCCACCAGACCCGGCATTAAGACTCAAGTGACTGAAGTGGGACAGACGATCGCCTTTTGTCGTCTGTCAACAGTCGTGCTTTGGCGAGGCGTGGCAGGCCACAGAAAACGATGGCCTGCCCCACCCGGTGCGATAATCTCCACGTGCGAACCATCATCGAACCCTTCCGCATTAAGAGCGTGGAGCCGTTGCGCCATACCACCCGGGAGGAGCGCGAGCGCTACCTCGAGCAGGCCGGCTACAACCTTTTCCTCATCAAAGCCCGCCACATTCTGATCGACCTGCTCACCGATTCCGGCACCAGCGCCATGTCTACCGAACAGTGGGCCGCGGTGATGCGCGGCGACGAATCCTACGCCGGCAGCGAGAGCTTCTTCCGGCTGAAGCGCGTGGCCGACGACCTCACCGGCTTTCGCCACATGATTCCGACCCACCAGGGCCGCGCCGCGGAGCGCATTCTCTTTACCGTCATGTGCAAGCCCGGCCACGTGGTCCCCTCCAACACCCACTTCGATACCACCCGCGCCAACATCGAATTCACCGGCGCGCGCGCCGCCGACCTCCCCATCCCGGAAGCGGCCGACACTCAGGCGCGTCTGGATTTCAAGGGCAACATGGACGTGGCTGCGCTGGAATCCCTGATCGCCTCCGAGGGCGCCCCGAGCATTCCGCTGGTGATGCTGACCGTCACCAACAACTCGGGCGGCGGCCAGCCGGTGTCCATGGCCAACATCGAAGCCGTCCAGCGGGTCTGCGTGCGCCACGGCATTCCCCTCTACCTGGATGCCTGCCGCTTCGCGGAGAACGCCTGGTTCATCCGCGAGCGGGAGCCAGGCTACGCCGATTGGTCACCCAAACAAATCGCCCAGAAAATGTTTGCGCTGGCGGACGGCTGCACCTTCTCCGCCAAGAAGGACGCCTTCGCCAACATCGGCGGCTTCCTCTCGACCAACGACGACCGCATCGCCCAGCAGGAGACCAACCTGCTGATTCTCACGGAGGGTTTCCCCACCTACGGCGGCCTGGCCGGCCGCGACCTGGACGCCATCGCCGTCGGTCTCGAAGAGGTGCTCGACCCCGATTATCTGCGTTACCGCATCGTCTCGACCGGCTACCTCGGCCGCCACATCGCGGATCACGGCGTCCCCATCGTCGAGCCGCCCGGTGGGCACGCCATCTACATCGACGCCGCCCGCATGCTGCCGCACATTCCGCCATGCCAGTTTCCCGGCCAGGCGCTGGCCGTGGAACTCTACCGCCACGCCGGCATACGCTCCGTGGAAATCGGCTCCGTCATGTTCGGTGAGGCCGCGCGCCACGAGCTGCTGCGCCTGGCCATTCCGCGGCGCGTCTATACGCAGAGCCACATCGACTACGTGGTGGAGGCCATTCTCGAAGTGAACTCCCGCAAGGACCGCATCCGCGGCCTGGAGATTGTGGAAGCGCCGCCCTTCCTGCGCCACTTCAGCGCGCGTTTCCGGCAGCTATAATTGGTAGTCCCGCATGGGCGCCAATTGGTTTCCGCTGTGGCTCAGTCTCCGCGTGGCCGGACTCGCCACCGTGATTTCGCTTCTCATGGGCCTCTGGCTGGCGTGGCTTCTGGCCAGCCGCGAGTTCCGCGGCAAAGGGGCCATCGAAACGCTGCTCGCGCTGCCCCTGATTTTTCCGCCAACCATCATGGTCTGCTATTTTCTGATCCGGATCACGCGCCGCATGGCCTTCACCTGGCAGGTGGCCGTGGCCGCCGCTCTGGTCTACGCGTTTCCGTTCCTGGTGAGATCCGCGCGCGCCTCATTCCGGAACCTCGACCGCGGCTACGAAGACGCCGCCCGCAGCCTGGGCGCCTCCGAGTGGCGCGTTTTCTGGCGCATCGCGCTTCCGCTGGCGTATCGTCCGATTCTCACGGCCGCCACGTTGGTATTTGCGCGCGTGCTGACCGAGTGCGCCGCCACTCTGCTGATCGCGGCCAGCCTGGACGGCGCTCTATGACCCACGCCCGCATCGCCAAGCAGTTTCCGCCGCGTTTTTCCCTGGACGTCGAGTTCGGGATCGCCCCCGGCGTCACCGCGCTTTACGGCCCCGCCGGCGCGGGCAAGACCCTCATCCTCGAGATCATCGCCGGCTTCGTGCGGCCCGATTCCGGCCGCATCCTGCTCGATGACGTCATCCTGTTCGACGCCGAATCGCGCGTCAGCGTCCCGCCGCACCGCCGAAACTGCGGCTATATCGCCCAGCGCGACGCGCTTTTCCCGCACATGACGCTGCGCCAGAACCTCCTGTTCCCGGCCAAGCGCTTTCCGCGCCTGGAACGTCACCGCCGCGTCGCCGAAATGACTGAGCGCTTCCAGCTCTCGGATTCAGCAACCCTCCGCCCGGGCGAGGCCAGCCCCGCGCAGAAACTGGGTTGCGCGACGGCGCGCGCGCTGATCGCCGAGCCGAAGCTTCTGCTCATCGATGAGCGCGGCCTCGACGAGCCGCTCCTTCAGCAGATCCGCGCGGCCTTTGCCGGCCCCATCCTACTGGCCACCCACGATCTCGATCTCATTTGCGCTGTGGCCGACGTTCTGATCGTGATCGACGGCGGCCGCATCGTGCAGTGTGGCGCGCCGCGCGCGGTGCTCGATCAACCCACCTCCGTGGAAATTGCGCGCCTGCTTGGAATCCCAAATCTTTTCCGGGGCACGATCGCCGCGCTCGATCCGGCGCGCGACAGCAGCCGCCTGGACTTCGGGCAGTTCGCCCTGACCGGCCCTTACATTCCCGGCCACTTCCGCGGCGATTCCGTGTGGGTGGCCGTCCACCCCGAAGACCTGCGCGCGCATTCCGGCGGCCTGGAATCGCCGCCCAATTTTGTTTCCGCGCAACTCGTGCGTGTTTCCCACCGCACGCGGTGGCTGCGCCTGGAATTCTCCGGCGGAATTTTCGCCGATATCTCCCGCGAAGAATTCGCGCGCCAGAAGGATAATAAGGACTGGCAGGTGGAGTTTCCACCAAGCGCGTTGCGGGTGCTCTAGCTCATGGCTCTGCGGTCGCTCCCCGAGTACGAACTACTGGCCGAGCAGGCTCACGGCCACCTCTGCGCCGGGCAGACACTGGGAATCCGCATGGCGCTCGCCGGACTAAAGCTTCTGGGCATTGAAGATCCCACCGGCGCGGACCGCAAACGCCTGGTTACCTTCATCGAAATCGACCGCTGCGTCACGGACGCGATACCCGTTGTGACCGGCTGCCGTCTGGGCAGGCGCACCCTCAAATTCCGCGACTACGGAAAGGTGGCCGCCACCTTCTGCGACCTGCGTGAAAACCGCGCCGTCCGCGTGGCCGCGCGCGAATCCGCGAGGCAGCGCGCCCGCGAGATGTATCCCACGATCGAGAGCCGAAACCAGCAGCAACTGCGCGCCTACCGGGAGATGCCGGACCAGGAGCTGTTCGACATCCAATGGGTGCGCGTCGCGCCCGGCCCCGAGGATCTCCCCGGTTACAAAGCCCCGCGCGCCATTTGCGCGGGATGCGGCGAGGCCATCAGTTTCAAGCGCGAAGTGGCGCGTGGCGGCCGCACGCTTTGCCGCACCTGCGCCGGCGAGCGCTACTACGACCCTCTGTGATGCTGCGTTACTACATCACCGACCGTCACGCCGCGCCGCTTCTCGACTGCGTCGCCCGCGCCCTTGCGAACGGCATCGAGCGTATCCAGATTCGCGAGAAAGATCTCCCGGCGCGCGAGTTGTGCGACCTGGTGCGCCGCGTCCTGGCGCTTCCCAATCCGCACGGGACCGAAATCCTGGTGAACTCCCGCACGGATGTGGCCCTGACCTGCGGCGCGCACGGCGTGCATCTTCCCAGCAACTCGATTTCACCGAAGACGCTGCGCGCGATCACCCCTCCGGGGTTCCTGATTGGCGTGTCCGCCCACAGCCCTGACGAGGTTCGCATCGGAGAGGCTGAAGGCGCCGATTTTGCGGTCTTCGGGCCGGTATTTTGGACCGCCTCGAAGGCCGCCTACGGCCCGCCACCAGGTCTGGACCGCCTGCGGGAAGCCGTCCGCGCCGTCGCCATCCCCGTCCTGGCGCTGGGCGGCATCACGGACCGGAACGCCCCGGAGTGCCTGGCCGCGGGGGCCGCCGGAATCGCCGGCATCTCGATGTTCCAGGGGCTTGGTAACTGCTATCATGCTTTCCTATGAAATGCGCCCTCCTCTCGATTGCCCTCGCCTGCGCCATCCTCCTACTCGGCGGCCAAACACAGGATACCCGCGTGCCTGTCAACTTTCAGGAAGTCATGATCCCCATGCGCGACGGTGTGCGCCTGCAAACCGTGATCCTCTCGCCCAAGGAACCGAGAGGCCCGCTCCCCTTCCTGATCCAGCGCACCCCCTATGGCGTGCCCTCCAAGGAGGCCGCCGAACGTGGCATGCCCGCCTCGGTCCGTACCCGTTTCGAAAACTACTACGTGGTGGCGCAGAACATCCGCGGCCGCTTCCAGTCCGAAGGCAAATTCGTCATGGGCCGCCCGCCGCACGATCCGAAAGATCCGAAGGGCGTGGACGAGACCACCGACGCCTGGGACACGGTCGACTGGCTCATCCAGAACATCCCCAACAACAACGGCCGCGCGGGTATCTCCGGCACTTCTTACGATGGATGGACCACCGTCATGGCCGCGCTCGATCCCCATCCCGCTCTGAAGGCCGCCATCGAGCAGGCCTCCCCCGCCGACCAGTTTCTGGGTGACGACTTCCACCACAACGGCGCTTTCCGTCTGAGCTACGGTTTCGAGTACGCCGCGCTGCTCGAGACCACGGCCGAAGAAAACTATCATTTCCAGTTCGACCGCGGCGACACCTATGACTGGTATCTCGGCCTGGGCCCGCTCTCCAACGCCGACGAGAAGCATTTCCACGGCAAGCTCCCCACCTGGGAGGATTTCACGCATCACCCCAACTACGACGCCTTCTGGCAGCGCCTGGCCTTCGCTCCCTATCTAAACGCCGTCAAGCTGCCGATCATACACGTGGCCGGCTGGTGGGATCAGGAAGACTTTTACGGTCCGCAGGCCATCTACGCGGGGCTCGAACCGCACGACACGGAGCATCGCAATTATTTCGTCGCGGGGCCGTGGAACCACGGCGGCTGGAACGGGGCCGGCCGCCGCCTCGGCGCCATCGACTTTGGTTCCGACACCGGGCAATATTACCGCGACCATATCTTTCAACCCTGGTTCGACTATTGGCTGCGCGGCCAGGGCGGGCTGCATCTTTCCGAAGCGACCGTCTTCGAAACCGGCGCCAATGAATGGAAGCAATACGACGCCTGGCCGGCCAAGCGCGGCATCGAAACCCGCCGCCTCTACCTACGCGAGGGCCGCCGCTTGTCTTTCGACGCTCCAACCTCCGACGCCGCGTTCGACGAGTACACCAGCGATCCCGCCAACCCCGTGCCTTATCGTCCGCGTCCCGTGGCGCCGACTTATCCCGGCCCGGACTGGCCCGTCTGGTTGGTGCAGGATCAGCGCTTCGTGGACCATCGCCCCGACGTCGTCTCCTTCGAAACCGAGCCCCTCGCCGCGCCGATTCACATCGCCGGCGACATCACCGCGGAGCTCTTCGCCTCCACCTCCGGCACCGACAGCGACTGGGCCGTCAAACTGATCGATGTCTATCCCGAGGACGCACCCGACGACCAACAAACCCGCACACACATGGGCGGCTTCCAGTTGATCATCGCCGACGAGATTCTCCGCGCGCGCTTCCGCGACAGCTTCCAGCACCCCAAACCCGTGCCTGCCAAGAAGGTGTTGAAGTACACCATCGACCTCCACAGCAACGCGCACGCCTTCCTGAAGGGACATCGCATCATGGTGCAGGTGCAGAGCACCTGGTTCCCGGTCTACGACCGCAACCCCCAAAAGTACGTTCCCAACATTTTCGAGGCCCACGCCGCCGACTACGTGAAAGCGACCCAGCGAATCTACCACGCGGCGAAATCCCCGAGCGCGGTGGTGCTGCCGGTGGTCAGGTAATACCGTCAAACCAGCTCCAGCATGCGGTTCACCGCACGCCGCGCCTTGCGCGCAATATCCTCCGGCACGCGCACTTCCGGTGAAAGTGTTTCCAGCGACGCCAACACCTTGTCGAGGGTGATGGTCTTCATGAACGCGCAGACCGCTTCCGGATTCACGGGATGGAATTCGCGCTCGGGATGGCGCGCGCGCAAGCGGTGCAGCATGCCTATTTCCGTGGCCACCGCGAATTCCCCGGACCCCGACTTATCGACATGCCGCAACATGCCTTCGGTGGAGAGGAAAAACGTCCGCTGCCCTGGCAGCGTGCCGTCGAGCGCCTTGGTCATACATGAGCTGACGCAGCCACACTCCGGATGGATCAGCAGCTCCATTTGGGGACGCGCCTCCAGCATCTTCTGGACTTGCTCCGACCGGATGGTCCGGTGGACGTGGCAATATCCCGGATAGGCTATCAGGTTTTTGCGTCCAGTCTGCAAGCCCACGAACGCTGCCAGAAACTTGTCGGGCAAGAATAGCACTGGCCGGTCTTCGGGGATCGCGCTCACCACCTTGGCGGCATTGGCCGACGTGCAGCAGTAGTCGCTCTCGGCTTTCACGGCGGCCGAGGTGTTGACGTAGGAAACCACCACCGCGAGGGGATAACGGCTCTTCCACTCCCGCAGTTCCTCCACGGTCACCGATGCAGCCAAGGAACAGCCGGCGCGCAGGTCCGGCAACAACACGGTCTTCCGCGGGCAGAGGATCGCCGCTGTCTCGGCCATGAAATGCACACCGCAGAAGACGATCACCCGAGCGTCGGTTCGAGCAGCCCGCTGGCTGAGTCCCAGAGAATCGCCCACGAAATCGGCAACTTCCTGGACTTCATCGCGCTGGTAATTGTGCGCCAGCAGAACGGCGTTGCGTTTCTTGAGAGCCTGGCGGACGCGGTTTTGCTTACAGAGGATTTCGGACGGGGTGTCGGAAACGGACTCGATCCGTGGCAGTGTGTAACGTTCCTCGAAAGACAGTTGGGAGATCAAGACTTCATCCTCTGTTGAAATTGTCTTTGGCGGGAATCAATTCCTGGCGCAGATCCAGCGCTTCGATGGAATGCGTCAACGCCCCGGCGGAAATTGCGTCCACGCCGCTGGCGGCATAAGCGCCGATGGTATCTTCAGAGATCCGCCCACTGGCTTCGATCAGCACCTTATCCCAGAGCGATTCGGCCTGCAGCGCGCCCACGATCCTGGCGATCTCGCCGGGCGTCATGTTATCGAGCAGGATCAGGCAGGGCGGCGAGTCGAGATCGGACGATTGCAGACGCTGGAAGGTCCGGGCCGCCACGCGCGCGGCTTGCAAGCCGCGCACTTCCACTTCCACGAAGGCGGCTATACCACGGCGGCGCCAAGCGGTTTCGAGCGCAGCCGGAACCGCTTCCGCTTCACTCCCACCCAGCAGGGCCAAGTGATTATTCTTGATCAGGATGGCGTCGCCCAGGCTGAGCCGGTGAGTGCCGCCGCCGCCGCAATGAACGGCACGCTTGTCGAGCAATCCCCAGGGAGTCTTGCGCGTGGCCACAAGGCGCGCCGAGCGGGAGTGCCGCTGCGCCAATTCCTGCCAGCGCCGCGTGGCCGCGGCGATCCCACACATGCGTTGCAGAAGATTCAGGCAGACGCGCTCGAGCGACAGCAGCGTACCGGAGTGCCCGTGCATTTCCAGAAGCGCGTCGCCGGGCGTCAGTGGATCGCCATCGTCCTTCAAGCGAATCGCCGCGGCGCCTGCCAGACGCACGAGCCGCTCGGCTTCCTGGATGCCGGCCGCGACGCCCGGCTGGCGCACGATGATCTGTGCTCCGCTCCGGCGATGCTCCAAACCCAGCGACGCGACGGTGAGGTCTTGCGGCTCGCAGTCCTCCGCCAGCAGCGTCCCGACGATGGCGTCCAGGGTTCGCATGTACCGAGGGTTGTTCAAGGTGAGCAAATGGCCGCAAAACAGCGCACGCTTCAGGAGATCCTGGCGGGTGGCCGTTGCGAGGTTGGCAGTCATTGACGAACCGGACTTCCGGAGAACAGACGCCGCGATGGTCCACCGGGCGCGCTATCTCAAGTATAGCGGGCCTTTAGCTCAGGCCTTCCGGCCGGTGCCGGGCCGGATCGAAATCCGGCCCGCGGGCTGAAAAGCCCGCCCCACGTCTCGCAAATACGCCACTGTATTATGCGAGGCTTAGTAGATGAGAAGGCCGCTCAGAAAGGAGCCGTCATGCGTACCACAATTCCTGTTCAGACCGCGTTTTTGCGGAATCGGTTGCTCGCCCAGTTGTCTGTTTCGATGCGATCCTGGGTGAGGCGGCAGGCAGACCAAATTGTGCGGGCGCGGCCCTTCGGACTTTTGGAAGAGACGTTGCTGAACGCGGCGATCCGACAGAGGCTCCCTCAGAACTCGCTGCCAGGGGGCAGGGAGGTCGAAGCGGCCAGATCCATCTTGCAGTTCCTGGCGCTGACCGACGCCCTCGAGCAATCATTGGACGCGGCAGGGGATGACGCGCAATTGGCGAATGTCAACCTGCAAAACATGATGCAGAGGCAGCAGCAGAGTTTGCAGGAGATATCGAACATTTCGAAGGATCTGTACGACACGGCGATGGCTGTCATCCGCCATATCGGCGAATGAGCGGCTCGATCTTGCCACCGGCCGACTTCATCTCACACCTTTCAACGCCTTCACCCGGTCGCGCAGTTGCGCGGCCTTCTCGAACTCGAACTTGCGGGCGGCTTCACGCATCCGTTCTTCCATCTCCCCGATGAACTTTTCGAGCTGCTCCGGCGTCAGATTTTCGACTTCTTCGTCCTCCTCCAGCGGCACGGTCACGTAATCGCCTTCCGCCACGGCCACCAGGCTCATGTCGATCGGCTTTATGATCGATTGCGGCACAATGCCGTTCCGCTCGTTGTATTCCACTTGCGCCCGCCGCCGCCGGTCGGTCTCGCCCAGCGCTTTTCGCATGCTATCTGTCATCACATCCGCGTATAAAATCGCATGTCCTTCCACGTGCCGCGCCGCGCGTCCGATGGTCTGAATCAGCGAGCCGGCCGAGCGCAGAAAACCTTCCTTGTCGGCATCCAGAATGGCCACCAGCGAGACCTCCGGCAGATCCAGACCCTCGCGCAGCAGGTTGATCCCAATCAGCACGTCGAATTCGCCGCGCCGCAGGTCGCGCAGAATCCGGATGCGCTCCAGCGTGTCCACTTCCGAATGGAGGTACCGGCAGCGCACGCCGACCTCGGAGTAATACTCCGCCAGGTCCTCCGCCATGCGCTTGGTGAGGGTGGTCACCAGCACGCGCTGGCCGGCGTCCACGCGCTGGCGGATCTGGCCTAGCAAGTCGTCCACCTGGCCCTTGACCGGGCGGATCTCGACGCTCGGATCCACCAGCCCGGTGGGCCGGATGATCTGCTCGACCACCACGCCCGCCGTTTTCGTCAGCTCATACGGCCCCGGCGTGGCCGAAACGTAGATCAATTGATTGACGCGGTGCTCGAACTCCTCGAACGTCAGCGGACGGTTGTCCAGCGCGCTCGGCAGCCGGAATCCGTGCGCCACCAACGTTTCCTTTCGCGACCGGTCGCCGTGGTACATCCCGTGCAATTGCGGAACGGTCTGGTGGCTTTCATCGAGGAACATCAGCGAATCGTGCGGCAGGTAATCCAGCAGGGTGGGCGGCGCCTCGCCCGGCAGCCGCCCCGAAAAATGGCGCGAGTAGTTCTCGATGCCGTGGCAGTAACCGATCTCTTTCATCATTTCCAGGTCGAACATGGTGCGCTGGTACAGCCGCTGCGCCTCGATGGGCTTCCCCTGCTTCTCCAGCTCCTGGCGCCACCACTCCAGCTCCGTCCGGATGCTGTCCATGGCGTTGAGCTTGGTTTCCTCCGACATCACGTAGTGCGTCTTGGGATAGATTGGCAGCCGCTGATAGGTCTGCTTCACCTGCCCCAGGAGGGGGTCGATCTGCGCCAGGCTCTCGACTTCGTCGCCCCACAGCTCGATGCGATACGCGTAATCGTCGTAGGTGGGATAGACCTCGATGACGTCGCCGCGCACGCGGAACGTGCCGCGCCGAAAATCGAGGTCGTTCCTCTCGTAGAGGATCTCGACCAGCTTGGAAACGATCTGGTTGCGCGAAATCTTCCGCCCTTTCTCGAGCATCAGCAGCATGCCGTAGTAGGCCTCGGGCGAGCCGAGGCCGTAGATGCAGCTCACGCTCGCCACAATCACGCAGTCGCGCCGCTCGAACAGAGACTTGGTGGCGGAGAGCCGCAGCTTGTCCAGCTCATCGTTGATGGTGGCTTCCTTTTCGATGTAGACGTCGCTCGCGGGGATGTAGGCTTCCGGCTGGTAGTAATCGTAGTAGCTGACGAAATACTCGACGGCGTTATCGGGGAAGAACGACTTGAACTCATGATAGAGCTGCGCCGCCAGCGTCTTGTTGTGCGCCAGGACCAGGGCCGGCCGCCCCACGGCCTCCATCACCTTGGCCATGGTGAAGGTTTTTCCGGACCCGGTGACGCCGAGGAGCACCTGGTGCTGCTCTCCTTCGCGGATTCCGCGCGTCAACTCGGCGATGGCGGTTTCCTGATCGCCCCGCGGCCGGTAATTGACCACCAACCGAAACCCCATTCCTTCAGAGTGGCATAAGCTATCCTGAAAAAGCAGTGCCGTTCAACCCGTCCTCCATGTCGAAGGTGCTGGTGCGCGCCACCAACTGGCTGGGTGACGCCGTGATGTCGCTGCCCGCCATTCGGGCCATGCGGCAGGTTTTTCCGCGCGCCTACATCGCCATCGCGGCGCGTCCCTGGGTGGCCGATCTGTACGCGCGCGAGACCTCGATCGACCGGATCATCCCCTACGCCGAGCGGAAGGGCTTGGTGGCGGCGCTCCGCCAGGAACGATTCGACGGCGCGATCCTGCTGCAAAACGCCTTCGACGCCGCGCTGATCGCGTGGCTGGCCGGCATCCCCGAGCGCATCGGCTACAGCCGCGACGGCCGCGGCCTGCTGCTCACGCGCGCTATTCCCGTCCCCGAGCCGGGCGACATTCCGCGCCACGAGCGCTTCTACTACCTGGAACTGCTGCGGCGAGCCGGCATGATGGAGCGCTTTCCCCGCACGGAGGCCATTCGGCTGGAGGGCATCGAAGCCGCGCGCGAATCCGGCGCCCGCCGCGTGGCCGCGATGGGCATCGCCGGGCCGGTGATCGGAATCAGCCCGGGCGCGGCCTATGGCAACGCCAAGCGCTGGCCGCCCGAGCGGTTCGTGGAGGCGGCGCGGAAACTGGCGCCGGCACAGGGCGCGGTGCTGGTGTTCGGCTCCGCATCCGAGCGCGATCTTTGCGAGCAAGTGGCGGCGGAGCTTCGCGGTGGCGGCACGGAAGCCCGCAATCTCGCCGGCGAAACCACGCTCTGCGAATTCATTGACCTGGCGGCCGCCTGCCGCCTGTTTCTGACCAACGATTCCGGCGCCATGCACGTGGCCTCGGCCCTGGCCGTGCCCACCGTCGCCGTTTTCGGCGCCACCGACGACGCCACCACCGGCCCCACGGGCCCGCTGGCGCGAGTGGTTCGCGAGCATGCCGAATGCAGCCCCTGCCTTCTACGGGACTGCCCCATCGATCACCGTTGCATGACGCGCATCACGGCCGACCGGGTGGCCGCCGCCGCGCTCGAACTATGGACACACGAAGCAAAATCCTGACACTCGCCGGCGCGCTCGAACTCCGGCCGCCGGTGGTAATGGCGACCGGGTACTTCGACGTTCTGCGCGCCGAAGACGCCCGCAAGCTTCAGAAGATTCGCGATCGCACGGGCGGGCAGACGCTGGTGGTGGCCGTGCTGCCCCTCGCGGGCGAGTTGCTGTCGCAACGCGCCCGCGCCGAGTTGGTGGCCGCACTGCGCGTGGTAGACTACGTGGTGACTGCCGATGATGGCGATGTGGAGAGGCTCACCGAGTCCCTCAAGCCCGCGGAGGTGGCACGCCTGGAAGCGGAGCATGCGCGCCGGAATGCCCTCTGGGCCCGGCAGTTGAGGGAGCATGTTCACCGCTGCCAAACCAGCTAGCAGCCGCATCCTGGTGGTGCGGCTCGGCGCCATGGGCGACATCATTCATACGTTGCCCGCCGCCGCCTCACTCAAGCACAGCTATTCGGGCTCGCGTCTCACCTGGATGGTGGAGGCGAAGTGGGCGCCCCTGCTGGAGGACAACCCTTTTATCGACCGCGTGGTGCTGCTGCGCCGCGATACGCCCGCGGGCCTGCTGGAAAGCTGGCGCGGCCTGCGCGCGGAGCGCTACGATTTCGCGGTGGATTTTCAGGGGCTGATCAAGTCCGCGGTGGCGGCCTCCGCGGCGCGCCCGGATCGCATCTTCGGCTTCCACCACACCCAGGTCCGCGAGCGCGCCGCCGCGCTTTTCTACTCCAACAAGACGCTCAGCCGGGCCGCGCACGTGGTGGAAAAGAATCTCGACCTGGCGGCCGCGGCGGGCGCCGCCAATCTGTTGCGAACGTTCCCGCTGCCGGCCGGCCGGCCGGAAGGCGATCTGCCGGCGGGCGATTTCGTGCTGGCTTCGCCGCTGGCGGGCTGGCGCGCCAAGCAGTGGCCCATGGAACACTACCAGGCCCTGGCCGCGCTGCTCGGCCGCGAACTGGGCGTCCGGCTGGTGCTCGATGGTCCGCCCGGCTCCGGGCTCGAGCACTGCTCCGGCCTGCCCGGCTTGATCCACGCTACGCGGCGCGCCGCCGCCGTGGTGGGCATCGATAGCGGCCCCCTGCACCTGGCCGCCGCGCTCGGAAAGCCCGGCGTGGCCATCTACGGCCCTACCGACCCCGCGCGCAACGGCCCTTGCGGCGATTCGCTGCGGGTGCTCCGCAGTCCCGCCGCGGTCACCACTTACAAGCGCGGCGCCGCCATCGACGCCAGCATGAGAAGGATCTCGCCGGAGCAGGTTTTCGAGGCCCTCCGGTCCATGCTGGGCGAGCGGCGCCGCCCCGCCGGATGCCTGGTCTGATGCCGCTGTTTCCCAAGCGCTATGCCGATGCCGTGGCCAGGCTGCGCGTTCCCGGTGGCTTCGTGCTGGTGGCGGTGTTCGCCTGGTTTTCTCGCCCCACATCCCATTCGCTCGCCCTGGGCCTGCCGTTCGGGCTTCTGGGACTGGCGCTGCGGGCCTGGGCCGCCGGCTGTCTCGCCAAGAACCAACAACTGGCCACCGGCGGGCCTTACGCTTACACGCGCAACCCGCTTTATCTGGGCACCCTGCTGGTGGCCGCCGGGTTGGTGATTGCCTCGCGCAGTGTGGGCCTCGGCATGCTCTTCGCGGCCGTGTTTGTGCTGGTTTATCTGCCCGTGATCCAACTGGAAGAACAGCACCTGCGGAAGCTGTTTCCGGAGTACGGCCCCTATGCCGAGCGGGTACCTGCTCTCTGGCCGCGTCTCACACCGGCCCCTACGAAAAACCCGAATCCTTTTCGGGCAGCCCTTTATCTAAGGAACCAAGAGTATCAAGCCGGCGCCGGATTTGCTGCCGGGATGCTGTTTCTTCTTTGGAAAGTGCTGGGTTAAGTTGGAGCCCGCTCTCGTAGCGGGGTGGCCTGCACCAGGGGTTGTTTCGTCCAGGCCGGGGCACCTTGCTATTGTGGTCCCGGGCCTGGACGCGCAATCGATCACACCCTCTTAGATCATTTCAAATACGTTCCGCTCCCGGCCCAGAGGGTACCCCGGTCGCGGCTCTGTGAGCAAGTCTGCGCGCCCCCCTGCTATATTGGAATTCTCCCCATGCAAATCGAGAAAGTGTACGAGCCGCAGCGGTTCGAACCGCATTGGGCGCAGTGGTGGATCGACTCGGGCATCTTCCGCGCCTCGAACAAGGCCGGCGACCGCGTATTCTCGCTCGCCATCCCACCGCCCAACGTAACCGGGTCGTTGCACATCGGCCACATGCTCGAACACACCGAGATCGATGTCACCATTCGCTGGCGCCGCATGACCGGCGACAACACCCTCTGGCTCCCCGGCTGCGACCACGCCGGCATCGCCACCCAGATGGTGGTCGAGCGCAAGCTGGCGGAAGAGGGTCTCGACCGCCGCGAGCTGGGCCGCGAAAAGTTCGAGCAGCGCGTGTGGGAGTGGAAGGCGCAGTACGGCGACACCATCAAGCGCCAGATGATCCGGCTCGGCGCGAGCTGCGATTGGAGCCGCGAGCGCTTCACCCTGGACCCCGGCCTCTCGCGCGCGGTGCGCGAAGTCTTCGTGCGGCTTTTCGAAAAGGGCCTGGTCTACCGCGGCGAGTACATGGTCAACTGGTGCCCGCGCTGCCACACTGCCATCTCCGATCTGGAAGTGGCCCACTCCGACGTGCAGGGACACCTGTGGCACGTCCGCTACCCGGTGAACGGCATGCCAGGCCGCTGGGTGACGGTCGCCACCACGCGGCCCGAAACCATGCTCGGCGATACCGCTGTCGCCGTCAACCCCAAAGACGATCGCTATCTCGATCTCCACGGCAAGACCGTGCAACTTCCGCTCATGGACCGCGAGATCCCCGTCATTCTCGACGATCTCGCCGATCCCGAATTCGGCACCGGCGTGGTGAAGGTTACGCCGGCGCACGACCCCAACGACTTTGAAGCCGGGCGCCGTCACAACCTGCCGAAGGTGCAGGTGATCGACGAACACGGCCGCATGACCGCCGCAGCCGGGCCTTACGCCGGCCTCGACCGCTTCGCGGCCCGCAAACGGGTGGTGGCCGATCTCCAATCGCAGGGCCTGCTGGTGACCATCGAGAACTACCGGCTCAGCCTGGGCCAGTGCTGCCGCTGCAAGACGGTAGTGGAGCCGCTGGTCTCCACCCAGTGGTTCGTGAAGACCAAGCCGCTGGCCGAAAAAGCCATCGACGCGGTGGAATCCGGCCGCATTGAATTCATCCCGGCCAACTGGACCAAGACCTACTACGAGTGGATGAACAACATCCACGACTGGTGCATCTCGCGCCAGCTCTGGTGGGGCCATCGCATTCCCGCGTGGCACTGCCAGGAGTGTCATGAGATCGTGGTGGCGCGCGAGACGCCCGCCGCGTGCCCGCGCTGCGGCTCATCCAACCTGGCTCAGGACCCCGACGTTCTGGACACCTGGTTCAGCTCCGCGCTTTGGCCGTTTTCCACGCTTGGCTGGCCCGATCAGACTGACGATCTCACCACGTTCTACCCCACTTCGCTGTTGATCACCGGTTTCGACATCCTGTTCTTCTGGGTCGCCCGCATGATCATGATGGGAATCGAATTCATGGGCGACGTGCCCTTCCGGCAGGTCTACATACACGGGCTGGTGCGCGACGCCGAACGGCAGAAGATGTCCAAGACGCGTGGCAACACCGTCGACCCGCTGCTGATCACGGAGCAGTACGGCACCGACGCGGTGCGCATGGCCCTGCTCCAGGGCGCCTCGCCCGGCAGCGACATCGTCCTCACCGAGGAACGCATGGAAAGCTCGCGCGCCTTCGCCAACAAGATCTGGAACGCGGCGCGGTTTCTGTTTCTCAACATGGAGCGTTCCGGCGTCCAGCCCTGGGTCCCCGAGAACCTCGAGCGGTTCCGGCCGCTGGCGGACGCCGACACCCTGGAAGTGCCCGTCGAAGACCGTTGGATCTTCAGCCGCCTGAACAGTTGCGGCGAGCAGGCCGGCCGCGCTATCGAGCAGTACCGCTACCATGAGGCCGCACAGGTGCTGTGGCACTTCTTCTGGCACGAGTTCTGCGACTGGTACCTGGAGCTGAAGAAGCCTCGCTTCCAGGAGAACTCCGGCCTGACCGCTGGCTGGCGCAACACGCTGGCGGCGTTCGAGACGGCTTTGCGGCTGCTGCATCCGGCCATGCCGTTCCTTACCGAAGAGCTGTGGCAGCGTTTGGCCACGGATCGGACCATCCGGCCGGCCTCGATTGCGCTCGCCTCGTATCCTCGGTACAGCGCGGACACCACCGATTTCAAAGCCGAGCGCGAGATCGGAATCCTTCAGGAAGTCGTCACCATGGCCCGCACCTTACGCACCGAGAGCAAGCTCGATCCCAAGCAGCAGCTCGAAGGCATGCTGTACTCGCGCAGCTCCGCTCTGAAGGTGGCGCAGCGCCACGCGGGGGCGATCCAGAAGCTCGCCAACGTGAAGCTGGAATTCGAAGCGGAAGCCGCTCCCAAGGCTGCGGCCATGCGTTCCACCGCCGAATTCGACCTGGTGCTTCACGTGCCCAAGTCTCAGGAGGACGCGCAGCGCAAACGTCTCGCCAAGGAGCGCGAGCAGCTCGCCAGGAATATTGCCAACTCGAAGCGCCAGTTGAGCGATGAAACCTTCCTCAGCAAGGCGCCGCCGCGCGTGATTGAGAGCATCCGCCACAAGCTGGCGGATTACGAAACGCAGTTGTCCAAGATCGACGCCGCGTCATGACGGCGCACCGGGACTTCCGGATGGAGGTGGGATGAGCACGCTGGATATCGACCGCATCCGCCGGGAGCTGCCGGGCCGCAGCATTCTCTATTACGCGACCGTCGATTCCACCATGCGCGCGGCGGCCGGGTGCGAACCCGGCACGGTAGTGCTGGCGGAAGAGCAGACCGCGGGCCAGGGCCGCCACGGGCGCTCGTGGCACTCCGAGGCGGGCAGCGGCATCTACTGTTCCGTGGTGCTCGAACCGAAGCCGGCCCTCACGCTGGCGCTCGGCTTGGCCACGGCGGACGCCATTGCGCGCGCCACCGGCCTGGCGTGCGATCTGCGCTGGCCCAACGACGTGATGCTCGGGGGGAAGAAGGTCGCCGGTATCCTGGTGCAGTTGGCGGACGGGAACGCTATCGGCGGCATCGGCATCAACGTGAACCACGCGTCGTTTCCTCCGGAACTAGCGTCCGAAGCCACGTCCCTGCGGCTTGAGACAGGCGCCCCAGCCTGCGCCACGGGCATCCTTCTCGCCCTGTTGCCGGCCATAGATACGTTCGTGGAAATGGATGGGGACACGATTCTGCGGCGGTTCGCGCGCGCTTCGAGCTATGCCGCCGGCCGGCGCGTGACGGTCGAGCAGCCGGAGGGCACCATCGAGGGAACTACGGCGGGGTTGGACCCTGCGGGCTTCCTGATCGTGCGTAAAGACGACGGAACGGATACCCTGATTGTTGCAGGAGGCGTACGTGCTGCTGGCTCTTGACGCAGGCAATAGCAATATCACCATCGGAGCTTTCGACGGCCGCAAGCTGGTCTGCCAGTGGCGGCTGCGCACCGTGCAGGAGCAGACCGCCGACGAATGGGGCATCCTGCTGCACAACCTGTTCGGACCGGCGGGACTGGACATCGAAAGCGTCGACGGCATGATCATATCGAGCGTGGTGCCGCCCATCGACTCGACCCTGGCTTTCATGGCCGAGCGCTACTTTCACACGCAAGCCATGTTCGTGGGGCCGCGCACCGATACCGGTCTGACCATCCGCTACGACAACCCTTATGAAGTCGGCGCCGACCGCCTGGTCAACGGCGTCGCCGGTTTCTACAAGTACGGCGGCCCGTGCGTGGTGGTGGATCTCGGCACCACCATCAACTTCGACGTGATTTCGAAAGACGCCGAGTATCTCGGCGGCGCCATCGCCATCGGCATTGGCATTTCAATCGACGCGCTGTTCAGCAAGACCGCGCGCCTGCCGCTGGTCGATTTCCGCCCGCCCAAGAGTGTCGTGGGCACCAACACCGTGGCCAGCATGCGGTCCGGCCTGTACTACGGCGCCATCGGGATGATCGATGGAATCCTCGAGCGCATCATCGAAAAGATGGGGCCGGACACCAAAACGGTGGCGACCGGCGGCCAGGCGCGCCTGATCGTCGCCGGCTCGCGCTACCTCAAGACGGTCGACGAGCACCTCACGCTGGAGGGCCTGCAAATGATCTGGGAGCGGAACCACCGACAGTGAGCGACGAAGACTGGGTTTACAATTACTTCAACTACTTCACGGAAATCGAGGAGCATTTTCAGCGCGCGCGCGGCACGGGCCTGTTTCTGCTTTCGCCACTCGATTGGGCGCTCATCGAGACCTGGAAGAACGCCGGAGTGCCGCTGGAAGCCGTGATGCGCGGCATCGATGCGGCCTTCGAGAAATGGCGCGGCCGCAAGGTGAAGACCCAAATGGTGAACTCGCTGGCCTTCTGCGCGCAGGCGGTGCTCACCGAAGCGCAGATCATGGCCGGAACCGCACAGCCCAGAGCGCGCCGCGAGGTCGCGCCGCCGTTTGACGAGGACGCGCTGCGCATGTACCTGGGCGAGAATTCGGACACGGTTCGCAGCGCCGCGGGTTATTCGGAGATCGCCGACGCGCTGGAGCGCCTCGCCGATGAGGCGGAGCAGCACTACACCGACCTGGAAGCGCTGGAGCAGCGCCTGACGGTTCTCGAGGAGAAGATGATCGCCATCGCGCGCACGCGCCAGAGTGAAGAGGACCTGCTGGCCGCGCGCCGCGAGATGGACCGCCAGTTGCGCCCCTATCGCGGCAAGATGACGGCGGACCAGTTGGCCATGCTGGAAAAGCAATACCTGGAGCGCAGCCTGCTGGAAAAAGCGGGCCTCCCGCGCCTCAGCCTCTTCTACATGCGCTGAAAACCCGGCGACCGCCTTTCAGGGAGGATGCTGCCGGTAGGCCAGTATGCAGGAAATGCGCAGCGGCCTCGGGCACTGCGCCTAAGGCCGCCAAAATCGGTTACAAACGAAGTGGGAGGTTAGCGGCGGGCCAGAACCATCACCACCTCGGGCTTACTGAGCGACGCCCTGTTGGCTCTTTCCCGTTCGGTGCGGGACATCCAGATCGAGCGGCCTTGGCCCGTGTAGCCGTCCCAAATCTCAGCGAGGAAATAGTCGCCCCCGTAACGATGGAACGTGAGAGACGCTTCGCCAGGAACCGCCAGACGCCCGGGCACACTGGACGTGATGACGATGGGCGTGGCCCCATTGGACACGTTCCGAACCTCCAAAACCCCTGACTCGGTAACGTTGCTGACCACGTAGTCGCCCGCGGGCAGGGTGTGCCCGCCGACGACGAAGTCGAACGGCACGCTGGCCTTCAGCGTAAGAATCTGAGCCGACACGGGAGGCGCCAGCACAACCGCCATCGCCGCCATTGCCAAACATCCCAATACCCTCTTCATTGTCTTTACTCCCCTTCCTGATTTCTGAACGCCCGCCTGCCGCAGCCACATCGGCTCGTGAATCCTTTCAGGAACGGCGAACTTTCGTTTTGGCGCTCACACCCGATTGGATTATCCGAAGGTAAACTTGGATGCAGAATTTATGCGCGCTACACGGATGCTGCTGACGGGCCAGGAACTTCAGTCTCGGTCGAGGTGATGCGGAGGTATTTACCGCGCGGATCGTTTTCGCCCGCGCCTCAGGGGAAATGCACGGTCCGCTCAAGCGGCGGCGTCGGCGGGATGCAGAACCTCGATGCCGGCGTAGCGGGAGAATCCGGTCCTGTCGAAGGTGAGAATGGTGGTGAGGCCATGTACGTGCATGGCGGCGACCAGGCGGGCATCGTGAGCGGCCTTCCCGGAAACCCGATATTGAATGACCAGGCTCTCCCAAACCGGATAGATTGCCGGCGTATCGGGCAACAGAGGAAACATGCTCTTGAGGTGCATCAGTTCGGCCGCCGCCTCCGTAGCGGACAACCCCAAACCGTTTTGGGCAACCGGCCGTGTCGCCACAGCCCACAGCTCGACCAGGTTTTGAGGAACGATGTGAAGGTCGCGGCCCCGCGCGGTCAGGGCTTTGATCGCGACGCGGGCCGTTTCGCGCTGCGGATGCGACGGCTGCAAGGTCCGAAGCAATGTGCTGGTGTCGATGAGCACGCGGCTAAATCAGGTCCGGGTAGATGCTCTCCCGGCTCATGTCTTCGTCGGAGAGGACCGGGATATTAGGGTCATGGCTGTTGACCCAGGCATCGAAATGCCGAGCCCACTCCTGGGGATTGGTCTTCTGCAAGTGCGCAATGGAAACGGGCTGCACTTGCTGGTCGGCAACCTCCAGCATCCACTGCTCAAGACTCAAGCCGCGGGCCTGCGCCTGGGCCTTGAAGGCAGCCTCCTTTTCCGGCGGCAGATTGAGCGTGACCGTCATAATTTCAGCCCTACGTCTTCAGGTTAGCGCAATCGGTCTACATCGGGGGGGCTGGGTCGTGAGGGAAACGCGCGCCTCGCTTGGTGTCGCCAGGTCGCTCGAAATGGCGGGCGGCAAGTCTGCGATTTCTCAGCCCGGATGCTGCTGGCGGGCCAGTATGCACGAAATGCGAAGCGGCCTCAGGCAGTGCGCCTGAGGCCGCCAAAATCGGTCACGAACGAAGCGGGAGGTTAGCGGCGGGCCAGAACCACCACCACCTCGGGCTTACTGAGCGACGCCCTCGCGGCTCTTTCCTGTTCGGTGCGGGACATCCGGATCGAGCGGCCTTGATCCGTGTAGCCGTCCCAAATCTTGGCGAGGAAGTAGTCGCCCCCGTAACGACGGAACGTGAGAGACGCTTCGCCACGAGCCCCCAGACTCCCAGGGTCCGACCCGATGATGGTGGGCGTGGCCCCACTGGACACGTTCCGAAGCTCCAAAACCCCTAAATCGGTAACGTTGCTGACCACGTAATCGCCTGCGGGCAGAGTGTGCCCGCCGACGACGAAGTCGAATGGCACGCTGACCTTCAGCCAAAGAGTCTGAGCCGACACGGGAGCAGCCAGCAAAACCGCCAGCGCCGCCATTGACAAACATCCCAATACCTTTTTCATTGTCTTCACTCCCCTACCTGATTTCTGAACGCCAACCTGCCGCAGCCACATCGGCTCGTGAATCCTTTCAGGAACGGCTAACTTTCGTTTTGGCGCTCACACCGGATTGGATTGTGCGAAGGTGAACTTGGATGCAGCATTTATGCGCGCATTGGAAGGATTGGACTTACAGGTTTTCGCGCCAGCCTCCTCAAATCTCAGTCGAACTCCCACGCCCGGAACCGGTGCTGGTGCTCCGCCATGTCCACGCGGCGGCCACGAAAGCGCACGCCCTCGAGCTCGAGCCGGGTGCGCTGTTCCAGGCCGGCTTCGTACTTCAGCTTGATGGCGCCGCCGGCGCCTACCACGCGCTGCCACGGCAATGAGTTCCCCGCCTTGCGCAGTAACTGCGCCACCTGCCGGTGAAACAGAGGGTACCCGGCAGCGGCCGCCACCTGGCCGTAAGTGGCCACCTTGCCGCGCGGGATCTGCCGCACCGCCTTGCGGATGGCCGCCTCCCGCGGCTCGCTCTTGGGCGCGCGAATCAGCCGGCGCGCCACTTCCCGATGCGTCAGTTTTCGCATGGCGAGGCGCGCAGCAGTTCCTTCTCGATCGTTAGCGCATAGCAGCCGGGCGTTTTCAGGTCCTGGAGCGAGAGCCCGTTCCAGTAAAGGGTGGCGGGCGTCCAGGGCGGCGGGATCGTCACGCGCATTTCCGTCACGGTGCGGCTGATAATCTGGATTTCCTTGTCGGTGGGCGAATACTGCGCCTGCACGCGCGCGGTGACCGCCGAATCGCGCTTCGGAAGAACGATGCGGGTTTCCACGCGGATGCGCTCCTTGCCGCGCTGGACTAGCGCCACCACGGGCTTCTCCTCCACGATCTTGTCCATGGTTTCGGCGAACTGAAGGGCGTCTTGGATGGGCTTGCCGTCCAGCGCCACGATGCGGTCTCCCATCTTGAGCGGGCCGCTGTACTTTTCGGGAAGATGCGAAACCAGCACGCCGGGGCCGGGATCGCCGGGGTTGTAACTGAAGGCCCCCAGGTCGAGCATGGCGCCGGAGCCGCCCGGCACGCGCGTCGAGGGGAGCACGTCGTTGCGCTCGCTGGCATCGAACTTGGTCATGCGGACCCAATAGCAGCGCGCGAACGCGGGCGAGTTGGTTTCGCAATCGATGGAATCGGGGAACTCCTCGCGCTGGTGTCCGGCCAACCATGCGAAGACGTCCGCATTGGTAATGCCGGCCGCCGAGCGCCATTCCAGGTTGAGCCCCGCGGATTTCAGCTTATCCGCGAGGGCCTGGTCGCCGGGCCCGCCGAGCCACAGCACGGGCGCATGGGTGAAATTGGCGGTGAACACGCGGTTGGTGTCGGCGGCCGGCTTGGGCGAGCCGCCCAGGGCGATGCCGGCGGCCCACAGATCGGGAACGCGGGAGATGGTATAGAATACCGCGGCCGCCGCGCTGCCGCGGCCGGCGAGGTAGACGCGCGCGGGATCGACGCCGGCGTCGCGGATGGCAGTCTCCACCGCGGAGGCCAGGGCCTGAACGCGCAGATCGATATTGGCGTTGGCGGCGTCCCCGGCGGGCGCAATCACCTGCCAGCCGAGGCTCTTCGACCAATCCCGCCACTGGGCGGCGTCCGCGCCGTCCACCAGCGCGATGGCGGGCGTCCTGGTGGAGACGGGCTGCGCGGCCGCGGCCCCGCGCGCGAAGAGGCTAATTATGCCGCAGGCGAGAACGGATTTTCCGGACCAGTTTCTCAATTTCATCGGTCTTCTTGAGCGTGGAGATGGAGAAAACGAAGCGGTCGTTCTTTTCCAGCTCCTGCTTCAGTTGGTCCGCCAGATCGGCCAACTGGGCCGCATCTTTGAGATTTTGCGCGTGCTCGGCCTTGAGGATCTCGTCACGCTGGGACTTCCCGTCGGGCAGGCGGACATCGGAATCCTCTCCTTTTTGGGGAGTTACCGGGGGCGTCCCGCGCTGGGACAGCGCCAAGCCCGAGACGGCCGCTAAGGACAACATCAGCACACAGCGCCGCAACCAAGGTTTCATGGGAGGACCTGATGTTAATCATAGCCCGACCTTCCGGCTGTTCGGGACAGCATTTGCAGGGAGCCAGCCCGGAGGGCGGCAGAAAGAAGCCCATGGCGCAAGCCATGGGAGAAAGTTAGAAGAGACAAAGCCCCCGGCGGGGGCGAAAGAATGTCTTCAGCAACCGCCTTAGGCCTCGGTGCGTAGCAGCTTCTTACGCCCCTAACCGGGGCTGGCCGGCTCCGTGCCCGGGTGCCCAGCGCTCACGCGCTGGGCTACTTTCTGGCGCCCCTGCGGGGCCGAGCATGTGTCGCGTCCCCTGTTGGAAACAGCGCTGCACGTTGATCGAGAAGGCCCGCCTGATATCATGAAACACATATGCAGGAAGTCAACGTCGGCATCGTGGGCCTGGGCAACGTAGGCTCGGGAACGCTGGCCATCCTGGCCGAGAACGGGGACCAGATCGCGTCGAAACTCGGGTTCCGGCTCAAAGTGGCGGCAGTGTGCGACCTCTTGGTGCACTCCAAGAATATTCCGGCGGCGCTCGGGCCCGTCATCAAGACCACGGACTGGCGGCAGTTGGTGACGCATCCGGACGTGCAGATTGTGGTGGAACTGGTGGGCGGCACCGGCGTCGCGGCGGAGATCATCTACGCAGCCATTGAAAATCGCAAGTCCGTGGTGACGGCCAACAAGGAACTGATGGCCGCGAGCGGTCCGGAGATCCGGGAGCGCGCCATACAGGCGGGCATCAACCTGGCGATGGAGGCCAGCGTGTGCGGCGGCATCCCCATCCACGCGGTGCTGCGCGAAGGCATTTCGGGAGACCGCATCACGGCGCTGTTCGGCATTCTGAACGGCACCTGCAACTACATCCTGACGGAGATGGAAAAGCGCGGGGCGCCGCTGGCGGCGGTGCTGGAAGAGGCGCAAAAACTGGGGTACGCCGAGGCCAATCCCAGCGCCGACATCGACGGTTTCGATGCGCGCTCGAAGCTGGCGCTGCTGGCGGCGCTGGCGTTCGGCGAAAAGATCACGCCCTCGGATATTTTCATGGAGGGCATCCGCCGCATCACGCCGCTGGATTTCCAGTACGCGCACCAGTTGAAACACACCATCCGGCTGATCTGCGGGGCGCGCACGACGCCTCACGGGCTGATCCTCTCGGTGCGCCCGGCGCTGATTCCAGCCAGCACGATCCTGGCGAGCGTGCAGGGATCGTATAACGCCGTCTGGGTGAAGGGAGAGTACGGCGAGGACACCTTCTATTACGGGCGGGGCGCGGGGGCGCGGCCCACCGGCGTGGCAGTGGTGAGCGACCTGATGCGGGTGGCGCGAGAGATTCGCAGCGGCAGCCCCGAGCGCGTTTCGCCGTTCGCGCACGAGCGGCTGGGCGAGTACCAGCCGGTCTCCGTGACGCTGCAAAAACGCGCGTACTACCTGCGGTTCCGCGTGGACGACCGGCCCGGCATCATCGCCAAACTGGCGGGGATTCTGGCCAGCAAGCGGATCAGCCTGGAGGCGGTCTTGCAGGAACCGTGCGACACCAAGCACGATCTGCCGTTCGTGATCACCGTAGAGCCGACATCCGAGCAGTCCGTGAGAGACGCGGTGGAGGAGATGTCGCGCCTCGACTTCCTGAGAGAAGCGCCCCTGGCGCTGCCGATGGAGACGGCGTTATGAAGAGCATGGGAGTTTTCGCGGCGCTGGCGCTGGCGGGCGCGATGTCCGCCCAGGTGGCCACGCAGGCAAATTCCACGTACCAGACCCAACGGGGCCGGAATGCCACGGCAGCCGGCCTGGGCAGACCGGATCGCGACCAGTTTCAGAAGCCTCTCGAGCTGATGAGGGCCATGGAGCTTCAGAAGGGCATGACGGTGGCGGACGTGGGGACGGGCATCGGCTACATGATGCCGTTTCTGAGCCGCGCGGTGGGACCCGAAGGGCGGGTGATCGCGGAAGACATCTTCGACGACTTCCTGGCGACGGCGAAACAGAGAGCGCACAACCAAAATCTGGACAACGTCACGTTCGTCAAGGGCACGGAGACCGATCCGGGCCTGCCGGAAGGGGCGGTGGACGAGGTTCTGGCGCTGGACGTGTACCACCACTTCGATTACCCGGAGAAGATGCTGGCGGGCATCCACAAAGCGCTCAAGCCAGGTGGCAAACTGGTGATAGTGGAGTATTACAAGCGCCCCGAGGCCATGCCGGATGGGGCGGCCATGACCCACATCCGCCTGGACATGCCGGACGTTATCAAGGAGATTGAAGCCAACCATTTTCACCTCCTCTCGGAAAAGGAACACATCAAGGACAGCCAGTACATCCTGGTCCTGGAAAAGAGATAGGCACCGAATGAAGAAGTTTCTGCGATACGCCAAGTTCGCGGTGCTGCCGCTGGCGCTGCTGTTGCCGCTCGGCGCGCAGGATGCCAAGCAGGACGAGGGCATCACGCGCCGACAGGCCGATGAGATTCTGAAAGAGCTGCGCCAGATCCGCCAGTTGCTCGAGAAGCAGCAGGCCAAGCCGCCGCAAGCTCCAGAGGAAAAGGTCATCCGGGCGAAGCTCAACCTGGAAGGCTTCGCGATGCTCGGCTCGAAGGACGCGCCGCTGACCGTCGTGGAGTTCACCGATTACCAGTGCCCCTTCTGCCGGCAGTTCCACGTCACCAGCTTCGGCGAGCTGAAGAAGAACTACATCGATACCGGCAAGGTGCGGTTCTACAGCCGGGACCTGCCGCTCGATTTCCACCCCAACGCCATGCGGGCCGCGCAGGCCGCCCGGTGCGCCAGCGAGCAGGGCCAGTTCTGGAAGCTGCGCGACGTGATGGGCGCGAATCCCGACAAGCTCGACATGAACAGCCTGCTGGGGTTTGCGGCGGACCTGAAGATGAACGTGGATACGTTCCGCGCCTGCGTGGAAAGCGCCAAGTACAAGGACGCCGTGCAGACCGACGTCATGGAAGCGATGAAGATCGGCGCGAACGGGACGCCCACGTTCGTCATCGGCAAGAGCACGCCGGACGGCGTGGATGGCGAGCTGATGGTGGGCGCCCAGCCGTACCCCATGTTCGACCAGAAACTGAAGGAACTGGAAACGGCGAAGTAATCGAGCGCCCGCCGAAGGCTCAGGCCATGTGGTCGCCGAGCGCGCGCGCGACTTCCTGGGGAGCGAGGCGCTCGCCGTTGTTCAGTCGGTTCAGGATGGCGGCGACGATCTGCTTGGCTTCGTCCTTACGGTAGTTCTTGATGAAACCGTCAAAAAAGTGCTCCCCCGCGAGCGCGCGATTGATTTCGGTCTCCTTGTTGTGGTCCTGAAGTTCGGTGAAGTAGACCACGCGATATTGACCGGTGTATCCGGTCTCCCGATAGATTTCGAACATTACCTTATCGGACTCAAACAGCATAGGTATATAGTGGCATAAGCCGGAGCGCGCCTGGGGGCTTCCGGGGCAGGCTGATCTATGGTGAAAACGGTGGTGTTCGACGTGGGCGAGACGCTGGTAAACGAAAGCCGGCGGTGGCGTTTGTGGTCGGAATGGCTGATGGTCCCGGATCATGTGCTCTTTGCCGTGCTGGGCGCGACCATCGAACGCGGCGAGCATCACCGCCGGGTCTTTGAGCTGCTGCATCCGGGGTTCGATCTCGAGACGGCCCGCGAAGAGCGCCGGAACGCGGCCGTGCCGGACGAGTTCGATGCGAGCGACCTTTACGCGGATGTTCCGGCCTGTCTCCATGCGCTCCATCAACGCGGTCTGCGAATTGGCATTGCGGGAAATCAGCCGGCCGGCCTCGAGCGGATTCTGAAGGATCTGGATCTGCCCGTCGATTTCGTCGCCTCCAAGCGATCGAACCTCGAGAAGCCGTCACCGCGGTTCTTCCAGAAGATCGTCGATAGCTCGAAGGGCGTTCCGAATTCGGTCGCTTACGTGGGTGACCGGATCGACCACGACGTGGTGCCCGCGCGGGCCGCCGGCATGATCGCCGTCTTCCTGCGAAGAGGTCCATGGGGATTTCTTCAGGCGCGGCGGCCGGAAGCCGCCCAGGCGCACTTGCGGCTGGAATCCTTGAGGGAGCTGCCCGGCGCGCTCGATGAGCTGGCCCGGAGCCAGCGGGATTGATGCATCAGTCGATCGAGGCGCCGGTTCTCACTTGACAATATTACTGCCGAAGTTGAAGCACGGTCCGACCGAGAAACGCACCGTGAAGCGGCCATCCTTCAGCATGTCGTCGAACAGGTGATCGTACACCAGATCGGCCTGCGTGCGCACGCCGAAGTGCTTGGATATCACGATGTCGAAGCCGCCGCCGAATCCGTAGAAAATCGTGTTGTCCGTCTTCTTTCCCCCGGGCGCCAGTGCCGCCGCGATACCGGCGGCGATGGGATCGCCGGGATGCGGCGTCGCGATCTCATGAATAACGCCGACCGACGGCCGGATAAACAGCGTCAGGTGGGAAAAGTGACGATATGCAAGCTGGGGACCGGCGGCGAAGGTCTGCGTCTGGGAATGAGCCGGCACGGCCAGGACATACCCGGCGGGGAGCTGGTGCGCGGCCGCCAACTGGGCGAGCTGCGCGCCCAGTTGCTGCTGCAACGTGGGTAGCAGCAGGTCCGGTGTGAGCACCAGATCACCCGATGAGATGCTGTAGTCGAAGCCCAGCGAGTACCAGGGCTTCGGCCTCACACCAAACTGCATCTGAAAACCGTTTTCCAAGAGACTGATGTGTGGGCTGTTCAGGAAGGCATATCCCCCGTATGCGTCGAAGCGGGTCACATACGTCTGCTGGCCGGCCACAGGCGAGGCAGCCAAGAGCAGGGCGACGGGCAATATGATCAGCAGCGTTTGCAGGGCAGATGCACGTGGCATTGATTTCTCCTTAAACGGGCTTTTGACAAGCCCAAAGCAGCGGGTCGCGCGCGCTCGACATGCCGCGCTTTGTCAGGATCTCCGATCCGATGACAAACGGCAATTGTACCTTTTTCTGACAACAAAAACGGAACCTACCCTGGGACGCACCGGCCGGCTCAGGCCAGCCGTCCCGGCACTCACTGTTTGGGCTTCTCCCCGGACTTCATCCGGACGAACACCACCGGCCCCGCCGTGTGGCGGCTCAGGCGGCCCGCGGCGTCTTTCTCGAGCACCACCAGTTCCTGGTCAAAGGCCCCTCCGACGGGCGCCACAAGCTTGCCCCCGCGCGTAAGCTGATCGATCAGCGCGGGCGGGACTTCGGCCGGCGCCGCCGTCAGGATAATGCGATCGAAAGGAGCCTCGCCGGGCCAGCCCAGAAAGCCATCGCCCTGTTTCACCGTGACGTTGCGGTAGCCGAGCGACTGGAGCCGGGCGGCGGCGCTAGCGGCCAGCTCAGGCACGATCTCGATGGTGTAAACGCGGGCGGCGAGTTGCGCCAGGATGGCAGCCTGATAGCCCGAACCGGTGCCGATTTCGAGCACGCGGCTGCCAGCGCCGGGCGACAGCAGCTCGGTCATGAGCGCGACGATGTAGGGCTGCGAAATGGTGGCGCCATAGCCAATGGGGAGAGGCTGATCCAAATAGGCCATGTCGGCGAGTTGCTGCGACACGAACAGGTGCCGGAGCGTGTTCCGCATGGCGCGGAGCACGGCGGGGTTGCGGACGCCGCGCGCTTCGATGGTGTCCCGCACCATGGCTTCCCGCGCGGCGGCGTACGGGTCGGCCCCGACCAGCAGGGCAATCACGCAGGTGAGCATAGCTGCCCCTTTGCAATTGTAGGCCCCCAGCCTATGGCTTGGGGAACAGAATTGGCAGCGCCAGCTCGGCGGTGAACATGCAACGCGCGTTGTGACCGCAGAGCGGAACCACGACCGTGTTGTGGTGGGCGCCGTATTTCTGGTTCACGTATCTGCCGAACGCCTGGCCGCGCGCCAGACGCGTGGGGCCCTGGGCCATGGCGGGGCAGGAACCATCGAAGCCGCCTAACGGCAGGATGTCGATTTCGCCAAGCAGGTAAGTGACCGGCCGCGCGGCAAGCTGTTTCTTCAATTGGTCGTCGGTGAGTTTGGCGGCGTAGCCGGTGCGGTCCTGGAGACCGTAAGGCCAGCGATCGTACGTGGTGCAGTTGCGGGCGTCGGAGAAGTTGCGGAACTCGGAAGCGGCGGCTGGAGTGCCGGCGGCGGGAGCCGGGGCAGGAGCTTCCGAGGCCCCGGCTGGGGCGGGGCGCGCCGGGTCCAGATAGGCGTAGCTCGAAGGGTTCGCAACCACGTAAGTCACCGGGACCCCGAGCGTGTCGTGGACCTGGTTGGCCATCTCGTAGCGGGTGACGAACTGGCCGCCGGCGGAGTGGCCGGCCACTACGATGACTTTCAGGTTGGGGAAGATTTCCTTGCGGACCAGCTTGCGGAGGATGGCGTCGGCGAAATCGTACGACGCCAGTTTCGGGTTGTTGGTAGCCACGCCGCCGGAGCGCCAACTGTCGCCGGAACAGCTCCAACTGACCTCGTCGGGGGCGAGCGTGTCGCGGCAGCCCCGGCCGTCATTGGAGGTGAACCGCGGAGCGATCACCACGGTGTCCTCGAGAGCGCCGGCGAGGAAAGTCGCGGCCAGCGAGGTGCGGAAGTAATTGTCGGCGTCGCGGCCCTGGCCGTGGACCACGATCAGCGCGCGGGTGATCTGCTCGTTCTTCGCGTCCAGAGAATAGGTGCGATAGATGAGCGAGCGCGACGGCCCGCCGGCCAGAGTGACCCACTCGGTGCAGTTGGGCGTGGCGGTGGTACAGGGCGCGGCGTAAGCAGCCGCGGCAATCAAAAGCAGAACTGCTGGTTTCATGGTTCGGAGTTCCAGACTGACAAGATATACACTGTTTCGGGGCGGAACACAACTTGAGGCAAACCCACCGGCGGCAAGGGGGTGCCCCCTGGGCCCGGCGCTACAGCGGCTTGTTGATCAGCACCACCACGGCTCGCGCCTGCACGGTGCAGGTATTTCCGGTGACCGCCGGCTCGTCGCCGGGATCGGCGATGTCATGCGGCGGCGTCTCGGCTGTGTCCACGGCTATGAACCAGCGCCGGCCCGGAACCGCGGGCAGCTCGAATTCCAGGCTGTCCCAATGCATGTTCAGCATCACGTGGAGATCGGGGTCGCCGTTGAAGCCGGCCAGCGTCATTGCGAGCGCGCGCGCCTCGGGGTCGGTCCACCCCGGAGCGTTGAGCTGGGTCCCGTGCCAACTCACGTCCGTCAGCCCGCACACGTTCACCGCGCCCGTAAAGAACTGCCCCCGACCGAGCGCCGCGTGCCGCTTGCGGAACTCGATCATGCGTTTCCAGAAACGGCGCAGATCGCGGTTTCTCTCCACCAGCGTCCAATCGAACCAACTGGTCTGGTTGTCCTGGCAGTAGGCGTTGTTATTGCCGTTCTGGGTGCGCCGCAGCTCGTCACCGGCGACGAACATGGGGACGCCGCGCGCGAGCAGCAGAAGGGCCGCGAGGTTGCGCACCTGGCGGCTGCGGAGCGCCTCCACTGCCGGATCGCTGGAGTCGCCCTCCACGCCGCAGTTCCAGCTCAGGTTATCGTCAATGCCGTCCCGGTTGTCTTCGCCGTTGGCCTGGTTGTGCTTGTCGTTATAGGAGACCAGGTCGTTGAGGGTAAAGCCATCATGACAGGTCACGAAGTTGATGCTGTTCACCGGCAACTGTCCCCGCTGCTGGTAGAGATCGGAACTGCCGGCCAGGCGCGAGGCTACGGCGCCCACCAACCCCGGATCGCCCTTGACGAAGCGGCGGATATCGTCGCGATAGCGGCCGTTCCATTCCGCCCAGCGATCCCCTGGAAAATGCCCGATCTGGTAAAGCCCGGCGGCGTCCCAGGCCTCCGCGATCACTTTCGAATCGGCCAGTTCGTCATCCAGCTCGATCTGCCACACCACCGGCGGATGGGCACTGGGCGTCCCATCCTCGCCCCGCGCCAGGATGGACCCCTCATCGAAGCGGAAGCCGTCCACGTGGGCCTCCCGCACCCAGTAGCGCAGGCATTCGACGATCAACTTCTGGGCAATCGGGTGGTTGCAGTTGAAGGTGTTTCCGCAGCCGGAGAAGTCCATGTAATATTGCAGGTCCCAGGGCGCCAGAAAGTAGTAGGTGCGGTTGTCAGTCCCCTTGAATGAGAAGGTCGGACCCAGGTGATTGCCTTCATCGGTGTGATTGAACACCACGTCCAAAATCACTTCGATGCCGGCGCGATGCAGGGCCTTCACCATGTCGCGGAATTCTTGCAGGTGGCTGCCGCTTTCGGGGCTGACGCAATAGGCGGACTGAGGCGCGAAAAAGCCCATGGTGCTGTAACCCCAGTAGTCCGGCAGAGGCCGGCCGTCGGCCACGCGCAGCACATCGGTCTCATCGAAGTCGAAGACCGGCAGCAGCTCCACGGCGGTCACCCCCAGGTCCTTCAGGTAGGGGATCTTCTCCATGATTCCGGCGAACGTTCCGGGATGCTCGACATCGGAAGACGGCGATTGCGTGAATCCCCTGACGTGCATCTCATAAACGAGCGTGTCCTCCATGGGATGCTTCAAAGGCCGGTCGCCTTCCCAGTCGTAGTCGGAGGTGTCAATCACCACCGAGCGCATGGAAGTGGCCACGTTGTCATCCGGCCCGCATGCGCTGGCGCGTTTCCAGAGGCTGTTGGTGTTGCCGAGCGCGTATGGATCGATGAGGACCTTATTCTTGTTAAACCGATGCCCGGCGCTCGGGTTGAAAGGCCCATCCACGCGGTAGGCGTAGTGGGCGCCCGCCTGAAGCCCGCGCACCAGGACGTGCCAGAAGTGAAAGGTCTTGTTTACGTACGGGTCCAGGCGGATCGCCTGAAACGGCTGCGGGGCGTCATGGGTCGCGAACAGGAGCAGTTCGACACCGGTGGCATTCTCCGAAAAGAGCGAGAAATTAACGCCGTCCGGTCCGGGAGTGGCCCCCAGGGGATGCGGCGTACCCTTTTCAGTCGCAAACGACATCTGCGGAGTGGTCGTGGCCGTCATGTTCTTAACGTATCAGGTTCCGGTTACGAAGCCGTGAACATGGGCCTCCGCTCCCTCACGGTCGCGGCTCAGTGAATAGGCGTTCCCACTGCCTGCCCTATTGCGGCTCGCGCTTCGGCAGTGAATTCGCTATGAAATCGCCGACGTCGTGCTTCAGCTTGCTGTGCGAATCGCTGTCGATGTACAGCATGTGACCCGCCTGGTAGAAACTCCAGGTGATGTTCTTGTGCATCTCGGCGTTCAGCCCCATGTGGTTGAACGTGTACTCGACCGCGCGGTAGGGCGTGGCAAGGTCAAAGTAGCCCGCGGCGATCATGACCTTCATGTACGGGTTCTTGGTCATGGCGTTGCGCAGCAGGCTGGTGGTATCGCCGAAACCGTTCTGGATGCCGTAGTCCCAGGGCTGGATACCCCCGCTGGGGTAATAGTACAGGTCGGTCTTGTATCCCAATTCGTTCCGCACGTAGTTGGTGAAGATGGCCGTGAAGGGCGGAGTGATCAGCGTGCTGGAGGGGTCAAACTCGCTGGTCTCCCCGACGTTCAACGCCGACGGCCCCACCAGGCGTCCATCGTAGCGCCCAATGGTCTCGTGCTTGTCGCGCAGCAGTTGCCGCGTGAAGTGCTGCACATCGAAACGCAGGTTGCTTTCGTCGATGTAGCGGGCATCCAGCCCGGTATAGCGCACCAGCTTGTCGATGACTGCCTTGCGCTCGGCCGCGGGGAGATCGTCCCCTTTGCTCAGGGCCGCGGCGTATTCGCCGGCCGCGAAACTCTCCGCTTCCTTGAGGAACGATTTCAGGTCCTTGCGCTGGAGGTCGGGCGCGGCCTTCTTGTGGTACCAGGCATCCGCCGCATAGGTGGGCAGTTCCAGCTCATTGACCAGGTCGTTGCTGCGGCTCCAGATGGTCTCCAGATTGAGGGTCGTTCCGATCAGCACTATTCCGTTAAAAGCGATCCCATGGTCGATCAGGTAGCCCGCCAGACCCGCCGCCCGGAAGGTCCCATAACTTTCGCCGGCGATGAACAGCGGCGAAATCTCGCGGTTGTTGCGCAGCAGGTACAACCGGATGAACTCGCCCACCGACTGGATGTCCCCCTGCACGCCGTTCATGCGCCGCGCCACCTCCAGGGTCTTGGCCCGGCTGTATCCGGTGCCCACCGGGTCGATGAACACCAGATCGGTCTGATCGAGCCAGGTGTCCTGGTTGTCTTTCATCTGGTACGGTGGAGGCGGCATGCCGCCGTTGGGCAGCAGCTTGGGACTGCGCGGCCCCATGCCCCCCATGTGCACCCACATCGACGCCGAACCCGGACCGCCATTGAAGCAAAACGTGAGCGGACGCCTGGCAAGGTCCGTCACGCCGTCCAGCGTGTACGCCATATAGAAGATATGCGCTTCCGTCTCGCCGGCCGGGTTCTTCAGCGGCATCTGGGCGGCGGTCGCCGTGTAACTGAGGGTTTTGCCGTCGACTGTCGTGGAGTGATGCGTCACCACCGGGGTTTCATCCACTTCCCCTCCGATCGCGGGTCCGGGACCCGCGATTCCTCCGCGGCCGCGGCCTCCGGGCGTCACCTGAGGCGGGACTGAAGGAGCGGTGGTCGTCGTCGTTGGCGCCGTCGTGGGCGCCGTCGTTGTCGTTTGCGGTTGCCCCGGCCGCCCCTGTGCTCGGGCTTGCGGCGCTTGTTGCGCGAGCCCCAGGATGAGAAGCGGGGCAATCATGGTTATTCCACATCGGAAATAAAAATTGGCCATAGGGTGAATGATACCCCATAAAGGGGGCAACATTGCGCGCAGGGAGACCGAATTCTGGTCCGATCGCGAGGGCCGGGTTCCGATCCGCATGGGGCGCCGCATGGTTTGAGGTATCCTGCATGTTGGCGGGTGAGTCCCACCTGGAGACAGTCATCATGAACAACCAGACCAAGCTAACGCGGCGCTCTTTGATGGGCGCCATCGGAACGGCCGGAGTGGCGGCCCCATTGGGAACCGCCCTCCTTCGTGAAGCCAACGCCCAAACGGTGACCAGCACCAACGCGGTGGCGCTCGCCGTGATCGGCGATGAATCACACAACTCGGATCTGTACCGCACGGCTTTTCAGAGCACGCTGGTACAAGACGCGGGACTTGCCATCGACTTCACCGACGAGGAAAAACTGATCAGCTACGAAACCCTCAAGCGTTACAAGATCCTGCTCATTTTCCGCAATGGCACTCGCCATCCCGGCGGCTACAGCACCATACCCGGCAACATTGTGAGCGTCCCGCCGCTTCAGAAGAAGCTCGACCGCACTTTCGTCGCCACGATCACCGACCAGCAGTGCCAGGACATCAAGCGTTGGGTTGAGGAAGGCGGCTCGCTCTGGGCGTGGCACAACAACAGCCGCCTTTCGCTGATGAGAAAGGACTATCGCGACGTCCAGGGCGCCACCATCCTGGGACATCCGCCCATCCGGCCATTCAAAGTGAAAATCATCAATCACGACCACCCCATCACGAAGGATGTCAACGACTTCGTGATCACCGACGAGCAGCACTTCCTGGTATACGAGAAGGACGCCAAGTACGTCCTGGCGATGAGCGTGAATGAAGATGGTCTGACGTATCCCGACCGGAACGGAAAGCCCAGCACCACTTGTGAAGCGGTGTGGGCCTACGACTACGGCAAGGGCCGCGTCTGCTTCATGGCTCCCGGCCACGCCTTAACCGTCCTGTGGAACCCGGAGTACGAAAAGATGCAGAAGAACGCCGTCAAATGGCTTCTGCATCAAACCTAGCGAGCAGCTTCGACTAACTAGCGGGACTGGGCGCCGGGGAGATCGATCTTCCAGCCTGTCACCGGGTGATTGGAGACATGCCGTCAGAACGTCGTGGTTTCCACCCACCACGCCTGGTACGACTTCAGAAATTCCTCGATCTTGCCCTGTGCCGGACCTTCATATAAGGTGTAGCCCGTAAACTTCGCGGCATGCATCAGGCTGAAGAGTTCGCGATAGGGGTAGGGCCTCGCCTTGGGATCGTGAATGTGCGCCATCCGGACCCAGGGTCCCAGCATGTCCCAGCACTCCTTGACGGAACCGTTCACCATGTCGGCGTCCGCGGAGTTCCAGGTCAGGCCCACATTCTTCAGGCCAGCGATCTCCATCATTTGCTTGTCTTCTTGGTGGCCTTCGTCGTGAAACTCCAGGTAGATGTTGACGCCTTTGGGCGCCGCGTATGCGCCCAGCTCGTGCAGGCACTCCCCGATGTGGCGCGTGGTCACCTGGTGATCGGGCTCCGTGCCCCATCCATAGGGGCGAACCTTCACTCCGGTCGCGCCCACGTCGTGGGCCAGATCCACATACGTCTTGCCGGTGGCCACCTGCCGTTTGCGTTCCGCCGCGTCCGCCGATTGGAATTCGCACACCGACCCCAGAGTGAGGAGCTTCACCTTGGCGCTCTCGAAGCGCTTGCGCACGCGCGCGCGCTCGGCCTGGTTGATGGAAGGCTCTACCCCGTGTTTCTGCCCGGCCGGAGAAGCGGTGGTGGTGCGCAGTTCCACCCCTTCAAAACCCGCGCCCTCCAGGATCTTGATGATCGATTCCAGATCATACTCGGCAAACAGCGTGTGCGTCACGCACCCGAGGTGGAAACCCGGACCCGCCGGCGCCGCCCAGGCGCGGCCCGCAGACGCAGCCGCCAGCCACGGCGCGGTCAGCGCCGCGGCCGATCCGGAAAGAAAATCTCGTCTTCCGATCATTGTGCTTGTCCCTTTCTAATCTCACACCACGTACGGTTTGCGATAGTCGCGGCTGATCAGCCTGTCGGCCTCCGCATCGTTGACAAACTGCCCCTTCGCGTCGTCCCAAACAACCTTCCGGCCCACCCGGTAGCTGATAGTCGCCAGGTGGCACACCGCCGAAGACGTCGCTCCCACTTCGATGGGGCAATGCAGATCCTGGACCTTCCGGCTTTGGCAGACCAGCAGGAAGTTCCGCACGTGGGCCACTTGGTCGCTCCGGTCGAGGCTGTCGGCCTTTTCCTCCATGGCCACTTCGTTGCCTTCCCCCTTGTGGACCTTAAAACCGCTCCCGTCCAGCCACATCCAACCGTTGCCCCCCATGAAGAGGTTGCCCACGGTCAGATGCCCCTGCACTCCGCCGGGGTACCAGGGATACTTCGTGACACCGGTTACCACCGGCTCGCCGGCCTCCGGTCCCGAGGGCAGCGCCCGGATTTCGAAGACCAACTCCCGGTCGCCGTAGTCGAAGGCGCAGTATTGGGTGTTGGGCGCCTCCTGGTCGTCGTCCCAAACGTACTTGCCGCCGGAGCACAGGGCGGCTTTCGGCATACCCGGATCGCCCAGGCCCCAACAGGCCGTGTCGAACTCATGCGCGCCCGCGTTGGTGATGTCCCCGGCGCCGTAATCCCATAGCCAGTTCCAGGTGTAGTTGATGCGGTTCCTGGTGTATGGGCGCATGGGCGCGGGTCCCACAAACAGGTCCCAGTTGACGCCCGGCGGGACCGGTTCCGGCGGCGTCTTTCCCATCGAAGGACGCGGCTTGAAGCACAGCCCCTTGCTCATGTAGACCTTGCCGATCACGCCGTCGCGCAACAGTTGCATGGCGCGGATCTTGTGCCCCATGCTCCGCGATTGCAGCCCCACCCCCACCATGCGGTTGGTCTTGCGCGCCGTCTCGATCATCCGCCGGCTCTCGTGGATGTTGTAGCTGGCGGGCTTCTCCACGTACACATCCTTGCCCGCCTCGCAGCCCCAGACCGTCGCCAGCCCGTGCCAGTGAACCGGCACCGAAAGCAGCACGGCGTCGATGCCTTTCTCGGCGAACATCTCCCGCATATCGACGAATTCCTTCGCCTTTTCGCCCGGCACAAGCTGTTGCAGCAGCGCCTGCGCGCGCTCGCGGGCCTCTTGTTTGACATCGCAGAGCCCCGCTACCCGGGCTTCCGGGATCTTCGCGCAATACTGGATGAGGGCGGAACCGCGTGTTCCGAGCCCCACGATGCCGACATTGATCTTGTCGTTGGCGCCCATCACGCGGTTCGCGGAAGCCGCCAGCAATGCGCCCTGAAAGAATGTGCGTCGAGAAACGTCAGACACTCAAGCCTCCAAATTCACAAAGAATCTTAACACCCGGTGCTCTCGGAAAACCAAGTTCAGAGCAAACTGTGGTTGATGACGCTGAACGCTGGTGCGCGTTGACACGATACCCTGCTTCCGACAGACTGGAAGGGCAACCATGTCCCACAAAGATCTCGCGCGGCGAGGCTTTTTGAAAACCGCCTGCCTCGCAGCTCCAGTGTCCTCCGCACTGGCTGGCTTCAGCATGGCTGAAGAACAGGGGCGGGCGGCCGTGCCCATCCCGTCGAAGCCCAGGCTCACCCTGAGCGTCCGTGACTTCGGCGCCACCGGCGACGGCGCCACCAAGGACACCGCCGCCATCCAGCAGGCCATCGATCGCTGCTGGGTTCTGGGCGGCGGCGAAGTGCTCGTGCCCGCCGGCAAATATCTCACCGGCGCCATCGCGCTCAGATCCAACACGATTCTGCGCCTCGACCAGGACGCCACCATCCTGGGGACCCCCGACTTCGCAGACTATCCCGTCACGCAGGTCCGCTGGGAAGGCAAATGGATACCGGGGCGTGTTGGTCTCATTTATGCGTTTGATGCCAACCACATCGGGGTCGTCGGACGCGGCAAGATCGTGGGCAACCCCGCCCTCAGCGGCCGGCCCAACGCCCAGAACCCCCTGCGCCACCCCTCCCTGATCGAGCCTATCGGCTGCCATGACGTTCGTTTCGAGGATTTCTCCACCGAGTACCACGTGATGTGGTGCCTGCACGCCACTTACTGCGAAAACCTCCTTTTCAAGAACCTTACCATCCGCAGCACCGGCGGCAACGCCGACGGTATCGATATCGATTCCTGCCAGCATGTCCGTATCGATGGCTGCGACATCTCGACCGGCGACGACTGCATCGCCATCAAGTCGGGCCGCGGCAGCGAGGCTTACGCCCTTCTCAAAACCACCGAAGACGTGCGCATTACCAACTGCACCTTCGCCGATTCCATCTTCGCCTGCATCGGCATCGGCAGCGAGACCTCCGGCGGCATTCGCAACGTCCGCATCGAGCACTGCAAGTTCACCCACGCCCAGACCTACGCCATTTATGTCAAGAGCCGCCCGGGTCGCGGCGCGTTCATCGAGGACATTGTTGCCAGCGATCTCGACGTTTCCGGCGTGCGCGGCGGGTTTCTCCGCTTCAACATTCTCAATAGCGGCATTCAGGACCAGGCGCCCGTGCCCGGCGACGAAGGCATCCCCACCATCAAGAACTTCAGGTTCTCAAACGTTCGCGTCACCGATTGCCCGATCCTGGTCGACGGAACCGGCATCCACCCTCACAAACCCCTCGAGGGTTTCTCCCTGGTCAACGTGACCGGCACCTGTGCCAAGGGCATCTCTCTGGCCAACGTCAAGAAGGCGGAGATCCGCAACATCAAGGTCACCGGCTATTCCGGGCCGCTGATCGACATCCACAATGTGACCGGCAAAGGACTCGAGGGCGCCGCCATTATCGAGGCCCCTAAAGTCCCCGACCCCATACCGGCCCCCGCCCAGCCGTATCAACTCCACTAACCCCATGTCGCCCTGCCGCCCAGTGAGATTCTCCCGGCGTCAATTCCTCGGAGCCGTGCCAGCGGCTCTCACGGCACAAGATGCCCGGCCCGGCATCAACCGGCGCGACGTGGTCGAGCGTCACAACCCCCTGCTGCGCGCGTTCGACGCCCGCTCTCCGCTCTCGGTGGGCAACGGCGAGTTCGCGTTCACCGCCGACGCCACCGGCCTTCAGACTTTCCCACAACTCTACGATCAGCACATACCGCTGTGCACTATGTCGCAGTGGGGTTGGCATACCGTTCCCAACCCGAGCGGACAAGGCCCCTCGGATTTGCGGCTGGCCATGTTCGATACCCATGGACGCCAGGTCGGGTACGCCAGCAGCTCGGACGGGCAGAGGGAGCTGTTCGATTGGCTGCGCGAGAACCCGCACCGGCTGCACCTGGGGAAGATCGGCTTTGTGATCGAAAGGCCCGAGGACGTGGCAACCCCCGAGCAGAAGCTGGACCTGTGGAGCGGCATCCTGCACAGCGAGTTCCAGTGGAAGGGCCAGCGGGTGGTGGTGGAGACGGCTTGCCATCCGAGGCTCGACCTGCTGGCGGTGAGGGTCCGCGGCCGTGTGCCGGTCAGCTTCGAGTTTCCTTACGGCTCGGGCGCCATGAATGCCGCGGATTGGGGCCATCCGGAGAAGCACCAGAGCAAGGCAGCGGCCAGCGGCGCGAACCGGCTGGACGTCACCCGCGAGCTCGACCGCGATGGATACTCCGTCAGCATTGCCTGGCAGACGGCGGCCGAAATGAAGCGCGAAGGGCCGCACCGGTTTGTGCTGCGGCCGTCGGGCGACCTCCTGGATTTCGTCTGTGAGTTTCGAAGGGCAGGTCGGGCGCCTGCCTCCCTGCCCACGGCGGCCGAGACCCTGGCGGCCAGCGGGGAACACTGGGGCGGCTTTTGGTCCGGCGGCGGCGCGGTGGATCTCTCTGGCAGCCGCGACCCGCGCGCCCAAGAACTGGAACGCCGCATCGTCCTTTCGCAATACCAGACGGCTATTCAGTGCGCGGGATCGCTCCCGCCCCAGGAAACCGGCCTCACGTGCAATAGCTGGTACGGCAAGTTCCATCTGGAAATGCACTATTGGCACGCCGCGCATTTCGTTCCGTGGGGCCGCGCGCCGCTGCTTGAGCGCAGTCTCGGCTGGTATGGTTCCACTCTGCCCTCCGCGCGCCAAAAGGCGCGCCTCCAGGGATACGCCGGCGCACGCTGGCCGAAAATGACCGCGCCCGACGGCCGCGACAGCCCGTCGCCCGTCGGTCCGCTGCTCATCTGGCAGCAGCCGCACCCCATCGCCATGGCCGAGCTGTGCTACCGCGCGCATCCCAACCGCGAAACGCTCGACCGCTACCGCGACATCGTTCTCGAATCCGCCGAATTCATGGCGTCTTACGCGTACTTCGATCCGAAGACGGGCCGCTATGTGCTGGGCCCGCCGGTAATCCCGGCGCAGGAGAACCATCCGCCGCGCGAAACCTGGAACCCCACCTTCGAGTTGGAATACTGGGCCGACGCGCTCGACACCGCGCAGCGCTGGCGAGAGCGCCTCGGCATGGCGCGCCATCCCAAGTGGGACGACGTGCGCGCCAAGCTCTCGGCCCTTCCGGTGAAGGACGGCGTTTACCTGGCGCACGAGAATTGCCCTCAGACCTTCACCGAGCGCAACCGCGATCATCCCTCCATGCTGGGCGCGCTGGGCGTGCTGCCGGGCACGAAGGTGGATCGGGAAACCATGCGCCGCACCTTGCGGAAGGTCTTGGCCGAGTGGAAGTGGGCCGACACCTGGGGCTGGGACTTTCCCATGGTGGCGATGACCGCCGCCAGCCTGGGCGAGCGCGGACTCGCCATCGACGCCCTCATGATGGATACGCCCAAGAACACCTGGCTCCCCAACGGCCACAACTGGCAGCGCTCCGGCCTGCCGCTCTACCTTCCGGGCAACGGCGGGCTGCTGCTGGCCGTTGCGGACATGGCGCGGACGGCGGCGTTTCCCCAATCCTGGAACGCGCGATGGGAAGGATTGAGCTGACCCCTGACGCTATACTGGCCCTGTGGTGCTGAATCTGCGTACTTTTGTCTGGCTCCTCCGGCGGGCCGTCGTGGCTACTTTCGACGACGGGTGTTTCGGTATCGCCAAAGGCGCCGCCTACTCCGCGCTGCTTTCGTTTTTCCCCGTCCTCGCCTCCGCCGCCGCCATTCTGGTGCAAACGCGCGCCCAGTTCGTCTCCCGCATTATCGAGAGAGCCCTCGCCGAGATCGTCCCGCCGGGCACGCAAGAGCTGGTCGTCGAGCAGTTCCGCGTCACCGGTTCGCGCCCTGTCACACTGCTGATCGTCGCAGGCCTGATTTCGGTGTGGGCGGCTTCCGGCGTCATCAAGAGCCTCATCGAAGGCTTTCAGGCGGCCTACCGCGTTCCGCGCAACCGCGGTTCCCTGCGGGAGAACGCCGTGGCCATCGCCCTGGTGCTGCTGTCCGCGGCCCCGCTGATCTGCGCTACGCTGCTGATCGTGTTCGGCAACCAGGTGGAGCGGGCTGTGCTCGATTGGCTGAAGGTGGATCCGGTCTTGAATCCGCTGGCCCCAACCTGGCAGTGGCTGAGCCGCATGGCGCGATACGCCGTGGCCTTCGTTACCACGGTGGTGGTCGCCGCCGTCCTCTACTATTTCGGACCCTACCGAAAGCAGCGCTGGCGTTACGTATGGCCCGGCGCCATCCTGGCCACAACCCTCTGGCTGCTGGCGACTATGGGATTCGCCTGGTACGTCCGCCACATCGGACATTACAACGTGATGTACGGCTCCGTGGGCGCCGGCATCGCGCTGTTGGTGTGGATGTATCTGATTGCCGCCATCGCTCTGATCGGCTGCGAATTCAACGCCGAATACGAGCGCAGCGCCGTGTCGTGATGGCCGTGCCTCACTGAGCCGCGACCGTCAGTACCTGCATTGTTGAGTTCTGTAACTTCCTGGCAGAATATTTTCGCGCCTGCCGTTCACAACCAATATTGACACGGCTCCGGCTGCACTCCGAAATAGCCTCCAACTTCCACGGAACCCCGCTGCGCCAGCCCAGGTTTCCTCCGCTCCCTCCGCGCTCTCAGGTTTTGACTTTGCTTTTTCTCCGCGTTGAACTCCGCGTCTTCGCGTCTCCGCGTCGAATAGCAGTCTTCCTGTTTGGTTCCGGCTTCGCCGGGTTAGGGAGCGCGCGCATTGGCCGCAGCCGCGAGAGAGAGGATGGCGCGCAGGTTCTCCTCGAACTCGCGGCTGGCCTCCGCCGTCCGGCCGATGCCGCTGGCCCCGAGTTCGACGCGCGAGCCGAGCGCAATAGCCATGGTGGCGTACTCCAGGTTGCGGAGTAGCCGGTTCAAATTGGCGGCATTGCCCGCAAAGGGGAGCGTGACGCCGCCCCGCGCCACCATCCAGACCTGCTTGCCGGCCGCGACGGACGCTGCCTGGGCGAGGAGATCGGGCGCCCCGCTACGCCCGGTCTTATGCTGCTCCGTGGCGGCGCGGATCGACTCGGGCGGCCCGGCGATGGCGAGCCCCGGTGCGATGAGCGTGGCGCCGGCCGGCGCTTCGCGGAAGCGCCCGCGCACGATCGAGAAGAGGTCCTTGCCGTTGGAGGCGAGAAGCAGGTACCCAGCGTCACGGAGCGGCTCGGCAAGCGCGCCCACGGCCGGCGGGAGTTTCGAATAGAGCGGGGAGGCGCGGATCTCATCCAGGCTGAAGCCGGCCAGGAACAGCGTGTCCGCGGGGATGGACGAAGCCATGCCGCGATCGACGGCAGCCGGCGCGGTGATCGAGCGGCAGGAGATCGCGGCCATGACGAGCGCGATCAGGGTCGCGAAGCGAGCGAAGTGGGCGCAGTTCACCATGTGTTATGATCGCAAAGGAGCTTGCCGCGCGGCAGGCGCCGCGCTTCAGACCACCTCGGAAGGCCACCCTAGCTCAGTTGGTAGAGCGGCTGATTCGTAATCAGCAGGTCGCCGGTTCAAGCCCGGCGGGTGGCTCCAAGACATAGCGCACGGCGCGCGCACACCGCCCTCGGAGATCCTGGCCGATGTTCAATGATAAGACAGGGAATCTGTTCAACGACTACCTCGGCGAGCCGCTCCACACGCCGGTGCCGCCGGAACTGGTTTCACAGGGCATCGCGTTGCTGCCGGCTGTCGGGAGTTACTTGCGGACGGACTCAAGCATCCACCGGACAGAAGCTGTAGAAAACGTTCTCAAATCCATTCTGAAACCATTATTTCAAAAGCCCCTGACTGGTCTCATATGCCGCCAAATCGCGCTGTTCCAGAATTCCTATCGCTTTGCGTTTAAATACAAGTCTTATGCCGTGAAAGCGGCGACACCGTTGGGCTATTCGATATTTCTGCAAGAACAAGGTCAGGGTTTCAGCTTCCAACAGCATGTTACACACAAGACCGAAGTATTTCATATTCTGGCCGCAAAACCCGGCGCCTATGTGTTTCTTTGCGAGCTTGCAGACTGGCAACGGCACTACGAGCCACAGAGGTTCGATAGATGGCATTCGGGCGCTCGGGATCAGTTCTTCGATCAACGCGCATTTCGCCCCCGTCCTGGCGACGTTTTCGTAATTTCCGAACTTGGCGTAGTGCATACGGTCGTCGGCTGTATCCTTGAGGAGTTTGCCACAGTCTCAACCGATATGGTCGAGCGTCTGCACGACCAGAATGTGGGTTGCTCCATTCCGTCCCGCTTCACGCGGCGGTGCGCGGAGAGCGAGTTACTGGGCCTGACCCTCCCGGAGGAGAAGAGGCTTGTCGACCCTGGGGATTGGACCTCGCGTGTGATCACGCCGGCGCGGTGCAAGGGAGGCTGTGAATCCATTTTGGCGGACTCTTTTGTAAGGGCTTCACACCGGCGAATCGAAGCTGGGTGCGATACAGGAGTGCAAAGGTGTGAGAGGGTTGCAGCGATTGTTCGGATTTTTTCGGGCCGCGCAACTCTATGGTTGGCGGATGACTCGGAGTTAGGCAGACTTGACGATGCCGCGATTGACGCCGGCGCTGGCGATGTGTTCTTGATTCCACCAGCGGCCTGGTATGGTTTTAGAAATGATGGTCCTCAACCACTGACTTACTCCGAACATCGGATCGACCCAAAAGTCGCATTGGTTTGACACGGCTTCTCCGGCACTCGAAAGTAAGTCGTATCTGTTTCCGCCATCGTCGGAGACCATACCGGCGTCCGCTCAGCGGCAATAGTCCGCCGCGGTCTCCGCCAGGATTTCCGCCAGCTTCACAACCGATTCCAGGTCCACCCATTCGACATCGGAATGAGCTCCGCCGCCGGCCGGGCCGCAGACAACCGTCTCGATTCCGGCTGCCTGGAGAAGCGCCGCGTCCATCCAGGGCGTGTCGCCGATGTGGCGGGCGGGCCGTCCCAGGACCGTGCTGGCCGCCCCGTCCACGGCGCGAACGATGCGCGCATCCGGCGCCACCTCGAATGGGTCGCGGACGAAGAAGGGCCGCACGGTGGCGCGAAAATCCGGATCTAAGTCCGACAACCGGTCCACGATGGCCTGAATCTCCGCCACGGCCTGCGCTTCGGTCTCCCCGGGCACCGTGCGGCGCTCAATCTGCACGGTGGAAGAGGGCGCATAGGTGCTGAGGCCGGTCCCGCCGCTGAGCAGGGCCGCGTGCAGCGAAGGCGGGCCAACCAGGCGGTGGGGCGGCCGCGCGCGCAGCTCGCGTTCCAATTCGCTGAGCCGCGAGAGGAAGTGGCCCATCTTCATGTTGGCGTCGATGCCCAGCTCGAACCTGCTGCCGTGGGCAGCGCGTCCGGTGATCTCCACGCGGATCCACAGGTACCCCTTGTGCGCCAGGCAGACTTCGAGCCCGGTCGGTTCGGTGACGATGGCGCCGTCAACCTTGACGCGCTGGAGGAGGTCGCTGGTGCCCAGGCTGCCGTATTCCTCGTCGGCGACCGCCGCCACCAGCACGTCGCCGCGCAGCCGCGCGCCGGCCTCCACCAGCGCTTTGGCCGCCGCCATGCACGCGGCCAGGCTCCCTTTCATGTCGAAGGCGCCGCGCCCGTAAACCTTGCCGTCGCGGATGGCGCCGGAGAAAGGCTCCGCCATGCCTTGGACGTCCACCGTGTCGCAGTGCGCGTTCAGCATCAGGCTGCGCCCGCCGCCGCTGCCCGCCAGCCGGGCGAGGACGCTGGTTCTCCCCGGCGCCGGCTCCGAGATCTCCGCGCTCAGCCCCGCCGCCCGCAGCGATCCCGCAATGAACCCGGCGATCTCGCCCTCGCCCGGCGCGCCCGGCGCCAGCGTCGGATTGATGGAATTCATCTGGATGAGGCGGACGAGCGTCTCGCGCGTGTAATCATTGTCGATCTTCATGCGTTAGCGGTTCCCTTCCCTGGCAAGCTCCACCCGTTGCGAGAGACCGAGGTAACCCGTCACGGTGGACATGGCAAAACCGGTCAGCCGGTTGCCTGATGCCCTGCTCGATGAATTGCCGCACGTCGCGGAACTCCGGCGGCGCGGGGATTTCCGCGCGCGCGGCGCCGGCCACCGCCATGCTGCTTGGAAAAAAAGGAAGCATCCTAATGTTTCGAGCTTGCGAATCAGGTCGGCCCGCTTCATCAGACTGCAAGCTCGGCGACTCTGCGGATGCCTGGAATCTCCCCGCTCGTCAGGTTCCGGTAGAGATCCCGGAGATTCTCCTCCAGTTCCGGCAGCGTCTCGCCTTGGGTCAGGTAATCGGGGAATTCCACAAAATACCCGAGCCACATGCCTCCGTCCAGCCAATGGACGTAACGGGCGGTACCCATGACATCATTCTACTTCTTTAGGGGGAATCGAGACCGGGCAGGGCAGATTTTTTTGGTTGCGGGGGGTGGATTTGAACCACCGACCTTTGGGTTATGAGCCCAACGAGCTACCGGACTGCTCCACCCCGCACTTCCATCCTACTCCACGGCGCACTCCCGGTCAATAGCCCTGCGAGTTTCTGGCGCGGCGCAAGGTTACAATGGTTGTGTGCCCCGCTTTGTGGTCCCGGCGCTCCTCGCGCTAGCCGCCGCTCTGGCTGCGCAACCCGGCTTCTTTCCCTTGAAGGACGTCAAACCGGGTATGCGCGGCACCGGCAGGACCGTCTTTTCGGGCAGCCAGGTCGACGAATTCCAGGTCGAAATCCTGGGCGTGCTGGATAACGTCGGCCCCAAGGAATCGCTGATCCTGGCGCGGCTCTCGGGCGGGCCGCTCGAACATACCGGGGTCATGCAAGGCATGAGCGGCAGCCCGATCTATCTCGATGGCCGACTGGTCGGCGCGGTGGCCATGGCGTTTCCGTTCGCCAAAGATCCCATCGCCGGCGTCCGGCCGATCCAGGATATGATGCGGCCCGCCACCGCCATACCATCCGCCTCGGGACCGGTCCGGCGCGCCGCTATCGCGCTGGCCGACCGGGATCTCACGCGCGTCCTCCCCAGACCCGAGCCCGGGGTGCCCTCTGGGCCCGCCGGCGAAGCGCGCATGGTCGACATCGCCACGCCCATCTCTTTCGGCGGGTTCAGCCGCGCCACGCTCGAGGCGTTCGCGCCGCAACTGCGCGCGCTGGGCCTGGAGCCGCGCCAGGGCATCACCGCGGGCGGAAAAGTCGAGCCCGGCATGGGCAATCCCGCCGATCTCAAGCCCGGTTCCATGATCAGCGTCGAGCTCATGGCCGGCGATCTCAGCGTGGGCGCCGACGGCACCGTCACCTACATCGATGGCAATCGCGTCTACGCCTTCGGCCACCGGTTCCTGGCCATCGGGGCCACCGCGCTGCCCTTTGCCCGCGCCGACGTCATCACGCTGCTGCCCAATCTCAACACGTCCTTCAAACTGGCCTCCGCCAGGGAATGGATGGGCGTCATCTCGCAGGACCACGACACGGCCATCGCCGGCGAACTGGGCAAGCGCGCGGCCATGGCGCCGGTCTCGATCAGTGTCTCGCGAGCCGGCCGCTCCGTCGAGTCCTACCAGATGGAGATGGTCAACGACCCGCTGCTTTCGCCGCTGCTCCTCCAGATGGCCGTTTACTCGGCCATCGACGCCACCGAGCGCACCGTGGGCGCCTCCAGCATCCGTGTCACGGGAGAAGTCGAATTCCAGAATGCGCCCGCGCCGGTGCGGCTCGACAACATGTTCGCCGCCGATAACGGCTCCGCCATGCTGGTCTCGCTCTCCACTGCCGTCCCCGTGGCCTACGTGATGCAAAGCGCCTTCAGCTCGCTGGAACTGAAGAAGGTGGCGCTCAACATCGAAGCTTTTGCTCAGAAAAAACAACTGACCATCGATGGCATCTCGGTCGCGCGGCGCCAGGTGCGGCCCGGCGAAAGGGTGCAACTAAACGTCGTGCTGGTGGGTGAAAACGGCGCCGAGACCACGCGCCAGGTGGAATACCAGGTGCCCATCGGGGCCGAGACCGGAACGTTGTACTTCACGGTGTCCGACGCCAGCACCGCCAACCTCGCGGATTTCCGCCAGGTGCTCACCGCCAGCCCCCGCACCGCCGGCCAGTTGATCACCACGGTGAACAATCTGCACCCCAACACTAAGGCTTACGTCCGCGTGTGGCGCGCCTACCCCGCGTTTCAACTGGAAGGCGCCGACCTGCCGGATCCGCCGGCCTCCGTCGCTCTCATTTTGGCGGGCTCGCAATCGAGTCTTGCCGGCATCACCCAGACCCGGAATTCGAAAGTCGTGGAGATGGAGGTCGACGCGGGCGACATGGTGGTCTCCGGCGCCAAGACCATCCAGGTGGAAATAAAGGAATGATTGTTTTCGTGCGCTATTCCGGCCGCCCCTCCGGCATCCTCGCCGTGCTCGCCTTTGCCATGACCTCCGCGCTGGCCCCGTCCGCACTCGCCAGCGGCACCCAGACCTGGGAGATGAGCTCGTACAGCGATTTCGTCCGCGGCCGATTCGACGGCATCTCGCTCAGCCGCGAGGGCCGGCTTTCGCTCGCCCCAAGAATGGAAACGGTCTTCACCTCGGACCAGCCCGTGATCTGGAGCGTGGCCGAAGGCCCCGATGGAACGCTCTACGCCGGCACTGGCCACCGCGGCCGCGTTTATCGTATCGACCGCGCCGGACATGGCTCGCTGCTGTGGACCGCCGAGCAGCCCGAAGTCTTTGCCATCGCGGTGGACCGCGGCGGCGCGGTCTACGCCGGCACTTCACCCGATGGCAAGGTCTACCGTATCGAAGACGGCCAGGCGACCGAGTACTTCGCTCCCGGGGCGCGCTACATTTGGTCGCTGGCGGTGGCATCCGACGGCGCGCTCTACGTGGGCACGGGCGACCAGGGCAAGGTCTTCCGCATTTTCGGCCCCGGCCGCGGCGAGCTGTATTACGATACCGGCCAGTCGCACGTCACCGGCCTGGCCGTGGATGCGCAAGGCCGGGTGCTGGCGGGCACCGAACCCAACGGCATTCTCTACCGCATTTCCGCAAAGGACAAGGCCTTTGTCCTCTACGATGCGAATCTGCCGGAAATCCGCGCCATCGTTCCTATGCCGGACGGCACCGTATACGCCGCCGCGCTCGGGGGCTCCGTGGCGAAACGGGCGCAGAGCGCCGCGCAGGCCGCGCAGGGCACCGCCGGCGGAGCCAACGCGCCCCCCGTCACGACTACCATTACGGTGGAAGCCCAGAACACCGGCCCCGGTGAAATCAAGCCGCCTGAACCCAGCAAGCCGCAGCCGGCACCAACCGCCCCGGCGTCCACTCCGCAGGTGAGCACTCAGTTCACGCCGGTGGTGGACGTGAGCGGCGTCGAAAAATCCGCGGTCTATCGCATCAATCCGGACAATACCGTCGAGACGCTGTGGAGTTCCAGGGAAGAGAACGTCTACGATCTGCTGGCGCTCGAAAAGCAGATTCTCTTCTCCACCGACGACAACGGCCGCATCTACGGCCTGGCGCCGGACCGGCGCGTCACGCTGGTGGCGCAGACCAACGAGGGCGAGACCACGCGCCTGCTGCCCTCGGACCATTCGGTGCTGGCCGCCACCAGCAACATGGGCCGCATCTACCGCCTCGGCGAAACGCCGGGCGCGGGCGGCTCCTACGAAGCCCCCGTGCACGATTCCGCCACCGCGTCGCGCTGGGGCAGCCTGGCATGGCGGGCGGACGTGCCCGCCGGCTGCTCGGTGCGCTTCCGCACGCGCGCCGGCAACTCGGCCAAGCCCGACCGCACCTGGAGCGATTGGTCCGAGCCGCTCGCCGACCCGTCCGGCTCCCCCATCACCAGCCCCAACGCGCGCTACATCCAATGGAAGGCGGAACTGGCGGGCGGCGGGGTGCCCTCTGGGCCCGGCGGGGCCACGCCGGTGCTGGACAGCGTTACCTTGGCCTACTTGCCGCAGAACTCGCCGCCGGTGGTGAAGAGCATCAACGTCGTCACCCAGTCCGTAGCGGCCTCACAGGCCGCCAAGCCCGCGGCCACCTCGTCTTCGGCCCCCTACAGCGTCACGGTGAGCGACACCGGGGACGTCACCACCGCGGCCCCCGCCGGCACCGCCACCCAGACGCTGCCGCGCGCCTCCTCGCAGCAGATCACAGTCGCCTGGCAGGCTGAAGATCCCGATGGCGACCGCCTGGTCTACAACGTTTACTTCCGCGGCGACGACGAGACCCAGTGGAAGCTGCTCCGCGGCAACACGCACGAGAATTCCGTCACCTTCGATGGCGACATCCTGGCCGACGGCAAGTACTTCTTCCGCGTGGTGGCCTCCGATCGCGAGGCCAACCCGCCGCCCACCGCGCGCGAAGCGCAACTGGTGAGCGCCCCGGTGATGATCGACAACACGCCGCCCGTGCTGACCATCGGCGTGGTGAGCCACTCCGGCGGCGCCGCCCACATCGAGTTCGAGGCCGCCGACGCCGCTTCTGCCTTGCGGCGCTGCGAGTACTCTCTGGACGCCGCGGGCTGGGTGCCCGTGGCCGCCGCCGATGGCGTGATCGATTCGCTGCGCGAGAAATTCGTTCTGGACCTCACGGGCCTGACGCCCGGCGAGCATCTGCTGGTGATCCGCGCCGCCGACAGCGCCAACAACATTGGTGTTACCAAGGTGATCCTCAAATGATCGAAGCCGCCAACCGGCTGGCGCGGATACTGGGATCGGTTCCGCCCCGCCTGGTCAACATTTCCGATGCCGAGGCCGCGCGGAGTGCCCGTGGGCCCTCCGCGCCCGGCCGCTGGTCGAAGAAGGAAATTCTCGGCCATCTGATCGATTCCGCCGGCAACAATCACCAGCGTTTCGTTCGCGCGCAGTTGGCGCCGAGGCTGGAGTTCCCCAACTATGAGCAGGAAGGCTGGGTGGCGGCTCAGTCTTACGCCACCGAATCCTGGCCGGACCTGGTGAATCTCTGGCTCCTGTTGAACCGCCACCTGCTGCACATCATCCAGGCGATGCCGGATACCAGCCTCTTACGCGAGTGCGTGATCGGCGGCAAGGCGCCCGTCGCGCTATCCGCCCTCATCGAAGACTACCTGGCCCACCTGGAGCATCACCTGGACCAGATTTTCACAGGGGATTGATCCGCCGGCTAGAACCGGCAGCGGCCGGGCGCGGCGCGCGCCACCTACTGAGCCGCGAGCGTAAGCGAGCGGAGGGTTTCAGCCGTTTTGCGATATCGGGGAAGTAGCTAGGCGACCTTCTGAACCTTGCCGGAACGGATGCAGGAGGTGCAGGCACGGATGCGGCGGCTGGCGCCGTTCACCATCGCGTGGACCGTCTGCAAGTTCACGTTCCAGCGGCGCTTGGTGACGTTATGGGCGTGACTGATCCGGTTGCCGAACTGCGGCCCGCGACCGCACACTTCACAAATTCGTGCCATAAGGCGGAAATCTCCTCTTGCTTCGAAAGATTGATTATAGCAATGCCTTTGCGGATGTCGCAACCGCGCTCCGGGCGTACACTGGTTACGGTTCCTCATGAAGCGCGATTTCTGGCGGTCGCTGGTAGCGGTTCTGGCGGGCAACGCCATCTACTTCGGCGTGGAGCGGTTCCTGCCGCCGCAGGCACAGCACCAGCTCTATCAAATCGACTGGGGGCTGGCCGTGGATTTCTGGTTTTGCCTGGCCTGTTATGGGCTGGTGCGGCTCATCCGCTGAAAACTATTTCAGCTTTTGCACCTTCTTGCGAATCTCGGCGGCATTCTTGGCGTCGGAGGCAAGCTCCAGGTACCTGGCATAGGCTTCCTTGGCGGCCTTGGGGTCCTTCAGCTTCTCCTCGGTTTCACCCAGCCGCAGCCAGGCCTCGCTGTAGCCGTCGTTCCACTTGGTAGCCTCGCGAAACCGCATGGCCGCGGATCGGTATTTGCCCGTCTTGAAGTAGAAGTTCCCGATTTGCAGTTCCTTCTCGGCCTGGAGGGGATTGAAGGAATATTCTTTGACCGCAAGTGATGTGTCTTCTTCCGGCGGAACCTCCTGCTTGCCGGATGTGGCAGGCTGCGACCGCTGCTTTTTCAGTTGGCCGCCCTGATCTTTTTGAGCGGCTTGCGGCTGGCCGTCTTTGGGATCTTGCGCGTGGAGCGGCGCCACCCAAGCCACGAGCAGTGCCAGAATCCAGCGTGACATAATTCGATTTTACCCCGACGCGGCGATACCTCGCCAAACGTGACGCATCCTCCGATCCCTCTCCCGGCTTGACAATGGTACACACATCTGTGTACGAATGAATTGTGACGAGCAACCAGCTCAAGCGGTGGCTGGCGGCGCGAGGTTGCACCTTCGAAGAAGGGACGAAGCACACCAAGGTCTTCTTCAGGGGAAAGTTCACGCTGCTCCCGCGGCACGGCGCGAGGGAGCTCAAGACCGGAACCGTCCAAGGCATCAAGAGGAAGCTCGGGATCAAGTGAGGGAGGTTGCCATGCTGACATATCCAGCGCAGTTTACCCCTGAAAATGGGGGCTTCGTGGTTACGTTTCCGGATATCCCGGAGGCGATCACGGAAGGCGACTCTGAAGCGGAAGCCAGGGACTACGCAATCGATGCGCTGGAGACGGCGCTGTCTGAATACATCAATCGCCGCCGCGAGATTCCGCGGGCCAGGAGGGTTCGCGGCAGGGGGTATCGCATGGTGGTTGTTCCGGCTCTCGCGGAAGCGAAGGTACGCCTATATCAGGCCATGCGGGCGGGCGGGGTGCGAAAGGCGGAGTTGGCGAGGCGGCTGGGCTGGCACAAGTCTCAAGTGGACCGCCTGCTCGACCTGAAGCACGCATCCCGGCTGGATCAGATCGAGCAGGCGCTCGGCGTCTTGCGAAAGCGGCTGGTGATCGAAATCGAGGACGCGGCTTAGAGGCCATGGAACTCCGCGACCAGGCAGGCCAGCTTCCGCTCGCGCCCGGCGTGTATCTGTACAAGGACGACGGGGGCCGCGTCATCTACGTCGGCAAGGCCAAGAGCTTGCGCCACCGTGTCCGCAGCTACTTTTCCGAGGACAAGCTCGCCGACGCCAAGACCGGAACGCTCATCTCGGAAGCGCGGGACATCGATTACATCCTGGTCGACAACGAAAAAGAGGCGCTGGCGCTCGAGAACAACCTGATCAAGCAGTACCAGCCGCGCTTCAATATTCTGCTGCGCGACGACAAGACCTACCCGTACATCAAGCTGACCCATGAAAAGTACCCGCGGGTCTACGTGACGCGCCGCCTGCGCAAGGACGGCTCCACTTACTTTGGCCCTTACTTTCCAGCCAACCTGGCGCACCGGCTGGTGCATTTCATCCACCGGCACTTCCAGGTGCCGTCGTGTAAGGTCGATCTCACGCGCTGCCATCCCAAGCCGTGCCTGCAATACCACATTCACCGGTGCCTGGGACCTTGCGTCGAAGGTCTGACCACCGGCGATGCCTACGCCGGCGCGGTGCGCGACGTGAAGCTGTTATTGGAGGGCAGGCACGGCGACCTGGCGCGCGACCTGCGCGCGCGCATGGAAGCGGCCTCCGGCGAGATGCGGTTCGAGCAAGCCGCGTCGCTGCGCGACTTGCTCGCCACCGTGGAGGAAATCGAGGAGCGGCAGAAGATGGCCACAGCCAAGGGCGACGATGTGGACATCTTCGCCTGCTACGCCGAGCCGCCTCTGGTGGCGCTGAACCTGTTCCACCTGCGCCACGGCCAGATCGTGGACCGCCGCGAGTTCTTCTGGGAAGACCAGCCGGATTTCGACGAGCCGCAGTTCTTCTCTGCGCTGCTGAAGCAGCTCTACCTGGACCAGCAGTTCATTCCGGCGGAGATCCACGTGCCCGTCGAGTTCGAGGACCGCAAGGCCCTCGAGGAGTTGCTTTCCGAGAGACGCAACCACCGGATGGAAATCCGCACGCCGCAGCGCGGCCAGAAGAAAGCGCTGCTCGATCTGGTCCGCAACAACGCCAGGCACAGCTTTGACACGCGCTTCCGCGTCTTGAAACCCTCGTCGCGCGCCATTCAGGAGGCGCTCGAAGACGCCCTGAACCTGCCGGCGGCGCCGGCGCGCATCGAATGCTTCGACGTCTCCCACATCCAGGGCAGCGACAAGGTGGCCAGCATGGTGGTGTGGGAAGACGGCCGGATGAAGAAATCGGACTACCGCAAATTCATCATCAAAACGGTGATCGGCAACGACGATTTTGCCAGCGTGCGCGAGGTGGTGGCGCGCCGCTATGCCCGCCTCCAGGAAGAGAAGCGGCCCATGCCGGGGCTGGTGCTGATCGATGGCGGAATCGGGCAGTTGCACGCCGCCGCCGAAGCGCTGGAAGCCATCGGCATCGTCGACCAGCCGCTGGCCTCCATCGCCAAACGCGAGGAGATCATCTACGTCTACGGGCAGGAGGACGAGCCGGTGGTGCTGGACCGGTTTTCGCCCATCCTGCACCTGGTTCAATCCATCCGCGACGAGGCGCACCGCTTCGCCGTCACGTTCCACCGCTCGCGGCGGAACGCGCGGCAACTCACCAGCGAACTCGACGCCATCCAGGGCGTGGGCAAGAGGACGGTGCAAAAACTGCTGAAGGAGTTCGGCAGCTCGGAGCTGGTTCGCGCCGCCTCGGAAGACCGGTTGGCCGCCGTGGTGGGCCGGGCCGCGGCGCGCCGTGTGAAAGCGCACTACGTGGCATAGCCTTTCCGGCTTGTGCCACACTTTCAACATGCGAAGACTGATTGTGTTAGCAGTGGCGTTCCTGTCCCTGGCCGCCGCGCAGGAGACCCGCCGGGAAATCACCAACGCCTCGCCCACGCCCGCCGAGGACGCCAGACCGAACAGCGACCAGGTGCCGGATGTCTATGCGGTGAGCAGCCAGTTCCAACGCGTGCTGATTCTCCGCTTCAAATACCAGACCGATCTTCTGGCCGGATTGCAACAGATGGTGAAGGAGCAAAAAATCCGCAACGCCGTGATTCTGGCGGGCGCCGGCTCGGTGCGGAACTACCAGGTGCACCAGGTGAGCAATCGCACCTTTCCGTCAAAAAACATGTTCGTGAAGGACCCCACCGCGCCCGCCGACCTCATCGGCATGAATGGCTACATCATGAACGGAAAAATCCACGCGCACATCACCATGGCGAATCCGGACAAGGCTTTCGGCGGCCACCTGGAGGCGGGCACCAACGTCTTCACCTTCGCGATTGTGACGGTGGGGGTGCTGCCCGACGACCTGGATCTCACCAAGCTGGACGACAAGACCTATCGGTAACCTGAGCGCTTCCCGCACGTCATGAGAAAATAGGAATGCGTATGCGTTACCGCCTTCTGGCTGCCGTGTTCGCGGTTTGCCTCGTCGCAACGGCCCAGACTCTGTCCGTGGAGGAGTTGGCCAGCTTTATCCGGTCTTCCGCGCAGCTCATCAAGGAAGGCAAGCAGACGGATAGCGAGGTGGCGAAATTCCTCTCCAAGGTGAGACTCACGGAGCGCCTGGATGACCGCGCCATCGAAGAGATCCAGGGCAACGGCATCGGGCCGAAGACCTTGCAGGCGCTCCAGGCATTGCGGGACCGGTCGAAAGAGCTGGCGGCGGCGAAGCCCATTGTGCCGCCAGCGCCGCCCACGCCCATCCCGCCGCCCTCTTCCGAGGAACAGGCCGCTATCCTCTCGGATGTGCGCGAGTACGCGCTGAACTACAGCAAGAACCTGCCCGACTTCATCTGCACGCAGGTGACCAGGCGGTATGCGGCGAACATGCCCGGCACCCGGTGGGGCGGCAGTGCCGGCAGCGAACCTTCGTGGCAGGCGCAGGACGTGCTGCAGATACGCCTGAGCTACTTCCAGCAGAAGGAAAAGTACTTGGTGGTGCTGGCCAACAACACCGTCATTAACAAGGACTACGAACAGGTGGGCGGCAGCAAGTCATTCGGCGAGTTCGGCAGCATGCTGCGCGAGATCTTCGAGCCGTCTACCGAAGCCCGTTTTGAGTGGGACCACTGGGGCACGCTACGCAAGAAGCTCGTCATGGCGTTCGCCTACCATGTGTCGCAGTCCCGGTCGCAGTACCGGCTGCTGGTGGAGGACACCAAGCAGAGTATCATCACGGCCTACCGGGGCCTTGTGGAAGTGGACCCCGACACCCACGTAGTGATGCGGGTGACGACCGTCGCGGAGAACATTCCACCGGACTTCCCCATTCGGAAGGCGGATGACGACCTCTTCTACGATTACCAGGAGATTTCGGGACATACTTTTCTGTTGCCGCTCAAGGCGCAGGTCCTGATGAGCGGCGGCGAGGTTCTAACCAGACTCGACGAGGAGTTCCGCCTCTACCGCAAGTACTCGGCGGAAGCCGAAATCACGTACGACACCGACCCGCTGCCGCCGCCGCTGCCCGACGACAAGACCAAAGAGACCGCCGCGACCAACTGCAAGGACCCGAAGAACAAGGATCTGAAAGAGTGCAAAGAGTCGAAGCCCAACAAGAAGTAGCGTGCGTCAGTTCTTCGTGTAGGTCTTTTCGTACTTGTTGCGGCTGTTGTAAACGGTGAACGAGCCGTCCCTCCGCACTGTCACGCGAATCCACTTGCCCTCGCACAGCTCGTCCACGTTGGCGATAAACGGATCGCCCGAGTTGTGGTCCTTCCCGGCGGCCACGGCATAGTGCAGTTGCCAGAGGTCCAGCAGGCCGGGCGAGTCATGAATAGTCTGCCAGGTTTCTGCCGCGCCGCCCTTGCGCGCGCCGTTGTTCATGAGGGCCACGCGCGGGTGCAAGGCATGCACAAGTTGCGGCGAGCCGGATTGGTTCAAGCCGTGATGAGAGACCAGGTACAGATCCACCGCGCCGATCTTGTTGTTGGGGCAAACCAGGTCGTATTCCTTGTTCCAGGTGAGATCCGCCAGGTCGATCATGCGGAAACTGCCCCAGGAGATCAGCATGCCCACCGATCGTCCGTTCTCGGTGGTGTCCATGGCTTTCTTTTGAAAGCTGGCGCACTCCGGATCGGGCTGGCCCGCGCCCGGAAGCGGAGACCCGATCAGGTCGCCGGCCGAGGAAAGCACCTTCACCTCGATACCTTTAATCGGGATGACGTCGCCGGGTTTGACCTGGATGTGATTACCCTTGTCGCGGAACGCGATATACGCGTTGTACAGCACCTGGGCATCGCGGGTGGTTTCGGTTTGGGCGCCGTGATCCACGAAGTTGCGAATGGGCAGCTTTTCGGCAAGCTGCGGCACGCCGCCTACGTGGTCGGCATGATAGTGAGTGATCACCAGGTAGTCGATCTTCTTCACCCCCGCCGCTTTGGCTGCGGCAGCGATGCGCTCGGCATCGCGGTGGTTGAATCCGGCCCAGCCCGTATCCACCAGCATGGATTCGCCCGACAGCGAAACCAACAGCGTGGCTTGTCCGCCTTCGACGTCGATCGAGTAGATCTCGAGGTTCCTGGCTGCCGGCAGAGCGGCCGCGCAGGCCAGCAACAGAATGCCCGGAAACAGCTTTCGCATGGCGAAATCTTAACACGGTCCGCGCTGGCGTGCTTGCCGGAACAGACTGCGTTCGCATAACGTATGAGATAGCAGATGCCATTTTGCAGCCAGTGCGGGAACCAGGTGGGCGTAACCGAGGCCTATTGCCGCCGGTGCGGCGCGCGCCAGCCCGTGGAACCGTCGACGCCCCCATCCGGCGCCGACCCGCTCGCGGGCATCCCGCCGCGAACCGCGTCCATCCTCTGCTATATTCCGGGGGTTGGCTGGATCGCATCCATCATCGTCCTGGCATCCGAGAGGTTCCGCCGCAACCGCACCGTCCGGTTCCACGCCTTCCAAGGCCTGTACCTTTTCGTGGCCTGGCTGTTAGACGATTGGGTGTTGCGGCCGATGTTCCTGATGGCGCCCAACCTCCACATCCACCGGATCATCGAGGCGTTATTGCTCGGTATGTCCATCTTCATGATGATCAAGGCCGCGCATGAAGAGACCTACCCGCTGCCTCTGTTCGGCGAACTGGCGCAACGCTCGGTGTCGGAAGACTGAGCCGTAACGCCGGCGATCTTGTCGCCGGTTCTTTTCCTGCGGCTGAACCTGCGCTATTGAACCTCTTGCCCTTTTGGAGCCATACCCGGTTCGAGAAACGTCTTGGCCAGTTCCCCTTCACCAGCCAGGACGAATTTCTGGAACCGCTTGTACCACATTCCATGCGGTACGTCTGGATCGGATTCCAGCCAGTGTTTCAGCTCCGCGAAATCGTCGGCTGAAATCCGGCCCGCGCGGTAACGGACAATCAAGTGATCCATGATTCCCCGTGGCGGTGGCTTCCTGATCTTAGTCATTGCTTGAACTGTTTATGGAAGATTACACGTTCAAGCTGATCGGAAAGCTGTCGAATCTGGTTAAGGTCGTCAGTCGTCTTGATGCGCTGCAACAGGGCAAAGAGAGCGTGGTCCGAAGTGTCGGTGGCAGCCGTGGCAGGCGCAGCTTGGTTCAACTCTTCCTTGCGGCCCATGTTTGTTCTCTTCACTACTGAATAGTCTCTGCCCATTTTGGCTCTTGCCCATCGCGTCAGCACTGCTCTTCTGGCACTGTCACTCCGTTCTTCTGGCGTTAACCTGGCGGCTCTCGCCACGCCCCCTTTTTTTGCACCCAGGCGTGACAGTGCCACAGCAGCGGGGTTTTTTCGTCTGGCCATGGTCCGATTATACGTGCTCGGGCACGAACAGTCAATTTGACAAGCGCGCGTCCGCTGCCTCTGTTCGGAGAACTGGCGCAACGCTCGCTGGCAGAACACTGAGCCGGTAGCGCCGGCGATCTTGTCACCGGTTCTTTTCCATTGGGTGTTCCGCCGCCGTGTTAAAAGCATGGTATAATTATTCACACGGACGAATAATCAACCACCATGCGCCTCAAAGTTGGCATTATCGGCTATCGCGGCTATGCCGGGGCGGAACTCGTCCGTATCCTGGAACGCCACCCTCACGTCCAGCCCCTCTTGCGGGAGGACATCGACGACCGCGACTACGCCGCCTCCATCCGCCACGCCCAAGGGCCGCCTCGCTTGCCATGCGACCCCAAGACCGTTCGCGCCGAGGGAGCTGTGTTGGTTTTCCTGGCTACTCCGCAGGGGGTTTCCATGGAGCTGACGCCTGCCATGCTGGAGGCGGGCGCACGAGTGGTGGACCTCAGCGCGGCGTTCCGGCTCCGCACCCCGGAGAATTATACGGCCTGGTACAACGAGCCGCATACCCAGCCTGAGCTGCTGGCGGAGGCCGTTTACGGGCTGCCGGAGTTCTGCCGCGAGCGCATTCCGGCGGCGCGGCTGGTCGCCAACCCGGGCTGCTACCCGACGGCCGCCAACCTCGCCATCCAGCCCCTCGTCGAGGCCGGGGTGGTCGACCGCGCTGCGGGGATCGTCTGCGACGCCAAGTCGGGCGTCAGCGGCGGCGGGCGTAAGCCCAGTCTTAAAACCAGCTTCTGCGAAGTCACGGAGAACTTCTCGGCGTACTCCATCTTTAAGCACCGCCATGTTCCGGAGGTGCTGCAAATCAGCGGCCTCGAGGAAGGAGAGTTCAGCTTCACCGCGCAGCTCCTTCCGCTCTACCGCGGCATCCTGGAAACCATCTACTTCCGGGCGGTGGGTATCGCCAGCGCCGAAGAACTGCTCGCCATCTACGAGAAGCGGTACGCCGGCGAGCCATTCATCCGGCTGTACAATCCGGGCCACATGCCCGACCTGCGCGGCGTGGCGCGGACCAACTTCTGCGACATCGGGGTCGCGTTGGACGCCAAGACCGGGCGCGCGGTGGTGGTGAGCGCCATCGATAACCTGGTCAAGGGCGCGGCGGGTCAGGCGGTCCAGAACATGAATCTCATGCTCGGGCGCCCCGAAACCGAGGGCTTGCTGTGAAGGTCCTGGTCAAGCTGGGCGGCACGCTGCTCGATAGCTCGGAATCTCGCGAGCGGCTGGCGGCGCAGGTCGCGGCAGCCTGTCAACGGGGAATTGAGATGGTGGTAGTTCACGGCGGCGGAAAGCAGATGACGCGGTATCTCGCCGATCGGGGCATCGAGAGCCGCTTTGCCGGCGGCCTGCGCGTCACCAATCCCGAAACGTTGGACGCCGTGCTGAAAGTCTTCGCGGGCAGCGTCAATCACGAATTGGTGGCCAGCCTGAACCGCGCGGGAGCGCTCGCCGTGGGCCTCTCCGGCATCGACGCGTTCCTGGTGGAAGCGGAACAGATGGATCCGGCGCTGGGCGCGGTGGGGCGCGTGACCAAATCGAACCCCGCGCTGCTACAACTTCTGACGGCCAACGGCTACCTGCCCGTCGTCGCCTGCGTGGCCGGCGACCGCGCGGGGCGGGTCTACAACGTGAACGCCGACCAGATGGCAGTGGCCTGCGCGGCGGCTTTCGGCGCGCGCCAACTCATCTTTTTGACCGACGTCGAGGGCGTGCTCGACGGCGCCGGGCAGGTGCGGCCTGTGCTGACCGTGGCCGAGAGCGAGCGTTTGATCGCCGGCGGCGTCGCCACCGGCGGCATGCAGGCCAAGCTTAACGCCGCGCTGGCGGCGCTCGCCGGCGGCGTCGAGCAGGTGCGCATCGCCCCAGGCGCGGCGGAAGGCGTGCTCGCGCGAATTCTGGCGGGCGGCGAAATCGGCACGCGCATGGCGATCGGCGAGGTGCACGCGGCATGATCAGCAGCTTGCGCGCGGACGCTTTTGTGGAATCTTCGACTGCCAGAGGGCGGCTGGCGGTCCGCAAGGCCGTGATGCACGACATTCCGCCAATCCTCGACCTGATCAATGGGTACGCGGCCAAGGGCATCATGCTGCCGCGCACGGAGTTCGAATTGTCGGAGGCCATCCGCGATTTCACCGTGGTGACGCTCTCCGGTGACAATTTTCGACCGTTACTCGCTCCAGTCGAGCAGGGCTCCTGCGGCGCGGGCGGGGCGCCCTCTGGGCCACCGCCCTGCCAAGGGCTGCTGGGTTGCGGCGCGCTGCATTTTTACAGCCCCACGATCGGCGAAATCCGCTCGCTGGCGGTCCACGAGCAGGCCAAAACGCACGGCGTAGGCCGCAGGCTGGTGGAAGCGCTGGTCGCGGAAGCGCAGGAATACGAACTCGACACGGTGTTCGCCTTCACATACGTGGCGGAGTTCTTTCAAAAAGTAGGATTCCACGAAGTGGAGCGCGGCGCTCTTCCCTTGAAGGCGTGGAAGGACTGCGTGCGCTGCCCCAAATTCCAGGCCTGCGATGAGATCGCCGTGCTGCGAATTCTGCGCCCCGAGCATGGGACGGAAACGCAGCCGCTCTGGGGTCAAGCGCTCGCCTCCGCCGACGATCAGCTCATTCAGATCCCCACGCCGCTCAAACTGTAGGCTATACCCCCAAAATAGGGGCTTCCCCCCTCCCGCAAAATACCGCCGAAAAAATCTACGTTTCTTCAAGATCCTGGCGATAGAATTTGCTTTAGGGATAAAAAACCCTTAAACTTCGTTACTTTGATCCTACTTCTTGTGAGGCACGCATGAGAGCGCAGACGGTTGACGTGAAATCCTCAACTGGACGGGTCCTGTGTTGCACCGTTTTCCGGCCCGGTGGAAAGAAGCTGTTGGCCAAAGGCCATGTCATCAGCGATGAAGACGTCCGGGTCCTGGAATCCGAAGGCATGGAAACCATTTGGGTTACCGAGCTGGAGGATGGCGAGGTGGGCGAGGACGATGCGGTCTGTGCAGTGGCCAGCGAGATGGGATGCGGGAGTTTCGAAATCCGCCTGGCCGCGGGTGGCCGGGCTAATCTCCTGGCTACCGAGAACTGCTGCGTGCTGGTGGACGACGAGCTTCTGAAGCAGATCAATTGCACCGCCAGCGTGGTGATCGCGACTTCGCTGAATTTCAGCTATGCCATTGCCGGTCAACGGATTGCCACGGTAAAAAGCGCTCCGTTTGCGGTCTCTAAGGACCAGTTGGACGCAGTGATCGGGATCTTGAAGGAGCGCGGGCCGATCCTGCAGGCGCGCCCCGTCCGGACGCCCAGTGTAGGGGTTCTCTACACAGACCCCATCAGCGGCGAGCGGGCGCGCCAATTGTTCGAGAACATCATGCGACAGCGGTTAGACCGCTTCGGTGTAAACGCAAATTTCGTTCTGGCCTGCACGGAAGATGAGAATTCGGTGGCGCGCTGCCTGCAGCACCTGCTTCGATCCAAGCCGTGCGTGGTTCTGGTAGCTTCCACCACGGCGCCGGCCGGTCCGGAAGACGTGATCGGCCAGGCCATGATGAAGGTTGGCGCCCAGGTGGAGCGGTTCCTGGCGCCGGTGGAACCCGGGAATTTGCTCCTGCTTTCCTACAAGGATGAGGCGCCGATCATTTCGGCGCCCGGCTGCTTCCGGTCGGCCAAGCCGAATGTGGTCGACCTGGTGCTGCCGCCACTGCTGGCCCGCTATCACGTCACAGGTTGGGAGGTGGCCTGCCTGGGACACGGCGGTTTGCTGGCGTAACAAGCTCCTCCACCCTTGTAATCCGTGACCTCCGAACGGATTACAGGGTTTCTTAAACCGGGCGTCCTCCTCCGGGACGCCCGGCCTTTTTCTCTACCAGCGGATTCCGCGCGCCTTCAGTTCCCGTTCCAATTGCGCCAGGGACTCAAACTGCACGGCGTCGATACCCAGCCGCTGGGCCGCCTCGACGTAAGCGGCTATGTCGTCGGTGTAGAAACACTCCTCGGGACGGCATCCCGAGCGCTCCATAGCCGCCTGGAAGATCTCGCGGCGAGGCTTCATGGCGTGTACCTCGTACGACAGAATCCGCTCGTGGAAGTGGCGCAGCAGCAAGGGGTAATTCTCGCGGATCATCTCGAAATGAATGGCGTTGGTATTGGAAAGCAGCAACAGCCGGTAACGGGCTGCCAGCCCTTCGAGCATGGCTTCGGGGATCAAAGGATCGGTGAAGATGCTGCTCCACAGCCGGCAGAAACGATCGTACTCCACGTCCAGGTCGAGAATCCGGGAGAGATCCGCGACGAAGTCGTGCGGCTCGATCAAGCCGGTCTCGAAGCGCTCCACCAGATCGGTGGCCGCGAGGCGCTGGCGAATCTCGGCCGCCGTGTGCGGGCAGAAGCCCTCCAGTGCTTGGAACCCGCGCTGGAAATCAAAATAAACCAGGACTTTGCCGAGGTCGAAGATGACGGCTTTGTACATGGAACCCCATGCCCAGCCCACTTTACCATCATTGTCGTCGTTTCCCCGGCCGCCAAAGTCCCCAGTTTCGCCCCCTCGGCCCCATCGCTCTCTGCTTCCTCTGCGCGCCAACCCGGGGAAGACGCGTCATCCTCACTGACCAAGTTGCTCCTGTTTACCCTTGTCTTACTTTCCGGTAACAATTTTCGACCGTTACTCGCTCCAGTGGAGCAGGGCTCCTGCGCCGGAGGCGCAATGCCGCCCTACCAAGGGCTCGGCGGTAATATCTTATCGACGGATTACGATCTGGGGGGCGTTCCAATTCCGAAGCGGGGCTGTTCGGGAACGAACACCCGGGGACCCTTGCGGGAGCCGGCGGCGGCAGCGCAACTCTCCCTTTTTCAACGGCTTCCGCCATGCGATCTAATGGCCCCGCAGTTGCCGCTCAGTTTCCGCAGCGCAGTCTTAAATCCGGAGGTGGGCTCCATGCGAGCTCTGTTGCTTCTCTGTGCCCTGGGCTCGGCCCGGGCGCAAAGCTTGACGGTTCAAACGCCTGAAGTGTCGGTGTATGAAGGCGCCCGGCTGTGGTCGCACTTTGTGGGCAAGTACCTGCCCGCACCCCTGCCTCACACGGTCTTTTCCAATTCCGACCGGCTGGACTCTCTCATGCGCGCGGGAAACCTCTATTTGTCGCTCGCGGATGCCATCGCGCTGGCCTTGGAGAACAACCTCGACATCGAATATCACCGCTACGACCGCCGGCAGGCGGAAACGGACCAACTACGCGCCAGCGCCGGGCAGTTGCTGAGGTTCTCCGGCGGAGGCATCCGCGCCGGCTTTTCCTCGGCGTCGAGCGGCGTTCTGAGCGGCAGCGGTTCCCTGGGCGGCGGGGGTGGCGGCGGCGCGCAAAGCGGAATCCTTAGCGGCTTCAGCATTCAGGCGGCGGGAAGCGGCATTCCCAACCTCGAGCCGCTAGCTTTCGTGAGCTGGCAGGCCGCGCACCAGACCAGGATTCTCACCAGCGACGTGGGGACCGGCACGAATTACCTCATCTCCTCCGCGCACACCGCCGACTACGGGATACAGAAGAGCTTCCTCACCGGCACCCAGGTGACGCTGGACATGTCCCAGCAGAGCCTGTTCCAGAACGCCCCAGCCAATGAGTACAACCCCAGCCTCAACGGCAACCTGGCGCTCAGCATCCATCAGCCGCTGCTGCAAGGCTTTGGCCTGGCGACCAACAGACGAGCCATCACCATCGCCAGGAACAACCTCACGGTGGCGGACCTCAACTTCAAGACGCAGGTGATCGCCACGGTGAAGAACGTGATCGACCTGTACTGGGACCTGGTGAGCCTCAACGACAATCTGAAGGCCAAGCAGAAGGCCCTCGATATCGCCGAGAAGCTTTACCAGGACAACCGCAAGCGGCTGGCCATCGGCGCCGTCGCGCCCATCGACATTGTGCAGGCCGAGGCCGGCGCCGAAACGGCCCGGCTGGATTTGCGCCAGGCGCGCGCGCAGCTCTTGCAGCAGGAGCTGATCATCAAGAGCGCCTTGACCCGCGGCGGCGTGGACAGCGTCACCATCATGGATGCCCACATCATCCCGACCGATTCCATTCAGGTGCCTGAATCGGACGCGGTCCAGCCGATCCAGGATATGGTGGCCGAGGCCCTGGCGAACCGCCCGGAGTTGAAGGCCACCGCCATCAACATGGAAAACACCCGCATCAATATGAAAGGCGTGAAGAACGCCATGCGGCCGGGCCTGGACGTTTACATCAACCTGCAAAACAATGGCCTGGCGGGCGATCCCAACACGATTCCGATACCTCTCGCCTCCGATGGGACGCCGCTGTTCTCGCGCAGCACCCCGAATCCATACTTCATCGGCAACTGGGGTGGGGTCTTCAGCCAGGTCCTGGGGCGGGATTTCCCAAACTACTCAGTCGGTTTTAATCTCAACATTCCGCTCCGCAACTCCGCCGCGCGCGCGGACATGATCAAGAACCAGTTGGATTACCGCCAGGCGGAAATCGACGCCAAGCAGGCGGAAAACTCGGTTCGCCTGAATGTGGTCAATGCCCGGATCGCGCTGGAACAGGCGCGCGCGGCTTACGAAACGGCCGTCAAGGCCCGCCAGTTGCAAGAGCAGACCTTCGCGGGCACGCAGCGGAAATACCAGATGGGCACGGCCACTTTTACCGACCTGGCGCTGCTCCAGCGCGACGTGGTCACCTCCCAAACCGCGGAAACCAACGCGCTGAACGGCTATATCAAGGCCCGCAATAATCTGGATATGGTGCTGGGCAGGCTGCTCGAGGTCAACCACGTGGACATTCAGGAGGCGTACCAGGGCAAGGTGCGCCGTTCTCCCGGCCCGCTGCCGGTCCTGGATCCGTCCATGAAAGCCACCGCAATCCTGACGCCACAACACTGAAGTAGTGACTAATCCGCGCTCAGCAACACAATGAGCTTGCCGCGGATAAACGCCGATGCTGTTCATTGACCTCGGCACTTTCCGGCGACTAGAATCTTATATAGAGGGGGGGTAGTACGCAGGGTCTATGAAAATGGACGAGCGGCTCGGCACCAGACATCGGGAAATCCTTAGCTCGATCGTTCGCGCGTACATCGAGAACGGCGAGCCCGTGGGGTCGCGCACCATCTCCAAGCGCCGGAGAAATGCGCTCAGTCCGGCTTCCATCCGCAACGTGATGGCGGACCTGGCCGAAGAGGGCTACCTTTCGCAGCCCCACACCTCGGCGGGACGGGTTCCCACGGAAAGGGCATTTCGCTTCTACGTCGGCACCCTGACCGCCATGCGCCTCGCTTTGGCCGAAGCCGAGCGGCTGCGGAGCGAGTTCAGCGCGCTCGACACGGTGGAGGCTCGCGTCGAGCGGTCCAGCCATGTCCTGATGGAGCTGACGCGCAACGTGGGGATCGCCGCCGCGATTCCGGCGCTGTCGCAGGAACTCGACCAGATCGAGTTGGTCCCGCTGGCCGATCGCCGCGTCCTCATGATTCTGGTCACCCGCGATCACATGGTGCGCAACCGCGTGGTGGCGCTCGATGAGCCGACTTCGCCGGAAGAGCTGGTCTCCATCCGGAATTACGTGAACCGCAGTTTCAGCGGCTGGCAGTTGGGCGAGGCGCGGCGCGAGCTGCTGCGCCGCATGGCGGAAGAACGCGCTCTCTATGATGCCGTCTTGCGCAGGCTCCAGTGGTTGTGCCAGAAGGGATTGCTGGAGGTGGACACCTCCCCCGAAGTGCACATGGAAGGCGCTTCCAACCTCCTCGGCCTGGATCTGCACCTGACGCGCGAAAAGATGCGCGAGCTGATGCGCGCGCTGGAAGAGAAAAAGCGTCTCATCGAGCTGCTGGACCGGTTCCTCGAGCAGCCACCGGGCGAGCTGGAGGTGCACGTTGGCCTCGAGCAAGCCCACCCGGCCATGAAGGACCTGGCGCTGATCGGCATGACCGTGCGGATGGCCAGCGGGCTGCCGGCCAAGGTGGCGGTGCTCGGCCCCATGCGCATGCACTACGAGCGCGTGATGGCGGCCGTGTTCGAGACCAGCCGGGCGCTGGAAAGCGCGCGGTTTTGAGGGTGCGTCACAGGCGGGAACGCCGGGGCCACTTTGATAAGCTAATAATAGTGGACACTCCGAAGCCTGAACCGAATCTGACCGACTTGTCTTCCGGCGATACCGTTCCCGCGACCACCGCGGAAGGACAGCTCGCGGCTGTGACTGCCGACCGTGATCAGCTTGCCGCGGAAAAGGCCGGCCTCTACGACCGGCTGCTGCGCGCCCGCGCCGAGTTCGACAATGCGCGGCGCCGGGCCGAGCGCGACCGCTCGGATTTCCTCCAGTTCGCCGCCATGGACCTGGTGCGCGAGATCCTTCCGGTGCTGGACGATTTCGAGCGCGCGCTGAAAGTGGAAACGGCCGATCGGGACTACGCCAAGGGCGTCGAACTGATCTATCAGAGGCTTTACGAAACTTTGAAGAAACTGGGACTCGAACCCATCGAGACGGAGGGAAAGCAGTTCGACCCCAACCAGCATGAGGCGGTGCAGCGGGTCCAGACCGGTGAGGCCGAAGACCAGGCCATTCTGGGCGAGTTGCAGAGAGGCTATAATTTCAAGGGAAAGCTTCTCCGGCCCGCATGGGTCAGGGTCGCGGTCAAACCGTAACGCAGTCAATCCCGTGTCGAAGAGAGACTATTACGAGGTTCTTGGTGTCGGCAGAGACGCCGGCGAGCAGGAGATCAAAGGCGCTTACCGCAAGCTCGCCCTGCAGCACCATCCCGACCGCAATCCCGACGACCCTTCCTCCGAGGAGAAATTTAAGGAAGCTTCCGAAGCCTATAGCGTCCTGAGCGACCCGCAAAAGCGCGCGGCGTATGACCGCTTCGGCCACGCGGGCTTGCAGGGAGTTGCCGCCGGCGGCTTCAGCCCGGACGTCTTCGCCGATTTCAGCGACATCCTGGGCGATTTCTTCGGCTTCGGCGATCTGTTCGGCGGCGGTGCACGGCGGCGCAGCCGCGCGCAACGCGGCGAGGACATCCGCTACGATCTGGAACTCGGTTTTGAAGAAGCCGTGTCCGGCATGAGCGCCGAAATCCAGATGCCGCGGATGGAGGTCTGCGGCCGCTGCGGCGGCACGGGATCGGAACCCGGCACTCCGCCGAGCGCCTGTCCCACGTGTCATGGCCGCGGGGAGATTCTCTATCAGCAGAGCTTTCTTTCGATTCGCCGCTCGTGCAGCACTTGCGGGGGATCGGGGAAGGTAATCCGCAACCCCTGCAACCAGTGCCGCGGCAACGGCTACCGCCAGGCGCAGCGGAAGATCAAGGTCAACATCCCCGCCGGAGTGGACGACGGCACGCGCCTGCGGCTCTCGAGCGAAGGCCAGCCGGGCGCCAACGGCGGGCCTCCCGGCGATCTCTACGTGTTCCTCAAGGTGAAGGAACACCCCTTCTTCGAGCGCCGCGAGCACGATCTGCACTGCACCATCCCGATCAGCATCGCGCAGGCCGCCTTGGGCGCGGAAATCGAAGTGCCCACGCTCGATCAGCCCCACAAGCTCAAGATTCCCGAGGGCACCGAGAGCGGAGCGCAATTCCGCCTGCGCAACAAAGGCGTGCCGGTCCTGAACGGCAGCGGCCGTGGAGACCTCTACATCCACATCGAGGTGAAAGTGCCCACCCGGCTCACACGCGAGCAACGGAAGCTGCTGGAGCAGTTGCGCGAAACCCTGCCCGCCGACAATGCGCCCGCGGAAAAGGGGCTGTTCGAGAAGGTGAAAGACTACTTCATGTAAAGTGGGACAGACGATCGCCTTCTGTCGTCTGTCACGCCTCGCCAAAGCACGGCTGCTTGACAGACGACAAAACCCGATCGTCTGTCCCACCCCTACAGGCTCTCTTCCTCGGCGCGTTTCTTGTGCTTCGGCTTCTTGCGCGAGATCTCGGGCTCGATGGGCTTCGAACAGGGCACTCGGCCCACCCGCTCCCGCGCGATCGCCTTCACTTCCTTCGCCAGATCAAAGCTTTTCTTTTTGCGCGGCAAGCATCCTCCGCACCGTCGCCGCCAGCATCTCCGGAGTGAACGGCTTCGGCAACACCGCCACGCGCCCCGGAGCCACGGCGTCCATCGCAGACGTGTCCACGGAATACCCGCTGGCAGCCACCACGCACAGCGACGGGTTGGCGCGCAACATCTTTAACGCCAGGTCCTCCATGCTCAGCCCCGGCATGCTTCCGTCGAGCACCGCGATGGCGTAATCGGAAGGCGCCGCTTCCACCTGCGCCCACGCCTTCTGCGTGCTGTTCGTCGTGGTCACGGAGTATCCCAGGCGGCCCAGGTACACGCCCATCATCTTCAACACGGAAGGTTCATCGTCCACGATCAGGATTCGTCCGCCGCCGTGACTCATGGCCCGGTTGTATGATCGCCGTATGAGGTTCCATACCGAGTATCTGACCTTCAGAACGGCGAAACACAGGGAGTATATCAACATTACCTCGCAAGTGGAAGACGCCTTGCTCAAAAGCGGCATCCAGGACGGCATGATTCTGGTATCCGCCATGCATATCACGGCTGGCGTGTGGGTCAACGACGCGGAAGACGGGCTGATCGCCGATATCGACGAATGGCTCGAAAAGCTGGCGCCGTTCCGCCAGGACTACCGCCATCACCGCACCGGCGAAACCAACGGCGATTCTCATTTGAAGAGCCTGCTGGTGCACCATGAGGTGATTGTTCCGGTGACCAAAGGCAGACTCGACTTCGGCCCCTGGCAACAGGTTTATTACGCCGAATTCGACGGGCGGCGCTCCAAACGCGTCATCATTAAAGCGATGGGCGAGTGAGTCGCGAACTGAATCGATCGCAAACCGAGCCGCGAACGTTAGAGAGCGGTTCTTGGTGTGAAAGGGAATCGCCGGCAGCGGCATTTCCACCATGGAGAGATCATGAAACACGCATTCGTTTTCCTGCTTCTGAGCGCCGGGCTGGCCGTGCCCGCGGAGCTTCCCGTTAAACAGGTGGTGCTGTACAAGCACGGCGTGGGATTCTTCGAGCGCTCGGGAAGGCTCGGGCCGGGCGAATCGGCGCGCCTCGATTTCAACGCATCGGAGATGAACGACGTTCTGAAATCGCTCACGATTGAGGAGCGCGGCGGCGGGAAGATTTCCGGCCTGCGCTACGACTCCATGGATCCGCTGGGCCACAAGCTGGCCGAGTTTCCATTCCAGATCGGCGCCGCGCAGCCGCTGAGCGGCATGCTGGACCAGCTCAAGGGCGCGCGCCTGGAACTGAAGTTCGGCAACGACACGGTCGCCGGCGCCATTGTCAATGGCCGCGTGGTGGCAGGGAGCGACAAACAGCCGGAGCGCGAGCAGCTCACTTTGATGCTGGATGGCGGCGAGTTGCGGACCCTGGACCTGAGCGCGGCCACCGGCATTCGCTTCACCGACCCGCAGTTGCAGCAGCAGTTCCGGGACTACCTGGCGGCGCTGGCCGCGGCGCGCTCCAAGGACAAGCGCAGCGTGTACATCGATTCCACCGACGCCAAAGAGCGCGAGGTGGTGGCCAGCTACATGATTCCGGCGCCGGTATGGAAGTCCAGCTATCGCCTGATCTTCGGCGAGAAAGGGCCGCCGGTGCTGGAGGGCTGGGCCATCGTGGACAACACCACCGGCGAGGATTGGACCAAGGTGCGGCTTTCGCTGGTCTCGGGACGGCCGATTTCGTTCGTCAGCCAGCTCTACGCGCCGAAGTATGTGGACCGGCCCACGGCGGAGCTGGCCGACGACCGCGCGGCAAGACCGGTCGTGCATGAAGGGGCTTTCGATGCGGGTGCGGGCGGAGCCGTAGGCGGGCGCCTTTCCAACAACCGCGCCATGGCGCTTGCCGCGGCGGCGCCGATGATGGCCCCAAGGCTGTCAGCGCCCGTGCCTGCCGAGATGCTGGCTGTTGCGCCGAGCTCCATCGTCGAAGCCGCCACGGCCCGCGAGCTGGGCGAGCTGTTCGAATATCGCATCGCCCAGCCGGTGACCATCCGCAAGAACGAATCCGCCATGCTGCCGTTCTTGCAGCAGCCCATCGAAGCGCGCAAGCTGCTGATCTATTCGGACCACAGCTCGCAGCATCCCACCAACGCCGCCGAGCTGGCCAACACCAGCGGCAAGACGCTCGATGGCGGACCCATCACGGTCTACGACGGCGGCGCCTACGGCGGCGAAGCGCTCATGGAGACGCTCAAAACCGCCGACAAGCGGCTGATCAGCTATGCCGTCGACCTGGGTACCCGCATCACCGAAGCCTTCGGCAGCAAGCAGGCGGTGGTCCGCGAAATTCACGCCGCACGCGGCGTCCTCACCACCAGGCTGGCCGCGGAGGAGACGCGAACCTATACCGCCCGCAACGTGGATCAAAAGGCCAAGACCCTCATTATCGAGCACCCGCTGCGCCAGGGCTACACGTTGCTCAATCAGAAGCCGGTGGAGAAGACCGCCAGCGCCTACCGGTTCGAGATTCAGCTCGCGGCGGGCGCCACCGGGGAATTTCCGGTTTCCGAAGAGCGCGTGTACGACCAGACGTTCCAAGTGACCAGTCTGACGCCGGATTTCATCTTGAGTTACGTAAGCAACCGAACCCTCAGCGACGCGGGCCGCGGGCAGTTGCAGCGCATCGCGGATCAGAAGCGGCAGCTTGCCGACAACAACCGGGCGCTCGAAGAAACCGAGGGGCAGATGCGCGAGTTGACGGCCGATGAAGAGCGCATCCGGCAGAACATCGGCAGCCTCAACAACGTGAGCGGCCAGCAGCAGCAGGTGCAGAGCTACGCGCGGCAACTGGACGCGCACGAGCAGCAGCTCGCCGGTTTGCGCGACCGCCAGGCGGAGCTGCAAAAAAAGAAATCGGCCCTGGAAACCGACCTCAACAACCTGATCGAGGCGCTGGCGTTTTAGATTATCGCCCGGCACAGAGCCGCGACCGGGGTACCCTCTGGGTCGGGAGCGGAGTAGCTCACGCTACAATCGAAGTTTGAAGCTCGCTCTCATCGGATACGGCCACGTGGGCCGCGCCCTGGCGCGGCTCCTGCGGCACAGGCGCCGTGAGTTTCCCTTCACCATGACCGGCATCCACACGCTGCGCCACGGGACGGTGGTATCTCCCGAAGGCCTGCCCGACGGTCCGCAATTCGGCCCGCGCACGGCCTCCGTCGAGGAGTTCCTCGATGCCGCGCGCGCCGATATCGCGGTCGAGTTGACCACGCTCAACCCTTCCACGGGCGAGCCGGCCATCTCGCACATCCGCGCCGCCTTCGCCCGGCGCATGCACGTGGTGACCGCGAATAAAGGGCCGATCGCCCACGCTTATGCCGAATTGCGCGACGAAGCCGCCCGCGCGGGCGTGGGATTCCGCTTCGAATCGGCCGTGATGGATGGCGCCCCCGTGTTCAACCTGTGGCGCTGCAACCTCCCCGGCGTGAAAGTCCTGGGTTTCACCGGCGCGCTGAATTCCACCTCGAAGGTGGTAGTGGAAACCATGGAGCGCGGCGGCTCGTTCGAGGACGGCCTGGCAGCCGCGCGCGCCATGGGCATCACGGAAGCCGATGGCGCATTCGACGTGGAAGGCTGGGACTCCGCCGCCAAGACCGCCGCGCTGGCCAACGTGCTGATGGACGCGCGCGCCACGCCGCGGCAGGTCTCGACGCGCGGCATCACCCGCCTGACGCCGGAGCGCGCGCGGGAAATCGCGCGCCAGGGCAAGACCGTGCGCCTGATCAGCCGCGCGCGCCGCGCCGGATCGCGTGTCTCGCTGCGCGTGCGCGCGGAGGTGCTGGACCGCTGCGACATCCTGGCCTCGCCGCCGGGCACTTCCAACCTGATCCTCTTCCACACCGACCTGATGGGCACGTTCGGCACGGTCTCCATTGAGCCAACGGTGGAGCAGACGGCCTATGGCGTCTTCAGCGACCTGGTCAACTTGACCAGGCTGAGCGGATAGGGCGCATTCCGGCGTGGGTTTTCGGGGTCGTAGAGCACGCAAATCTGGCTGCCAATTGCGGGCGGACGCCTGCTCTGGCCTCGCCCCTTGGCGGTGGCTCCGTTCAGCAAGACGAACTCGTACCGAATGACGGTTCCATCCTTGGTCCTCCGCTGGCCGGTCACGATGCCCGGGGCGGGACGCCCTTCCGTCAGAAGTTGCATCTGGTTGCGGAGTTGTATCGCGCAGAGGCAAGCGATCGCAGCCAGTCCCCCGAAAACCAGGTACGGGACCCAGGGGGGCATAGGAGTATCGTTCCACCCGCTTGGATGGTTCACTTTCGGGTTGGATGGAAGGAAGCGTACGGGCAGGCTCGAACCCGCTGTCAGCTTTTGCCAAATCCGCGACGGGACCTTTTTGCGCATGTCATACGCGCGCTCCTGGACGGTGAACCGATAAGCCACCAAGTACTGCCTGTCCTTGCCTCCGCTGCGCCAGAGTCGCGTGATTCGGGCATCCGTGTTCACGCCTTGTTCGCTCAGCAGGCGGTGCTCTTTCCCCTGCCGGCTGGCTGTCATTCCAAGGCCGATGCCGGCGGCGACGGCCCCCAGCAACAGCGCCGCTGCCACTACCACCAGCGCGATCCCTCCGCCGGTCAACTGAACCGGACGCAGGCCGGAATAGCCGAGGCCGTCCGGGGGCTTCCAGTTTTCTATCATGGCTTACTCTTCTCCTTCCGCAAACGCCCCGCGTCCTGGAGGGCGCGGCGCAACAGAAACTCGATCTGCGCGTTGAGGCTGCGCAGTTCGGAGTCGGCCCAGCGTTCGAGGGCTTCATGCGTCGCCGGGTCCAGCCTCAGCAGAAATGTTTTCCGCTGCGCCATGGCTCCTTACTGGTAAAGCGTGCCGGCGTTGACGATGGGCTGCGCGTCGCGGTCGCTGCACAACACCACGAGCAGGTTGCTCACCATGCTGGCCTTGCGCTCTTCGTCGAGTTCGACAACGTGCTTCAGGCTTAATTGCTCGAGCGCCATCTCCACCATGCCCACCGCGCCCTCGACTATTTTCTGCCGGGCTGCGATGATGGCGCTGGCCTGCTGCCGCCGAAGCATCGCGCTGGCGATTTCGGGAGCGTACGCCAGGTGCGTGATGCGGGCCTCGATGACCTCCACGCCGGCTTTGGACAGGCGATCCTGGATCTCGTCGCGCATGCGGTGGGCGATGTCCATCACCGACATGCGCAGCGACATCTGCCCTTCCACGTGCGCGTCGTACGGATAAGTGGTGGCCAGGCTGCGCACCGCGGACTCGCTCTGCACGTGAACGAAATGCTCGTAGTCGTCCACATGAAAGATGGCTTCGGCCGTCTCCACCACCCGCCATACCACCACCGCGGCTATCTCGATGGGGTTGCCGTCCTGGTCGTTGACCTTCAGCTTGCTGCTCTCGAAATTGCGTATGCGAAGGGAAACCCGGCGCCGGCGTGTCAGCGGGTTCACCCACCAGAGCCCCTGTTGCTTGATCGTCCCTTTGTACACGCCGAACAACTGGATCACCTTGGCCTCATTGGGATTGATGACCGTGAATCCGCACAGGCAGGCGATATCGACGATCACAACCACGATCCATCCCAGGACCAGGTAGCCCGCCTCGGTTTGGATTGCCGCGACCAGCATGGCAATGGACACGATCAGCCCCGCGATTAGCAGGACGAGCATCAGCCAGCCCGAGAGACCCTTGATTTCTTTTTCCCGCATGATTTGAATCTTCCTCCTTGCTTGACATCACAATGATATCATAATGATTTCATTTGTCAAGGGGGGAAATGGAAGTCAGGGAAGTCATGTGATAAAGCCACCGCCTGTCCACCCGGCTGCCGATCCAGTAGCGGGTGAAGCCTGAGGTGCGGACAATGCGTCGCTCCGTGCGAACCCGAGGACGCTTCTGTCGTGATGGGCGTTTCACAGGAGTGATCCTGGCGCGGCCTAGAACCGTTCCGTCTGTTACGGTGTCGCCGTCACCGTGTTGCCGCAGTCTGCCCCTCCCTTTTCGAAAAAACCCCTTGATTTTTCAATGCGCATGGTTTATCATCATCATTAGCATGACCATCATTATCATCTTCACCATCGTCACGTGGTGGGGGCCGAGGCCATGCTGACAAGGAGACCGCAAAATATGCCAACCAATATCCCGTTCGAGAACCACGGCGCCTGCTCCGTCGCTCTGATCGCTCTCAGGGCGCACCCGAAGCGCGTATACCACTACAGCAAGACTTCCGGCCAGCAAGAATCCTGGGCGATACGCGATTATCTCACTGGGGAAATCGTGCGTTCCGGCGACAGCACTATGACCGCGTCAGAGATCGAGGACCTAGTTGATGATTACGCCGAAGAACCGGCTTACCGGTCGGTCAAGCTAATCCACCGCTGGAAGGTGGACTGCCAAACCGCCTCCGAACGTCACTTCGGTGCGGCCCACGTTGATCTGGCCACCCGCAACCCCGCGACGTTGGGTAACTGGCGCCGGATGAATAGCCAGGGGTCGTGACGAAATGCGGGAGCGACCATGACGCTGAACAAGTGGAATAAACCGACGGGCGAATTGAATCCAAGGCTGTCTCCCGCAGACTACGACTTCATTTCTCGCCAAATCTACAGTTCGAATCCGGGCATTTCGATCGAGGAAGCAACCAGGATCTTTGAGACCATGCCCGGAAAGGTAGGGAAAAGGGCCACGGCTGCCACCTTTGCGAGGTATTTCAGGGCCCAAGTGGACACGGCCAAGGGTATCTCGTCTAACTGCGGGCACACAAAACACACGCGAACGTCTTCATGGTCGGAGTCTCCTTGGATGAAGTTCTTGCTTGTACTTGCCATAGGTATGATCGTGGTCGGAGGAATTATGCACCCCTTCATGGGACTATTTGTATTTTTCCTCGTGCTCTTTGGTTTTACTGAACGTACAGGTTTGCTCGGTACTGGCAACCGACGCCCGCATGCCAGACACCGCTGGTTGACCAATGGGCTCCGCCCACGCCGTATGCATTGGGGTCCACGCCGCTTGTTCTGATATGTTGATCTCATCACTGACATCGGGAGTCGGAACTCGGAAAGGATCACCGAATCCGGCGACGTGGACGAAATCGCTGGCAACCGGGAAATCCAGGGACGGGAATCCAGGGACATAACCGCCACTTAGCCAGGGATTGGTCCTGGCAAGTCCGCATCTAGAAAGGTGCGCTCCAATCAGAGGGCGCACGAAAATGCTTGTCGAGAGGGGTATTTTAACGCCTATGGGGTTCCCGCACCTGGGCACTCTAAGCCGGGAACCGGCTTCCCAAAAACACATAGGCAGCCCTGGCGGACCGGTCTGCCAAGTTGTGATATCACGGGTGATATATTGAGTTCGAGTGGGCATAGGGCGCGGAAACCAGGAGAGCGAGACGTCCGATCAAGGCGCCAACCAGAAGCCGGCTGGATGCCCAACGGCCGCCGACGACTACTTTCGGCAGATGACGGCTCACGGCGACGTGAAAAAGGCGCTGAAAATTCTGCCTCGCGCCGGCGCTGGGAATCCGCCGATGCCCGGGGACGAATTGCCGAAACCTTCAATGAAAGTTGTGCGACGGCGGGGCCGCGCCCGAGTGTAGCGGTTCGATGCGGCCGGTCGCGTTACGTGGCAGCAGGTTCCGGGGAGCTATCGGGCGGCGTCGATGGTGCGGATATCGTAGTCCCTGATTCTGGGATCGGAGGTGACCAGGGTCAGGTCTTCGCACTGAGCCTGGGCAATCAGCATGCGGTCGAAGGGGTCGGCATGATGTTGAGGCAACTTCCGAACCGCAAGCGCGTGCTGAAAGGTGATTGTGAGCGGACGGAATCCCTGGCGTTCGAGTTCGCGCGGCAGGACCTCGGCGAAGGGTTCCCGAAGTTCCAAACGGCCCAATGCAGCCTTGATGCTGATTTCCCAAATGGAGGCGGCGCTCACCCAGACTGAGGTTCCGGGGACGCGAATCAAGTGTCTGGCCGCGGGGCCAAGGCGCCGGGTGTCCTTCAGCCACCACAACAAGACGTGGGTATCGAGCAGGATGTTCATTGATCCATTCCGAAGGCCCCGGCGATCTCCGGAGGCAGAGGGGCGTCGAAATTGCGGTGGATTTCGATCAAATGTTTCAACCTGCCGGGTTCGCGGTCGAAAGCGACTTTTTCCAGTGCGATTAAGCGGGCGGCCGGCTTGCCAGCTTTGGCAATAATGATCTCCTCACCCATGGCGGCCTCCTCTACGAGACTGGAGAGGTGGGTTTTGGCGGCATGCATGTTGACGGTTTTCATGACTAAGCTAAACTAAGTTTAGCACGGGGAAATCGGCAAATACACGCCTTCAATGAAAGTTGTGCGACGACGGCGCCGCGCCCGCGCGTAGCGGTTGGATACGGCCGGCTTTCACCGAAATCACCCCGTCCAGGTTTTGCAGCACGCCGTCGATGATCAGGTACTGTTCGCCCAGCACCACGAACTTGTAGCGGTCGAACGTGGCGGGCGTGACGATGGCGTTCATGATGCCGGTTTCGTCTTCCATGCTGAGGAAGACGAACCCCTTGGCCGTGCCGGGGCGCTGCCGCACGATGACCGCTCCGGCGATGCGCACCAAGCGGCCGTCCGGGACCTTCGCCAGATCGATGGCGCGCGTCACGCCGAGCGCGTTCATTTCAGCGCGGCGCCAAGCCATGGGATGTTTGCCGATGGTCAGGCCGGTGCCGTGGTAGTCGGCCCACAGGCGCTCTTCCGTGTTCATGGGGGCGAGCGGGGAAGGCTCGCCACTTTCTTCCAGCGGTGCCAGCAGCGGGCCCACCGGCAGCGTGGCGCGCTGCGCCTGCCAGAGGGCATCGCGGCGATGCACCTGATGGAGCGAGTTCAAAGCGCCGATTTCAGCCAGGCGGTTGAGCTCGTCCTTGCGCAGCTCGCGTACGCGCAGCGCCAGGTCGTCGATGCTGCTGAATGGCCGCGCACGCAGGATGGCGCGGGCGGCTTCCTCGCGCAGACCGCGGGCATATCGCAATCCCAACCGTAGGGGCCGGGCATGCCCGGCCCCTACCGCACGCCCGGCCTCCACCGTACACTCCCACTCCGATTTCGTCACGTCCACCGGCAGCACCCGCAGCCCGTGACGCTGCGCGTCTTTGATCAGGATGGCCGGTGAATAAAAACCCATTGGCTGGTTGTTCAGCATGGCGCAGGTGAATGCCGCCAGGTAATGGCATTTCAGGTACGCGCTGGCGTAGGCCAGCAGCGCGAAGCTGGCGGCGTGCGATTCGGGGAAGCCGTAAAGCGCAAATGAGGTGATCGAGCGTACGATATCGTCCTGCACCTTGCCGCGAATGCCATTGCGCTCCATGCCGGCGCGCAGTTTTACTTCGATCTCCGCCATGCGCTTCTCCGAGCGCTTGAAGCCCATGGCGCGCCGCAGTTCCTCGGCTTCGCCGCCGGTGAATCCGGCCGCAATCATGGCCATCCGCAGCAACTGCTCCTGGAACAGCGGCACTCCCAGCGTGCGTTTCAGCACCGGCTCGAGCGACGGGTGCAAACAGTCCGGCGCTTCTCTGCCCTGCCGCCGGTTCAGGTACGGATGCACCATTTTGCCGACGATGGGGCCGGGCCGGATGATGGCCACCTGCACCACGATGTCGTAAAAGCGCCGCGGCCTCATGCGCGGCAGCGCCGACATCTGCGCGCGGCTCTCCACCTGGAACATGCCGATGGTGTCGGCCTTTTGCAGCGCTTCGAAAACCGCCGGATCGTCCGCAGGCAGGCGCGCGAGATCGACTTCGGGAACCAATTTGAGGCAGTCTTCGATCACCGCCATCATGCCCAGCCCGAGCAGGTCCACTTTGATGATCCCCATGTCGGCGCAATCTTCCTTGTCCCACTGCACCACCACGCGGCCGGGCATGGCGGCAGGCTCGAGCGGCACCACGGAATCGAGCTGCCCCTGGCACACCACCATGCCGCCCGAATGCTGTCCCAGGTGGCGCGGCAGATCCTGCGCCATCCGGTACAGCTCGAAAAATTTGCGCACGCGCGGATGGTTGAGGTCCAGGCCGGCATCGCGGAACTGGCCCTCGGTGGTGTCCTTGGGGTCTTTCCATTCCCACGTGCGCACCAGGCCGGAGAGCCGTTCTAGCGCGGTGATCTCGAAACCCAGCGCCTTGCCGACTTCGCGCGCGGCGGAACGGCCGCGATAGGTGATGACGTTGGCGGTCATAGCGGCCCCCAGCTTTCCGAAGCGCTGGTAGACGTACTGTATGGCGCGCTCGCGCTTTTCGCCGCTGGGGAGGTCGATATCGATGTCGGGCCACTCGCCGCGCTCTTCGGAAAGGAAGCGCTCGAACAGCAGGTCCATGCCCACGGGATCGACCGCGGTGATTTCCAGCGCGTAGCACACCGCGCTGTTGGCGGCCGAGCCGCGTCCTTGCGCCAGGATGCCGTTTTCTTTGCAGAAGCGCACAATGTCCCAGACGATCAGGAAATAGCCGGGAAGTTTGAGCTTTTCGATGAGCGCCAGCTCGCGCTCGATCTGGCGGCGGGCGCGCTCGTGATACGGCTGGTAGCGGCGGCGCGCGCCTTCATCCACGCGCTGGCGCAGGAAAGACATCTGCGTCTCGCCCTCCGGCACCGGGTAGCGCGGGAATTCGTAGCCCAGGTCGGCCAGGGTGAACTGGAGGCGCGAAGAAATTTCGAGCGTGTGGGCGATGGCCTCGGGCAGGTCGGCGAAGAGGCGCTTCATGGCCGCGGGCGTTTTGACGTGGCGCTCGGAGTTGCGCTCCAGCAGCCGGCCTGCAGTCGAGAGCGTCACTTTTTGGCGCACGCAGGTGAGGACGTCGAGCAGCTCGCGTTGCGCGGGCGTGGCGTAAGCGACGCCGTTGGTGGCAACCAGCGGCATGCCGAGGCGCCGGGCGCATTCCACCATGGCCTGGTTGCGAGCCTCCTCTGCGCGATGGTGGTGGCGCTGGATCTCGGCGTAGACGTTGTGCTTGCCAAAAATTTCCAGCAGGCGCGTATCGGGGTGGCGCGTGAGACAGATGAGGCCGCGGGCGAATTCCGCCAGCTCCTCCAGCGTGGCCGCGCCTTCGCCCTTCCTGGCGCGCAGCTTCATGCGGGTGACCAGGCGGCACAGGTTTTGATAACCTTCGCGCGTTTCCGCCAGCAGGGGATAAGTGAAACCGTTGGCGCAGGTGATTTCCGAGCCGATGTGCGCGCGAAT
>JBEKYW010000110.1:0-8441 GCA_049510555.1 Bryobacteraceae bacterium
GAAGACCTGCGCGAGCATCTTTTTGAACCGGGCCGCAGTGGACGGCCCGGAGGCTCCGGCCTGGGTCTGGCCATCAGCCGTCTGCTCGCCCGGCAGATCGGCGCCACGCTGGCGCTCGATGCCACCGGTCCGGCCGGCACGAGCTTCAGTCTCACGCTGCCCCTCGGCGACTGATTGTTAGAAACTGTCCGAAAACGCTGCTGCGTTGCCCGATGGAGGGCGTTCTGCTCCGTCAGCGCCGCTCGGGCATTTAGCAGCGTTCTGCTGGCCGGCAAAGCGCCGCCATGCCTCCGTCCAGACCGCCTGCTACCAGACGACAATATCAATATTTCTCAACCTGACCCCTGCTTCTACGGTCGTTTTCCGTGGTGATAACACCTAGTGCAATGAACACTCACAGGCTACATGCGCGCATCGAGTACGACTATGTCGATGCGCTTGCTGCTTGTGGCCACAATGCAAGCTCTTTCGGCTTCGAGCTGGGCCGTGGCATCGGCAAGAGTCTCGCGGCATAAGTAAGCTCGCTTCCGTTGGTCTTTGTCCGTCCAACCGGCGCAGGTGAAGTAGCCAGTCACGTGTATGCCGCAACGTGCTCCGCGTAGGTAGCGGGCATGCAGCTGCTGCTGAATGCTCGTCAACACATCAGGATTCCAGGCACACTTCACCTCTACAACAACCCTTAGGATAGAACCGTCGTCTGCGGCGCTGGGCGCATGGGCAACAATGTCCGGTTCGTCGCCGGGCGTACTGCCAGTCTTTTGGCGCAGTTCAGATTCGCGCACGGCGTTGACACCGTAGGATTGCAAGTCGGTGTTGAAATGGCGCGCCAGACAATCCGATAAATTGTTCTCGTCCTTAGGACTCCAGTCTTTCACCGGGCCGGCCGGCTCGTTCCACAATTCGGTGGTGGGATTGTCCTGCCGCAACTTTTCCTGGTAGCGGCACAAGGATGCGAGCAGCGCGTCGCAGAGGTCGCCGTCGCTGCACAGTGGGCGTTGCCACAACAAGGCAAGATAGTCGCAGGTGTGCTTCACCGTCGGTGGCTTCCACTCGCGGCGCCGGCAGGCGTGTCGCGCCTTAGCGAGCACCTGGCCCAACCACGGAAGATCTGGGTGGCGGTGCACTAGTCCGCCCAATGCTTCGACCGCCTCTTCCTTGCCGCAGTCCTCCAAGTAACTAAGGACAGTGCTTCGCAGATGATAGATTTCATGGCGCAAAGTTACGGTCCCACTATGGCCTTCTTTGTACGGATCGCCGGGAAAGTTGAGTTCAAGCCACTCCCGAAATTGCGCAATTATCTCCCCCGGTAAATCGGTGATCCAAGCTGATCGCATGGTGCCACCGTTGTTTAGGTGGCCCAGCACACTTTCGCCCCATGACACATCCGCCATCATGCGAGCGACAATGTTGACCCCATCGACGGCGGTGCGGTAGCAAAGGAGCAACGCGTCCGCGAGCGTGGCGCGCCGGTTCGTGCCGATGCTCTGCGCTGTTGGCTGCCAGGACCGCAGCGTGGTTTCCCCCTCACGGGAGCCTTGCTTCAACAAAAAACTAAAAAGATCGAAATCTGTCCCCAGTTCTGCGGTCGAGTCCATGGCCGCGGCGAGAATGATTGTCTCAGCTTCCTTATCAGTGGAGACCGGAATAGCCGACATGCGTTTGATGGGAACATAGCGATCGCGACGGGACGCGAGCCAGCGTTCCAGCGCCGGCAGGAAGACTTCACGGGCTTTTCGGTAAGCCAACCCAAAGAGCGGCGGCCACAGTTCTTCTTGTGTGGAGTAGATCCGATCCTGATAAACGAAAAGCACCGGCATCCAACTAGCCCAAAACTCCGACGATTGCTCCGTAAGCCAAGTTGGCCGCATCCGCTGCAGTTCGATGAGCAAACGCAACCCGGCATAATAGGAACGATAGGTGTGCTTTGGGTCGTAGACCTCTTGAGGATCGACCGCCGTGCCTAAGAGGTAGCCCGGAGCAACTACAATAATTCGTTGGTATTGTTCGGCCGAGAGGCGCTTCCAGCCCATCTCATTGTTGGTGTTGCCGTCTTCATCGGGCTCGCGCAGGCGTCCGTCGAGGCGTTCCATCAGCAACCACATCGCGTGCGCTTTGCCGGCGGTATAGAGATCTAGCGCTTCGTCCACTTGGGCTGAAAAGGGCTTTCGCTTCGTCAGCTCGGCCTGCCGTTTCTGTTCTCGATAATAGTGATCCTTACGCCAGTTGGCCTCCCCAGCCTCGACCAGTGGTTCCGAAGTATACATTTGGACGCGGGCAGCCACCTCCTCGTCCGCTTCCACAAAAGGCCACATGAGCACAAGATGTTCTGGTTTTGTCAGCGGGGAAAAAAGCCAGAAGGCTAGTTCAAGCCAGCGCTTGCGTAGTTCCATCGTCGCGGCACCCAAAGCCTGGGTCATCACCCATTTGAAGTCTTCCGCCACAATTAAGCCGGATTCATGTAACGACGCTTTAACGATCCGATCGCGCACCGGCTCGTCGCTTGCCATGAATGCCTGCCAGAAGAGCTGCCGGAACGGAGTCTCCGCCGTGAGGTCTCGTCCCTCGAGGGAAAACAAACGCCCATCGCGGCGCGAGAGGCTGCGAACGAAGTTTATGAACTCGGCGCGAATTGCTGGATCGGCGATGGACCGATATGCGGCTAGCGTAATCTGGGCGCAGGCTCCATCAAAAGGATCGCCGTCCACGTGATCGGAGTCCGGTTCGACGGTGCCGACCCATCGCAGCAGCGCCGGCAAATCGGCGGGAGCGATATTCTCCACCAGGTTGGCGGAAAGAAAACGCCTGTAGGATCCGTAGTAGTTGTCCTGCTGGGGTAAGGTGAGCAAAGGAACGAGTTCGTCGACCTTCAGGTGAGAGGGCCAAAGGATCGAAAGCACGCAGCCGCGAACGTCATCATGATCGTCATGTAGGCCGGCCGGTGTAAGCCGTTGCATTACGAGCGGGCGAATGGTGGCATCGGCCCAAGATCGCAAGGCCACGCCCGCACTATGCCGGAGGCGCAACACCTCTGCGGGCTCGAACATGATCTCAACGAAAAGCGGAGCGAGTTCGCGAAGATTGCACGCCCGCGCAATGTCCATCGCGAGGTCGCGGACCATCCAACTTTCTGCCCGATTCTTCAGCACTGGTTCGAGCTGTACGACGAGCACTGGATGCTGGAGGCGGTTCAGCCGGATGTCCTCGCTCCATTGTGGAACTCGCGCTTCGTGCCGACGCACCTGATCGAGATAATGGGTGACGATCTGCTTGCGCTTCTCCGGATCGAGCCGCGACGGGTCGCACCGCAGAAATATGTCCGAGTTGTCCTGCACCAGAGTTTCGAACAGCCGCTGCTCGAGCGTTGCCAGCCAGCACGCCGTCTCCTCCAGTTGCGGCCAAAGTCGAGGGTGTCCGCTTGCGGTATCACATAGCAGTTGTGCGAGTTTATCCGAGGATAAGTGGCGTTCGCTCAGATAGCGCGCCGCGAGATATTCCGCGTAGGATTGGTGTCGCCAAGTATGGATGCCGCCGGGCTGCGCCTCGAAGAGCGCGGTTTGCAGCGTTTCAGCCAAGCTCTCACGCGTGAATTCAATTTGGCTCGCGTTAGCGCGTACAAATCTCCCGAGCAAATCGACGCCGACCAACATACCGGTTTCGTCCTCCGGTCTTGTGTCGACTGAATTGAAAATCAAGTAGCGGTTCGACAACACGCACGCTGCAGCAAGATAGCTGGCGCAGGCCAACCGTTCGTTGAGAGTGGTATGCAGACGAGGTGTCGCTTGCTGCGGGACTTGATAAGTGTCCTCACAGAGGAGCGCACAGCCCGTCGCGTAAATCTCCGCTCTGTCGCCGCCCAAAACGCCGCCGGCCTTGGCGGCGCCGAGCAACATTCGCAGGGTGATCGGATGGGCGGCAAAAGCGTTGACATCGCGTGCGGCCACTTCCTCCAAAAACCGGTCGGGATCGATGCTCATTGTAGTGGCTGCCGCGCTTACATTCTCCCGGGTTAGCGGCGCGAGCTGCCAAACCTGTACTTTCTTGCCGACCTGTTGCTCGCCAAACACCCGGCACAGTTCAACTTCGATTTCGTCCTGCCATTCCGCGGCCCGGCAGCTCATCCGGAGTTGCAGGGGCGGAAGCTTCTTGGCCAGATGCGGGCGCAGATGCGCCAAAATGAGTCGCCCGAGTTCAGGAACTCGCCGCCAGCATTCGTCGATGCTGTCGAACAACAGCGTCAGTGCGTGCTTGCCTTCCGTCCAATCAAGGAATTCTGGGCTAGAAAAGGCCTCCCGCTCAATAAGCGCGGCTGACCGGAGCTTCAGATCGAGCCGCAGCGTGCAGTGGTCTGGTGTTGAGCGCGTCCGTCTGAGCCGCTCGCCCTCGGCTGTGATTTCAAAACTCTTCCCGATTCCCGGATCACCGAGGAGGACCAGACAAGGCACGCTCTCCAAATCCGCCAACGTCGCCAGCTTGACCGATTGCTGCGGAACGAACCATTGGGGTTTGTCGGAAGGAGCAATGAGGTAGCCATTCCTTAAGGTCGGCGACGATCCGCGTGGGAACCAATAGCGGAGCCACGGAAAGACTATAGGAACGGGCTGCAATGATGGCATTCTTAGGGACTAGTTCGCTCACAGGCAAACCAGCGTTCGAGGCGTCCAAAGGGGCAGCTTCACTGTTTGTCTCTCGGGAGGATCATAAAGAGTCAGGTTAAAACAATTGCGATCAGGCGGCGGAAGTTAGGAGCACGGTCGACGCCTGTCTTCCGCAGACGCGCTCTGACAGTGAGTCTTTGGCATTTCTAACGCTATTTACCGCAGAGAGGAATTCTAAATAATACCCATTTCAGGCCCGGCGGCATTCTGCTGGCCAGCAGAACGCCTTCATCCGGACATCCGGTCCGGTACAACAGGTCATGCCCACGCTTGACGAGATCGCCGCCAGCGCGAATTGATTTCCGGCAATGAACTTCCGGTCAGTGAACCTTCGGAACCTCGGGGCGGGGGCGCTGATATTCTATGCGACGCTGGTCGCCTACCTGCCGGTTCTCTACGGCGGATTCCTCTGGGACGACGATTTTCATGTGACGCAGCCTGACCAGCAATCCGTCGACGGACTGAGACGCATCTGGTTTGAGGTGGGGGCAACCCAGCAATATTACCCGCTGCTGCACACCGCATTTTGGGTGGAGCACCGGCTGTGGGGCGACTCGGTGGTGGGTTACCATCTGGCGAACATCCTGCTGCACGCGGTGGCCGCCTGCCTAGTGGTGGCGCTGGTGCGGCGGCTGATCGACGAGGGAACCAGCCCTTCGACTGAGCTCAGGGCATTCGACTCCGAGAAGGTGGCCGCAGGCCATGAGCGGAGGCGGTACGCCGGAGTCGAATGGCTGGCGGGGTTCATCTTTGCCCTGCATCCGGCGTGCGTGGAGTCGGTGGCGTGGATTTCGGAGCAAAAGAACACGCTCTCCGCCGTCTTCTACCTGGGCGCGGCGCTCGTCTATCTGCGTTTTGACCAGGACCGCCGGCCCGCGCGGTATTTTCTGGCGCTCGGCCTGTTTGTGCTGGCGCTGCTGACCAAGACGGTGACGGCGACGCTGCCGGCCGCGTTGCTAGTGATCTTCTGGTGGCAGCGGGGCCGCCTCCACTGGACCCGGGATGTGCGGCCGCTGCTGCCGTGGATTGGACTCGGCGCGACCGCAGGACTGTTTACGTCATGGGTGGAGCAGACCTTCATCGGCGCGCTAGGTGCGGATTTCACGCTCACCCTGCTCGAACGCTGCCTGCTGGCCGGCCGGGTGCTTTGGTTTTATCTGGGAAAGCTGGTGTGGCCCGCGGACCTGATGTTCATCTATCCGCGGTGGGACGTCGACGCGGCGGTGTGGTGGCAGTATCTGTTCCCGCTGGCAGTGCTGGCGCTGGTGGCCGGGCTGGGAATAGTGGTCCGACGGCAGCGGGGACTTCCGGCCCGCGCCGCAACGGCAGGGCTGGCCGGATTTCTGATCTTCGCCGGTACACTGTTTCCGGCCATGGGATTCATCAATGTCTACCCGTTCATCTATTCCTATGTGGCGGACCATTTCCAGTACCTGGCCAGTCTGGGGCCAGTCTGGGCATCATCGTACCGGTGGCGGCGGGGCTGACGCTGGCGGCCGGCACTCTGCTGGACAGCAGAGCCCCCGCCGTCCGGTGGCTGAGCCCCGCGGGGGGCGGGTTGCTGCTCGCGACACTGGGCGCTCTGACCTGGCATCAGTGCGGCATGTACCGCGATGCCGGCACACTCTATCGGGCAACGCTGGCGCGGAACCCCGCCTGCTGGATGGCACACACGAATCTGGGCGACCTCCTGTCGAGAATTCCCGGGCGCCTGCCCGAGGCGATCGGCCATTTTGAGGCGGCGCTGCGCATCAATCCCCGGGATGTGAATGCGCACAACGACCTGGGGCACGCCTTCACGAAAATTCCGGGCCGCCAGCCCGCGGCCATCACCGAGTATGAGGCAGCGCTGCGAATCGATCCCGGTTTTGCGCCGGCGCACAACAACCTGGGGGTCCTGCTGGAGACAATCCCCGAACGCCTGCCGGAGGCGATCGGCCATTTGGAGGCGGCGGTGCGGTTGGCTCCCGACGCGGCGGACATGCACGACAACCTGGGCGCAGCCTTGCTCAAGATTCCGGAGCGAGCGCTGGAGGCGCTGGCCCAGTTTGAGGCGGCGGTGCGCCTCAATCCGGGTTCCGCGGACATGCAGAACAACTTGGGCACGGCCCTGGCTAAAATCCCCGGACGATGGCCGGAGGCGGCGGCCCATTTGGAGGAGGCGGTACGGCTTGATCCCCGCTCCGCGAAAATGCACAGCAACCTCGGCGTGGCCCTGGCGCAAATGCCCGGGCGATGGCCGGAGGCGGTCGCCCAGTTCGAGGCGGCGGCACGCATGGATCCCCGTTCGGCGGAGGCGCACAACAACCTCGGCGCAGCCTTGAGCAGGATCCCGGAGCGGGCGCCGGAGGCGATCGCCGAGTTTGAGGCGGCGACGCGCCTCAAACCCGACTTTGCCGAAGCGCACAACAACCTGGGAGACGCCCTGGTGAATATTCCCGGACGATTGCCCGAGGCCATCGCCGAATATGAGGCGGTGTTGCGCCTCAATCCCGACTCGGCCGAAGTTCACAGCCAGTTGGGAAAAGCCCTGCTCGGCCTCCCGGAGCGAGCGCCGGAGGCGATGGCCCATTTCGAGGCGGCCGTCCGGATCAATCCCAAGTCGTTCGAGGCCCACTACGCGCTGGGAATCCTGTTGTCCGCCCAGCCGGATCGCCGGCCGGAGGCGCTGGCGCATTTGGAGGCGGCATTGAGGATCAAACCCGATTTTGCACCGGCCCGGGAATGGATCGCCCGGCTGCAGGCCGCCCGACCCTAGCCCGGATGCATCACACTTTTTCTCCTTCAGGCGCATCCGCTTGCCCCACCGCTGCAGCAGGGCAAGGCGACTTGGTCGCGGTTAGCCCCGACAAAGTCGGCCCACAGGGTGCATCCATCACCCGAGGGAGTGTGAGGGATGCAGGCTAGCCCGCCGTCCGCTCCAGGAGCATCACAAACCCGGCTGGCATTTTCGCCTTCAACCGGCCGGCCGGCCGGGTACAACAGGGCATGCCCACGCTTGACGAGATCGTCGCCTACTGCGACCGGCGCACGCGCCGCGCCGCCTTCACGGATTTTCCCGGCGCCGCCAACGGCCTGCAGGTCGCCAACCGCGGCCGCGTCACCAAAATCGGCGCCGCGGTCGACGCCGGCCTGGCGCCGTTCGAAAAAGCCGTGGCCGCCGGCGTGGATTTCCTGATCGTGCACCACGGACTGTTCTGGGAGCCGCCGCGCCCGATCACCGGATCCACCTACCGGAAACTGGCCTCCCTCCTGCACGGCAACTGCGCGCTCTATTCCAGCCATCTGCCGCTCGACGCGCATCCGCAGATCGGCAACAACGTCCTGCTGGCGCGCCAGGTGGGGCTCAGGCCCCGCCGTTCGTTCCTCGTGCACGAGGGCGAGGCGATCGGCTGGATCGCGCCCAGCCGGGTGCGGCGCGCCGACCTGCGCCGGAAGCTCACGGCGCTGTACCCGCGCGTCGTGGCCATCGAGTGTGGATCGACGGCGCCGCGCGCGGTGGCCTTCTGCAGCGGGAGCGGCAACGGCGCCGTGCGCGAGCTCGGGTCCGCGGGCGTGGACACGCTCGTGACCGGCGAGCTGCGCGAGGAATGGTTCACCTACGCGCAGGAGTGCCGCCTCAATCTCTACCTCTGCGGCCATTACGCCACCGAGACGCACGGCGTGCAGGCCCTGGCGGCCGAACTCGCGAAAAAATTCCGCCTGCCGTGGGAGTTCATCGCGACCGGCAATCCGCTCTAAGCCGCCCACGGAAGACACGGAACCCCCGGAAAGAAGATTGTCCCA
>JBEKYW010000111.1:0-6000 GCA_049510555.1 Bryobacteraceae bacterium
GGAGGCTATTTCGGAGTGCAGCCGGAGGCTTGTCAATATTGGTTGTGAACGGCAGGCGCGAAAATATTCTGCCAGAAAGTTACAGAACTCAACAATGCAGGTACTTACGGTCGCGGCTCAGTGAGGGGCCCTCACACGGAGCCGCGACCGTAAGGGAGCGGAAGGTGGAGGTATTCAGAATACGTGACCGCATCTCTGAAATGGCTTTCAAGCGTCGCATCTGGAGCGCCTGTTAAAATGTTCGCGTGGGCCCGAAGGAGGAATACTCGAAGGCGGAGGTGCGCCGCCAGTTCGGGATCTCCGCGCGCCAGCTTCGAAGCTGGGAGCGCCAGGGACTGATCGCCGCCGCCAGATCCTATTCCTTCTCGGACCTGATCGCTCTCCAGACGCTCATCAAGCTGCGCGAGAACCGCATCCGGCCGCGGCAGATCGGCCGCGCGCTGGCCTCGCTTCGGGAGAAGCTCGGCTGGGTGAAGCAGCCGCTCTCGGAGCTTCGCATCGTCTGCGACGGCAAGAGGATCGCCGTGCAGCTTGCGGGCCAGAAAATGGAGGCGATCAGCGGCCAGATCCTTTTCGATTTCGACGCGGCCGGGCTGGGCGGGGTGAAGAGCTTTCCCGAGCACAAGCGCGCCGTCGACCCGACGCGCGAGGCGGAATCCTGGTTCCAGCAGGGACTCGATCTGGAAGAGACCGGCGCTCCCATCGAGCAAGCCATCGAAGCCTACCAGAAGGCGCTCGAATTCAATCCCAGCGCCGCTGGCGCGCTGGTCAATCTCGGCACCATCTACTATCGCCAGCGCCAATTCGCCGAGGCCGAGAGATATTATATGGAGGCGATCGTGGCCGACCCCGCCTACCCTCTGGCGCAATTCAATCTCGGCAACCTCTACGACGAGCAGGGCCGCCTCCAGGAAGCTTTTGAACACTACCGCCGGGCCCTGGAAATGAACCCCAACTACGCCGACGCCCACTTCAACCTGGCGCTGCTGTGCGAGCGCACCGGCGACCCCCTCAAAGCCGTGCACCACTGGAAAGCGTATCTGAAGCTGGACCGGTCGGGGCAGTGGGCCGAGATTGCGCGGCGGGAGTTGGAACGGCTGCGGCAGGCCACCGTGATTCACTCCCGGTAAGCGCGCTGTTTCCGCTATCCTGAAACTCTGGAGCCACCAATTTGAATCGCATTCTTCTGGCGTTCCGCTGCTTTTTCAACATCCTCTTTCACGGCGCACTTTCCGCGGGGGTGCTCGGCGTTCTGCAGCTGGCGCGCCGCGAGGCAGCGCCGGGCCCAAAGGGCACCCCGCCGTCGGGCCCCGCGAGGACGCCGGCCGACGGCGCGCTGCAGATCCTCGCCATCCTCCAGCGGGACTCCCGCCTGGTGGATTTCCTGATGGAGGATATCGCCTCGTACTCCGACGAACAGGTGGGCGCGGCGGTCCGCGAGCTTCACGATCAATGCCGCGATTCCATGGGGCGCCACTTCGCCCTCCAGCCGGTGATTGACGGCGTCGAAGGCACCCCCGTCAAGGCGCCCTTGGGCGATTCCCGTGTCGTCAGGTTCATCGGCAACGTCCCCGCCACGCCGCCCCCGGGCGGCATTCTGCGTCACAAGGGATGGCGCGCGGTGAAGGTGGATCTTCCCGTCCTGGCTGCCACGGAGGACGCCGCCATGATCGCGCCCGCGGAAATCGAAATTGAGTAGAGGGAGCGGGGCGGAAGCATGAAGATCGGGATCGACCTCGGCACCACCAACTCGGCGCTGGCGTATATCGACGAAGGCGAGGCCGAGGACCGCGACTTTCCGCCGGTCCGTATCTTCGAGACGCCGCAACGGGTGGCCGCGGGGCACGTCGAGCCGCGCCGCACGCTGCCTTCGTTCTTGTTTTTGGAAGACGGGCAGCCGGTCGGCGTCTACGCGCGCGAGCAGGGCGCGCTCGTCCCCACGCGGCTGGTGCACTCGGCGAAATCCTGGCTTTCCAACCCCGATGTGGATCGAACGGCCAAGATCCTCCCGTGGGATTCGCAGGAAACCGGACGGGTGCTCTCGCCCGTGGAGGTTTCCGCGCGCTTCATCGCCAAGTTCCGGGAAGAGTGGGACCGCGCGAAAGGCACGCCGCTGGCCGCGCAGGACATCGTCCTCACGGTCCCCGCGTCCTTCGACGAAGAGGCGCGTGAACTCACGGTGATGGCCGCGCGCGAGGCGGGTCTCGATCGCCTCACGCTGCTCGAAGAGCCGGCCGCGGCGTTCTATTCCTGGATCGCCAACAACCTGGCGCAGTCGCGCAAGAAGCTCTTCGACGGGCAGACGGTGCTGGTGTGCGACGTGGGCGGAGGCACCAGCGATTTCAGCCTCATCCGCGTTTCGCGCGACGGCGACCTGGTCGACTTCACGCGCACGGCGGTGGGCAAGCACCTGCTGCTGGGCGGCGACAATCTCGACCTGACGCTCGCCTGGCTGGTCGAGACCAAACTGGGCGTCCCGCTCTCCATTCGCCAGCGCAGCGGGCTTCGCCGCCAGTCGACCGCCGCCAAGGAAAAGCTGCTCGGCGACGCCAGCCTGAAGAGCGTGGAAATCACCGTGCTCGGCTCCGGCTCGGCCCTCATCGGCAAATCGCTCAAGACCGAAATCCTGCGCGAGGAAGCGCTGGAACTGGCGCTCGAAGGCTTCCTTCCCTTCACCCAGCGCGGCGAAGCGCCTAAGGAGGAAAAGCGCAGCCTGTTCCGCGAACTCGGTCTGCCGTACGTCTCCGACCCGGCCATCACGCGCCACCTGAACGCCTTTCTCGAGCCCACCGGCCAGGTCCCCGACGCCATTCTCTTCAACGGCGGTTTCTTCATTCCGGAGATTCTGCAAGCGCGCGCCGCCGACGTAGTGGGCCAGTGGTACGGGCGCCGGCCCGAGATTCTCGAGAACACCGAGCTAGATCTCGCCGTGGCGCGCGGCGCGGCCTACTACTCCTACGTGCGCTCGACCGGCAGCGGCGTGCTGGTGCGCGGCGGCTTGCCGCGCACCTACTACATCGCGCTCGGCGAGCCTCGGGATGGCAAGTTCCCCGCCGTGTGCCTGGTGCCGCGCGGGACCGAAGAAGGGGCGGCCATCGAGATTGACAACCAGGCGCTGCAACTGGTGGCCAATCGCCCCGTCTCGTTCCGACTTTACAGCTCTCTCACCCGGAGCGAGGACCGGCTCGGCGACGTGCTCGAATTCCCCGCCGGCGATCCCGGGCTCCACATGCACGCCCCGCTGCACGCCGTGATCCGCTTCGGCAACAGGGCAGAGGAGCGGCTTATCCCGGTGAAGCTGGGCGCGCGCCTGACCGAAATCGGCACGCTCGAAACCTGGTGCGAATCGAAAATCAGCGACAACCGCTGGCGCCTCCAGTTCGAGCTGCGCAAACAGGCCGTAGAGCAGCCCGCCGAACGGAAAGCCGCGGCCGTAGTCGGCGAGCAGGCCCTGAGATCTTCCCTCGATCTGATCGCGGCGGTATTCTCGACCACCGCGAAATCGCCCATCGCTCCGGAGGAAGTCCCCGCCAGGCTCGAGCAGACCATGGGACTGGGAAAGAACAGTTGGCCGCTCTCCGCCATCCGCCAACTGGCGGACGCGTTTCTGGCGGCAGCCGATGGCCGCAGGAAAAGTCCGGCTTACGAGATCCGCTGGCTCAACCTGTGCGGCTTCTGCCTGCGCCCCGGCTTCGGCTATCCCGGCGACGATTTCCGCATCGAGCAGGCGCGCCGCATTTACGCCGCCGGCCTCACCTACAGCAACCAGGTGCAATGCGAAGTGGAGTGGTGGATCTTCTGGGGACGCCTAGCCGGCGGTCTCAACCGCAACCAGCAGACCGATGTCTACCAGCGTCTCTCCGGCTTTCTGCTGCCGCGCGGCAGCAAGAAGCCGCCGCGCATCAATGCGGCCCTTTTGCGCGAAATGTGGCGCACGGCCTCCAGCCTGGAACTGCTGCCCGGTGGCGCCAAGACCGAGCTTGGCGAGGCGCTCGTCAAGCGCGTGAAAGCCGGCGATTTCAAGGAGAGCGAGTTGTGGTGCCTCTCCCGCCTGGGCGCCCGCAAGCTCTTCTATGGCCCAACCAACCTGGTGATCCCGCCCGCCGCGGTGACGCGTTGGGTGGAAGCACTCCTGAACATTCCCAGTGCCGGCGACGCTTTGGCCGCCATGGCTCGCCGCACCGACGATCCCATGCGCGATGTGCCGCCGGCCACGCGCGAGAGTGTCAAGCGCAAGGTGCAGACGTTGCCCCATGCGGCGCGGCTGGCCGCCGTTCTGGAAGGCGAGGAAGACGACAGCGCGCTGGGCCGCATCTTCGGAGAGGAACTGCCGTCGGGTTTGGTGCTGGAGACGCCTGGGGCTGTCTCCTAAGTGCGCACTTTCAGAAGTTCGGTCGCGTATTGCCGGACCGCTTGCTGACGCGCGCGGCTCCGATCGGAGCCACGACCGTAAGGGAGTGGTTGTGCCGCAATACATCACCGTAATTCCGAACGGGAGCAGTAAGGCATCAGAGCCCCTGCCGATTGGCAGGCCTCGTTGTCGAATTCCAACGCCCTCTTCGCGTCGGATTCGTCGAACAGATCCCACGGAGTCAGCAAGGAGGCTCTGTTGGCGTTTGCGCCGATGGGGAGGGGATTCAACGACAGGAATCCGGCGCTCTCCGCGCAGCCGTCAAGGTTCCGGTTTGGGCGTTTTTCCGTCAACTTGCCCCGACTTGACCCATTGCCTGAGCCAGCCTTGGCGGGCGACGGCTGCGGCTGCGGAATTCGGTGTTTCTTGACCATACGCTGGCCGATATTCAACCCGTGAAATCACAAGCCCGAATGGCGGCATCGTCAGAGTGGCATAATCCCAGCTCGCGCATCCCGGCTATAAGGCTGGCATTGGCACGCAGGGAATGCCCGTTGGAGCGGCGTTCAGGAAGCCAGAATACGGCGGAGAATATCTGAATCGCGCATCATCAAACTGCGAGAATAGGGGGATGCAAAAGGCCGACTCCACCCGAAGCCCGTTCAGCATGGATTACACGAACGCCATGCGGGCGGAAAGCGACAGGGGCGCAGCGCTCGTTGCAGCGGCGTACATCGACGAGGCGTTGGAGGATCTTATCCTCGCGTATTTTGTTAGCGACAGGAAGGTCGCGGAGCGGTTGCTCACATATCCCGGGCCATGCAGCACGCTCGCCTCACGATGCGACCTAGCTTATTGTCTGGGGATCTTTGGTAAGGATGTCTATGCGGACATCCGCACCATTGTTAAAATCAGGAACAACTTCGCACATACGAAAGAGGGCGCGACCTTCGAGAGACAGGACATTTCCGATCTTTGCAACAACCTGACGAAAGCCATGAGGGAAGCGGGAACTCAATTCATCGGTGTGAAACCCAGAACCCTCTTTCTGATCTCAGCGGGGTCGATAATTCTCGCGCTGGTGGGAGCAAAGAAACGAACGGCTCATCGGAGGGTGGGGCCCGCCTCCAAGGACATACCGCGGCCGAACATGAATCCCTTAGGATGCTGATTTTAACTCCCGTTAAACGCGCAGTGGCCCTGAACGCGTTTCTCAGCCTTCGCGTATCCCGTAGCAGCAGGAGTAAACACGCGACCCCGTTGACACCCGGATTCCGTGTTTCCAGCCGGTCCTCAGTTCGTAGCCCGCAAGGGATTCACGATCTTCAGGCCGATGAAGTCTTTTTCGTTATCCGTGACCAGAACGCAACCATTCGCTTCGGCGACCGCGGCGATGATCATGTCGAGGGGGCTCCGAGGCTGCCCGGCTGCGGTCCCGTCAGCCATCAGGCGCGCCCAGACAAGGCCGGCCTTCTCATCGAACGGGAGCACGCGGCCGGAGAACAGTGCTTGGGGACCCTCGGGGCCCGAGAACCAACGTTCCAACTCCTTCCGCTTCTTTCCGGCAGGCTTCTCAAGTAGCCCGCGCCGGATCTCAGCGACAGTCAGAGAGGAGATAAACAAATCCTCGTCGGCTTGTTCAGCCATCC
>JBEKYW010000112.1:0-5468 GCA_049510555.1 Bryobacteraceae bacterium
CGGGTGACCAGGCGGCACAGGTTTTGATAACCTTCGCGCGTTTCCGCCAGCAGGGGATAAGTGAAACCGTTGGCGCAGGTGATTTCCGAGCCGATGTGCGCGCGAATGCCCGCCTTCTTCGCGGCCATGTGGAAGCGCGGCGCCCCATAGACGCCGTTGCGGTCCACCAGCGCCATGGCGGGCATGCCGCATTCCGCACACGCTCCCGCCAGCTCCTCCGGGACGGACGCGCCTTCCAGAAAACTGAAGCCGGAACGCGCGTGCAACTCGACGTAGCCTTCAGTCATAGCTGCCTTCCACGAACCAGCCGCGCGGCTCGCAGTAGATACGGTAGAGCGCGCCATCGCTGAGGGCGATGTCCCATTCGTCGCGCGCCCAGGGGTTGGAAGTCCACCAATCACCCGAAGTGCGCCACGGTCCGGAGAATTCCAGCACTTTGCCGCGAATGCCCTCCGCCGCGACGAAGCCCGGCTGGCCGGAAGCCAGTGCCACGCGCGCCGCGCGCGGTGGACGGAAGACGCGCAGGGACAGGTGGGGCAGTCCTCCCGGCCCGGGTGGGACAGACGATCGCCTTTTGTCGTCTGTCGCCCAGCCTGCCCGCCGGGTTTCGCCCGTCATCCGGAATTCCCCCGGCCGGTGCGTATCCACCAGTTCCGGCGACCCCACCCGGCCTTCCCCCACAATCACCTGGATGCGCGCCAGGGTCAATTCCAGCTTCACCGGCTCGGGCGCCCGCGGCACGAACAGCCCGCTCTGCGCGGTGCGCGGCTTCACCGGGTTCATCCCCATCCACACCTTTACAATGGGCGCCTCGGGCGGATGCGCCGCCAGGTCGAGCTGCCACAGCTTCAAAAATGCTTTGGTGTCGAGCGACGGCACCGGCAGCCGCAGCGTGCGCTCGTGCGTCGCCCGGTTTTCGAGCTTCAGCCGCAACCGCAGCTCGTCGGTGGCCAGCGCGCGCATGGCCAGCCGCGTGGCCAGGCCATTTAAGAGCCGCGCCAGCAGAAACGCCAGCGGCTCCAGCAGTTCCACCGGGTATTCCAGCTCGATTTCGTCTTCGAAACCGGGCGGCGGGTCCAGCGGCACGAGCTTGCGCTCCGCCTCGCCACGCGCCAGTTCACGAAGCCGTAATCCTTCGGGACCGAGGCGCTTGGCGATACCCAGCGGGGGAAGAGCGGCCAGGTCGCGAAACCGGCGGATGCCCCACCGCTCCAGGGTTTCCTGTAATTCCGGCGAGGGCGCCAACAACGACAATGGCAGCGGGCCGAGGAACTTGGCCTCATCGCCCTGCGGGATGATGCTGACGCCCGCAAAGCCGCGCGCCGCGCAGATGGCCGCATCGGGATTGGCCGCCAGCGCGATATTGGCCTTCACGCGAGTTTCCGAGGCCCGGCGCGCGATAGCCGCGGCCACGTCCTGTGGAAACCCGAAGAGGCGCTCAAGGCCGGAAGCATCCAGCGTCACGGTATCGGGCGCAGTCTGCTCCACCACCGGCGAGAACTCCAACCCCAGCGCCGTCAGATTGCCGTTGCCATGAAGACAGGCGAACATCGCTTGCTCTCCAGTAACGTGGATTTCGTTTGCACCCCCATGCCGCGCAGCAATCGAGATGCTCCGCCGCGCGCCCCCGACCACGCCACCCGCTCCCGCGCGCATTCGAGCACCAGCGATGCGCAGGTTTTGGCGTTCGATTGCCGCGCCACCGTCACCAGCACGGTAGGGGTATGCTCCACCGCGCGGCGCAGCCGGAACCACGAAGTGAGCGAGATGCGGCGCGCGGTCTGGGGCGGCGTATCGCCCAGATCCATCGCCACCAGCCCAAAACCGCCGCCCTGGATCAACAAATCGGCCGCCTTGAGCGCGTGCTCGGCATTGTGGCCGCAACGCACCCACAGCAGGCGCGGTAAGCGCACACCGGCCGCGGCGGCGGAGGCGGGGTCGAAAGCATCTTCGGCATCCACCAGCGCGCAGACCTCCTCGCGCGCGGTGGCCGCGGCCAGGATGGAAACCAGCAGGCTGGTGCGGCCGGAAGAAGCCGGCCCGATAATTTCGGTCAGGCAGCCGCGCGGCAGCTCGATTTCGGAAAGGCCGCTGGGAATCAGTTCAGGTAACGGCCGGGACCGCCAGTCCAGGTGGCCTCCCAGCATCGATTCGAACTGTTTTTTGAGGACCGCCGCGCGCATCTATCTTCGCCTTTTATTCGCCTACACTATATTTACAGGATGAGGCCGGGTCTGTCAATGGTCATCAAAAAAGTGCTTGACAACGAACATTATGTAATGTATGAATTACTTTAAGTGATTTTTAACTAACACAAAGGAGACTTTACATGTCAGACTCGGAAAAATGGGCGTGGTGGACGCTCGGAGTGGTGGCGCTGACCATCGCCGCGTATGGCGCCTTCCTCGCATTTCTTGGGCACGGCCCGGCCACCCCTTCGGTTTTCGCGCTGTTAGCGCTGGCCGCACTCCCGACGTCCAGCCGGCGCCATTTCACAGGCCGAACCCACGATGAACGGGAACGCGTGATTGCCAACAAGGCGTTCCGGGCGGGTTTCACCGTGTTCTGGCTGGCGTTCATTGGCCTCATTGTCGCGATCGATTTTATCAAGGGATGGACCACTACCCTGACCGTGCCGGTTTGGGCTCTCTCAGAAACTCTCTGGTGGGCGGCGAGTCTCATCCTGGGAGTGCAAGCCCTGACGACCATCGTGCTCTACCGAAAGGGGTCCCATGCCTAGCCCGGAACCGGAGATCAAGAACCACATCCGTCGGCTTCGTTTCGAGCACGGAGAAATGACCCAGGATCAACTGGCGAAACAGGCGGGCGTGACGCGCCACACCATCATGGCGCTGGAAGCGGGCAAGTACTTCCCCTCCTTGCTTCTGGCCTTCCGCATCGCGCGGGTCTTCGGAGCGCCTGTCGAGCAGGTCTTCGAGTACCACGCTACCGAATTGAACCTTTGATCATCGTGACCTTATCTCCTTCGATCACGAAAACGGGATTCCCGGGAAAGCTGGTGCAGGGAGTAATCACGATGGGGAAGTGGACGACCTGCCCTGCCCGACGAACAGGAACGGCCTTCAGAAACGGCGTGTGCAGAGCGGGCGTCTGCGACTCGGCTCCCGGTTTCCTGGGCGGCTTCACCACCCAACTGCGCACGAAAGGCCTTGGCGCCTGCTGGGCCAAGGCGGTGACCACCGGCAGCGCAGCCAGGAGAATCAATTCGGGAATGCGTCGGAGCGGCGTCATACCGCGATATGCCTCGCGCAGACCTTCCCTTTCACGGCTCCTATATCCTGTGAAACGCCTTCAAAATCTCCCGCGTGGAGTAGTGCATGGCAATCGGCCGGCCGTGAGGGCAGCTCATGGGGCAATCCGTCGCCGCCAGGGCGCGTAGCAGCCATTCCATCTTGGCGGCGTCCAGGCGGGTGTTGATCTTGATGGCCGCGCGGCAGGCGATCCCCGCGCAAATGCCGCGGCGCAAGTCGTCGAGCGAAGCGCCGCGCAGCTCGCCTTCGGCGATTTCCAGAATCTCGAACAGGATCTTCTCCAGGTCCGAGGCGGCCACCGCGGCGGGCGCCGCTTTCACCGCGATCGTTCGGTTGCCGAAAGGCTCGGTCTCGAAGCCGGAGGCGTGCAGCTCGTCGGCGATGCGGGCGTAGTCGATCTGCTGCTCGGGCGTGAGTTGCAGGATCAGCGGCATCAGCAGGCGTTGCATCTCCACGCGGCCGGCGGCGCGCTGCTTCATGACCTGCTCGAACAGGATGCGCTCGTGCGCCACGTGCTGGTCGATGATCCACAGGCCGTCGCGGCCGGCGGCGATGATGAAACTTTCGTGGATCTGCCCCAGCGGGCGCAGGTCGGACAGCACCGAGAGCGACATCTCCGGCGGCGGAATGGCCTCCGGCGGGAATTCGCCGTGCATGTCCAGCGTGCGGTGGAGCTTGCCGGAGGGCGGCGGGCCGGGCGTGACTTCGAGCGGCGGCGCGCTGAAATCCAGGCGTGGCGCCGGCCCAGCCGTAGGACGCAAGGCGAATTCGGGCAGCACCGGCTCGGCCAAAGGCGGCTGCTCCGGCGCGGGGCCCCCGCTGGGCTCAGCCAGGCTCAGTGCCGCCGGCGCCTCGTTTTCCAGCATCTGGCTGAATTCGGAGTATGGAAGTCGGGCGGCGGGCTGCGCGGCTGTCGAGGGCTGCACTGCCGGCGAAAACGCCGGCGCCGGCCGGCTCTCCATCAACCGGTCGCGGATGGTATCGCGCACGAAATCGTGGACGAACGACCCGTGCCGGAAGCGCACCTCCGTCTTCGAGGGGTGCACATTCACGTCCACCTCGCCGGGATCGCATTCCAGAAACAGCAGCGCGAACGGATAAGCCGCGGCCGGCATCAGGTTGTGATAGGCCGCCGAGAGCGCGTGCAGCAAGGCGCGGTCGCGGATGAGGCGGCCGTTCACGAAAATGAAAATCGAATTGCGGTTGGCCTTCTGCACCTGCGGCCGCGAGAAAAAGCCCGTCAGCCGGAACGTGCGGACGGGCGGCTCGTCGGGTTCGCGGCGGTATTCCGCAATGGCCTCCGAGGGCGGCACGCTGGGCGCCGGCAGAAACAGCTCCTTCTCGCGCACGCCGATCTCCACCAGTTCCTCCAGCACCTGGCTGCCGAAGACCTGGTACACCCGCTCCTTCAGCGTGGCCACCGGCGTCACGTGCAGCAGCTCGCTGGGGCCGCTGCTGAGACGGAACGTCTTGTCCGGGTGCGCCAGGCTGTAGTGCGTTGCCAGCGACGCGATGTGCGCCAGCTCGGTCTGTTCCGTGCGCAGAAATTTTCTGCGGGCCGGCACGTTATAGAAAAGGTCGCGCACGGTGACGTCCGTGCCGCCGCCCAGCGCGGCCTCTTCGCATCGCAGCATCTTGCCGCCGGCGATCTCGATGCGCGTGCCGGTGGTCTCCTCGGCGGAGCGGGTTTCGAGCAGCAGGCGCGAGACCGAGGCGATCGACGGCAGCGCCTCGCCCCGGAACCCCAGCGTGGCGATCGAGAGCAGGTCCTTCACATCGCGCAGCTTGCTGGTGGCGTGGCGCTCGAAGGCCAGCAGCGCGTCGTCGCGCAGCATGCCGCAGCCGTCGTCCGCCACGCGGATCAGCCGCCGGCCGCCCGATTCCACTTCCACGCGCAAGTCCGTCGCGCCGGCGTCGAGCGAGTTCTCGAGCAGCTCCTTGACCACCGACGCCGGCCGCTCGACCACTTCTCCGGCGGCGATCTTGTTGGCCACCTGGTCGGGAAGAATGCGAATGCGGCCCATGATGCCCACTATAGCCCAGGGTGTGGACGCAGAAGTGGATGAACGTGGAAATACCGTAATCCGTCCGTAAGCGCGAGCAAACCCGGCTCTGGGACGAGGTCGTTTCAAGATTCGGGAATTTAGAGGGCTTTCGACCACGCATCCCGGCTTCCAACGGGATCGGTCGGAGATC
>JBEKYW010000113.1:0-5811 GCA_049510555.1 Bryobacteraceae bacterium
CTGTGCCCGTTCTGCAGCCGCAGTCCCGCGCTGGGCGTGCTCCGGCAGCTGGGCGATGGCGCCCGCCGCAACCTGCTCTGTGGATTCTGTCTCTGCGAGTGGGAGTTCCGCCGCATCGTCTGCCCCGGTTGCGACGAAAAAGACCATGCCAAACTGCCGGTCTATACCGCCGAAGAGTTCCCCTATATCCGCGTGGAGTGTTGCGACACTTGCCACACCTACCTCAAGTCCATCGACCTCAGTAAAAACGGCCTCGCCGACCCCCTCGTCGACGAAATCGCCTCTGTTCCACTCGATCTCTGGGCGCAAGAGCGCGGATACGCCAAGCTCCGTCCCAACCTGCTCGGGATGTGATCACTTCAGTAATTCCGCAACTAAGGCCGCCGCGCCGGGTTTGTAACTTGCTTGCGCTCATACAACCTTCTGTGCGCAAGACTTGATCAGACTGCAAGAAAGCCGTATAAGCTAACAATTACTACCCGAACCCAACTTGCAGACGGAGTTCTTAATGCGATCCTGGAAGTTTCTCCTGCCGCTTCTAGCCACATCCCTGCCGCTTCTAGCCACATCCATGTGCTTCGCCGCCCAGCCCGACCGCATTACGGCCCCCATCAATTCCAGTGAGATGGTCGCTCTAGCAAAAAGCCTCCATCCCAAAGCGCAGCCCCGATACGACCAGGGCCCCGTGGATCCGTCGCTGAAGTTGAGCTATGTCACGATGTTGATGGCCCCCTCGCCGAGTCAGCAAAAAGCCCTCAACCAACTTTTGGCCCAACAGCAGGACCCCAAGTCACCCAATTACCACCAGTGGCTCACCCCTCAGCAATTCGCCGATCAGTTTGGACTCAGTCAGAACGATCTCAACAAGGTGACAGCCTGGCTGAAGTCGCAGGGTTTCCAGATTCTCCGGGTGGGAGGCAGTCGCAACACCATCTCATTCAGCGGCACCGCTGCCCAGGCCGAGAGCGCTTTCAGGACCGAAATCCACAACTACAACGTTGATGGGGAAGTGCATTTCGCGAACTCGACTCCGATCATGATTCCGTCCGTGCTTAACGGCATCGTGAGCAGCGTCATGGGCCTCCACAGCTTTTTCCCGAAGCCAGCCAGCCGAGTGAGAGGTGCGGGCGGAGTGCGGAATTCCCACCCCAATTACTACGTCTCGAGCCTTGTTTTTCCCAATTTCCTTGCCCCGGATGACATTGCCACGATCTACGACATCACTCCGCTGTATAATGCCTCAACTCCCATCGACGGCAGCGGCCAGACCCTTGGTATCATCGGCCAGACTGATGTTTACCTTGCCGACCTCAACGATTTCCGCTCCGGGTTCAACCTGAATCAGATCACGGGCTGCACCACCAATACGAGCGGTGTTATTACCGCCTGCAATTCAACCTATTTCCAGTATGTGCCGGTGGGCACCGACACGGGTATACCCAGCACATGTGGCGATTTATCTGAGGCGGACCTCGACCTCGAGTGGTCCGGAGCCGTGGCCCGGAATGCACAGATCGTCTTCTTCAACTCCCCGGTCACGTATAACTCGGAATGCACCGGGATAACCGCCGGTGGCGGGGTTAACGCCGCCCTGACCCAGGCGATCGATCCTACTAGCGGTTCCCCCCTCGCCAAGGTTCTGAGCATGAGCTACGGGATTTGTGAGGCAGAGGCAGGCCCGGCCAGTCTGGAAACCCTCCTCCAACAGGGCAACGCAAAGGGAATCACCATCATGAGTTCGGCAGGCGACCAGGGCTCGGCCGCGTGTGACTTCAATCCTCCTCTCAATCCTGCCGATCCGCCGTTCAGCCCGGCGGAGTTCGGACTGGCTGTGAGCTATCCCGCCAGCAGCCCGGAAGTCACTGGTGTCGGTGGCACTTCGATCTCGCTCGCCAACGATTCTTATCCGACCCAATCGTCTTACTGGAGCACCACCCTTGGCGCTAACGGTGGCACGGCCGTCAGCTACATTCCGGAACAGCCGTGGAACGACGACGAGGCGTTCGCCGACTACTGTCACGATCCCATCTCCGGCGACACATTCTGCAGCACAGGCGGTGGTGTGACCGGCTGGGTTGCGCTCTCGACCTCGGCGACCGCGGCACAGGTGCAAACCGATATCTGGATTTCTTCCGGCGGCGGTGGCGCAAGCAACTGCTGGTATGTAAACCCGAGCGGCGTTTGTCTGGGCGCCGGGGCAGGGCCTTCTGGCGGCGGCTTCGCTCAGCCCTCCTATCAGCAAAGTTTGGTAGTTCCCAGCGCTCCGTCCGGCGTCCGCTACGTTCCCGACGTGTCTCTGCTGGCCTCACCGGACTTTCCGGGATACATCTATTGCACGCCGGAGTCTGAGCTTGTTCAGGGCGGCAGCTCGACCAGCAGTTGCGCCAGCGGCATCGCAAACGCCCTTAACAACGGCACCTACGTTTCTGCCGTGGGTGGCACCTCGGCTGCATCACCAGTTTTCGCCGGAATCGTGACGCTGCTTAATCAGTATCTCGCCGCCAGCAGCGGCCTCAGCAACGTCAATCCGACACTTTACTACGTCGCCGCCGCGAACTACTATCCCGCATTCCACCACGTCTCCAGCGGAGACAACAACGTCTCCTGCGACGCAGGAGAGCCCTCGGGCTATCCTAGCAACATCGTTTGCCCCTCTTCCGGCGTTATCGGCTTCAGCGCAACGAATTCAGACACGGCCACCGGCTACAATCTGGTGAATGGCCTGGGTTCCGTTGATGTTAACCAGCTGGCCATTGCCTACGCAGCATCGCATATCTCTACCTCCACAGCGCTTTCATCGTCTACCAGCGCGACTGCTGGGGGGCTCGGCGTCACCCTCACCGCCGCCGTCACGCCCTTGACTGCGGCCGGCTATGTGAACTATTACGTAAGCGGATCGAACTCGCCGATCGGCTCCGCGACTGTATCTGGAGGAACGGCCGCCCTCGTCACCTCGGCCTTGCCCAACGGCGTCGACTCAATCACCGCTTCATACTTCGGGAACAATGGAGGATCAACGTCAAACAAAGTCACCGTTACCGTTACCCCGGCCGATTTCAGCATGACGGCCACCGCCTTGGCGCCGAGCTCCGTCCCTGCGGGTCAGTCCGCGACTTCGACCCTGTCGATTGCGCCGGTCAGCGGCGCTGGGACCCTGAACTTTACCCCCAGTAGCTGCTCCGGCCTTCCTGCGGGCGCGACTTGCAGCTTCAACCCCTCAATGGTCACGTTCGGAGGCGTTACGCCCACTGGCACCACGACTTTGACGATTAGCACCGCCGCAAACATGACCGTACCCACGGGCCTGCAGACCATCACGATCACAGGAACGGAAAGCGGCACTGGCGGCAATTCGCACACCGCTTCTGTTACTTTCACAATCACCGCAACCAACCAAACCTTCACCATCGCGGAGACAAACGGCCCCACCACTTACTCCGTGGCTCCCGGTGCGACTGCTTCGGTCCCGATTACGGTCAACGGGACGAACGGCTTCATTGTGACCACCACTTCCCCCACCACCACTGCCTTGCCGCTAACTTACAGCTGCACCCAAAGCAGTATTCCATCCGAGGCGAGTTGCAGCTTCAGTCCCGGCAGCGGAAATTCAATCAGTAATACCTCTGTCACGCTCAACATCGCAACTACGGCCCCCACAGCGCAACTGCGTCCACCGCCGGGACACGGCAGCCGCATCTTCTACGCTCTGCTGCTTCCGGGGCTGTTCGGAATTGTCTTCGCGGCGGGATCGCGCACCCGCAGCGCTCGCCTGCTCGGCCTGATCGTGGTGCTCGGCGTCTCCACGCTGGGGCTGGGCTCCTGCGGCGGCAGTGGCGGCAGCAGTGGCGGCCAAAGCAATCCGGGAACGCCGGCGGGAAGCTATTCCGTGGTCGTGAACGCCACCACGGCCGGCCCGAACGCCCTCACCAGCACATTCACGGTGAGCCTCACCGTCCAGTAAGCCGCTTAAAAATGGGAGGCGCTCCGCGCTTGCGGGGCGCCGTTTCTTTTGCCGGAAAAACCCGCTGGCATTAGATTCCTCCTACTGCGCCGCCCGGAAATGATGACCACGCACGACGTGCCCGCCAACCGCATCAACTACATGAGAATGCTGCAGTCCGTTTCCCGAGCCGACCTGGACGTGTCTGAGATCGACAAATTAATCAAGACCGAAGCCTCGATCTGCTACCGGCTGCTGCGCTACATGAACTCGCCCAGGTTCGGATTCAGGAATGAGATCCATTCCGTGAGCCATGCCCTCGCCATACTCGGCGACCGTGAGTGCGCCGCTGGGTACGCCTAATCCCCGCCGTTGGCGCTTGTCAGGATAAAACCAGCGATCTGGTGCTCTGCGCCCTGGTTCGCGCCCGCTTTGGCGAACTGCTGGCTCCGCTCACGCATCATGGCGAGTCCGATCTGTTCCTGCTCGGACTGCTCTCCATGCTCGATATCATGCTGGATATGCCCATGTCCGAGGTACTGGAGAAAATTTCGCTGGATTCCGAAACCAAAGCTGTGCTACGAGGCGAGCCCAGTTTGCTGCGCCCCGTCTATCAGTTGATGCTGGCCCACGAGAGCGGCGAGTGGGGAGCCTCTCGTGGCATCTGCGACAGCCTCCATATTGATGCCGACACCGTTGCCGCTTCCTTGGCAGTCTCAACAATGAGCCCGCGAAGTTTCCAGCGGAGCATGAAACCAGAAGCCCGTCCTCCGCTCCAAAACTTCCGGCAATGGCCTCTTGTGCAAAACCCGTCCGTTTTGCCACTTGCGTGCGCGCTGACGGACGAGTACCATTAAGTTGTTCTCATTGGCCTCGTTCCCGCGTAGGCCTTCCGCGTCCCAGGCCGTTCCCGGCGGCGCGACGGATCCGACAACGGATAACCGATACGCAGAAATTTATATTTTTTCGCCAATACGAATTGTTTCACCATAGCGGTTGATCACGATTGCATTACAGCCCAACTCGCGTTCCGCATCGAGTAGTTCGGTTCCTCGCGGAACATCCGGAGTTGAGGGGGCAGTCCTAAGCCAGCGGGAAAACCTGGCCGGAAAAGTTGCTGGTTCGCCAATATTGTTTGCCAACATTGTAAGAGTCCGCCGCAACCAGTTTGCAGCCTGAAATTACAGAACCTGAACTTGGGGAATCTTAAAGAGTTTAGCTTTGCAACACTGCACCGGGTCAAAGATCCGGCAAAGCAGCCTTGAGAGGACTATGAACGCAGGACCAGGAAGGCCTTCCGGTGGAGGAGGCAGAAACCGACGGCGTCGTGGACGCCGTCCCAACAATGCACGCGGACCCCGCCCCGCCGGCCCCAGCCAATCGCGCCACAACCAGGACGGCATCTACACCGCTCCCATGGATCACAGTTATCGCGCCGCGTTAGCCGGCAATGGCAATAATGGCCAGGGCGCGCGTCGCCCTCGCCCGGGTTTTGCTGCGCCCTTCGCGCCCGCCGATCCCGAGCCTTTGCCCGCCTTGCGCGAAGATTCCAACTCACGCATCTTTGCCTTCGTTGACGACTTGTTCTTCGCGGCCAAGATTCAGGAAACCGCGCGCAAACTCAATGTCAAAGTCGAGTTCGCCAAGAACGACAAAGACCTCGCTGAGCGCATGCTGCAGAACGGCGAAGAGAAGCCGTCGCTGATTATCTTCGATCTCAACAACGCCAATGCCAAACCGCTCACGCTCATTCCCAAGCTGAAGTCGAAGCTGAAGAAGGGAACATCCATCATCGGATTCCTTTCTCATGTGCAGGGCGATTTGAAGCAGAAAGCTCACGAAGTAGGCTGCGACATGGTGCTGCCGCGTTC
>JBEKYW010000114.1:0-5174 GCA_049510555.1 Bryobacteraceae bacterium
CACTGGATCCCGATGGCACGCAGTTCTTTGGCCGCAATCTGTCCGAACTGCCGCACCAGTTCCGGATCGCGTGCCGCCGCCAGGCCCAGTTGGTCGGGCCACTGCGAGATCACCGGCTTGCCGGACCCGCCGCGTCCGCCGCTGTGCCGCGGGTCCGTGCTGAACACAATTGGGATCCCCAGGCGGCTCGCCTCGGCCATCTCTTGAAGCCCGTTGTGGAACTTGGCCGTGATATCGGGCGACTCGCCGGAGTTCGGCCGGACCAGTATATAGCGGACGTTCCGCTCCATCACAAGTTGGGTCGGATTTGCGCTGCCCATCGGCTCGACGTTGTTCTGGTTGGCGCGGCCCTGGAAAGCGCGATTGGCGTTGGTGGCGGGAGGCACGCCGCGGCCCGGCCCTCCATGTCCGCCCGCGGCGGGCAGCCCGAGAACCTCGCCGTTCGGCCCGGTAAAGCCGGAGAGCGACGAGTGAATCATCAGTCCCGTCTTCTCTTCCACCGTCATCCGGGAAACCAGGTCGGCGACTCGCTGCTCGACCGGCAGCCGCCAGTCTTCATAGCGGTCCAGCGTCCCGTTCTTGTTCAGGTCCCGGAACTTGAGTCCGTCCTTCGTAATTACCGGGGCCTTCCGCGCCTCGATTTTCGACTGATCGGCCGCCTGCAGGAGCAGCGCGGGCGTCACCCATATGGGAATCAACAGAGATTTCCAGGTCATTTGACCTCTAATTTTATAACTGGACGCTGTCCCGTGCACGCGAGAGACCGCTTCTCTTCGGTCGGGGACCCGCCTTGCCTGTTGCGCACGCACTCCAGGCGACGCTTCAGCGACAACGGTACACTGTGACCCGCAGGATACCTGCGCCCGGGCCGCTCCGCAGCGTGATGTTATTGCCTTGTCCGGTGTCGCCGCCGGGCAGTGTGCGGCCGCGAACCCACCGGCCATCCACGAACCGGCCTTCCTCCACAGTGGCCAGTCCCACCATGGGCGGACCGGGCGTGTTCGGAGTGAGCGTGATGTTGAGCGCGCTGCCCGCCATGTAGAATTCATCGGGCCCAGTCGCAATGAAGAGACCGTGCGGGGATTGCGTGGCGGCCGTCTGAGGCTCCAGAGGTGCGCCGGCGACAGCGCGGCGGCCGCCGGCAGGAGTCACATTCAGCGTGTAGTCGCCCAGCGCAGTTTGACGCCCATGCGCATCCTTGCCGAAGGCACACGACGTTGTTTCCGGTTTTCGCGACGGTGCATTGGATCGCGGACAGCTAACGATATCACCAGTTAACGCCTCGAACTCAGCGTACACGGCGACCTGGGCGCTCCCCGATACTTCGATAGCCCGTGTACAGCCCAAACCAGTCCGATTGAGCGTGATGGGCTACAACCTGGGGGACCTTTGGCGGCGGCTGGTGCTGCCGAACAGGATCGGCAACTGGTTGCTGACCAGCTTGCAACAACGGCTGGTGAAGACCGGCCGCAGGCTGGTTGAGCACGCGCGGCACTACTGGCTGATGTTGGCCGAGAGCCATCTGACCAGGCGGCTCTGCGGGGCCATGCTTCGGCGGATCTGGGCGTTGCCTGTGCTGACCGGATAGGGGGCGGTGGGCTAGCCAACAGGTTGAAGGAAGGAGGGGAAACGGAGAGGTGGATGAAAGATCGCTTGAAACGAGGCGTCTGCCGGTTTCTTCGCACCCGGAAGAAGCCGAGGTGGCCTTTTCATGGGTCGCTGGAGTCGCTCGGGTTGGTAGAAATGAGATAAACGGCTCTAATGGAAGCGGTTTGAGCGTACAATCGATGTTGGTCAGGATGGCAAAAACGGAAATCCTGGTTAGAATGAGGTCCTTCTCTTAGACTATGAATCGAAGAGACTTTCTCACATCATCCGCGCTGACGGCCGCGTTGGCGGCCGCACAATCCCGCGTCGCGCCCCCCCGCAGCGACCAAGCTGGAATGGCGACGAATAGCCGCGGAGGCATGCACATCGACCGTGAGAAGTGCGTGGCGTGCGGCAACTGCATCGCGGTCTGCCCCATGGGAGCGATCTATGTGGAACCGGCCATCAAGCGCTCCACCATCAACTACGACGAATGCGTGGAGTGCTCCACCTGCCTTCGCAACATGAGCATAGTATGCCCCGTGGCTGCTTTCTCCCTGGAGGATGTGGCGTGGCCGCGCAGCGTGCGGCGGGAATTCTCCAACCCGCAGAACGGGCACGCCTCCACCGGCATCACCGGCCGCGGCACCGAAGAGGTGAAGACCAACGACGTGACCAACCGGGTCAAGGTGGGGGAGGCCGGGTGCGTGATCGAATTCGGCCGGCCAGGCGTGGGCGCGCGCTTCCGCGACATTCAGAAGGTGACCATGGCGCTGGCCCAAGTCCATGTCCAGTTCGAAAAGGAAAACCCGCTTACCTTCCTGATCACCGACCAGTCCACGGGTGAATTGAGGCCCGAGCTACTCAACGAGAAAGTCATGTCCGCCATCGCCGAGACCAAGACCAGGATCGAACACGTCCCCGAGGTTCTCGACGTGGTCGATCGGGTATCGAGGGAGATCGACACCGTGATCGCCGTAGCCGTTTCCATTCGCTGCGACGAAAACGGCGAAGAGAAGGTGTTGTCAGCCCTGTTAGAAGAACACGGTTACAGCTACAAGCGTGCCAAAACCAATCTGGGCCTGGGACGCGCCACCAACGCAGAGAAGAAAGGAGACCGCGCGTGACCCACACACTACACCGGGATGGCGATGCCAACAGCTTTCGCGACGACTATGTTCTGCTCGCCATGGTCGCCAAAGGCCATAACGACGAAGGAGCTGTCGAGAAGCTCCGGACGATTCTGCGTATCTGTGCCGCCCACAAGCCCGTCAACATGGGCAACGGTGATCTGGCCGCCTTTCACCCTTCACCGGGCTCTGGTTCCCCCACCGTAGGGAAGAAAGATCTCACGCCGGACTACGAGAAAGTAATCGCGAGCGTGACCAAGCCCAACAGCGTGGCTGCAGAATTCGACACCAGGGAAAAGCTGGAAGCCGCGCTGCGGGACATCATCAAGGCCGACCTGGGGATCTCGATCAACCTGAGCAATTCCGTGGACGGCGCGCACCAGTGCTGCCGCGATACGGGAATCAAGCGTCACAGTATAGAATACTCCCTGGGATTCATGGACCGCCACAATCACCTGCCCAATAGCCAGGTGCTGGAGATTTCCACCATGTGCGGCCATGGCATGGTTTCCAGCCACCTGGTGGAACAGATGATCGCCTATGTGAAAGCGAACGATCGCACTCCGGAGGAGGCCGCGGCCTACCTGGCCAGTTTCTGCCCTTGCGGTATTTACAATCCGGCGCGGGCCAAACGCCTCCTCGAAGAGGCCCGCACCCGCCAGCACTGATCCTGGGTAAGAGTTCGCTGAATGCCTGAACCGAGTGACCAAACGACCACTGGGTTCTATCCGGGGCGGATACGTCGGCAAAGGTACTGCGTCCGACAGCCCCTCGGTCCGCACCGTCCCACCTATCCGTCGCCGCTGGCTGTCCGAACTGTTTGACCCCACGACCAAGCTAACGATATTGCCGCATATCAGTCGCCCGCATATTGTGCGAGCGGTCGGAGGCGGCTACGAAGCTTTGGCCTCGAGGTCGATGTTCAGGTGGTAGCTGGGATGCCTGGCGCGCAGTGTGGAAAGGAGGTGATCCTTGGAGATGTGTAAAGTGGACCCCATTGTCAAGACCATTTTTGCCCGCAATAAGCTAATGCCGACGGGGTCAGGGTTTTGAGTTTGGGCGGCAGGTTGAGGCCGCCGGTGGTTTCGGTTCGCTACTCCTTCCCTTCGCTTTCTTCTCAGCAGGTTTGGTTGGAAGGTTGGGGTGGTGTCAAGGGCGCGCGGTTTTTGCGCGGCGAAGCGAACCCTTGACACCACCCCAACCTTCCATAGAATGTCCCTGGAAAGCGAAGGGAAGAAGACGCTGAAAAGCTGGGGTGTCCGGCCATCGGGTTTCATGCTCGCCCCCAGTGGATCGCCGCCGGCGTCCGGTAATCGAGGCTCTGGTGCAAGCGCTCGTGGTTGTAGAACTGGAAGTAGCGCTCGATGCTCGTGCCCGCCTCCGCCACCGATGTGTAATCCTTCAGGTACACCTCCTCGTATTTCAGCGAGCGCCACAACCGCTCGACGAAGATGTTGTCCATGCAACGGCCCCGCCCGTCCATGCTGATCGCGATCTGGCGCCCCGCCAACTCCCCGGTGAACTTCTCACTGGTGAATTGCGACCCCTGGTCGCTGTTGAAGATCTCCGGCCGACCCCGCCGTAAAGCACGTTTTAGCGCCTCGATACAGAAGTCCACCTCCATCGTCAACGACAGCGACCAACTCAGGACAAACCGGCTGAACCAGTCCATTACCGCGACCAGGTACAAGAAACCCTGCGTCATCCGGATATACGTGATATCCGTGCTCCACACCTGGTTGACGCGCTCCACCGTGGTCCCTCTCAATGAGTACGGGTAGAGCCGATGCCCTTCCCCAGGCTGGCTCAGCTTCCGCTTCGGATAAACGGCTTCGATGCCCAGCAGTTCCATCAGCCGCGACACGCGCTTGCGATTCACTGCATGGCCTTCGCTTGCCAGCCACTCCGTCATTTTTCTGCTCCCATAAAACGGCGTCCGGGTGTACTGCTCATCCAGCAGTCGCATCAGCAGCAGGTTCTCCTCACTCTCGCCCACCGGCTCGTAATACAAGCCGGAGCGGTTGACGCCCGCAACTCGCATTGCCGCCGCACGCTGATCTCCGGGTGGCCCCGATCCACCAGCGGCCGCATCTCCTCAATCGAGCATGCCGATTTTTTTTTGAGCCAGTCCAATTCCACCTTCAGCCGCCCGATCTCTTCATACAGCGCGTCGCTGTCCGCTTCGCCGTTCCGCCCCTTGCGCGTCCGCCCGTCTACGAACAACTCCGGCAGCTGTTCCAGCGCAGACTTCCTCCACTTCGCGATCTGGATGGGGTGCACCTTGAACTGCGACCCCAATTGGCTCAGCGTCTTCTCGCCGCGGATCGCCTCGATAGCTACCCGCGCTTTGAACTTCGGACTGTACTGTTTTCTCGTCGTCGTCATCGACCTCTCCTTGTCAACGACTCCGCCGAAATCTTAGCTTATTGCCTGGTCTGAAATCCTGGGTCCACTATA
>JBEKYW010000115.1:0-5078 GCA_049510555.1 Bryobacteraceae bacterium
TGGCGTTGGTCGCGGACTTTTGCGAAGAACAGTTCGCCCAACGGGAGTTCGTTCCTGGAGTATCGCCCGTTCCCGTCTCCGGCAAGGTTCTCGATGCCTGCGAGATGGTGAATCTGGTGGAATCGTCGCTGGATTTCTGGCTGACCACCGGACGATTCGCGCAGGAGTTTGAAAAGCGTTTCGCGCGTCTCCATGGGTTGCGCAGCGCCAGCCTGTTGAACTCCGGTTCGTCCGCCAATCTGGCGGCGTTGTCGTGTCTCACCTCTCCGACACTGGGCGAGCACCGCCTGCGTCCGGGCGACGAGGTGATCACCGTCGCCGCGGGATTCCCGACCACGGTCAACCCGATCGTTCAAAACGGGCTCGTCCCGGTCTTCGTGGACGTCCAGCTTCCCACCTACAACATTGACCCGAAATATCTCGATGAGGCTTTTTCTCCGAAAACGCGTGCGGTGATGGTGGCCCACACGCTGGGCAATCCGTTCGACCTCGACGCGGTCACCGATTTTGTGAAACGCCACAATCTCTGGCTGATTGAAGATTGTTGCGACGCGTTGGGCGCCACCTTCGATGGCCGCAAGGTCGGAACATTCGGCGATCTGGCTACGTTCAGTTTCTATCCGGCGCACCATATCACGATGGGTGAAGGCGGCGCCGTGCTGACGGATTCCCCGGTGCTGAAGACCCTGGTGGAATCGTTCCGCGACTGGGGCCGCGACTGCTGGTGTGACCCGGGCAAGGAAAACACCTGCGGCAAGCGCTTCGAATGGCAGCTCGGGGATCTGCCCTGCGGTTACGATCACAAGTACACTTACTCGCACATCGGCTACAACCTCAAGATGACCGACATGCAAGCGGCCGTGGGCGTCGCGCAGTTAGAAAAACTGCCCGGGTTTATCGAGGCTCGCCGCCGCAATTTCGAAGCCCTGCGCGGCGGCCTGCGCGAACTGGAGGAATTCCTGATTCTCCCCGAGGCCACGCCCGGCTCGGAACCGAGTTGGTTCGGCTTCCCCATTGCCGTGCGGCCGGAGGCGCCGTTTTCGCGCAACCAGGCGACCGCCTGGCTGGAGGAACGGAAAATCGCCACGCGCTTGCTCTTCGGCGGCAATCTGGTGCGGCAGCCGGCCTACAAGGACGCCACGTACCGGGTGGCGGCGCCGTTGACCAACACCGATTTCGTGCTGACAAACGCCTTCTGGATCGGTGTCTTCCCCGGAATCTCGCCAGCCATGATCGAGTACACCCTGGAGGCGTTCCACGCCGTGCCGCAGTCCGGCGCCATCAGGATCGGGGGATAATCCGGAATGGCCTCAAACCGTCTCTCAGAAGACCTGGAGTACATCCTCGTGCAGACGCGGGACCTCTGGGACGACATGCGGGGAGGCCGCCTCTTTGTCACCGGCGGGACGGGCTTTTTTGGGACCTGGCTGCTGGAGAGTTTCTGCCGGGCCAACTCCGAGTTCGGATTGGGGGCGAGCGCCACCGTCCTGACTCGCAATCCGGAGGCCTTTGTGGCCAAGGCGCCCCACCTTGCGGCCGACCCGGCGTGTCGCTTCCATGTCGGGGATGTGCGCAGCTTCGGGTTCCCCGCGGGCGAGTTCACGCATGTGATTCACGCCGCCACCGCGGCCAGCGCCACACTCAACGAGCAGAGCCCGCTGGTGATGCTTGACACGATTATCGAAGGGACTCGGCGCACCCTGGATTTCGCCGTGGAAGCCGGCGCCGGGAAGTTCTTACTCACGAGTTCCGGCGCCGTCTACGGCCCGCAGCCTCCGGATCTGACCCACATTCCGGAGACGTACCAGGGCGGTCCGGACACGATGAGCCCCGGCTCGGCATACGGGGAAGGCAAACGTGTGGCGGAACTGCTATGTGCAATCTATCACCGCCAGCACGGAATCCAAACCAAGATCGCCCGGTGCTTTGCCTTTGTCGGGCCTCATCTGCCGCTTGATAAGCACTTCGCCATCGGGAACTTCATTCGCGATCGGCTCCGCGGCGAGCCCTTGCGGATTCAGGGCGACGGGACGCCGTACCGCTCGTATCTCTATGCGGCCGACCTGACGGTGTGGCTATGGACGATTCTGTTCCGGGGCCCCGCATGCACGCCGTTCAACGTCGGTTCCGAGGACGCCCATACAATCCGCGAGATTGCCGAAGCAGTGACGGCCGCGCTCGGCCCGGCGCAACCGGTCGCCGTGTCGCGCGCGGCTCCCGAGGGCGGCCCGCGCCAGCGGTATGTTCCGAGCACGGAGGCGGCTCGCGCGCTTTTGGGACTCAGGCCGGGCGTACTGCTGCCGGATGCAATCCGCAAGACGGCCGCCTGGCATGAGGAGGAAATGTGAGAGTAGCTGACTACATTGCACAAACCGTAGAGAGTCTGGGGTCGGATTGCTGTTTCATGGTGGCCGGCGGCATGATGATGCACCTGATGGACGCTTTTGGCCGTCTTCCCAGGATGCCCTACTACTGCCACCACCACGAGCAGGCTGCGGCGATGGCGGCCGACGCTTACGCCCGGCAGAGCGGGAAACTGGGCGTGTGCCTGGCAACTAGTGGACCGGGGGCAACCAACCTTCTGACGGGACTGGTTGGCGCCTACCAGGACTCCAGTCCTGTGCTGTTCCTGACCGGACAGTGCAAGCGCGCCGAAACGGTTCGCGCCAGCGGAATCCCTGGCTTGCGGCAGGCCGGATTCCTGGAGGTGGATATCGTTCCGATCGTGGAGTCGGTGACGAAGTACGCCGCGTTCATTGAGAGCCCGGAGCGCGCCCGCTACCACCTGGAAAAGGCTCTTCATCTGGCGCTCGCCGGCCGTCCCGGCCCGGTGCTGTTGGATGTGCCGCTCGACGTGCAGGGTGCCGTTTTCCCAGAGGACTCCCCAGGATTCGTGCCGGACACCAGCGCGCCCAGCGCCATCCCGAACGTGGCCGATATCGACCGCCTGCTGGCTAGGCTCGCCGGCGCGAGGCGCCCTGTAATGCTAGCTGGTCATGGCGTGCGCTGCGCGGGCCGCACGGCTCAGTTCCGGTCGATTATCGAACGCCTCCAGGTTCCCGTGGCTACGACGTTCATGGCCAAGGACCTCCTCCCCTATGCGCACCCACTTTTCGCCGGCCACCCCGGCCCACGTGGCGAGCGCGGCGCGAACTTCGTGATCCAGGCTGCCGATGCGATTGTGTTCCTGGGTTGTAGCATGCACATTCAGACCGTCGGATATGAGAACGACCTGTTCGCGCCGGAGGCATACAAGATCGAGATCGAAGTGGATCCCGCCGTGCGCAAACGGGAACGGATCGGCGCCCGAGAGCAGTACGGCTGGGACATCAAGGATTTCCTCGACGCGCTTGAATCGCGGATGCCGGAGTCCCCAATACCTTCCCCGGAATGGGCTCGCGTTGCCCACTCGCTCAAGAATCGCTACGCCGTGATCGACGAGCCGCACGAGATGGGCGGCCCTACGGATGTGGTGAACCTGTACGAATTCGTTCATCTGTTGAGTGAATCGCTGCAGGGCGACGAGACGATCATGACCGACGCCGGACAGCCGCACCCCGTAATGGCGCAGGCGTTTCGCCTGAAGGGCTCGCAGCGGTACCTGAATCCCGGTTCGCTGGCCGAGATGGGCTGGGCGCTGCCGGCGTCATTCGGGGCGGCGGCGGCAGCTCCCGGCCGACAGATCGTTGCGGTGATCGGAGACGGCTCGCTTCAGACCAATATTCAGGAGTTGCAGACGCTGGTTCACCACGGCTTCAACGTAAAGCTCTTCGTGATCAACAACGACGGCTATGCCTCGATTCGCAACACCCAGCGCAGTTTCTTCGACGGTTTCTACGTTGGCTCCACGCCCGGCAGCGGAGTGACCCTGCCGGACACTGCGAAGATCGCCAACGCTTACGGCATCGAGTACATTCGTTGTCAAAACCGGGGCGCTCTGAGCGGCACGCTACGCCACGTTTTGGACACGCCGATGGGTCCGGTACTCTGCGAAGTCATGGCCCAACAGAACCAGCGGGTGCTGCCGGCGGTCCCGTCCGCCCTGCAGCCGGACGGGCAGATCCGCTCCAAAGCGCTCCACGAAATGCTGCCGGACATCGGGATCACATTCGACCAGATCGTGGCTGAACTGCCATGATGCCAGCGTGGTGGGTGGTATGAAACTCATCAGTATCGTCAGCCCTTGCTATAACGAGGAGAGTAATGTCAGGGAACTTTGTGAGCGCACGCGAGCCGTGATGTCTTCCTTTCCCAATTACCGCTACGAGCACATCCTGATCGACAACTGCTCGACAGATAACACCGTTGCCATCCTGAAAGAGATCGCACGGACGGACCACCATGTAAAGATCATCGTAAACAGCCGCAACTTCGGCCATCTACGCTCCCCCGTGCATGCCATTTACCAAGCCAGCGGCGACGCTGTGGCGGTCCTCCTGTCGGATTTGCAGGACCCGCCGGAACTGCTCCGGGACTTGATCCTGAAATGGGAGTGTGGAACGCCCATCGTGCTCGGCATTAAGAACACCAGCGACGAGGGGGGCCTGATGTTCGCCATCCGCACGGCGTATTACCGCCTTGTGGCCAAGCTGGCGGACATCCAAGTGTTTGAGCACTTCACCGGGTTTGGTCTCTACGACCGGAAAGTGATCGATATCCTGCGGGCACGGTTTCACGACCCATATCCGAATTTCCGCGGGATGATCGCGGAAGTCGGATTTGAGCACGCCAAGATCTACTACAACCAGAAGCGCCGGTCCCGGGGCATCACCAAGAATAACTTCTACACCCTGTACGATCTGGCCATGCTCAGCATTACGAACCTGTCGAAGGTGCCTTTGCGCGTCTTCACCTTTACTGGATTCGCGCTTTCATTGGTCAGCTTGCTCACGGCACTCTTTTACTTGATTTACAAGCTGGTGTTCTGGAACAGTTTTACGGTGGGCATTGCCCCCGTTGTGATCGGTGTGTTCTTCCTGATTTCCATCCAATTGATCGGACTGGGCATCCTAGGGGAATACATCGGATCCATCCACACCATGGTTCAGAACCGGCCCCTGGTGATCGAAAAGGAAAGG
>JBEKYW010000116.1:0-4931 GCA_049510555.1 Bryobacteraceae bacterium
CCACCGGCTGCAAAGCCCGCACCAGCACGCAGCCGGGTTGGCCCGCCGGCTCGGCCACGATGTTGAGGCACTCGTACATCCCGTAAATGAGGTACACGTAAGCGTGGCCCGGCGGGCCGAAAATGACGCGCGTGCGGTTGGTGACGCCGCGCGCGGAGTGCGAGGCGAGATCGTCGCCGCCCAGGTATGCCTCGGTCTCGACAATGATTCCCGCGGCCTCTCCATGCACCAGCACCTTGCCGAGAAGAGCGCGCGCCACCTCGATGGTGGGCCGCTCGTAGAAACCGCGCTGGAGGATGGGGCCGAACCGCATCGGGTAACATCTTCCCGCATCCGCCGGTAAAATGGGAAGGGGGCACATGCGATTATTCACTGGCCTGGAACTGCCGGCCGAGGTGGTCCACAACCTGGAGCAGCTTTTGGAACGGCTGCGTCCCACCGCGCGGATTCACTGGAGCCATCCCGCGAATCTTCATATCACCACGAAATTCATCGGCGAATGGCCGGAGGAGCGGCTCGGCGAGCTGAAAGCCGCGCTGGCGGCGCTGGCATCCCAGCCGCCGATCGCCGTGCACATCCGCAAGGTCGGGTTTTTCCCCAATCCGCACGCACCGCGCGTCTTCTGGTGCGGCATCGACGCGCCCGGCCTCGAGGCGCTGGCGAACCATACGGACAGCGCCACGGCGGCCCTGGGAATCGCCCGTGAGATACGCGCCTTTTCCCCGCACCTGACGCTGGCGCGCATTAAGGAAAAGCTGAACCTGCAACCGCTGCGCGAAGGCGTTGCGGGGCTGCCCTCGCTCGATTTTGGTGAGTTCCACGCGGCCAGCTTCTTTCTTTACCAGAGCACCTTGAGGCCGTCCGGTTCCGTGTACACTAAACTTGCGGAGTTTCCGCTCGCAAAGCGATGATCCCCATCCTGGTTCTGCTCGCCGCGTATCTCCTCGGCGCGATTCCGTTCGGATATGTTCTCGTCAAATGGAAGACCGGCGCCGACGTGCGCTCGGCGGGGAGTGGCAATATCGGTGCCACCAACGTGCTGCGCACTACCGGACGCGCCGCAGGCATGGCGACGCTCCTGCTCGACATCGCCAAAGGCTACCTCGCGGTGTGGATGGCAGGCCGCCTCACCGCCCATGACTGGCTGTGGATGAGCGCCGCCGCGCTGGCTGTTATGGCGGGGCACGCCTACCCCGTGTTTCTGAAGTTCAAGGGCGGAAAGGCCGTGGCCAGCTTCGTGGGCTCATTTCTATGTCTTACACCTGTAGCACTTGCTGCGGTGCTGGTGGTGTTTGTGGTGGTAGTGGCCTGGACGCGCTACATTTCCTTGGGTTCGATCATAATGGCGGCCACCTTGCCGCTCGCAGTGTGGCTGATTGTGCATCCGCCGCTGCCGCCCATCATGGCCGCAGTCATCGCCGGTGCATTTATTATCTACAAACATAGTAGCAATATCCAAAGGTTGCGCTCGGGCAGAGAGCACGTCTTTGGTTTCGGGGCGCGCAAGCCATGAATGCAGGGGCCGGGGGCCGGGGGCCGGGGGCCGGGGGCCAGGTGAAGAACCTTGCCATTATCGGGGGTGGAAGCTGGGGTACGGCCCTGGCGATCATCCTGGCGCCCCGGTTCCCGCGCGTGCGCCTGTGGGTGTACGAAGCCGACCTCGCCGCGCGCATGAGCGCGACTCGCGAAAACGATGTCTACCTGCCGGGTTGCCGGCTGCCCAGTTACGTGGAAGTCGTCAACCAACTCCCAGAGGCGCTGAACGGTGCGGAGATCGTCCTGAGCGCCATACCGTCTCACCTGGTGCGCGGTCTGTACCAGCAGATGCTCCCTTTTCTGAATGAATCCATGGTATTCGTGAGCGCCACCAAGGGGTTGGAGAACGGAACACTTTTACGAATGTCGGAGGTTATCCAAGAGGTTCTGCCAGCCCGAGTGGCGGTAATCTCCGGTCCTACCTTTGCCGTTGAGGTTGCACGGTTTGAGCCTACAGCCCTGGTGGTGGCTTCCACCGAGAGCGCCCTCTCGGAATGTGTCCAAACGGCCTTCTCGGGCCCCACTTTCCGGCTGTATGCCAATTCTGATACTATCGGTGTAGAAATTGGAGGTTCAGTCAAGAACGTAGTCGCCATCGGCGCCGGCGTGTTGCACGGTCTGGGGCTTGGCCATAACGCTCTGGCAGCGCTGATCACGCGCGGCCTGGCGGAAATTACAAGGCTGGCGGTGGCCATGGGAGGCACGGCACAGACGCTGGCCGGCCTTGCGGGACTCGGTGATTTGGTATTGACCTGCTCGGGCGATCTCAGCCGGAACCGCATGGTTGGAGTCGAATTAGCCCACGGCCGGAAGTTGGAAGAGATTGTCAGCTCCATGAGGATGGTTGCCGAGGGCATAAAAACTGCAAATGCCGTAGCAGACCTCGCCAAGGGGCATTCGGTGGAGATGCCCATCTGCGAGCAGATGTTCCAGATGCTGCAGTTTGGGAAATCTCCGCGCGAGGCGATCCAGCGGCTGATGGACCGCTCGTTGAAGGGGGAATAGGGTAAGTCGAATTATTCCCTTGGGGACGCAACCTGGGATGCCAGAACGGGTTAAGACCGATATGGGAGGAGCCACAGCGGCTCTGGACTATGACGCTGAGCTAATGCTCCGCGTCAAAGAGGGAGATGGTGCGAGCTTCGGACTCCTGTTGGAGAAGCACCGCACGCCGGTTGTTCACTTCCTCTACAGAATGGTGCAGAATCACGCCGTGGCCGAGGAATTGGCGCAGGAAGTTTTTCTGCGCGTGTACCGTTCGCGGAGCTCGTACGAGCCGACGGCCAAGTTCACTACATGGCTGTTTCGGATCGCGACGCATCTGGCATTGAATTCGCTTCGGGACGGGAAGAACGAGCGGTCGCAGGAACGGTTGGATAAGGATCCCGCCGAGATGCCGGCGCGGCAGATATCGGACAGCCGGCCATCGGTGGAGCAGAGGATGGTGTACCAGGTCAGGCTGGAGGAAGTCCGCCAGGCCGTGGCGGCGCTGCCGGAGAAGCAGCGGGCGGCGGTGCTGATGCACAAGTATGAAGAAATGGAATATTCGCAGATCGCCAGGGTGCTGAGATGCTCGGAGTCTGCGGTGAAGTCTTTGTTGTTTCGGGCGTATGAGACGTTGCGCGCCCATTTGGCCCATATGGCATAGGGAAGAAGAGGTTGGTATGAAGTGCCCAATTGAGACCCGGGAGAACGCGGAGTTGCTGCTGGCGTACTGTACCCGAGAACTGGACGCCGAAAGCACCGCGATTCTGGAGCGACACATGGAAATCTGCCCGGCCTGCCGCGAGTTCTCGAGCGGCCAGCGAGCGATTTGGGAAGCGCTGGACGCCTGGGAAGCTGCGCCCGTGACGCTGGATTTCGACCGGCGGCTCTACCGGCGGATCGATCGGGAAGTCTCCTGGTGGCAGTTGCTGATGCGGCCTTTGCGTCCTGCTTTGGTTCGCCAGGGGCTGTCCATCGCGGCGGCGGCGTGCCTGGTAGTCATGGCGGGCGTGCTGTTGCAGCATCCTGCCAGCGCTCCGCCGGCGGCACAGCCGCGATCCGCGCAAGTGGAAGCTTTCGAGCCCGACCAGGTGGAGCCTGCTCTGGACGCCATGCACATGCTGGGAGAGTTCAGCTACCGCGTGCGGGGCGATGCCGCCGATCCGAAGATGTGACGGATGAGCCGCGCTCCCCAAGTCGGTACAGTTTTGTGGCTAGCGGTGGCTTCCAGCCTGTTGGGGCAAAAGGGGCCGAGATCGAAGCCGGCCCCGGCGCCTCCGCCGCGCGCGGCGTCTGCTATTCCCAAGGCCGGAGGCGGGCGGATTCTAAATCCCGGGAACCCGGTTCTGCGGATGATGGCGATGCCGCCCGAACGGCGCGAACAACTGCTGGAGAGACTGCCGCCCCAGCAACAGGTGCGGTTGCGTCAGGCCCTGGAGAATTTCGACAAGCTTCCGCCCGCGGAAAGGAGCCGGCAGCTCGGAATCCTCAATATGTACGCGAACCTGCCGCCCGAGAAACAGGCGACTCTGACCAGGCAGATCCAGCTTTTTAACCATCTTCCCGACGATCGTATTGCCGCGCTGCGCCCGGAACTGGTGAAATTACACCGCATGTCGGAAAGCGAGCGAAGCGACCGCATGGCGAGTGAAGAGTTCAAGAGCAAGTTCACGCCGGCCGAGCGGCAGATGCTGGCGGAGATCTCCCCGCACTTCCCGTTTAGCGCCAGGTAGCCCGGTTGGCAAAGCGGTTGGCAGGCGGAACCGCCTGCCCCACCTACTATCGAAAATAAATATTGTTTTCAATCGAGAATTCTGCTACCTTTCTTGAACCAATAAGGTATCCGGCGTCCGAACATCGGATGCGGGAAGAAGGGCCGATGAAGATGAGAAGGAGCGCGCCGGTTCGGGGTAGCAACCGAGCTTACCGGGAGATGCTACTGGAAAAACGCGCGGAGGTACTGTCGGGTTTGGGCGTCAAGTTCGACACGCTGGCGCGGATAGGCCGAGTCGCCGAAGACGACCAGGCGCAGTTCCTGAGCGACGAATCCGTGTCGCTTCATCTGAACACTCTGGATTACGCGCAGCTCCGGCTGATCGAAGAAGCCCTCGACCGGCTGGATTCGGGCGACTATGGCATCTGCCTTTCCTGCGAAGAGCCCATCCCGCCGAAGCGGCTGCACGCGGTCTCTTGGGCGCGGTATTGCGTGAGGTGCCAGGAAGCTGGAGCGGCGCGGGAGTGGAACGAGGTGCGGTCCCGTGCGCCGGTCGCGGCGAGGCAATGAAGCCGATTCCGACGGATCTTCCTCTTGGCTGGGTGCGTTTTTCTCCTGGTATCTTCCTGATTTGAATTCGGTTATCTGACGAACTGCGACTGAATGCGTCTGGCTACAGTTTGCCAGTTGGCAGGCT
>JBEKYW010000117.1:0-4867 GCA_049510555.1 Bryobacteraceae bacterium
GCCGGCGCATCGCAGCCACGGACCTGGTGGAGCGCTTCGAAGCCGGCCTGATCGAGCCGCCGGACTTCGTCGCGCAGTTCTCCCGGATTATCGATCTCGACGTGGAGTACGCCGATTTCCGCAAGCTGTGGAGCAGCATCTTCACCGATCCTCTGATCCCCGAAGCCATGCTGGAAGGGCTGGCGGCCCGCTACCGGCTGGTGCTGCTCTCCAACACCAACGCGATCCATTTCGAGATGATTCGCGAGAACTACCCCATGCTGCGCCACTTCCACGAGCGGATTCTGTCCTATGAAGTGCACGCCATGAAGCCTCGGCGCGAGATTTTTCAGGCGGCCCTGGAACGCTGCGGATGCCGGCCCGAGGAGTGTTTCTACACCGACGACATAGCCGCTTACGTCGAAGCGGCCCAGCGGCTGGGCATGGACGCCGTGCAGTTTGAGTCCCTGGCGCAGTTGGAAAGGGAACTGAAGGCGCGCGGCATCCGTTGGTAGAGAAAAAGACCGGGCGTCCCGGAGGAGGACGCCCGGTTTAGAAACTCCCGCGATCCGCTCGGAGGATACGGATCGCAGGGGTGGAGGAGCTTGTTACGCCAGCAGACCGCCGTGTCCCAGGCAGGCCACCTCCCAGCCCGTGACGTGATAGCGGGCCAAAAGCGGCGGCAGCACCAGGTCGACGACATTCGGCTTGGCCGACCGGAAACAGCCGGGCGCCGAAATGATCGGCGCCTCATCCTTGTACGACAGCAGGAGCAGATTCCCCGGCTCGACGGGCGCCAGGAACCGCTCCACCTGGCAGCCAACCTTCAACATGGCCTGGCCGACGACGTCTTCGGGACCGGCCGGCGCGGTGGTGGATGCCACCAGAATGACGCACGGCTTGGATCGAAGCAGGTGTTGCAGGCAGCGCGCGACTGAATTCTCATCTTCGGTGCAGGCCAGGACGAAGTTTGCGTTCACACCGAAGCGGTCCAGCCGCTGGCGCATGATGTTCTCGAAGAGCTGCCGTGCCCGCTCGCCGCTGATGGGGTCCGTGTAGAGAACGCCTACACTCGGCGTCCGGATGGGGCGCGCCTGCAGGATCGGCCCGCGCTCTTTCAAGATCCCGGTGACGGCGTCCAACTGGTCCTTGGAAACCGCGAATGGAGCGCTCTTTACCGTGGCAATCCGTTGACCGGCAATGGCATAGCTGAAATTCAACGAGGTTGCGATGACCACGCTGGCGGTGCAATTGATCTGCTTCAGGAGCTCGTCGTCCACCAACACGCAGCAGTTCTCGGTGGCCAGGAGATTGGCGCGGCCGCCCGCCGCCAGGCGGATTTCGAAACTCCCGCACCCCATCTCGCTGGCCACCGCACAGACCGCATCGTCCTCGCCGATCTCTCCCTCCTCGAGCTCGGTAACCCAAATGGTTTCCATGCCTTCGGATGCCAGGACCCGGATGTCTTCATCGCTGATTACATGGCCTTTCGCCAGCAGCTTTTTCCCACTGGGCCGGAAAACGGTGCAACACAGGACCCGACCAGTTGAAGATTTCACATCAACCGTTTGCGCTCTCATGCATGCCTCACAAGAAGTAGGATCAAAGTACCAGATTTTAAGACTTCTCTATCGCAAAAGCAAATTCTACATCCGAATGTTCAGAGGGCGTGGATTTTTTCAGCGCTCTTTTGCGGGGAATGAAAGATGTCCCCTATGGGGGTATTGTATTCTATAGGTTGCGCGGTGTGGGGATCTGAATGAGTTGGTCGTCGGACGAGCCGAGCGCTTGACCCCAGAGCGGCTGCGTTTCGGCACCATGCTCCAGCCGCAGGAATCGCAGCACGGCGATCTCATCGCAGGCCTGGAATTTGGGGCAACGCACGCAGTCCTTCCAGGCCTTCAAGGGAAGCGCGCCGCGCTCGACTTCGTGGAATCCTACCTTCCGGAAGAACTCGACGACGTAGGTGAAGGCGAACACGGCCTCGAGTTCATATTCCTGGGCTTCCTCGACGAGCGCTTCCACCAGCTTGCGGCCCACGCCATGCGTCTTGGCCCGCTCGTGGACCGCCAGGGAGCGGATTTCGCCCAGCGTGGGACTGTAGAAATGCAGCGCGCCGCAGCCCAGCAATTCGTCGCCGAGCCCTTGGCAGGGCGGCCCCAAGAGCATGACGACGGTGAAGTCGCGAATGGCCTCGGACACCTCGAATTCCGTGCGCGGCAGCATGAGGCCCTTGGCCGCATACCCGTTGATCAGGTCGAGGATCGGCGGGATATCGTGCATCACCGCCTTGCGGACCACGAGGCGCCCCTTGGCGGTGGGAGCTTCCACGAAAGCGTCCGCGCGCAGCCCGCTGATCATGCCGCGGGCGCCTCGCCCAGCGCCATGCGGGTGCCGATGCCGCCACCCGCCAGAACGCGCTCGAGCACGGCTTCGGCGGCGCCCGGGGCAATCCGCACCTGCTCGACGCCGCCGGCGAGGGCGGCCAGCGCGGCTTCGAGTTTGGCCTGCATGCCGCCGGTGGCCACGCCGTCCGCGATCAAACCCCGGCTCTCGGCCGCGGTCAGCACCGGCCGCACGCGCCCGGCGCCATCGAGCACGCCTTGCACATCGGTCAGAAAGATGAGTTGGCGTGCGCCAAAGGCCGCCGCGCAGGCCGCCGCCATCTGATCGGCGTTCACGTTGTAGATCTGCCCCTGCCGGCCGCCGGCCACGCAGGCTACCACGGGCAGGTAGCCGTTGGCCGTCAGAAGCTCGAGCAGCGCGGGGTTCGATGCGGTCACGCGCCCCACGGCGCCCAGCGCCGGGTCCAGTTGCTCGGCTTCCACCAGGAACGCGTCGATGCCGGAAAGTCCCACGGCGAGCGCCCCGGCGCGGTTGAGGCTGGCCACCAGCTCATGATTGACGCTGCCCGCGAAGACCTTCAGCACGGCGTCCAGCGTTTCGGGATTGGTGACCCGCAGCCCGCCGACAAAGCGGCTTTCGATGCCGCGGCCGGCGAGGTACCGCGTCATCTGCTTTCCGCCGCCATGCACCACCACCATCTCGACTCCGCGTTTGCGGGCCGCCGCGATCTGCGCCGCCAGGCGCTCACGGGATTCCGCGCTATGGAGCAGCGTGCCGCCGAGCTTGACCAGGACCCTCACAGCAAGCCCTCAGTTTCGGGACGTCCGAGCATGAGGTTCATGTTCTGGACCGCCTGGCCGGCCGCGCCCTTGACCAGGTTGTCGATGGCGCTCACCACCATCGCGCGCCCGGTCCTGGCGTCCAACGCGACCCCGATGTCGCAGAAGTTGGTCAGCGCCACGCCGCGCAGGTCGGGCATGTGGCCCGGATTGTACAGCCGGATGAACGGCTCGCCGGCGTACCGCTTCTGGTAGACGGCGAGCAGTTCTTCGGCGCTGGCGATACCCACCGCCCGGAAGTAGATGGTTTCCAAAATGCCGCGGTAGAGCGGCAGGAGCTGCGCGGTGAAGCTGAACTCTGCTTCCTCGAGGCCGCTGATTTCGAGCACCTCCGGAACATGGCGGTGCTTAAAGATGGAGTACGCCGAGAAGTTCTCCGTGATTTCGCAGAAGCTGGTTTTAAGACTGGGCTTGCGCCCGGCGCCGCTGACGCCCGACTTGGCGTCGCAGACGATCCCCGCAGCGCGGTCGACCACCCCGGCCTCGACGAGAGGCCGGATGGCGAGGTTGGCGGCCGTCGGGTAGCAGCCCGGGTTGGCGACCAGCCGCGCCGCCGGAATGCGCCCGCGGCAGCACTCCGGCAGTCCATAGACGGCCTCCGCCAGCAGGCCAGGCTGGGTATGCGGCTCGTTGTACCAGGCCGTGTAAGTCTCCGGGGTGCGGAACCGGAACGCCGCGCTGAGGTCCACCACTCGTGCGCCTGCCTCCAGCATGGCAGGCGTCAGCTCCATGGACGCCCCCTGCGGAGTAGCCAGGAAAACCAACACAGCTCCCTCGGCGCGAACGGTCTTGGGGTCGCACGGCAAGCGAGGCGGCCCTGGGGCGCGGCGGATAGAGGCGGCGTAGTCGTGGTCGTCGAGGTCCGACCGCAGGAGCGGCTGGACGTGAGGGTGGCGTTCCAGGATACGGACGAGTTCCGCCCCGGCATAGCCGCGATAGCCGACAATTCCGACTGTAAGCTTCATCTTGTTTGATTATTCATCCCTACGAATAAATATACCACAAAGCGTGGCGCGGGTGCGATTACAATGAACAGGAGAGAATCTTGAGCACCGACACACCGGCAGATAGCGATCCTATGCCAATCTCCGGGCGGCGGGATCGCGAGGCGCCCTCGGCGATAGCGGCAGGCTGGCGATTCCACCACATTGGCATTCCAACCAAGACGCGGCGCGCCGGGGAACGGTATTTGAAGGACTTCAAGATGTATGTGTCGGGATTTGAGTCCAGTCCTTACGGCATTCAGTGGATGCGCTTCGACGCGGATTCGCCTTTGCCCGAGATCGTCAAGTCCGTGCCGCACGTCGCTTTTGAAGTGGATGATCTGGAAGCGGCGCTCGAAGGGAGGGAAATCCTGATCGCACCGAACCGCCCGTCCGAGGGAGTCAGGGTGGCGATGATCGTCGATAACGGCGCTCCGGTGGAGTTGATGGAGTTCCAGTGAGGTGTCAGCCTTCCCCGCGTATACCGATGTACGCGGTCCCTCGGGGCCGCACGCGCGTGACTACGACTTTATGCTGCTTTTCGGAGACGTAGGAACCACGCAAGAATAAACTCGCAGCGCCGACGTGGCGCGGCAGGCACGAGTGCCCAATGCCACTTAGTTTTCGTGAAATCGATATTCTGCATGGATTGTGGGGCGGGCAATCCTGCCCGCAAGCCGGCCTTCCGGCCGGCTGGACCCGCTGGAAAGCGGGTCCGCA
>JBEKYW010000118.1:0-4864 GCA_049510555.1 Bryobacteraceae bacterium
CGCTCCGGCAAGCCGCTGCTGATCATCGCCGAGGAAGTGGAAGGCGAAGCGCTGGCCACGCTGGTGGTCAACAAGCTGCGCGGCACGCTGAACGCCTGCGCGGTGAAGGCCCCGGGCTTCGGCGATCGCCGCAAGGCCATGCTGGAGGACATCGGGATCCTCACCGGCGGCAAGGCCATCATGGAAGAAACCGGCATCAAGCTGGAAGGTGTGCGGCTGGAGGACTTGGGCAAGGCGAAGCGCATTACCGTGGATAAGGACAACACCACGATCATCGACGGCGCCGGCACCGAGAAGACCATCCAGGGCCGCATCAAGCAGCTCAAGACCCAGATTGAAGAGACCACCTCGGACTACGACCGCGAGAAGCTGCAAGAGCGGCTGGCGAAGCTGGCTGGCGGCGTGGCGGTGATCAAAGTCGGCGCGGCCACCGAGACTGAAATGAAGGAAAAGAAGGCCCGCGTGGAAGACGCTCTGCACGCTACGCGCGCCGCGGTCGAGGAAGGCATCGTTCCGGGCGGCGGTGTAGCCCTGCTGCGCGCGTGCAAGGCCCTGGCGGGTCTGAAGGTGGACGGCGACGAGCAGATCGGCGTGAACATCGTAAAGCGCGCCTGCGAAGAGCCGCTGCGCCAGATTGTGGCCAACTCCGGCACCGAAGGCGCCATCGTGATCGAGAAGGTGCGGGACAACAGCAACCCGAACTTTGGCTTCAACGCCCAGACAGAGGTCTATGAAGACCTGGTGGTGGCGGGCGTGATCGACCCCACCAAGGTGACCCGCACGGCGCTCCAGAACGCCGCCTCCATCGCCTCCCTGATGCTGACCACGGAAGCCATGGTGGCGGAGATTCCGGAGAAGAAGTCGGCCCCCATGCCTGGCGGCCACGGGGGGGAGATGGATTATTAGGAACAACAACTCGCTAAGGCGTGAAAAGCCGCGCTCCCCGGTCCAGGCCGGGGGCGCGGTTTTTTTGTTTTCGGTGTCGGCGGCGGGATCGGAAGCGAAGCGTCAGTTCAGCCGCCGGCGCATCCACAGGGCGGTCAGGCCGCCCAGCAGCAGAAGCGCTGTCGCAGGTTCCGGCACCGCATCACCGCTGAACTCGATCACCATCCCGCTGCTGTAGGGGGGGTCCCAATCATCGCCACTGTTGCCGTGGAGGTGTTGGACGCGCTGGCCGTGGAATTCGTCGTTCACGCCGTCCAGAATGATGGAGTGCGGGGTCGCGTTGCGGATCTCCAACAGGAGATTGGACGGCGCTTCGGACGTTCCGGGGGTGTAAAGGAAGGGCGTGCTGAACGTGATGCCGACGTCGAAGGGTCTCGGGGTCCCGATCGAGCTGCTCACCAGATGCACCGTGTCGTCGAAGACCACGGTCGGGGTAAACCCACCGTAGTTGGTCACGTAGTACTGCGAAAGGAGAACATCATGCGGGGTCGCCACCAGCAGCACTTCCAGGTCGAAAGTGGTATCGAACGAAGAGCCCGTAATATCGCGCCGGAACCACATGCTCCTGATCATGATCGGCCCCGGGAAAGCCGATTGATCGAAAATCTCCTGGTACTTGCCCACGCTGGAGAACCCGTCGACGGCGATGTCACCCTCCGAAGTGGCGCAGGGGTGGCCGGACGCGTCGCATAGCGCCGGAACCACGACGCTGGCTGTCAGCGGGCAGAACGTCAACCCCATGACCAAGATGAGCCTCACGCTGGACACGGTATCCACTCGACACCTCCGTGCCAACTCTACCCCTCGGGGCTTCTGCGCACAAGAGGATTCGGGGAAAACTATCCGAAAGATAGAGGCTTGAAAGTACTGGAGATAGGGGCCTGAAAGTACTGTCCATGACCCCGCCGACGGTTTCCCTCGAGGAATTCTCCGGGCGCGCTCGGATTGCCAATCGCGCGCCCGTTACTGCAAGGCCCTCTTCGAGGAGCGATCTTGCGCGGCGGCCGCGGCTTTGGCCCTTCGTGCGGCGAACGCCAATCCGCTCCAGGTCTCGTCCACCGCGCACACCTTGTAATCCACCAGGCCAACGGCGAGGCCCATTTCCCGGACCTTTGGCTGGCCCAGATCACCGGCCAGGGCCGACGTCTTCTTCGGCCAGATCAGCCACAGTGTTTGGCCTTCGCGCATGCCGCGCGCCAGCGCCGGCAACTCGCGGCCGAGCGCGGCGGCAGACTTCACAAAGGCCAGGATCACATCGGCATCGCCGATCTCGTTCCGCACGCGGGCGCCCTCCGGCAGCGGGGCGAGCCTGGACTCAAAATTTCCGGGCGCGTGAACCAGCGCTACCACGGAGCCTTCCCGTATACGCAGTTTCTTGGGCAGCGGCGTGCCGGAGTAAGCGGCAAAGGTGCCCGGAACCACGGGCTGCGCGGGTGGCTTGTTCAGCGCGCGCCGCAGCGCCGCGCCGATTCGCGGCCAGGTGGTGAACACGGCGTCGGGCAGCAGCCCTCGGACGCGGGCGGTCTTTTCCGGGTCCCCCTCGATGAACGCCAGCGGGACCATGCGCGTGGCCTTCTGCCCGCGCAGGGCGATCCCCACCGCCTGGCCGTGAGACGGCTGCCGCGCCAGATCGATCACCACGGCATCCGGCGGATTCTCGCGCAGGACGCGGAAGCCGGCGCCGTCTCTCTGATCGGTGAAGCAGGAGGCCTCGAAACCTTCGCGGCGCAGCCGTTCGGCGCGGCCGGCAGCTTCCGCGGGGTTCCAGTGGACCACCAGGATGCGCGCCACTGCTACGCACCCCCGCGCGCGGCGCCGCCGGCGGGCATCAGGCGGGCGCGAATCTGATTCATGACGTCGGAAGCCAGGAACGGCTTCCGCAACACCGGAAAGGTGTGCTCCTCGCAGAGGCCTTCCTCCTCCGGCGGCAAGATAGTCCCGGTCATGACGATAATCAGCATGTGCGGCTCGGCCCGGAGGAATTCGACGCCCAGCTCCACGCCGTTGCCGTCGGGCAGCATGTAGTCGAGCAGAGCGGCGTTGAGCTTGTGCTCCTGCATGAGGCGCTTGGCCTCGGTGGCCGATTCGGCGGTGAGCAAGGTCCAGCCGGCATCGGCCATCAGGCGCTCCAGAAAGCGCAGCAGTTCGCGGTTGTCGTCCACCAGCAGCACCGTGAGGTGCGCGGGCGCGGCGGCGACGTGGGATTCCAGGGCCCGCAAGTTCAGCTTGCCGGCGTCCTCGGCAACTTCCACCCGCACCCTGACGCCGGGGTTGACCTGGCCGGTAGCCACCAGCGTCGCCAGCGGCTGCGTGAGGTAGCGGTGGATGGTGCGGTTCAGCTCCCGAGCGCCGTACTCCTGGCTGGTGCCCCTCCGCAGCAGGAACTGGCGCGCCTCGACGGGCACTTCCAAGGTGAAAGAGCGGTTGCCCAGCCGCGTGTTGACGTGGTTTTGCAGGTCGGTAATGTGGTGATCGAGGATTGCCGAGAGTGATTCCGGCGTAAGCGGCTGGTAGGTGATGATGCAATCGATGCGGTTGACAAACTCCGGCGAGAAGCGCTTGCGCACAGCCACCAGGGCGATATTCTGGAGCTTGCCGGTGAGATCCTTGCGCTCGGCGGCTTTGACGGACTGGAAGCCGAACTCGGGGTTGATCTCGCGCAACATTTCCCGCGCGCCCAGGTTGCTGGTGAGGAATACCAGGCTCTTTTCGAAATTGACCGTGGTGTTGTCGCCGAGCCGCAGAAGGCCCTTGTCGAGCACCCCCATGAGTAGGCGCGTCATGGACGGCGCGGCCTTTTCGATTTCGTCGAAGAGCACCAGCGAGAGGCTGCACTTGTCGCTGGTGACGGCATTCAACTTCTGCTGCGTGAGCATGGGCTGGGTTTCGCGGTGGCCCAGGTAGCCGGGCGGCGCGCCGATGAGCTTGGCGACCTCATGCTCCATCTGGAACTCGCCGCAATCCACCTTGAGCACGTTCTTTTCGCTTCCGTGCAGCACGTCGGCGAGGGCTTCCACGGTCTTGGTCTTGCCCGTGCCGGTGGGACCCAACAACAGGAACACGCCCACGGGACGGCCCTCCGGCGCCAGACCCGCCTGGAACATCTGAATGTAAGGAACGATGACCTGCGTAGCCGCGGGCTGCCCCATCACCTTCTGCGACAGAATCGCGATCAGGTCCTCGACGGCATCCCCAGGCGGTCTCCTCGACCGGCTCGGCGAAACTCTTGGTTTCTCCACCCCTCCCTCCGATTCGATTATATCGGGGGAGGGGCCTTTGACGCGGGTGCGGAGCCTCTTTTCAGGGTGATTCGACTCTCTCATAAGAGTGCTCTATCACGACTGATTGCAACACTTTGCCAGTAAAGAAAGGACGCCGCAAATATTCTCGACGTTACTTGTGACCGATGGAAAGACGGCTCTGGAATTTCGCTCCCATGGAGCGGAGACTGGGCCGCGTGAGGGGGGAAGGAATCAGATTATCGGTGGCGGAAGGTGATTCTGCCTTTGGTCAGATCGTAGGGAGACAGCTCCAAGGTGACTTTGTCGCCCGCCAGAACGCGGATGCGATTCCGGCGCAGGCGGCCGGCCAGGTGCGCCAAAACCTTGCGGTCGTGTTCGAGCTGCACGCTGAACATCCCGCTGGGAAACTTTTCCAACACCGTTCCGGTTACCTCGATGCTGTCCTCTTTGCTCATAAACCTCCAGATTGGGGCCGGCGGGCCGGCATCCCCGGAGGCGCCGGCCCGCGGAACTCATCAGGCCGCCGTGACGTTGGTCGCTTGCAGACCCTTGGGCCCTTTCGTCACCTCGAATTCCACTTTTGAGCCTTCATCCAGGGTACGGTACCCTTCCGTCTGAATCGCCGAGAAGTGCACGAAGACGTCCTCTCCGTTCTCCCGTTGGATAAAGCCGTAGCC
>JBEKYW010000119.1:0-4764 GCA_049510555.1 Bryobacteraceae bacterium
CCGCACGCGCAAGCCGCTGTTCTTCTTCCTGGCTTTCTTTTTCGTGGCTCTCGCCCCGACGTCGAACGTGGCGATTCTCATCGGGAGCATCATGGCCGAACGATTCGTCTATCTGCCTTTGATCGGCCTCGCCGGGTGCGTGGTTGCGGCCATCTACGCGCTTGGCCGGCAAGTCTCGCGCCAGCGGCTTTTGGCCATGCGGACCGCATGGACTGCGCTCGGGCTCGTGTGCCTCGCATGCGCCGTGCGAACCTACGCCCGGAACTTCGACTGGCTCGATGACCGCAGTCTCTGGACCAGTGCCGTGAACGTCTGTCCGGGAAGCGCTAAGGCGCACATCAACCTGGGGAGTGCCTTGTCGCAACAACCCTTTCTGCTGCCGGACGCCATCGCCGAGTATCGAGTAGCGTTGCGGATTGAACCGGATTACGCCGAGGCGCACCACAACCTGGCAAAAGCCCTGTTGCAGCTACCCGGCCGGCTGCCGGATGCCATTGCCGAGTATAAAGCAGCGCTACGGAGCAATCCCGATCTTGCCGACGTGCACTTCGACCTGGGAAACACGCTTTCCCGACTACCCGGCCGGCTGCCGGATGCCGTTGCCGAGTATGAAGCGGCGCTGCGGATCAATCCCGATTCCACGGAGGTCCGCAGCAACCTGGGAAGCGCCCTGTCGCAACTACCCGGCCGGTTGCCCGACGCCATTGCCCAGTATGAGGTGGCACTGCGCATGGAACCCGGCAACGCGGTAGTGCACATGAACCTGGGGAACACCCTGTCGGAACTACCCGGCCGGCTGCCCGACGCCATTGCCGAGTATCAAGCAGCGTTGCGGATTGACCCCAATTACGCCGCAGCGCACTTCAACCTGGCATACGCTCTGTCGCAAATACCCGGCCGGCTGCCGGACGCGATTGTTGAGTATCAGGCAGCGTTGCGGATTGACCCCAATTACGCCGCGGCACACAACAACCTGGGACTCGCGCTGGCGAATTCCGGCGGGCGTTGGCAGGAGGCGATTGCCGAGTATGAAGCAGCGCTGCGGATCGACCCCAATCTCGCCGCGGCGCACGACAATCTGGGAGTCGCGCTGGCGAATTCCGGCGGGCGTTGGCGGGAGGCGATTGCCGAGTATGAAGCAGCGCTGCGGATTGATCCCGATTACGCCGAGGCGCACTTCAACCTGGGAAACGCACTTTCCCGACTGCCCGGCCGGCTGCCGGATGCGATCGCTCAGTATGAAGCAGCGCTTCGGATCAGGCCCGATCCGAAGCTACGGCAAATGGTGAACCGATTGCACGCAGGCCGAAAGTAACGCGCTGAGATCTGCTCTATTTCCGGCGCTTCGGCGGTGAAAACGGAAATACCGGAACCGGAGGCCGCCGGCCCAGGCCGCACTCGGCATGCACCGCCCGCACCGCCTGTTCGAGTCCATCGCGGCGGACCACCACCGCAATCGTCAGCTCGCTGGAGCCTTGCGCGATGGCGATGACATTCACCTGCACGCGCGAGATGGCCGTGAAGATGCGGCCCGCCAGTCCCGGTTTTCCCTGCATTCCCTCGCCCACCGCCGCCAGCAGCCCCACGTCCCGGTCCACGTGGATCGGGTGCAAGTAATCGTGGGCCAGTTCGAGCGCCAGCGCCGATTCGAGCGCCTCCACCGAGCGTTCCAGCTCCTCCTCGCGCACCAGGAAGCAGAAATTCTGGCGGTAGCTCGAGCTGGAAAACAGCAGCACCTCGACGTTGGCCCGCGCCACGGCCTCGAGCGCCCGCGCCATCACCTGAACGCCGCTCAGTTCCGGGCTCGCGGGCTCCAGCGACACCAGCGCCACATTGGCCATGGAGGTGACCGCGCGCGCGCCGTTGGCCACCGAAATCGAGGGGACAATCCTGGTCCCCGGCTTCTCCGGCGCAAAGCTGTTCTTGCTCCAGACCGGGATCTTTTTCTCGGCCAGGGGCGCCAGCGTCCTGGGGTGCAGCACCTTGGCGCCGGCGTAGGCCAGCTCCGCCGCCTCCGCGTAGGTCACCTCCGCCAGCACTTCCGCGTCCGGCACCAGGCGCGGGTCGGCGCTCATGATGCCGTCCACGTCCGTCCAGATCCACAGCTCCGAAGCATCCAGCGCGGCGGAGAGGATGGATGCCGAAAAATCCGAGCCGCCGCGTCCCAGCGTGGTGGGGCGCCCGTCGGCAGTGGCGCCGTTGAAACCCGTGATCACCGGCACCGCGCCCTGGCGCAACAGCGGCAGCAGTTTGGCCCGCGCCTTTGCGCGGGTCGGCTCCATGAGCGGAGAGGCGTTGCCAAAGACGGCGTCCGTCACCACCACTTCCCACGCGTTCACGGCCGCGGCCGGCGTGCCCTCCGCCTTCAGGCATTCGGAAACGAGCAGCGCCGAGAGCCGCTCCCCAACCGCCACGGCCTCATCCACCGAGCGCGGAGGCCGCTCGCCCAGCATCGCCATGCCGTTGGCGATGCGCTCGAATTCGCCGATGAGCTTGCCCATCTTCGCCAGCACCGCGGGCTGCCTGGCTTCGGGCAGCAATTCCCGGCAGGCTTCCTCGTGGCGGCTCCGCAACGCCGCCAGGTTGGTTTCCATGCCCGCGCGATCGCCGGCTTCGGCGTGCCGCATGGTGCCGAGCAGCAGGTCCGTGACCTTGGACATAGCCGAGACCACCACCGCCACCGGCCGCTTTTTCCGTTCCCCGGCGGCGATGCGCGCCGCCACCCGCATGCGCTCGGCCGAGCCTACGCTCGTCCCGCCAAATTTCATTACCAGCAGGTCCTTCAACCGAAATCCTTTCCGTTCGTCAGCCGCGAACGCACAATCTTGAGAATGGCCTCTTCCACTTCTTCCACCGTGAGCCCGGTGGAATCCAGGTACGCCGCGTCCGGCGCCTGGGCCAGGGGCGCGTCGGCGCGCGTGCGGTCACGCTGGTCGCGCTCTTTTATCTGCGCCGCCAGGACGCTCCCGGAAATCTCCTCTCCGGTGGCCCGCACCTCTTCCAGCCGGCGCCGCACCCGCTCTCGCGGGTCGGCGTCCAAAAAAACCTTGACCTCCGCGTTGGGGAACACCACCGTGCCGATGTCCCGGCCTTCCATCACTACGCTCGAGCGCTCTCCCATGGCGCGCTGTTTGGCCACCATGGCGCGCCGCACGCCCGGGATTACCGCCACCTTGGACGCGGCATTGGTAACCTCCGGCGTGCGGATGGCTTCCGTCACGTCCTCGCCGTTCAGCCGGATGCGCCCCGGCGAAAGCTCGATTTCCGCGGCAATGGCAAGCTGCTCCATGCGGTGCCGATCGCCCGGATCGACCTTCTGCCGCAGCGCCCACAGCGCCACCGCGCGGTACATCGCGCCGGAATCGATGTACGTGAATCCCAGCCGCGCGGCCAGCCGTTTGGCGATGGTGCTCTTGCCCGCGCCCGCCGGCCCGTCGATCGCCACCACTACGCGCCTTGGTTTCAGGTCCGCCAAGCAACAGAATAACAGCAGGCATACGCCCGCCGGTGATTACGCATCGTCCTCCGTGGCGGAAGGTTCACCAATGGCTCGCCGCTTCGCGTGGCGGACATGGAGAACGTAGACTATCTCGCGCGCCTTCTCGACCTTGAAGACGATGCGGTGAGACCTGAAGAGAAGCTGGCGAAGGTCCTCCTCGAGGTACTCCCGCTCCCGGGCGAAGGAACATCTCTCCGGGTTGCGCTGCAAAGTATCGATTTGCCGATACAACCCCTGAAGCCATCGGGCCGCATTCAGGGGCGCGCGTTCGTGAATGTATTGGAAGGACTCTCGAATTCCGGCCTGGGCCTCGGGCGTGACAATGACCTGGTATTTCACTTGAGCGAGATCCCGTGCTCGCGGGCAATCTCTTCGAGAAACTCCCGCATAGGGCGGCCCTCGCCCCGCCTGGCTTGTTCGAGTCCGCGACTGATACCACGAATGCTGTTCAGCAGTTCCTGGTCTTCGAGGAGCTTCTGATACGCTCCCGCGCCTTGGATCACGACCTCGGCCTGGCCGTTCACGGTAAGAACGGCCGCTTTTCCCGACTTCTTCAACCTGCGGATATGCTGTTTCGCATTTCGCTGGAATTCGCTGAGGGGATGGATTTCGGCCAAATCGATCATGACAATTAATTTACACTAAATTTCATGTGAACACAACCCGCCGCCCCGGCCGCCCGGGGCTCTTCTGTTTGCCGCTCGCCGAGAAAGTAGAATAGCAGCAGGCATGCTCCCGGATGAATTCGACCGCCTGGTGGCCGCGGCTTACGCCCAAATCCCGGCGCGCTTCCGCCGGCGCCTGAAGAACATCGCGGTGGTAGTGGAGCCGGAGCCCGCGCCCGCGCAGCTCGCCCGCGGCCGCGCGCCTCATGGAAGCACTTTGCTGGGCCTCTACGAAGGCCGCCCGCTCACCAAACGGAGCGTCTTCGAGCCCTTCGCCATGCCTGACCGCATCACCATCTTTCAGGGGCCCCACGAGCGCCTGGCCCGCGGCCCCGAACACCTCGCCAGGCTGGTCGAGGATACCGTCTGGCACGAAGTGGCGCACTATTTCGGCCTGAACGAGCTTCAGGTCCGCGCGGCCGAGCGGAGGCGCCGCGCGCGCCGCCAGGAACCGCGACGATAAAGGGACCCGGCGATATCCCCGCCTCCGCTCCCTTACGGTCGCGGCTCCGTGAGAGGCCTGCGCACGGAGCCGGTAGAGTAGGAGAGAGGGCGACGCGAGTAGCGCGACCCACTCTCCCCTCGTCGAACCGGAGGTGC